>JBCCBP010000007.1:0-103435 GCA_039033995.1 Pseudomonadota bacterium | reverse complement strand
GCAGCATGAAAACCACAGCAGAAAAGATAGCCGTTATGCAGGCGTATGAGGATAGGAGAGATGTTGAGTTTTTTTCAGCGTCCCTTGATGAGTGGATTCTCTTGACCTCAGGTGTAATGGGCCCTGAATGGGACTGGAAATCTAGAGACTACCGCGTAAAGCGTGAGCCACAAGAGGTTTGGTTGTTGCGTGATCCTGATGATGGCTCGCTTGGCCATGCTTGTTACAACAGGCTAGATGACGCAGAGCGTTCAGCTACGGGCCGATCTCATTACATCGAAGTCGTCAAATTCCGAGAGGTCATCGAGTGAAACGCCTTGTGCTAGCAACATGGATGTTTTGGGCGATGGTGTTTGTATTGCTGTGGTGGTGTTTGTAGGTGCTCTGTAGCTTCGAAAACTTGCAAGAGTTTTTTGGATGCAAGCGAGCATCTATGGTAGAGCGTTGCTTAAAGGAGCGGGGTATCCGTTACATGAAAGACGCCAACCTAAAGCCGATCACTACCACGACGTTTATTGATGAAGCGATGCAGCGAGGTGGCAACAGACGGACACGACCGACATTGAACGTGAATGACAAGGGCATGCGAGCGTGAAGCTACCACCGAAAGTCCACCAGTCCGGTCCATCGCTGTACTACGTTCACCAGAACAAGTGGCACCGGTTGTGTCGTGCTGATGTATCGGAATCAGAGGTCTACGCAGCGCTGGCTACGTTCCTAGAGATTGGTACCGAGCCAACCATTATGGACATTGCCGAGGACTACCAGAAATCAAAGCTACTGACACGATCAAGAGTGACACAAAAGGAATATGCCAGGATCATCGACAAGGAGGTAAGACCGCAGTTTGGACACATGCACCCGAATGACCTGACACAACAAGATGTCGCGGTATTTCTGGAATGTATGACACAGGCCAACAAAGCCCCGATGGGTAACAGGATCGTTGCTGTGTTGTCGTCGATCTACAACCACGGCATGAGAATACGAATGGCTGACTTTAACCCTACGTATGGCGTGAGACGTAACGAGGAAAAACCAAAGCAGCACTATGTGACAGACCAAGAATTATGGGATGCCAGCAAGAAAGCAACACAGCGATTCCGTTGGTTTATGTGGGGGCTTTACCTCACCGGTTTGAGGCAGAAAGATTTGATGGCGCTTGATATCACATCACGGATTTATGAGGTCATTGAGGTCATTGAGAGCAAGACTAATAAGGGTGTTGAAGTAATCGTGACACCGTCGCTCAAGAAGCTTCTGAGGCGCTCCATAGGCCCACGTACTGATGGTGCTGTGTTTATCGGTGAACGTGGCCAAAGATGGCGGCAGAGTGCCGTACAAAGCGCCATGGGCCGTCTCAATGTGCCATGGACTCTACATGACCTGAGAGCGAAAGCAGAAAGCGACCACCCGGAAGGGCTGGGGTTACTAACGCGGTACAACCGCAGAAAGACGGTAACGGGAGTGAAGTGATGGTGCCAGCAGACGGATTTGAACCGCCAACCGTCGACTTACAAAATCGCTGCTCTACCGTTGGAGCTATGCTGGCTTAGGTTGTCACTTAGAAAAAGACTAGATTACTACACTTTTACCGTTGATTTTATTAGAATGAATGACTCGTTACAAATCAGTTGCTCTGCCAACTGAGCTATGCCGGCCGCCTAAAAATCACTGCCATTGCGGCAGCGGACGCGTAGTTTAGTCGCACCAGCGGCGTTTCGCCAGTGATGCGGGTCTAATTTCAGCCGTTTTGCGGGCAGGTTGCAGCATCACCGCGCAGCACGCGGTCATCGCCGTAGACATCCGCCAGCGCGCTGCCCGCCTGCCCCGCTTTCAGCTTCACATCCAGCCAGAACACCGTCGCATCCTTGGTCCGGCGCACGACGTAGGCCTCAACGCCCATCGACTTGGCCTTGAGCTCCGTGCGCTCCGCGCCCGCCTCGGCCGAAAACAGCCCCAGCGAGATGATGTCTTCGCCCGGCGAACCGGCCATCAGGATCGCCTCTTTGATGCCGCCGTCCTGCAACTTCTTCAGCAATGACCGCGCCTGGCTGCGGCTCGGGATATTATCGACATACACCCAGTGCCCGACAAATACCGTACCTTGCGCTGCGCGTTGTGCGACGTTGTAGCCGGTGCCAGCGAGCGTGTCCTGGGCGCTATTCGCATCACCCACCTTGTCGAACGGTCCGATGGTCATGCACGCACGCCCGACCGTCGCGGGCAACGCGGTGACTTCTGGCTCAGGTTCAGGCGCGGTATCCACCGCCACGACGTCTTCGACTGGCGCAGAATCTTGGCGCTCATCGTTAGCAACCGGAATGCGCTCGCCGAGGGTGCTCGGATCGACCACGGTGACGTCCGCGTCGGGTTGGTAGACCCAATGCTTCCAGCCGAAAAACAGCAGGTTCGCTGCCAGCAACATCAGAAACAGATTTCTCATGGCGCAAGCCCCGCATAGATCGCCAACCCATCCAGTACGAAATTAGCATGAAAATCCGCCGCGCGGTTCAAAGTATCCGCCAGCATCTCGCCGTTGCCGCCCGTAAACGCAAACGTCAGCGCGTCGGGGTCGGTATCGCACAACATCGCGAGCCAGTTTGCCGCGCGATCGACCGCGCCGGCTGCCGCGACCAGCGCGCCATTGCGCACGGCCTCGCTGGTCGACGTGCCAAACGACTCATTGATAGCGTCAGGCTCGTCGACACGGATGTTAGCGGTACGCGTCGTCAATGCCGATTGCATCATCTGGATGCCGGGGATAATAAAGCCGCCGGCATGATTGCCGTCGTTATCGACCGCGTCGATCGTCAACGCAGTGCCGGCATCGACAATCAACGCCGGACGTCGCGGCAAGCGGCTACCGGCCAGCACCGCCATCCAGCGGTCCACACCGAGACGACTCGGATCGGTGTAGGCGCAGCGCACGCCCGCTCGCTCGCTCGTCGTTTGTGCCAGCGTCAATTTGACCCCTAGCCGCGAGAGCACCTCATGCAGCGCGTCGGTGCGCCGCGCGCTCGCCACTGAACAGGCGAATGCACTGTCGGCATCCAGCGCGAACGTCCACACGTTCGCTTTGCCAATATCGTCATTGTCGACAGCGCCCTCGCGGGTAAACATGCCGTCTTCCCACAAACCCCATTTGCAGCGCGTGTTGCCGATATCGAGCAACAACGTGCTCACGAGGCCTCACTCCAGGCAATCGGCGTCAGATCGCCACTGTCGATCGTGCGTTGTTCGCCGTTCTGCATATCCACGACCGATAGCCGACCGACCGCATCGACTGGCCCACAACGCAACATCTTGCCGTCCAGTTCGGCCGGGCGTTCATTGAGCCAGTGCCGGCGATTAAACGCCGCCATCGTGTCAGCCAACGGCGTCGCCGCGTATTGGTCCAGTCCGTCGATCACCGCGGGGATCACACGCGCCGCCAAATCTGCGATGGTCGTCTCGATGCCCATTGTGGCTAAATCGACCGGCCCTTTCGACCAGCCCTGCGTGCTATCTAACGTAAACGG
The DNA here is from genome assembly GCA_039033995.1 of Pseudomonadota bacterium. Lineage (GTDB taxonomy): Bacteria > Pseudomonadota > Gammaproteobacteria > Steroidobacterales > Woeseiaceae > CALBPI01. The sequence goes on along the minus strand of JBCCBP010000007.1, from coordinate 99,914 downwards.
CGCGGGCAGCGCGACGTTGATGCCGACACCCGCCACCACGCGAAACCCACCGCCGCGCGCGCTGGACTCTACAAGAATGCCGCCAAGCTTGCGGTCCTGCCAGACAAGATCGTTCGGCCACTTCAGCAAAATTTCGCCAGCGCCGAGTTGCTCGAGCACCCGACCTATGGCCACACCGAGCGCCAGGCTAATCGCGCCAGGCTGCTCCGGCATCGCATCAAACTGATACGCCACCGATACACACAAACCGCTACCGCTGGGTGCCTGCCAGGTTTTGCCACGTCGCCCGCGCCCGGCGGTCTGGTGCAGCGCGAGCGCCACTTCCGCTCGGCCGGTCGGTAGCGCTTCGCGCTCGTTCAGCCAGGTGTTCGTCGACGGTAGACTCTCGAACACATGTATATCCGCCAAACCGTCGACGCCAACCAAGGCCGCTTTCAATGACGCGTCGATGGCTGAGACATTCATGATTTCTTGAACACCATCAGGCGCGTGTTCTGGTTCTCAGTGCCATCACGCATACGCACGATATTCGAACGGTGTGTATAAACGACGAAGATGGCCATGACGAACGCATAGACCACAAGATCCATCGCTGCGGTGCCACGCAAAACCAGCAATACAAACCAGGCTGCGTGACCGGTGATCATCGTCGCCAGACCCACAAAACCGGTGAATATGATCGTGAAAAGCCAGACCGCAATCATCGGCAACACCAACGTCGGCGCGAACACGAGATACGTACCGACGAGTGTCGCGGCACCCTTGCCGCCACGAAACCCATAGAAAATCGGGTAGCAATGGCCGACCACCGATAACGCGGCGCAGGCGTATGGTAGCCAGTGCGGGATCGGTGCAGCAGACACCAGTGTGAGCGCCGGCACCCAGCCCGCAGCGAGCGCGCCTTTGCCGATATCGATAATGATGACGCCCAGCGCAAACAGCTTGCCTTGCGTGCGCAACGCATTGGTACCGCCCGCGTTACCACTACCAACGGTTCTAATATCCACCTTTTTGAGGCGACCCAGCAACAGGCTGCCACTGACGCTGCCGAGCAAGTAAGCGAGCACCAGCTTGAAGACGATATCGATCATGCGGGTATTATCCCACAGCTTTGCGTCGGGACGGTTGCCGAGAGCCGAAGTAGATGGCGGCCAGTGCAATCGCGGCTCCCAGCAGCTCGATGCCGACCAGTCGTCGACCGAAAATCAGTACATCCCACAGAAAACTCAGCAACGGCTGCAGCAGCAAAGACAGCCCAACCAGCGCCGCCGGCACCTGCGCCAGGCTGCTTGCGATTAGCAACCAGCCCAGCACATGCGCAAACACGCCATAACCGATCAGCCAGCCCGCGTCCGTCCACGTCGGAATCGCAAGCGACGTGCCCTCCATGCCGGCGACGGCCGCGAGATACGCCGCGGTGACGAGCGAGACGATGGTCAGCTCACGCGCGGGTAAACCGCCCGGGCCTGTGCGCGTGGTCTTCGTCTGTGCATGGCGAAAGCTCAACAAGTAGGCGGCATAGCTCATTGCCGTCAACAACCCAAACACGACGCCCCAGCGGTAGTCATCCGGCAGCGCCGACCAGTCCAGCCCAACGATCATCGCGAGCCCGAGCAATGCGAGCGGAATCGAAACGAGCTTTCGTGCGCTCGGCCGTTGCCCAAGCAACAGCGCACCAGCCAGCGTCATGAAAAACACCTGGAAATTGGCGAGCAACGTCGATAAGCCGGGGCCGACATACAGCACGCTTTTGTGCCAAAAGAACAGGTCTGCGGCGAACGCGACCGACGCGATGGCGAGCCAGACGCAAACGACGGTCCGTGGCCAGGTGAACTGTCGTGTCACCGCCAACCACAATAACAGCGCGATGCCGCCAATGAAGACCCGGTAAAAGGCACTCGTGGTCGCCGGCACGGATACCAGCGCCACAAATACGGGTGAGAAACTGATCAGCGCCGCGCCCGCCATCAGTCGCAGGCGCGGATTAGCCATCCACCCCATCAACGTTCTGCCAACTCGAATTCGATCATGTCGGCGCTGACAGTCTGCTCTGCCCGCATGCCGCCGATAATCCCAAACCGGCGTGGCGCAATCTCGAGCAGGCCGCGATGATCCATCGTTCGCACCACGGGCTCTGGATGAACGATCCACGCATCCGCATCGAGGTCCCAAACAAACACGTCGCCGATGGGGGCCGAAGGCTCACCGTTGTAGCCGATGCCGTTGAAGTTGTATGGGTTTTCACTACCGCCCGCGAATACGACACCGTTGATCGTTGTACTGCCTGTCGCGGCCATCCGATAGCGGGCAGGCCCGGGATGGGGCGGCAACGTGTGCCAGTCGATCCTGCGCGGGTCGTCGGCACGGATAACCCCTCGGAAGCAGGCGTTGGTCATGGTAAACGCGCGAGGGCCTTCGGCCCTAACGACCACGGTCACCCCATCACAAACCACCATCGTGTTGCCGACGATGCCGCCTGCGTGGCCGAACACGGACTCGCCTGGCCATGGCGTCGATTGCGTCCACGTATCCGTTTTGATGTCGTAACGTTGCACGAGGTTGACGTTCGCCAGATCATGCCAGCCACTGATCAAATAAATGTAGCGATCCTGATAGGTGACCGCCACGGCGTCATCCACTGGCACTGGCATCGGCGCGAGGTTTGCGAACGTTCGCCGCGTTGGATCGTAAGCCCAGACATCGGGCGTTGACACCTCGCTACCATCCTCGGCCACGGTGTAGCCGCCAAACACGTACGCCAGCTGCTCGACTCCGACCGCGACCGTCGCAAGCCGGCCAACGTTATCTGGCAGCGTGCCGAAGTCGTGCCAGCGTGCTTCGTCGAGCCTTCGCTGAAACACCCGCGCATGCACATCGTCGTGGGTCTTCCCAGCGCCGAGACCCGCAAAACTGATGATCGTGTCGTCGACCAAAGCGACCGCATTATTGGTCACAGGATTCGGCAACAGGCTGTCCGCCGACAGCGCGCAACCCGACAACAGCAGACCAAGCATTATCAGTAGTTTTCGCATGGCGCGATTGTAACGCCAAAGCGGCGGATCAATGGCATCGCGTTCGCGACGGTGATACGGTGTTGTCGTGGGTGAGAGGTATGCGAAAGGGATGTCTTGCGCGCGCTGGCTGGCGAGTCTTGCGGTCGGTCTTGTGACCACGACAGTCGCGGCCGAGCCACTCGCTATTCGCGATTTATTCCAGCCGAGAGCGCGTCCACAACTCACCGTCTCACCGGACGGCACCTACGTCACCCATGTCGCGGTCGACCAGTCCGGCTATCGAATCGTCATCACCGATCGCGAATATCCCGACTACCCCCGCATCCGTGAAGTTGGTCCGTATGCCCCGCGAAACCTGCAGTGGGTGGACGATGGCACGCTGACGTTTGAGGCAGGCGGCGCATTGTTTGCCGCCGGGCAACGCAGTTCGCTGCCGAGTACATTGCTCGAGAATCTTTATGTCGACGACGGCGAACTGAACTCGATGAGCGAGTTCAAACGCAGCATGCGTTATTGGTCGATCCCGGCACCATTGCGCGACCAGTCTGATCAGATTGTCGTCACGGGCTACAACGCCAAAGGCTATAGCAGTGTCTATTCCCTCGACACCGAGTCCGGCGAGCCTGTGGAAATTGAGAACGGTAAGCGTGAGAAAATCGATCGGTGGCTTGTTGACCGAACCGGCAGTCCGCGCATGGCGGTGCGCATCGACAAAGACCGTGCGACCTACCTGATCCGCCATCCGGAGACCCAACGCTGGGTCGAACACGACGAATGGCAGTCGGATGGCGCCATCAAGCTGAACTACGATGGCCGCAGCTACTTGCAACGCCGTGTGCTCGTCATGGGATACGGCTATGACGCGAACACGCTCTACATTGCCGAACGCATCACCGGCGATCGGTTCCGCCTGGTGCACTACGACCCGATCACTGGCGAGATCGTCCGTGTGTTGCACGAGGATCCTCGCTACGACGTAGCCGGCAATGATTTCACACCATCCACACTCATTTGGGACGATGCGAATCAGCAGCTAACGGGCATCACCTACCTGGGCGAGCACTGGCAGACGGTCTGGTTTGATCAAGGCTTGGCTGACTATCAGTCCCGACTCGCCGATCAGCGGCCAGGTGAAGCGATCTACCTCACCGCGTTCTCTGACGACCGTCAGGTCTTGCTGGCGGTGGCCAACGACGCGCAAGGTCGCTCGCAGGCGCTGATCTACTACCCGGAAGATGATCAAATCGACGTGCTCGGCGATTTCCACGAAGCGCTGCGCGAACAAGACACCCCTAAGCGTGAACGTGTGCGCTACACGGCGCGTGACGGCACCGAGATCGAGGCCTACCTGACGTTGCCGACAGGCGTGAGTCGTGCGGAGGCCCGCGACCTGCCGTTGATTGTGCAACCGCATGGCGGGCCATGGATCCGCTCGACACCTCTGCTGGACCCGGAAAGCGCCTACTTCGCCTCGCGCGGCTATGCGGTGCTCGACATGAATTTTCGGGGTTCCACCGGTTACGGCCTGGAGCACCTGACTGCCGGGTTCGGTGAATTTGCCGCGCGCATGATCGACGATATTGCCGACGGCGCGCACTGGGCGATTGACGTCGGCATCGCCGACGCCGATCGCGTGTTTGTCATGGGCTGGAGTTACGGCGGGTATGCCGCGTTGATGAGCGGCATCCGCTATCCGGACTTGTACAAAGCGGTCGTCTCCGGCGCAGCACCGGTCGACATTGGCCTGCAGATCAAGGGCTACCGACGTGAGGACAACTATCTCGCCTATGAGTTGTGGCGCGAGCTGCTCGGTGACCCGCGCCGCGAGAAAGAAGCCCTGCAGGCGATCTCGCCGTTGTTTCAGCTCGAGCGTCTGACCACGCCAACGCTGTTGTTCCACGGTGATGCCGATAACATCGTTCCCGTCGAGCACGCCAAACGCTACGAGAAGCGGATGCGGGAACTGAAGCGCGAACCTAACGTCAGAATATTGCGAGACGAAGGACACGGGTTTAGTTACCGCAACAATCGGAAGTATTTTCTCGAAGCCTCGCTTCGACACTTCGAGGCGACCAACAAGGAACAATAATGAACCGCTATAGACGATGGATTGCAGGGCTATTCTGCCTCGGCATGGGGGCAATAGCACAGGCGCAAGAATTGGCGGTGGCAAGCCAGATCCTCGATGGCGAGACGCATTCAATGTTCAGCTTTTCACCCAGCGGTGAATCGTTCGCGTATCTCTATCGCACACGCGGTGGCAACGAGATTCGCGTCGTCAACATCGAAGACTGGGAAGAAACGGCTCGCATCGACGTGCGCGACTTCGTGCCACAACAAATCGCTTGGGCCAGCGATGATCGTCTGCTGGTCGGCGCGCGCGGTTTATGGAGTATGACGCCAGATGGTGAGGAGCTGCAGACGCTGCTCGAGTACGAACCCGAAGAAGATGAGCGCCTGTTTGGTGGATCCTCCTTCATGACCGGTCGTGAAAACTGGCGTTTGCGGCACACGCTGCCCGATGACCCGGAGCACGTTTTGCTCGAGTCATTCGATATCTATGACTTCTCCCGATTACACCGACTCAATCTGTTCACAGGCGTCGTCACTGATGTCATCTCCGGGCGCGACGCGCAGATCAAACGATGGTGGCTCGCACCAGATGGGACGCCGGTCATTGGTGTGCGCGAAAAAGGTGACAGCAAGATTCACTATGTACTGGACGGCGACACCGGCGAGCTGTGGTCGCACGACAAGCGGTTCGAAAACGGACCCGTACAATTCGATTACACAGAGGGGCCGCGCTACCGACGCAGCCATGCGCCCTACACCATACTCGCCGGTGGTGACGAAGTATTGATCACTGAGCTCAATGCCGCCGGTCGTTATCAGATCGTTCGCTACAACTTGAACAGTGGACAACGTAGGGCAGTGGTCGCGGCAGACGCGCGCTACGATGTCGGTACCGATGTCAGCCGATCTCACGTTTTATACGATACGGAAACCGGCGATTTACACGCAGTTGGCTACCAGGCCCAGACGTTTACCTACGTGTCAGATAGTGAACGCCATACCGTATTGCTTGAGACACTGGGTTCGGAACTCGGTAAACCCTACTACGTCTACACCCGAAGCAATGATGACGCACAGTGGATTGTGCGTGCGCGCGACATGACGACATACGGAGACTGGTTTGTCTTCGATACCACGGACAACAGCCTCAAGCTGATCGGCGAAGATCTAGGGTTAGATGATCGCGCGTGGCTACCCAGCGCACGTTTGGGTCAGATAACGACCCGCGATGGACTTCAACTGGATACGGCCTTGCTGATGCCGCACCCCGACATGGACATTCGAGGGTTAATCGTCAGTCTTCAGTATCCGGAGTACGGACGTGCCCGATTTGAGTGGGACGAGGATCTGTATTACCTCGCAAGTCGTGGCTTTAGCGTCATGATGATCAACCCGCGTGGCAACATCGGTTATGGACGCGCATTTTTTGAAGATGGCCTGCGTAATCATCTGGCACTGCTTAGTAGCGACCTGACGGATGCCGTCGCTTTTGCGCGCGAAGCTGGCTGGGACAACGGTCGCGGCGTATTCGGTTTTGGTCTCGGCCAGGGCGGCACACTGCTCTATAACGCGGCTAATACGAGCCCGACACTATTTGATGCCATCGTGACGTACCACTGCATGGTCGATCTGCCGCGTTTTGCCAAATGGCTCCGAAAAGAAGAGCAATTCACATCGAGCAATTATTGGCAATCTGTGGCTGCAGCGCCCGGCAATAAGAAAGCGCTGGACGCACTTTCTCTGAAACGTCAACTCGATACGTTCAACACACCATGGCAAACCTTTCATCACGAAACCAACGTCATCACAGACGCCGACGCGATGCAGAAGCTCATCAAGAAGATCCAAAAGCGTGACGTCGATGTCGTCTATCGCAATGTCGGCGCGCAACGATTGGTTTACTCGTCCACGTCGATGCAGACGCTGTTCCTCGATATGACGATGAAATTCTTCGACAGGTATTCTCCCGAAGAAACTATCGGCATCCCGCTCGACTAGCTCGGTCACCGCCACAACGGCGGTATTTCAGGGCTGTCACTTGTATTTAGATATTTATCTAAATATCATAATGCCATGAGTACACAAACGCTGTTCAAGGCATTGGCCGACCCGACGCGCCGCGAGATCCTGCGGTTATTGCGGGCGGGCTCGCTCGATGCCGGCGAGATCGCGGAGCAGTTCACAATGACGCGCGCATCGCTGTCGCACCACTGCAATTTGCTGAAACAGGCCGATCTCGTGCGCACCGAGCGGCGCGGTCAGCACATCGTGTATTCGCTCAATACGACCGTCCTGCAAGACGCTGCCAGCCTCTTGATGGACCTTCTGAACGCACCGCAACAGGAGCCTGCCGATGACGCGCAAGACCGCCAACCTGATTAGTATCGCGATTATCCTGATCGCTGCCATCGCCAGTCTGGTCAGCTACCCGACGTTGGCGGAACAAGTACCGACGCACTGGAACGCGGCGGGCGAAATCGACGGCTACTCGAGCCGACTCACCGCGGCCCTGATGGGTCCGGTCGGCGCGCTCGGCATGATGCTGTTGATGTGGGTGATCCCGGCAATATCGCCAAAAGGCTTCGGCACCGGTGAGTTCACACCGGTGGTCCATATCTTTCAGGTCGCAATGGTCGCCTTCATGGCGGCGATCGGCGGGTTGATTCTTCTTGCCGGGCGCGGTGTTGATGTCTCGATGGAATACCTGATCCCGATCGGCGTCGGCTTGTTGTTTGTCGTCCTCGGCAACTACATGGGCAAGCTGCGCAAGAACTTCTTCATCGGCATTCGAACGCCTTGGACGCTTGCTAGCGACGAAGTCTGGGCCCGCACGCATCGTCTCGGCGGCTACCTGTTCGTCGCTGCCGGCATCGGACTGATGCTGAGCGCTTTCATCGGCATGAACACCTGGCTCATTACAACGCTGGCACTTGGCGCTGGCCTGATTCCCGTCGCCTATTCGTTCCTGCTCTATCGCAAAATTGAGGGCTTTGACAATGAAACGGCTTAGTCTCTATCTCATCGCGCTTTGGCTACTCGCTGCACCCGCACTTGCCAAAGAGTCCGCCGTTGAGCTCGAAACCAATGGCGCGACGTTGCGTGGCACGCTGCTGAATGCTGACGACGCACACGCGATCGCCGTCATCATCGCGGGCTCCGGCCCGACCGATCGCGACGGCAACAGCGCCCTACTGCCCGGCGCCAACAACTCGCTGAAGCTGGTCGCAGAAACACTGGCCGACAACGGCGTGAGCAGTATTCGCTACGACAAGCGCATGATCGGGGAAAGCCAGGTGCCCGGACTCGCGGAGACAGACCTGCGATTTGATCACTATGTGGCCGATGCCGCTGCCTGGGCCGAGTTTGCAGCCGAGCAATATGGCCTGCCGATCTATCTGACGGGCCACAGCGGAGGCGCACAGATCGCGATGGTGGCCGCAGCAGCTAACGAGTACGCCGGCGTCATCCTGTTAGCCGGCCCGGGCCAACATCCGGCTGATTTAATCGAGTCGCAATTAGAAGCACAGCTACCAGCACCGATGATGCAACAGGCGCGCGAGACGCTTGCCACGTTACGCAATGGCCAGACTGTCGACCATCCACCGCCGATGCTCGCGTCGCTGTTTCGCGCCAGCGTACAGCCCTACATCATTTCGTGGTTTCAGTATGACCCGGCAGCGACTATTGCGCAGGTCGAGGAACCGACGCTACTCGTCTATGGCACCACCGACATTCAGGTGCCGGTTGGGGATGCCACGATACTCTCTGCCGCCAAGGGCGACGCGAAGGTCGCGATCATCGACGGCATGAACCATGTGTTGAAGTCAGTCAGCGCAGACCCGGCCGCGCAACAGGCAAGCTACTCCGATCCGGCGTTACCGTTGCACCTCGATCTCGTCGAAGCACTGGCGGACTTTGTCACGAAGCTGGATGACTAACGCGATACCGCCTGCAACGCATCATTCGCCTCTAGCGAGGCGGTCAGCCAATCGCCCAGACCATCCGCGCTGACCGTCTGCCAGGGCGGCGATAGCGACTGTGATTCACCGTCGGTCAACTGAAGTGTGGCGAACTGGCAATGCGGTTGCAGCGCGGTTAGCGCCGCGATGTCGACGCTATCGAGCGACGGCTGCCCTTGCGAATCAACACAAGCGATCAAGGCATGCACTGACTCGACGCGAGCACAAGCCGACGCATCGGCGAAACTGTCAACGACCAGCGGCAACAATCCAAACCGCCGAACAATAACGCCCAGCCGCATGCCAAGAACGGAATCGGACGTGACAAAGACCACGCGCGCAGGCGCAATCGTCGCGGTCTCGCCATCCACCGCGGAAGGCAACGGAATAGCCAGCGTAAATTCAGAGCCAATCCCGTGCTCGCTCTTGACCGTCAGCGTCGCGTTCATCACACCGGCAAGCGTGCGGCAAATCGCAAGACCTAGACCGGTGCCACCGTAGCGTCGCGTATCGCTGTTGTCTGCCTGGCTAAACGTATCGAACACGGCATCCAGTTTATCGGCAGGAATCCCGATGCCGGTATCGCGCACCGTAATCCGCCAGACGTCATCATTGTGCGGCGCTTCAACGGCAATGGTAACAGCGCCTTCATCGGTAAATTTCAGCGCATTGTTCACGAGATTACGCAGGATCTGTTCGATGCGGCCCTGATCACCGACGACGTTACTGGCGGCGTGATCCGGCCACTGGAGCGCCAACGATACCGTTTTGTCGCGTGCGACATGCGAGTACAGATCGATCGTCGATTTGAGTGTCTGATGCAACGAGAACGGTTCGACGTGAATGTTCATCTCACCGGCCTGCACCTTCGACAGATCGAGAATGTCGTTCACAAGGCGCAGCAATGACGTCGCCGACTCGTGTTGAATATTGACCAGCGACTGCTGCTCTTCCGGAAGGCCATCCATCAGCAGAATCTCGCCAATGCCGAGAATTCCGTTCAGTGGCGTACGGATCTCGTGGGACATGTTGGCCAGAAACTGGCTCTTGGCTCGGTTCGCTTCCTCCGCCAGCACTTTAGCCTCGGATAGTTCGTGCGTGCGCAGTTCGACCTCTTGTTCCAACGTATCCCGATGGCGGGCCAACGCCGCATCTTTCTCTGTCAGCTCATCGACTGCTTCTCGCAAGCTGTTACGCGATTTCTTGAGTTTTCGATGCATCAGATTGTTGTCGAGTCCCATGAGTGACGTGACGAACAGTAGCCAGAGCAGACTGGCAGTGACGACAGTTTTTTGCGCCAGCGTCTCCATCGGTGGAAGCACAATGCCGATGCGGCTGACAAACAAAAACATCAAAATGCCGGCATACGCGATCACCAGGCACAACCCGATAAAGTTTAACTGACGGGTTCCATAAGCCATTATTACGTACAGCGTCGAAAGCATGTAGATAGACGTTTCCGGTGCAATCCACGCCATCGCGAATGCGATCAGTATGCTGGTCACCAATTGCTCGAGGCTAAAGAACACGTCGCGATGTCGACGCTGCAATCGTGACGCAAAGAATCGATAGACCAGGCTGCAGGTAATGAGCCCCAACCCAAAGAAAAGTGGCCCAAGCCAGTACGGGACATTCGCACCGACGATGGCATACGCTAACAGCACCAACGCCGTGCTGCTGTTGAGTACGATCAGACGGACCAGCATCAGCTGGACTTCTTTGCGCAGCCTTTGTTGTGTTGTCTGTCTTGCCGCGTTTGCCGCCATACGGCCTGCTCCTCGCCTTAACGCTGTATTAGCGTCTGCGCGCAGGATTTCTTTATCAGGCCTGAGCGGCCACTGCCGTCTGAAGGTCGGCGGATAATGCATCTGTTACGGCGTGTGACTGCAACGGACGGTGCAGCAACCGCGACGGAGCATAAGCCGCCGAGATGTCCTCGACATCGACGATGACCCAGGTCGGCAAGGCTTTCTGAGTCTCCGACCAGATTGGGGGCGGCGCGATTTGAAGCATCTGATCACTGACGATTACGGCTTGTACGGGATGCTGCTCAAGCTGCTCGTCGAGGGCATCCCAACCTGACACGGCCGACACCGACCAACCGGCGTGCTGCAACATACGCTCAGCGACCATGCAAGCCACACGATTGTCATCGACGATCAGCACATGGCATTCGTCGACACCTTTGGCGGCCTCTTCGAGCGGCAGCGCCAGTGTGAACCGCGACCCGACGCCCTGCTCGCTCACTGCGATCAGATCTCCGCCGAGCAAAGCGGCCAATTGTTTACAAATCGCGAGCCCGAGACCTGTACCACCGAATTTACGCGTGGACGAATCATCGGCCTGATTGAACGCGCCGAAAATATGCTCGAGCTGCTGGTCGGCAATGCCTATACCGGAATCTTCCACCGAGATATGCCAGTCTTCGCAGTTTCCATCCGGGCTGCGGACCGCAATTTTTATCGTACCGCGCTCGGTAAACTTAACCGCGTTGCTGATCAGATTATTTACGATCTGAGTAATTCTGCCCCGATCGCTGATGACTCGATCAGGCGCCGACACCGGATAGTCCAGCGACAACGATACGTCGCTCGTAACATCCATGTTGCGAAACAGATCGACGCTTTCCGTTAGCGCCTGACGGAGGTCGAATGGCGCTGACACGATGTCCATTTTGCCCGCGTTGATTTTCGTAAAGTCAAGAATCTCGTTGACGATGCGCAAGAGTGCTTGCCCGGACGATCTCAGTATCCCGAGCAATCGGCTCTGATCGTTGTCGAGTGGCGAATCCGCCAGTAGCTGACTGGTACCCAGAATACCGTTGAGCGGCGTGCGTATCTCATGCGACATATTAGCCAGAAAACGTGACTTGGCCGAACTCGCCGCCTCCGCCGCCTCTTTGGCTTCCAACAGCGCTGCTGTGCGGTCCGCAACGGTCTGCTCCAGTACCTCCTGATTTCTCAGCAGCGCCTGGTCTTTTTCTTTCAGCTCACCGACTTTTGCGTCGAGCTGTTCACGAATGTCATTGTGTATTAACGCAATGCGACTCTTGCGCATGACCAATAATGTGCAGGCTCCCGCGGTAAGCAACCGCTGCACCAGACCATCCAATGGTAAGCGAATATCGGGGAGTACGAGCATCAGCGCGACAAACAATACACCGATAATCGTGAGCAACACGCGGTGTTCATGGCGTGTGAAGCGCAAGGCGCCCAGGCCATAGGAGATGTACAGCGCGCCGAAAAAGAAAAAGAACATCGGTGGCATCAAATAGGCGCCACCGAAGTGGGTAACCAATGCCAACGCCATCTGCCAGCGTGTCAAAAATGGATTCGCGGAACGTCTGGACCAGCCACTAAAAAACGCGACGGCAAATAGGCCATAGGCAGCCACGCCAACGACACCATAAGCGATTGCGGCCCACAGCGGAAAGTCCACGCCTGCGGCCCAGAATGCGACCAACACTAAAGATGCAACGACATACGACGAGGTCATCGTCACGATGATCCGTTTCGCCATGAAGTCTAATTGATCACGTTCCAGCGTTAGGTGTTGTGGCGAGGCCAATCCATTCTCCCGCGCGAATGTCTCGAGTAGCTAATGGGTTAGCGGCCCGCCCGCCGCAAAGTTAAGTCTGTACCGCCTTCGCCTGACCACGCACCCAGTAATGCAGCTTGGCTTGCATCGCCGCTATTGTGTAGGGCTTGCTCAAGAAGTCATCCATACCTGCTGCAAGGCAGCGCTGGCGCTCGGATTCAAGCGCATCTGCGGTGACGGCGATGATCGGCATAGCGGCCATACCGTTACCGCTACCGCGAATACGTCGCGTCAGCTCGATGCCATCCATACCCGGCATCTGCCGGTCGATCAATGCGACATCGAAACGTTGCTTGGCCAACATTTCCAGTGCCTCGTCGCCGGAACTGGCAATGGCGGCCTCACAACAGAGCAATGACAACATGCGTGTCGTGACGACTTGATTGGCACGATTATCCTCGACCAGCAATACGGCCGGACGGCCCTGTAGGGGCCGTATTGAGGCCGCGCCAGTTGGCAACTTGATCATCTGCGCTTCCATCGCAGGAAGCGGCATCGTCAGTGTCACGTGGGTACCCACGTTTAACTCACTACTCGCTGTCAGGCTGCCACCCATGCGCTCCGCCAATTGTCGGCTGATTGCCAGGCCCAGCCCGGTGCCCTGTTTCCTTCGCGCCGCTTCACCAACCTGCGAAAACGCTTCGAACGCGCGCTCGATGTGATCTTCACGCATGCCCACACCGGTATCGCTGACCCGCAGCTGCCAGACGCGCGACCCTTCGACCGGCGCTGTCACCGACAGCTTGATGACACCGCTGTCGGTGAACCGAATGGCATTGTTCAATACGTTCGCGATGATCTGACGAATACGCCCTCCGTCTCCGATCACATCCGCATCGACCGCATTCGGCCAATCCATTTGCACAGGCACACCTTTGGCATCAGCCTCGTGCGCAGCCATGGCTACGATGTTCAGCAGCAACTCCTGCAAGTTGAATGGCGCCAAACGAATCTCGACACCACTCGCTTCCATCGTTGCGTAGTCGAGCAAATCGTTGACGAGCCTCAACAACGATTGACCGCTGCTGACAACGACCTCTGCCAATTCTTTTTCTTCTCCGGGCGGCAACTCGCTTTGCAGCACTTCGCCGGCCCCGAGGATACCATTCAGGGGGGTCCGCAACTCGTGCGATACGTTCGCCAGAAATTGAGTTTTCGCATCGACCGCCGCCTCGGCAACTTCCTTGGCCTCCTGCAACTCAGCCGTGCGGTCAGTGACCAAGGATTCAAGATGTTCGCGATGTTGACGCAGTTCCTCATCCTTTTCGAACAAGACACGGATCAGTTGCGATAGACGGTCCGTCGTGTCATCGAGTTGGCGTCTGACGAGACTGATCTCCATGACGATTTCTGTGGTGCGCCACAACAACAGGCCCGCCGAAAACACGGACAGTACTTTCTGCGCCAAAGTGTCGACTGGCAAACCACTGATCGGGGCTAACTGCACTGCCGCGGCAATGCCGCCGAGCGCAAGCGTCAGCAGAATCGCGAGCTCACGGCGCGTGAGTCGAGTCGCCGCATAGACGCAGATCACAAACAGCGAACCGACGAAGTAGTAGAACAACGGCGGCACGACGAACATGAAGACAATCTGCAATGCCGAGTTGACGAGCGCTTGCTGCCAGACGAACAGCGCATTGCGTATCGTCGGCAGCCAACCGAGACGAATCCCGATTATGAAGCCTAGCTGCACCGAGCACGCCAATGCGGCGTAAATGATGACTGCCGTGAACGGAATGTCGGGTGTTGCGGCGGCAAGCAACAGCACGAGAAATGCCGACTGCAGGTAGAAACCAAGATAACGCGTGCACAAGCGTAAGGATGACGTTGTCCGCTTCGCAGTCGACGTCACATCCTTGTGTGCGTTCACGATAACTCCTCTCCCATATTGAGAGGATATACAACTTTTCGACCAAATACAGTTTCAAATGAAAATCATCGCCCAGTCAGCGCACGGAACCTGTGCATTTATGCAGACAGCGACGACCATCGGGCCGCCGCTGCCTGCGTTCTACTGGAATAATGCCGTGACAGACCGCTGTGAATTGACGGTGATGATGCAGACATCCGCAGTCGGAATCGAATCACATTCCGCACTATCCCAGCCTGCAAACGCCGCTGGTGTGAATGGCGAAGCGGTCAGCGTTAGCTCTGTGCCGGCTGCGATTTCGTTCAGGAAACACTCGTCGCCATCACAGGCGGCATCGCGCAACGTGCGATCAAGCGGTGCAACACTGACCTGACCATCGCCCGTCACAACGACACGGACACTAAAGGTTTGCCCGCCGGTCGCTGCTCGTACTGTGATACCTACGGCGGCTTGTCCTTCCAGCGCATCGTTATCCGTGACGGTGAGCAACACATCGTTGATACCCGGCGTTGTGAAACTGGTCATGACCGTTTCGCCACTCGCGTCGATGATGGCATCGCCATTGAAGTCCCAGTCCCACGACACGATCGTGCCATCCGCATCGGAACTGGCCGATGCATCCAGTGTGACCGTCGTGCCGGGATCGACAACGGTTGACGGTGTCACGCTGATTCTACCAACCGGTGGGACACCAGTGGCCGGTTGCACGAAGTTAACGACGCACAAACGATCGGCATCCATCGTGACCGTAATGACATCACTATCGAGATCGTTGGTGCAACCGTTCTGGTCCCAGCTTCCGAACACAAAGCCGTCACCTGGGACAGCTGTCAGAGTCACGTCGGTGCCGTCGTCGTAGAACGCACCAACAGCATCCACACGATTCGGCTCTGGTGAGACATCGACCCGGCCAACGCCATTGGCGCGAACCTCAAGACGTCGTTCTTCGATCATGGGCGGCGCGTCGTCTTCGCCCAGCACAAAGGTGACTTTGCAAAGGTTCTGGCTGCTGTCGGGCAATTGCTGCACCGGCGCTGACAGCGGATCACTGGATGCACAATCCCAGCGCCAGTCTCGAAACACGGAACCGGAATCAGGGATGGCGCTAAATCGGGGCTGCGTGTCGTTCGCACCGAACCACCAGCAGTAGTTATTGATCAACGGGTCATCGAAACACTCTATCGTGCCGGTGGACGACGAGATGGTGCCGCTGCCATTGCCATTGAGCACGAAAAATACGACACGGCTCATGTTGCCATTCTCACAGCGCGCATTGCCACCGAAGCCGATCCGCGGATACGCCTGAATGGTCGCTGATCCTCCGGGAGCAAGCGCCTGACTCCGCTCCCATGGGGCATCTCGCAGTTCCCAGAGTCGACCACAAACCATATCGCTGGCGTAGCTGCGTGCAATGGCAGCGGGTTGGCCGAGCGGCGTGAGACTGACCTCGACGGGCAACTGTGGCGCCTCACTTATCACATCGTACTGCCAATAGGCGAGGCTACCGTCAGCGCGCTCGGCGACATCATGAATGCTATCGAGTAGTGAGACGGCATCGGACAGACCCGGAACGACGACTGGTGTTGTCGTCTCGCCAGCGACTTGAGTTTCGGGAACAACGAACACTTGCCCGTTACTGCCCAACGCCTTGCGTCCTGCCAATTCGGTGATACCCGATAGGCCGGAGACTTGAGTCGGCGTGCCGACAATGTTGGCAGGCTCGACGCCACCGGCGGACGTTCGGCCCAACTCCCAAACCGTACCGTCATCACGCAGGAACAGCACATAGTGCGTTTCGATACCGATATCGACAACGCGATCGATATCATCGATGACTGTCGGCGCGGTCGAAAACAAATCGATGTTGGAGCCTTCGTCACTGCGATACCAAACCACGACGCGACCATCGTCCAATAACAAAGCCGATAACGACTCCGGGGTAGTACCGCGCGAACTATCGAACGAAAACCCATCGGCAAAAATCGCACTGACGCGTGCGCCATTATTCGATTCAATCTGCGCCAATAGGTTATTCAACATCGAGAATGCGGTCGGCCGCGAACTGAAATCCTGCTGGCCAAAAACGCGACCGTCGGTACCCAATGCAAACCATCCAGAGATCGCAAACGCGATGTCGGCCACTGGAGAAATTGCAACGTCGTCAGCCGCTTGCGCAAACACGCTGTCATAGTTTTGCCCCTCGGGTTGTCCAAGAAATGCGAACAAGGCATCCTCTTCGACGGACCATAGGGCACCGGCGTCATCGACGACAGTCTGCACATTCTCCGGACTGATCACCCGTACCCGCTCACTGCCACTGTTGTCCGGCAACACATACACCGCAACGTCGCCACTGGCAGTGTCGAGATCACCATCTGGCTGAATGATGTCGCGGAATGCGTCGATAGCGAACTCACCGGGTCTCGATGTCGCACTGGAGATCAACCATGTCTCGCACGCCGTGTTACCCGGTGGGCAATCAGCAGCAGCGGTCGTCTCTACGTCAATGTTGACACCGGACACGGTTTCCGCGAACTCGGTCGACAGCAGACCGGCGAAATCCTTCTGCCAGATCACGGGCTCGATGTCGCTGGAGCCTGCATGTTGTCGAACGTACACGCGCGTTGGCAGCGATTCTACACGGGTATCAATATCAGCTGCAGGATCCTCTGCCGTATCGCTGCTGGAAGGACAGCCCACCAACAACAGCAGCGAAAGAAGCGTGGCCAAAGTGAATAGTCTGTTCATGATTAATCTCCTGGTGACGCCCGAATTCAGTTTCCGAATCCACAGCCACTTGCGTCACTGTTGACCCATCGTGCGGGATCACCGGTCAGTGGGATGTCGTAGTCACCGACGCTGGTCGCAATACGCAAGACGGCACGATGCTCAGCACCCAGCGGCATTTCATAGAAGCAGCCTGGCGTATAACTCACAGCCACGTTGTGCGACGCGCCGGGTTGGACCGAGGTATTCTTCGGCGGCGCATAGTCGAGCGAGAAATTGTTCGCGTCACCTGCGGCGCCATGCGCGACACCATCGAGCAACTCGACGCTATCGATCACCACATCTGCATCACCCCAGCTCACAACAATGGCGTTGCGTGTGCCTACGCGTCGAGCGCCATAAGGAAAGCCGAGGCTTGTTGGGAATACATCCGCTTGCGGGCCGACGGCACCGTAGGCGGACAGTGGCACCGCTATCGTTTGGCGATTCGACGGTGTGTGCAGCGGATAGCCCGATACCAGGAGCTGGCCTTTGAGCTCACCGACGCGTTGCGGGCGGACTTCAAGGGTCAACGCGCGACTGTCTGTCGGTGCAAGCGTTCGTGGCAATGGCCACTCAACGAAAGCCTGATAGCGGAGCGGATAACTCTGATCGCCACCCGCCAAGAGGCCGGCCGTATCGATGTTCGTGCCCTGAACGACAGGCACATTACCGGTGAACACCATCGGCACACCCAGCACTTCGAGGTCGGTGCCGTCGAGCCGTGGACGCGGCACCATAACAAACTCACCCTGCTCTTCGATCGCGCTGATATCGACTGGCGTATCCCAGCCAGCTTGCGACAAATGGATACCACCGTTTTCCGTATGCGTCGCGATAACAGGATGCGGGACATCGACTGGGTCATCCAAACGATGGACGCGGAACGAAGTGGCGTCGCCAAAGGTTGGATCTATTTCAACCGTATCGACCACGAAATGACCGCTGCCGACACTGTTAACCAGTAGCGGCTCCGAACGCACATCGGTCTGCGACACATTGCCAAAGTCGACAAACTCACGATCCGCGGCAATCGTAGCGCCCATGGTGCGGAACACCGAGTCCAACTCAAACTCGATATACCACTCTCGCCCGTTGTCCTCGAGTCCGTCAGCAACGACTTGCCAGCTGAGCGGCGTGGTCAGCGGGCCTGTCGATTCACGCAGCGTATTGATAGCGTAGGTTGGCGTTGCATCGATATCGCAGGCCACCATCTCGAACACATCCGATTCGGGGCTGCACAGTATCGGCGTGTCGCTGCCGCTATCACTATCTACGACACGCAGCTGCGCGCCATCCAGCGGTAAGTACTCTCGAACATCGACGGTACGAGATTGCACAGAGAACACGCGAATCGCGTCGATGCGCACGAACTCGGTGAAGTTTTCAAGCCATCGCGCACCATTGGCGTCGGCCTTCAACACGTCGACCTGCCAATGCGCGCCATCGTCTTGGAACGTTAATGGCCGCGCGATGGTACGTTTGTCGACAACGGTATGTATCCGCGGCCAGAGCCGACGCTCCTGATCGACCACACCGACGGTGTTTCGAATATGCAACTGCTGATCGCGTCGCGGCATCACTTGTTTTTCAAACGAAGCAGTGCCGTCCGTTCGGACGCCGACTTGCGAACAAGCGCCGGCGGGATTGCCGAGGTCGATCGTTTCGAACTGCGTAGGTACCGTGCTGCCACACAGTCCGTATCCATCATTGGGTAATACACCAGCAACGAGCTCGCTAACGACGAGGTTCGGCTCCTCGCGGAGGTCCGGAACATCGCAAGTCGACTTAAAGCCATTGAAAAAGATCGACGTATCGGTCTGAATGCCAGACTGGATATTGCCGAAAAACCGAGCGGCGCATGTGCGAATGACGTCGTCACCGCTCAGGTCAGTCTGCTGGCGCGGATACATGACATCGAGCCTGCAGGCTGACCGTGGCCCATCACCAATCTGCCGATTTGGATCGCCGACTTCCTCCCACTGAAACAGGCTTTCATACTGTGGCGCGATGACCTCAGTACCACCAAACTGGCTACTACCTACCCAGAGGCAACTTGAAACGGGGAGCTTCTCGGCAAATTGCGCACCGACGGTGACCAGCACCATATCGCTATCAAGTTCACGATCGACTTGCTTGTGGAACGTCCCGGTCTTGGTTGTCGCGGACACACTTGCGCCGCAACGCGCCTCGTCCTGGTCGGCGACGGGTTCGCGATCCAGTCTGATACAACTGTTGTAGCCTTCACCTTTGACGGTGACGTTAGGTACATATACACAACCTATCATCGCTCCGATGGTCAGGCTGACGACGATCATCTTGACTAGTTTCACGGCTCGCTCCCACAACGATTGTTATGGGACGAGACAGTAGCAATGCGACACCGTGCAGCCTGTCACCCGAATTAGTGACAGCAATGCAGAATCATCGGAAAAAGACGATTCAATTACCGATGCAAGTGATTGTCATGCGCCGGCAATAGCAGCCTCTGCCGGCGGTGTGTACCAGCGCGTCAACACGCCACGCAGGTCATCGGCGCGCACCGGCTTGGTCAGATAGTCGTCCATACCCGCGCTTAGACATCGTTCTTTGTCGCCCGCCATCGCGTTAGCGGTCAGCGCAATAATCGGCACGCGCCGCGAGCTTATCGATGCCGCTTCACGCTCGCGCAAGGCCCGTGTCGCTTCAAAACCATCCATCACCGGCATCTGACAATCCATCAGAATCAGGTCTGCCTCGTTTGCGGCGAACCGGGTTAACGCCTCATCACCCGATGCAGCAATCGACACCCGACAACCGAGCCGCTCAAGCATCGCGGTGACGACCCGTTGATTGACGCTATTGTCCTCAACGACCAAAACATGGCAGCCGAATTCACAGGCAGTCGGCGAGGATGATGGCGGCACCACATCGACGATTTGTTGCTCCGCGCAGACTGGCAACGGCAGCGCCACCGTAAATACTGTGCCGCGACCTAGCGTCGATGCGACGGTAATGTCACCGCCAAACAAGCGCGCGAGTTCACGGCTGATGGCGAGACCGAGACCGGTACCTTCGTAACGGCGTGTTGACCCATCATCGACCTGTGAAAACGCACCAAATACCGACTCAATTTGATCGGCGGCGATCCCAATACCAGTGTCCTCGACGACAATTTGCCATATTGAGTCAGGCGCAACCGGTCCTTTAACACGCAGCGTGACTGCGCCTGCTTCCGTAAACTTGATCGCGTTGCTGACAAGATTCGATACAATCTGGCGAATCCGGACCGGATCTGCTTCGACAAGGCGTGGTGCCTCATCGGGATAGTCAAAGTGCACAGTCAGACCGCGTTGTTGCGCAACGCCACGAAACAACTCGACGGTACGCGTCAAAGCGCGATGCAGGTTGACAGCTTCACGGCGGAGGGTCATCTCGCCCACCTGCACTTTCGAAAGGTCGAGAATGTCGTTCACGATCGTCAGCAGCGAACGACCGCTCGCATTCACGGTCGACAACATGTCTTGCTGCTCTTCGCTCAGTACGGTGTCACCGAGGACTTCGGTCATACCCAGAATACCGTTCAACGGTGTGCGAATTTCATGCGACATGTTGGCGAGGAAACGGCTCTTGGCAAGATTGGCGCGTTCAGCCTCTGACTTGGCCGTTTCGAGCTCCGCCGTCCGTCGCTGAACCTCGACTTCGAGGGCATCGCGCTGGGCTTTGAGCTCCGCCTCCTTCGTCTTCAACGTAGCGAGCGCCTCGCGTAAAGCGCGACTAGCGTATTGATGCTTCTTTCGCGCCACAGCACCACGATACCCGGTGATCGCGCAACCAACCAACACATAGGCAAATGCAAACGGTACAACCAGCATTGCCAGCGGCGAGTCGAGGGCAGGCACCGCTAGACCGCGAACCGCGACGATCGGTACGAGTACAGCCGTGGCGAACGCAATCGGCACCAGTAGTTGCGCGAAACGCAAATAGGCTGAACCCGAGGCGGTGACGAACAGTATGACGAGCGCCACATACCAAAGCATCGACGAAGCGACCCATCCCAGTAGCAGGTGGATCGCCATGTCGCCCATTATCAGGTAAAGCGATGCAATACTCTGCGGCAGGCGTCCCTGCCGTAGCGCGCGTCGTCCCCACCAGTGATGCAGGATGCCTACAATGCCGAACGCCGGCGCAATCCATAACGAAGGACCAGCGGGAAGTCTTGAGCAGGCAACGAGAATTAACGTTGTGCCGACATAGCACAACACCACTTCAACGAATGGCAAATGAAAAGCGCGTGTCGGTATTCGGACCTTGCCTGATTCACTTGCCTGGGGTTTGGCGGTTTTGGTTTGCTGACTCACTACCTCAAATCGCTCAAAGTGCACTATCGCTAGAGGATCGTTAGCGGCCAAAACTGACTGTTCTTGAAACAAAAAAAAGCCCCACACCGAAGTGTGGGGCCTTGGCTGGCCGGTAGGCCGGCTGAGTCATCGCATACGCGATTTACATCATGCCGCCCATACCGCCCATGCCGCCCATGTCAGGCATCGCAGGCGCTGCTGCTTCGTCCTTAGGCGCATCGGCAACCATCGCTTCGGTGGTCAGCAACAAGCCCGAGACCGAAGCGGCGTTTTGCAGTGCAAAGCGCGTGACCTTCGTCGGATCCAGGATACCGAAGTCGATCATGTCGCCGTACTCGCCATTGGCTGCGTTGTAACCGTGGTTACCTTCACCAGCAGCTACCGCATTCAGGACGACAGATGCATCGCCACCGGCATTACTGACGATCTGGCGCAGCGGCTCTTCAACCGCGCGACGCAGGATGTTGATACCGACGGTCTGCTCAGCGTTATCACCTTCGAAATCACCGGCTGCTTTGACAGCGCGGATCAGTGCAACACCACCGCCAGGTACAACACCTTCTTCAACGGCAGCGCGAGTCGCATGCAGCGCATCTTCGACACGTGCTTTCTTCTCTTTCATCTCGACCTCAGTCGCCGCACCCACCTTGATGACAGCAACACCGCCGGCCAGTTTGGCCACACGCTCTTGCAGCTTCTCACGGTCATAGTCGGAGCTTGAGTCTTCGATCTCGCGGTTGATTTGTTCAACGCGACCTTTGATGTCACCGGCCGAACCAGCACCATCGATGATGGTCGTGTTCTCTTTGCTGATCTGCACTTTCTTCGCCTCGCCCAGATCTTCAAGCGTTGCTTTCTCAAGCGACAGTCCAACTTCTTCAGAGATGACCTGACCACCGGTCAGGATCGCGATGTCTTGCAGCATGGCTTTGCGACGGTCACCGAAGCCCGGCGCCTTAACTGCAGCAACTTTAACGATGCCGCGGATGTTGTTCACAACCAACGTCGCCAGCGCTTCGCCCTCATCATCTTCGGCAATGATGACCAGTGGACGACCTGATTTGGCGACGCCTTCCAGCAGCGGCAGCAGGTCACGGATGTTGGAGATTTTTTTGTCGAACAACAGGATGAACGGGTTGTCGAGATCTGCGGTCTGGCTGTTCTGATCGCTGATGAAGTAAGGCGACAGATAGCCACGGTCAAACTGCATGCCTTCTACAACTTCCAGTTCGTTCGCAAGGCCAGAACCTTCCTCGACGGTGATCACACCTTCTTTGCCGACTTTCTCCATCGCTTCTGCAATGATCTCGCCGATTTCAGAATCTGAGTTCGCAGAGATGGTGCCGACCTGTGCGATTGCCTTGTCATCTTCGCAGGGCTTAGACAGTTTCTTCAGCTCGCCGACGAGTACGCCAGCAGCTTTGTCGATGCCGCGCTTCAGGTCCATCGGGTTCATGCCAGCGGCAACGGACTTCAAACCTTCGCGAAGGATCGCCTGCGCCAAAACGGTCGCCGTGGTCGTGCCATCACCGGCAACATCTGAAGTCTGTGAAGCGACTTCCTTGACCATCTGTGCGCCCATGTTCTCGAACTTGTCCTCAAGTTCGATCTCTTTCGCGACGGAGACACCGTCTTTGGTCACCGTCGGCGCACCGAAGCTCTTGTCCAGAACAACGTTACGACCTTTCGGACCGAGGGTAACTTTTACAGCGTTTGCCAGAACATTGACGCCGGCAAACATTTTGTGACGGGCTTCGTCACCAAAACGTACTTCTTTAGCAGCCATTTTGACTATTCCTTATTTACTAAGCTTATGTATGAAGTGAAAGAGCTTTGGAAAGCTACCGATTAGCCTTCGATGACGGCCATGATGTCGTCTTCTTTCATGACCAACAGCTCTTCGCCGTCGACTTTGACTTCGGTGCCGCTGTACTTGCCGAACAGCACTTTATCGCCGGCTTTGACATCCAAAGCCCGGACTTCACCGTTTTCCAGGATCTTGCCGTTACCAACGGCAATCACCTCGCCCTTGACCGGTTTTTCGGTTGCCGCATCGGGAAGTACGATTCCACCAGGTGAGGTGCGCTCTTCCTCCATGCGCTTAATGATGACGCGATCATGAAGCGGACGAATGTTCATCGATGATGTCTCCTATTCCAAGTATTTGAATTTCAATAATATTTCGTTTATGCCCGAGCGACTTGTTAGCACTCAACCGCAAGGAGTGCTAATGATATAGACGAAAATTGACAATTCAAGGGTCAAATCGTCGGCGATTGCCTACAAATCCCTGCCCTGAATGTCGGCGCCAAAACGAGACAGGCGCAACAGAGTGGATGAGCACAATCCGTTATCGTAGCTGCGATAAAATGATGACAACTTAGGTCTAATCGCCCAACTTGACGTTCAAGGCACCTTATTCATGAACATTTTGCGACGACTGCTACTGCTCGGCCTACTGGCCATCACAGCCACGGCCTGGGCAGCGGACGAACTGGTACCGGCCGACCAGGCATTCACTCATGCCATTGCCGTTGAAGGCGACGAAATCGTGATCGACTGGCGCGTGCTGCCCGGCTATTACCTGTACCGCGAAAAAATCAAACTGTCACTAGACGATGCTGGTGCCACGCTGGGCGAGCCGCTGATGCCGCGTGGCGAGGACCACTCGGATGAGTTTTTCGGCGAGCAACAGATTTACCCGGAAGATTTTCAGGTCAGAATCCCGTATTCAGGCAACGCCAGCGAGGCCACGCTGGTCATTCGCTCACAGGGTTGCTCATCGGAATTCGGTATCTGCTTCCCGCCGACAACCCAACGCTATCCGGTCGCACTAGCCGCGGCGGCGTCGTCGAGCAAATCAATCGTTGGCGACACACCATTTGCTACCGCATTGTCGACCACAAGCCTGGACCCTGATCAGGCATTCGCACCGATCGTTACCCGAGTGGCAGCCGACAGTATCGAGATCGGCTGGCAGATTGCGCCCGATCATTATCTGTACAAAACGGAAATCCAGGCGAACTTCGCAGCGCCCGGTTTGCGCATTGTCGATGTTGATCTACCGACAGGCGAGCCCAAGAGCGACGAGTATTTCGGCGATACCGAAGTGTATTACGACGGCGTGTTCGCCACGTTCGCCATCGCTCGCGAAAACACCGATGCCAGTGTCCAGACACTCACCCTGCGTTATCAGGGTTGTGAAGAGGACGGTATTTGTTTCAACCCGATCGAACGCCAGTTTGATATCAGCCTGCCCGCCGGTGCCGGCGTCGACGTGGCCGCGCTGGCAGATAGCGGACCGGTCTCCGAACAGGACAAACTCGCCGCATTGATCAGCAGCGGCAACCTGTTGCTGGTCCTCGGTACGTTTTTCGCGGCAGGGCTGGTGCTATCGTTGACACCCTGCGTGTTGCCAATGGTGCCGATCTTGTCGGGCATCATTGCCGGCGATGGCGAAAACGTCACGCCGATGCGTGGCTTCACGCTGGCATTGCTCTACGTGCTGGGCATGGCGCTGACCTACACGATTGCCGGTGCTTTGTTCGCTGCGGCGGGCCAGCAGGCTCAGACCGTATTTCAGCAACCGTGGATTCTGGCGACCTTCGCAGGACTCTTTGTCCTATTGGCGCTCAGCATGTTCGGTGTCTTTAATCTGCAGATGCCGTCCGCCATCCAAACCAAGCTCGCCACAGTTTCCGGCAACCAGAAGAGCGGTACCGCTGTCGGTGCTTTTGTCATGGGCGCGTTGTCGTCGTTGGTGGTGACAGCCTGTGTGGCACCGCCCCTCGTGGCCGCGCTCGCCGTCATCGGACAATCGGGTGACGTATTCCGTGGTGGCCTGGCTCTGTTCTCGCTGTCGATGGGTATGGGCACGCCATTGCTGGTTGTCGGCGCGTCCGCCGGGCGCCTGATGCCAAAGGTTGGGCCCTGGATGGAATCGGTCAAACAAGGCTTTGGCTTCGTCATGCTGGGCCTCGCTATCTGGATGCTCGCGCGTTTGCTACCGGGCGAAGTTGTGCTGCTGCTATGGGCGATCCTAATCTTCATGGCCGGTGTGCATCTGGGCGCGTTGACACCGCTGGCGCCACAACCGACAGGCGGTCAAAAGTTTGGCAAAGGCTTCGGCATGTTGGCGATGCTCTACGGCGCGCTGCTATTTGTCGGTGCCACCACCGGCGGCCAAGACCCACTGCGTCCGCTGGAAGGCTCGCTCCTCGCCAATCGCGGTGGTGCCGCGGTTGCGGAGACGCATCCGGAACTCCAGTTCGCACGCATCAAAACGGTGGGCGACCTCGAGCGGGCCATCGCGGATGCCAATCAGAACGGGCAATCAGTGATGCTCGATTTCTACGCAGACTGGTGCGTGTCGTGCAAGGAAATGGAGAAATATACGTTTACGGATGCCGGTGTCATCAACGCGCTGGATAACACTGTCCTGTTGCAGGCTGACGTGACGGCCAATGACAACGACGACCAGGCATTGCTAAAACGCTTCGGTATCTTTGGTCCTCCGTCGATCATATTCTTTGGCCCGGATGGCGTTGAGCGGCCGGGCTATCAGGTCGTTGGCTACATGAAGGCGGACAAGTTTGCACCGCATGTCCGTGCCGCCACGGAATCGGCAACGGCGACCGCCGGTCGGACCGCGCTATAATCGCGCGATGAGCTACAAAATTATTCTTTATGTCGTCGTGCTAACGACGGCGGCAGGCCTCGGCTTTCTGACGAGTTACCAACTCGCCGGCGCACCGGACCCGGAAACGATCGCACGCCCTGGCGCTATCGAAACGCAGGCTCGGGCCGCCGCGGCCCAAGCCGCCGCAGACATCGATCAGCAAGCTGAATTGCGTCTGCCGAATCTCGCTGGGGGCGACAACACTTTGACGGACTGGCAGGGAAAGACCCGGCTGATCAACTTCTGGGCGACCTGGTGTGCACCGTGTCGACGCGAAATTCCGCTGTTGAAGACTTTGCAGGCAGAACAGCCGGTTGCGGATCTACAAGTACTGGGGATCGCGTTCGATGAGCTCGATGCGGTGCGGGCCTACGCGGATGAGGCCGAGTTCAATTACCCGATTCTCGTTGGCGAAGAAGCGGCGTTACAGGCGGCTGCATCCTACGGCCTCGATCTGATGGCGCTGCCGTTCACGTTGATCGTCGCACCGGATGGCACGTTACTGAATGCGCATGTCGGTGAAATCGACGAAACAGAGGCTGCTGCGATTATTGAGGTCTTGCAAGCGCTTGGAGCCGGCGAGATCACCGTCGAGGCTGCTCGGGAAAAGCTGGCTGGCTAAAAAGACTGCCAGCGTAGACGGGCTGCATGGGCAGTTTTGCTCTGGTCAAATCAGCGCTAAGGGCACCGGGAGGCGCGCGCCGTTATCCGCAGCTACCATTGCTATTGTATACATCTAGCCAATCATAGGCTTCGACGATTTCTACACATGGAGTGATCAACATGTCGCGTTGGCCCGCTGATTTTCTTGCCAGTAAGACCGCCCCGGGTATCTTGCTGTTCCTCGCTGCCTTGCTCGCGATGATCATTGCCAACACGCCGCTCAGCAGCTGGTATGACGCGCTGATCACGCTCCCGTTCGAGATTCGTGTCGGTGATTTCGGCATTGCAAAGCCATTATTGCTATGGATCAACGATGGCCTGATGGCTGTGTTCTTTTTCATGATCGGCCTGGAGCTCAAGCGTGAACTGATAGAAGGTCATTTGTCCGACCCGCGCGAAGTTATCCTGCCCGCGGCCGGCGCAATCGGCGGCATGGCGATACCGGCGCTAATCTATTACTTCATCAACATCGATGATCCGGTTGCACTGAAAGGCTGGGCGATTCCGGCGGCAACCGATATCGCTTTCGCACTCGCGATCCTTGCGTTACTCGGGTCTCGCGTACCCGTCACACTCAAGGTGTTCCTGGTCTCAGTCGCCATTTTCGACGACATCGCCGCGATCGTGATCATCGCGCTGTTTTACTCCGGCGAGTTATCGACAAAAGCCTTGACCTTCGCTGCGGTCTGCTTGCCAGTACTCTTTTGGTTCAACCGCAGTGGCGTGATGCGTACAACGCCGTACCTAATCATCGGTGCTGTTATGTGGGTCGCGGTGTTGAAATCTGGCGTGCACGCGACGCTGGCCGGTGTGGTCCTCGCTTTCTTCATTCCACTGCGCGGCGAAAACGAGTATGGCAAGTCGCCTGCCAAAACGCTGGAACATAGTATTCACGGCACAGTGAGTTTCTTCGTGTTGCCGGTGTTTGCGTTTGCGAACTCGGGCATCAACCTGACTGGCAGTGGCCTCGATAGCATGGTGCACACGGTGCCACTCGGTATTTTCCTTGGGCTCGTCGCGGGCAAACAAGCGGGTGTGTTGGGTATGTGCCTGCTGGCTGTGGCGATTAAGATCGCGCGACTACCTGAAGGCGTCACGTGGCGACATATCTATGGCGCCGGACTGCTATGTGGGGTCGGCTTTACGATGAGCCTGTTTATTGGTTCTCTCGCGTTCGAAGAGACCGGTGTCAACCTGCTGTTTGACGAGCGCATCGGCATCATTGCTGGCTCGCTGGTCTCTGGTATCGCCGGATACCTGGTTTTGCGTGGCGCAAAAGCGCCAAACGAGTCCGGCTAGTGCGATTCCGCCGCAGCGCTCACCGCTATCGAACAGCGCCACAGCGTCGCCCGCCAAAAAAATACTCAATTGATTGATTTTTTGACCCTGCGCAAACACGCCGGCGATCCCATCGCCCGTCGTTCGCGAGAGTCGCTAGCACCAGAAACGCACGAATTTTGTGGGGTATCAGCCTTGCGCGCTATACCAATCACACATAGCGGCAATCGCGGCAGCCTGGTCAGGCTCGTTGAACAATTCGTGGTAAGCATCAGGCACCAACCAGAATTTCTTGTGAGCGCTAGCGGCCCGCTCAACCAATAGCTCTCCGCCTTGCGGAGCGGTCAGCCGATCCGCGCTGCCATGCATGACGAGCAGCGGCGTCGTAATCTCATGCGCATGGTCACGCAACACGGTCATCGCATCGAATAACTCAGCGGCGAGACGCGCTGGAATCTTGCCGTTGTAGACGAGCGGATCATCAAAGTAGCGCTGCACAACGTCCGCATCCCGGCTAATCGCTTCACCCTCAAGCGCCACGACGCCCAACGTCGGCGCCCAACGCGCCAACAATCGGACGATAAACTCCTGCCAAGCGGGCGGCGGCTCCGGCGCGACGACGGCAGGGCCGGTCAAAACGGCAGACTGATACCGGTCGGGATAGCGCAGCAAAGTATGTCCTGCAATCAAGCCACCCATGCTGTGCCCTAGTATATGTACCGGCAGGTCAAACTCACGCTTCGCGGCGTCGTAAAGCGCATCAACACCATCGAGATACTGCTCAAAGCGTTCGACGACGCATCGAGCGCCCGGAGAACGTCCGTGGCCAAGGTGATCGAGCGCGAACACAACGAAACCCGCATTGTTCAATGCGGCGGCGACGTGCGTATAGCGCGCACTGTGTTCCGCAAGTCCATGTGCAATCACGACGATCGCGGTTGGTTGATCAACCGCCCGCCAGGATTGCCAGAACAAGCCATTGTCAAGAGATCCTTCCTGATGCGTCATCGATAGGCCACCTGCAACAGCCAGTGCGTTAAATACGATAGTCCACTATTCATCGAGCACCGCCTGAAATTGTTGACGAATATCAGCGATGTGCATTTCCAGCTCGCTCTCCTGCCAGTCGCTGGTATCGATCGGTGGTAAGACTTCAACGGCGACGGTCGCCGGG
The DNA here is from genome assembly GCA_039033995.1 of Pseudomonadota bacterium. Taxonomy (GTDB): domain Bacteria; phylum Pseudomonadota; class Gammaproteobacteria; order Steroidobacterales; family Woeseiaceae; genus CALBPI01. Next base: position 70,502 of record JBCCBP010000007.1, on the reverse strand, counting down.
TGCATCAGCATGTCACCCTTAGGCGAAACATCGAGCGCGTTGCGAATCACGATGGGCACGATCGGTACACCTGCTTTCATGGCCAGATGAAACGCGCCTTTCTTGAAGGGCGCCAAATGCTTGGACACGGTGCGTGTCCCTTCCGGCGCAATCGCAACCGACTTGCCCTCGACCTTGATCGTGCGCACCAGCTCATTGAGTGACTCGATCGCCTTTTGCGGATTGCTGCGATCGATCAACACCGTCCCAGCGAACTGCATAATGCGGCCGAGCACCGGGACCCGGGCGATTTCTTTTTTACCGACGGCGGCAATATCACGTCGTAACAGGCGCGCGATAATCACGACGTCCGCCTGACTCTGGTGATTGAAAATGAACACAGCAGGTCGCTGGCTCCAGAGATGGTGCTCGCCCTCAACTTCCAGGTTCAGCCCGATCAGTGCGCTCGCCAAATCGGCAAACAACGACATCGAAAAATTCAGACCCTGCGTTTTCGAGCCGGTCAGCGCCCAGATCGGCAGCCCGGCAAGCATCGACGGCAACATGCTGCCCGCCGCCGCGACGGTTCGCAGCAAATCACTGGCACGCGGTCGACCTCGACTGGCGAAGCGACGCACCGGCCAGCCATTTTCCTCCGCCTTCTCGACGAGTTGAGGATTCGGGTTCAGCGGTCGAGGTCTGCCAACCCGCTCCAGCAACGGCAGGTCTTCGTGGCTGTCCGTGTAGAAAAAGCTCTTGTCCAGATCGAGCCCGAGTTCGTCGGCCAGACCCTCGGCCGCCAATACCTTACCCTCCCCATAGCAGGTGGGGCGCACAATATCGCCGGTAAAAACGCCATCTCGCGTTTCGAGCTCGCTGCACAGGATGTGCTCAATACCCAACGACTCCGCCACATCCTGCACTTGAAAACGTGTGGCCGAAGACACGATCGCGACCGTATGCCCACGCGCCTGATGCGCTTCGACCAACGCGCGCGCTTCGGGGTACAACACCTTGGCGAGATGCTTTTCAAAGACCTCACTGCCAAGGGCATCGAAATCCGCCTCGCTGCGCCCGGCCATCAGCTGTGCACCAGACACCAATAGACCGGAAAAACCGAGATTGCCCATGCCGTAACCAGCCCCGGTCAAGGCCAGTTGCACCAATTGCTCGCGCGAGAAATCACCGCGCAAAATCTGCGCACGATAAAACGAGAACACCGAAAAACCCGAGATCAATGTACCGTCGAAATCAAACAGCGCAGCGATATGGGCACCTTTGGGCGCGTCATTTACGTCGGCGGTTACCTTCGGATATAGATTCAACGGACTCTTCCTATTCTGCGTCGAGCGCGTGTTCGAGATCGGCGATCAAATCTTCGACGCGTTCGATACCAATGGAAAAGCGTAACAGATCATCGGGCACCGGGCTGGTCCCGCTCTCGGCACTCGCACGATGTTCCACGAGACTCTCGACACCGCCCAACGACGTGGCCCGAGAGAAACGCTGCAGCCGACCGAGTACACGCAGCGCAGCCGCACGTCCACCGGAAAACCGAAACGATAGCAGGGCGCCAAAACCGTCGCGCATTTGCCGGCGCGCGATCGCATGACCCTGCGCGTGCGGCAAACCAGGATACAACACCGCGCGCAGCGCGCGATGGCCGTCAAAATGATGGGCGATCGCACTGGCGTTGGCGCTGGCGCGCTGTACACGCACGAATAAGGTGCGCATGCCGCGCTGCAGTAACCAGGCTTCGAAAGGACCCGGGATGGCGCCACCAAGACCGCGCTCTGTTGCGATACGTCCCCAGAACTTCGTGACCTCTCGCGTCACCAGGGCACCTGCCAACACGTCACTATGGCCATTCAGAGCCTTGGTCGCGGAATGCATGACGATATCCGCACCCAGTGTCAGTGGCTGCGTATGGACCGGTGTCGCCACGGTCGAGTCCACGGCAAGCAACGCGCCAGCAGCGTGCGAGAACTCTGCTGCCGCGGCGATATCGGTGATATGCCACATCGGGTTAGACGGCGTTTCGAGCCAAACGAGACGCGTGGCATTCGCACGGATCGCCGATTGCAACGAGGCATTATCGCCTGGCGTATATTCGCTGACCGCAAGACCCCAGGTGTCAGCAAAGGCGTGCACCCAGTCGCGCAACGCAAAATACATAACGCTTGGCAAGACGACATGATCACCGGGCTTAAGTGCGCGAAACACTGCCGCGCCCGCAGCCATACCGGACGAGAACAGCATTGCAGCAGCACCACGCTCGAGACGCGCCAGCATCGTTTCGGGCAGGTCATAGGTTGGATTCTCGTCGCGCGTATAACAGTGCGCTGCATTCAGCAGTTGATTGTCGGCGTCGCGCGCGTAGGTCGTGGCCGGATGTATGGCCGGCATGACCGCCCCGGTGGCGGTGTCATGACGCTGCATACCCTGCACGACATCGGTCTCGATGGATAGCGGATCGGCTTGCTCAACGTATTTTTGATCTGGCATAGCGCGCAGTATACGCGATGCCATAGGGTGCGGAAGTCAGGGTGACGCAGGCTCGACGGTGATGCCCTCAAGACGGTCTTCGAGCTCTTCTGTCGCCTGCTCCAATGCGGCGAGCGTATCGTCGTCGGGCTGCCAGAAATTCCGATCAGAGGCTTCCAAAAGGCGATGAGCGAAGCGACTCGAAGCAGATGGGTTCAGCTCAGCCAAACGTTCGCGCATCTGCTGGTCGAGCACGAATGTCTCGGTCAGCTTCTGGTAGACCCAAGGCTGCACCTGACCGGTCGTGGCTGACCAGCCGAGCGTATTCGTCATATGCACTTCGATCTGACGGACGCCTTCATAACCATGTTCGAGCATGCCTTCGTGCCATTTGGGGTTCAGCATGCGCGTTCTTGTTTCCAGCGCTACCTGTTCCGACAAACTGCGAACCGTGCCATCACCGCGCGTCTGATCACCGATGTAAACCGGCGGCGTTTCTCCGTCGCGCGCTTGTTTGACGGCACCAGTAATACCACCGAGCGTATCGAAGTAGTTGTCGACCGTCGTCACGCCCAGCTCCACCGAATCGAGGTTCTGGTAAGTCAGTTCGACGTCCGCCAGCGCGCTCGTCAGCAACGCAGCCTGTGATTGCGGCCTGCCGTCGCAACCGTAAGCAAAACCTTTGCGACGGGAGTAGGTATCGGCGAGCTCGTCATCTTCACCCCAACGGCCACTTTCGACCAGGTGATTGACGTTGGAGCCATACGCACCTTCCTCGTTGCCGAACACGCGTAACGCCGCGACCTCCAGCGAACAATCGTGCGCAGCCTGGTAAGCGAGCGCGTGCTTGCGAATGAAATTCTGCTCGGGTGGCTCATCAGCAGCAGCTGCCAGATAGGCCGCTTCAGCCAGCAGTTTGATCTGCAGCGGCATCAGATCGCGGAAAATCCCGGATAGCGTCATTACGACATCGATGCGCGGCCGGCCGAGTTCCTGCAAAGGTTTCAACGTGGCGCCAGCGATTCGGCCGTAACTATCAAAACGTGGCACGGCCCCCATCAGCGCGAGCGCCTGCGCGATAGGTCCGCCCTCGCTCTTCAGGTTGTCGGTACCCCACAACACCATCGCGATCGACTCGGGCAGCCCTTCACCAGCGGCGGTATGACAATCGAGCAACCGCTGCGCCTGACGGGCACCATCCGCGACAGCATAGCTACTAGGAATACGAAAGGGATCAAAACCGTGCAAGTTGCGGCCCGTTGGCAATACCGACGGTGTGCGCAATACATCACCGCCCGGTGCCGGAGCCGTAAAGCCGCCGTCCAGCGCATGCAATAACGCATGAATCTCGTCATCGCGACTCAGTAGCGCATTAGCTCTGGCCAGTTCCTCAAACATCGCAGCAGCATCGATCGATGGGGGCAATGCAGCGAGTCGCGCCGCGGCATCGGGCGCCAGACTTTGATTAACCAGCGCGTGCAATGACTCAGCGGAAGGGATCACTCCATGTCCCGCATCTGCCATAGCCGCCAGCAAGTCTTGGCGCTCCGCCGGTGTCGGTGGCTCGCCGACCACATGCAAGCCATGCGGAATTAGCGTGTACTCGAGCTCATGCAAGGCCGCCAGCAATTCGGCCACAGTATTGTCTGCGTGGTCCACCGACCAGGCGGGCTCCAGCGCTGCGAGCTCGAGCTCCGCCGCCTGTGACTGAATGAGTGCCAGCAGCTCGGTATCGGGCGCATCGTCCGCGCCACGCCCACGCCAGCGGTCGATACTGTCCCGCAACTCCTGCAATCCTCGATACAGCCCTGCCTGGGCGACCGGCGGCGTCAGATAGCTGATCAAGGTAGCGCCAGCACGACGCTTTGCGATGGCCCCTTCCGACGGATTGTTGGCGGCGTACAGATAGAAATTGGGCAGGTCGCCGATCATACGTTCCGGCCAGCATGCGCCGGAGAGGCCGGTCTGCTTGCCCGGCATGAATTCGAGCGCACCGTGCGTGCCGAAATGCAGCACCGCGTTGGCCGCGAAGTCTTCCCGCAGATAACGATAGAACGCCGAGAACGCATGCGTCGGTGTATGACCGTGCTCAAACAGCAATCGCATGGGATCACCCTCATAGCCGAAGGCGGGCTGCACAGCGACCAGCACGTTTCCGAACGAACGTCCCAGCACAAAAATTGCTTGGCCATTGCTTTGTTGCTTGCCAGGCGCGGGGCCCCACTGGGCCTCGATATCCGCAAGCCAGGTCTCACGCCGGACATGGTCATCAACATCGATCGTGGCGTGCACATTGGCATCGGCACCATATTGATCAGCGTTACCTGTGATGATCGCCTCGCGCAGCGCGTCGGCATCCTCGGGCAGATCCTCGACGGCATATCCGTCGTCTTGCATGGCGCGCAGCGTGTTGAGCAACGATTCGAAGACGCCGAGATAAGCCGCCGTGCCCGCGTTACCCGCATTCGGCGGAAAATTGAATATCACGAGCGCCACCTTTCGATTGGCGCGCCCCCGACGACGCAACTGTACGAGCTTGTTCACCCGCGCCGCCAAAGCCAGCGCGCGCTCAGGACAACTGTGCATATCCTGCGGATTGTCGTCAGCGGAGAACGTACAACGATGGTGGCAACCTTCGCAGGTGACACCTGGCGCACCCGCGCGACCACCGAACACCAGCGGATTCGTCGCGCCATCTAATTCCGGAATCGCAACCATGATGGTGCTTTCGACGGGACTCAAGCCGCGCTCTGACCCGCCCCATTGATCCAGTGTTTGAAACTCAACGGGATGGGCGGCCAGATACGGCACATCGAGTGACTCCAGTAACGCCGACGCAGCCGCGGAATCGTTGTAGGCGGGACCGCCCACTAGAGAAAAGCCCGTCAGCGAAACAATCGCATCGACAATCGGTTGACCATCGCGTACGAAAAACGCCTCGATTGCCGGCCGCGAATCGAGTCCTGAGGCAAAGGCTGGCACGACTTCAAGACCCTGCGCTTCGAGCGCTGCTATAACGCCGTCGTAGTGCGCCGCATTGCCACCCAGTAAGTAGGACCGTAACAGCAGCAGACCGACGCGGCCTTTCGGTTCCTTAACCGCCGGCAATCCGTGTCGATGATCAGCGATTCTGAGCTCCATGCGCGGGTGGTAGACACCGACCGACGGATACTCGAGCGGTGGCGCGCATGCGTCGAGCCGATCCGCGATCTCGCGAGTAGCCTCTCCCGCGTAGCGCGCTGCCAGGTAGCGCACCATATTGGCCATATTTTCGCGCGAACCGCCAAGCCAGTATTGCAGCGTCAGAAAATAGGCGCGTACGTCCTGCGCCGTGCCGGGAATAAATCGCAGCAGCTTCGGCAGCCGCCGCAGCATTTTCATCTGCGCCTCGCCTCCCGTCTCATTGGAAGACGGTTTGCCGCGCAGTTTCTTTAGTAGCGCGATCGGGCCAGATGCTGGCTTCGACATATCGAAATCGCCGATCTGCGTGAGCGTCGTCACTTCCGTCGCCGACATGGCACAGATGACGGCATCGCACTGCCCGCGTTTGGCGGCGATCGCGTCGAGTATTGGCTGGAAATGCTCTTCCAGAAACAACATGGTGACAATAAGGATATCGGCCTGCTCGATGTCAGCGAGACAGAGGGATCGTTTTGACTCACTCGCCGACCACTCCGAGGCGGCATGCATCGTCAGCCGCAGTCCGGGGCTCTCACGAGCAAGATCGGCCGCGGCATTCTGTGTCGCGCTCGCAAGATGAGTGTCCATGGTCACGATAACCACGCGCAGCGTCTTTTGGTGAGTTTTCAGGCTGCCGTCTGCGCCCATTGCTGTTCACTCTTGGAAAATCCCCGACTCACAGATTAATCGTCAACCTGCCTAGCGTCAACTTTGGTTGACACTATGGAATGTCGATGAACACTGACGCGAGCGTCACTTGATTGAATATCCAAAATCGCTTGCTGCGTCACAGTGTTAGCTGAGCGTTATGTAATAATCGCGCGCTCTCACTCATACGGACGCGGAAATGCCGCTGCTCTCTTTATTGCCCTTGTTCGGATTCGCGCTTTTGCTGCAACGCAGCATGCGCTGGTCTGCCCCTGCGGCGCTGGTGATGACCGTCTCGATCTGGGCGTTGATGCTGTTGCTCGGTGCCTTCCTGGGCTTGTTGTGGTGGACCGCAGCTGTCATCTGGTTAGCAGGCCTGGTCGCAGCCATCGGCGCATTATTGGCATTTGTGCGCCAGCGTGACAGACACACGCCAGCACCTGCCTACGTGTTTCTGATCGCAGCCGCGCTGGCCTTCTGGTGGGTCCATCACGCGAGCGGATTCTTCTATTTTGACGAGTTTGCGCACTGGGGCATCTTTCTGAAGGATCTGTGGGCAGCAGACGCACTGTGGGGCGCCGACAGCAACTCGTTGCACCCACGTTACCCTCCGATCGCGCCACTCTGGCAATACGGATTTGTCATTTTTGCGCCGCGCGCCGAGGCCAGCGCCTACTTCGCGCAGTTTGTGTTGCTTGTGACGCCCCTGTGCGTATTGTTCGAGCGACTGGACTGGCGACAACACGCGTTGTGGATACTACCGCTGATCGTCGGTATCACCGTCGGGCTCGCCAATTTTGGTCACGCGGTGGCGAGCATCTATGTCGATCACCTGCTGGCCACCTGGCTGTTCGGTGTCTTACTGCTCGCGGTGTTATGGCGCGACGTCCGGACCGCTCGCTTCGTCTGGCTGGCATTGCCGCTCGCGGTGCTCACACTGCTGAAAGATACCGGCATCGCTTTTGCCGCCGCCGGCGCAGGCCTGGCAGCCGCAATCGTGTTCATCGAGCGCGCCCGAAAGACACCGCGGCAATCCATTGCGCACGCGTTCAGCGCAGTGCTGCTCGCGACGGTCGTGCTGGCCCCGGCTTTCGCCGGCCGCGTCAGCTGGTCGATCAATCGCGATGCGGCAGGCGTAGCGAATGACGCACAATCGATGGGCAATATTGTGGATGGTGTTGCGCGCGGCAAACGCATTCTGAGTGATGCCGACAGCGCGCTCGTCAAAACGCGATTTGTCGATGCCTTCTTGCATCAGCAAATTTCGAAAGACGCAGTGTCTGCGCAGTACAACGCCTACAGCTACGATATGGCTAATGTCTATACAGATAACTGGCGGCTTTCAACGGCGGGGTTTTATGGGCTGTTCACAGCCTTTTTCGTCGTCATCCTGGCGCTCGGTCGACGCGATTTACGGCCGGCATGGACCATGGCTGCTGGTGGCTTGCTCGCCACCGCGTTGTGTTACTCGCTCATGTTGTATCTCAGTTATCAGTTTGCGTTCGGCGAGCGTGGCCTGATCCTGTCTTCTTACGTGCGCTACACGCACTCGATCGTGCTGGCGATGTGGCTGCTGATGCTGGCTGCCGTGCTACCGACTATCGGCGTGCGCCAACCCAACACGACGCAATCCGCCGCGCCTGCCTATCGCGGAGCAATCGTCATGCTGGCCGTGCTGGCCGCGTTTTGCATCGTCGAAACGCCGTACCTGAAACCGCTGTATGAAGCGAACAGGCGCATCTCGCAACGCGACCAGAACGCCGCCGTGATGACGGCCGTGAGCGAAACCCTTCGCGACCGAAAGCTGTGGGTGTATTTTCCGAATGATATGCCGAACGGCATGCTGGGCCACATCATGCAGTATCAGCTGACACCGACGCCGACCACCATAGAGCGCGCGCGGGCCTTTGCCACGATGGCGGATGCCGATATCGAGCGTGTGTTGCGCAAACATGATGTCATCTGGCTGCCCGTCAGTAACCCACAACTCGACGCAGCGATCGCGAGAATTTTCTCATTGTCGCTGGATGGGCGTTTTCTCGAACGCGATCCAGACGATCCGGATCGTTATCGCCTTATGGAATTTTAGGATCCGCGATGCATGAACCAATCAAGACAGAGGATGGCATTCCCATCGGCAACGTGTACGACAAATACGCGACGCAGAATCCGATTGCACGTGCGCTGATGCAGGGGTTCGAGCGCAATGTACTAGCACTCATTCGCAAGGCGGACGCTCGCGACATCCATGAAATCGGTTGCGGCGAAGGTCACCTGTCGCAAATGATCCATCGTCTCGCGCCGGAACGACTGCGCGCCTCTGACTTTTCTGCACAAATGGTGGCAACCGCTCAAGAGACGCTGTCTGCTACCAACGCTGAGGTCGCCCAACGGAATGTCTACGAACTCACCGACGCGGACGCGGCAGAGCTCATCGTCTGTTGCGAGGTGCTGGAACATGTCGATGAGCCGCGTCGTGCGCTGGAAAAGTTGCGTGCAGCAGCGCAGTCCTATGTCGTGCTGAGTGTCCCGCGCGAACCGATCTGGCGTGTGCTGAATATGGCACGTGGCAAGTACTGGAGCGCACTCGGCAACACGCCGGGGCATCTGCAGCACTGGTCGTCGCGTCGCTTTGTAGCGCTGGTCGGTGAATACTTCGACGTATGCGAGGTACGCAAACCCCTACCTTGGACAATGCTGCTCGCCCGGCGCAAGGCGGGGCATCGGTGACAGAACGCCGCTGGCTGTCGTGGCTCGGATTTGTGCTGGCACTCGTCAGCATGGTGTTTGTGGCCAGACAACTGTTCGCGCTTCGTGCGGATCTTTCGGTGCTGCTCGGCAATCCGCGCCTGTTGATCGTCATCGCCGCCTGTGCACTCACTTACGCTGTATCACTCAACCTGCTTGGCTATGGCTGGGCCGGGCTGATCCTGAAGACACGGAATAATGCGTTAGACCGACAGACACTGATGGGCGTGTTCGCCGCGACGTCGCTTGCGAAGTACCTGCCCGGAAATGTCATGCACTATGCCGGGCGCCAATGGCTAGCCTCTCGATACGGCGCCACGCAGGCGCGTATTGCGGCAGCCTCGGTTGGCGAAGTCATCGCCACGCTGGCCGCAGGGCTGTCGGCCGCAGGCGGTCTTTGGCTGTGGCATATCGCACCGTTGCCAGCAGGCATTATCGCGGCCGTGATCTTTGTCATTTGCTTGCGCTTCGTCCGCCACCCGCTGATCGCCATGTTCACCTGTGCGCTGGTGTTTTTCGTCGGCAATATACTGATGCTGCTCGCGATGACGCTGGTAGTGAGCGCAAATGATGATGCGTTTGCCATGCTCGCCTGTGCCTACTTGCTCGGTTGGGCTGCCGGCAATATCGTGCCCGGCGCACCCGGCGGGTTGGGTATTCGCGAAAGCGCGTTTATTGCGGTTGGCACCCAACTCGCGATCGCTTCACCCGCGTTGATCGCAACGCTAGCTGTCGCCATGCGCCTGGTTTCCATCGCCGGGGATGTTGGCTTTTACTGTTTCGCCCCTTACTGGCGCTACCGCACCGCGCTGACCAAATCCACGAGACCATTATGAAACTAGTCGTTCAAATCCCCTGTTTTAATGAGGCTGAAAACATTGCCGATGTCATCGCCGAAATTCCCCGCGACATAGCGGGAGTAAACATCGTGCAGGTCATGATCATCGACGATGGCTCGACCGACGACACAGTCGCTCTCGCGGAGGCAGCAGGCGCCGACATCATCGTCCGCAATCGACAGAACATGGGACTCGCGCGCACATTTCGAACCGGCATCGAACGCGCTTTGCGCGAGGGCGCGGACATTATCGTGAACACCGACGGCGATGGACAATACCCAGGCCGTTACATTCCCGCGTTGATCACGCCGCTGCTCGAAAAGCGAGCGGACTTGACGATCGGTGACCGACAGACCCATCAGGTGGCAAGCTTTTCGCCGCTGAAAAAACTGTTGCAAAGAGTCGGTAGCGCCGTGGTCGCGAAGCTCGCCGACCTCGACATTCCCGACGCCGTCAGCGGATTCCGTGCGGTCACACGCGACGCGGCACTCAATCTCAACATCGTCTCATCGTTTAGCTATACCATCGAAACGCTGATCCAGGCCGGTCGCAAGCAATACGTGGTCGAGTCGGTGCCGATATCGGTCAACGCGGTGGAACGACCGTCGCGGTTGTTCAAAAGTATCGGTCAATTCCTGTCGCGCTCTGGCGCAACGATGTTCCGTATGTATGCGATGTACCGCCCATTGCGACTGTATTGCTATATCGGTGGCATCCTGATGCTGCTCGGCGCACTCCCGATACTGCGTTTCCTGTTCTACTACCTCGTTGGCAGCGGTGACGGCAAAATCCAGTCTTTAATTGCGGGTACGATTCTGCTCGTACTGGGCGCATTGGCCATCATGTTTGGCATGCTCGCCGACCTGATCAGTTTCAACCGCCAACTGAACGAGATGACGCTGGAACGCGTACGCCGAATCGAGCTGAGGCTCGCTGAGAGCGACACCGCCGCAGAAGACTAAATACTGTCAAATTGTTGCTAATTTGCCGCAATATTGGCTAATATTGCGGCCATCTTCGGATATCGAACGGATTACCGTGACACAAAGCGCCGCTGACATTCTGTTGCTCAATGGACCTAATCTGAACCGACTCGGAAAACGTGAGCCAGACATCTACGGCGACCAGACGCTCGCCGATATTGAACGGGCGTTGCAGGAGGAAGCGTCGCGGCGCTCACTCACACTCGCCGCGTTTCAAAGCAATGCAGAACACGCACTGATCGAGCGGATTCATGCAGCCGGTGACGAAGGCACCGCGTTTATTCTCATCAATCCGGGTGCATTCACACATACGAGCATCGCGCTGCGCGACGCGCTTCTGAGTGTCGAAATTCCGTTTATCGAAATCCATTTGTCGAACGTCGCTGCGCGCGAGCCATTTCGACATACCAACTATTTTCACGACATCGCCGTCGGTTCCATCACCGGGATGGGCGCATCCGGCTATGTCATGGCACTGCACGGTGCCTGTCAATTCTTGCAACAACTGGAAAGCTGATACGTCTGCTGCGGGGTACATCATCATGGATATTCGTAAAGTCAAAAAACTGATCGAACTGCTGGAAGAGTCCGGTATTGCAGAAATCGAAATCACTGAGGGTGATGATGCTGTGCGCATTTCGCGCTACGCCGCCGCGGGCGCTGCACCTTTGCCACCCCAACAGGTTTATGCGCCACCAGCTGCAGCGGCACCCGCCGCCGCACCCGCTGCACCGGCACCGGCGCCAGCCACCGACACTGGCTCTGACGCTGAGGAATCCGGGCATGTCGTCGCATCACCGATGGTAGGCACTTACTATTCGGCAGCAGCGCCCGGCTCAGCGCCGTTCATTCAGATCGGCGACCGCGTCAAGGCCGGCGATACGATCTGCATTGTTGAAGCGATGAAAATGATGAACCAGATCGAAAGTGACGCGGACGGCATCGTCAAGTCCATCCGCGTTCAGAACGGTGAACCTGTCGAGTACGGGCAGGCGCTGATCACGATCGACACCAGCGCCTAACACGGAAGGGCAGACGCAATGCTTGAAAAAATTGTCATCGCCAATCGCGGCGAGATCGCGCTGCGGATTCTGCGTGCGTGTCGCGAACTTGGCATCAAAACGGTCGCCGTGTACTCCGAGGCAGACCGCAACCTGAAACACGTGTTGCTGGCTGACGAAACCGTTTGTATCGGTCCAGCCGCATCCACCGACAGTTACCTGAACAAAGCGGCCGTGATCAGCGCTGCGGAAGTGACGGATTCGGTGGCCATCCATCCTGGCTACGGCTTCCTGTCAGAGAATGCCGATTTCGCGGATAGCGTCGAGAAAAGCGGCTTCATTTTCATCGGACCTAAACCCGAAGCGATCCGTGTAATGGGCGACAAGGTTGAGGCGATACGTGCGATGAAAAAAGCCGGCGTACCCACCGTGCCTGGCTCCGACGGACCGCTCAGTGACGACATGGACGAAAACCTGGCGATTGCCCGCGACATCGGCTATCCGGTGATCATCAAGGCGGCTGGCGGCGGCGGTGGTCGCGGCATGCGTGTCGTACACAGCGAGCCATCTCTCGCCAATGCGATCAATATGACCCGTGCCGAAGCCGGCGCCGCGTTCGGCAACGATGTCGTCTACATGGAGAAATTCCTGGAAAGACCGCGCCACATTGAATTTCAGGTGATCGCTGACCATCACGGCAACGCTGTACATCTCGGCGAACGCGATTGCTCGATGCAAAGGCGGCATCAGAAAGTCATTGAAGAGGCGCCGGCGCCCGGATTATCTGAGGAACTGCGCGACAAGATGGGGCGTCGATGTGCTGAGGCGTGTGTCAATCTGGGGTACCGCAATGCGGGCACGTTCGAATTCCTGTTCCAGGACGGCGAGTTTTACTTCATCGAGATGAATACCCGTCTGCAGGTGGAGCATCCGGTCACAGAGATGGTCACCGGCATCGATATCGTCAAAGAGCAACTATTGGTTGCGTCCGGCGAACCGCTGTCATTCAAGCAGGAAGACATTAAGATCAACGGCCACGCGATCGAATGTCGAATCAACGCCGAAGACCCCAAGAATTTCATGCCGTCGCCCGGCGTTGTGGATCTATGGCACCCACCCGGCGGCCCCGGCATTCGCGTCGAGAGTCACATCTATAACGGCTACCGCGTACCGCCACACTACGACTCGATGATCGGTAAATTGCTGGCCCACGCTGACAACCGCGAAGCGGCTGTTGCGCGAATGCGTGGCGCGCTGAGTGAAATGGTGATCGAAGGCATCAAGACGAATATCGCGTTGCATTTGGAAATATTGCAGCATGCCGCTGTCATCAAGGGTGGCACCGATATTCACTACCTGGAAAAACGACTCGGCCTCTGAGCATCTCCGCCGATGGGTTGGCAACAATTGAAAATGCCGCTTGCAGGGCTCGATCAGGAGCGCTGGGAGCAGGCCTTGCTGGACGCCGGCGCAGTCGCGATTACCTATACCGATGCAGCCGATCAACCGATTCTGGAGCCCGCACCTGGCGAAGCGCCGCTTTGGCATGACGCGGTGTTGACCGCCCTATTCGATGACCAGATCAGCTATGAGCATATTGCGCTGACGTTGCTGTCGTCACTATCGCTGCCGTCGCTACCCGCTATCGATATCAACCTGCTGCCCGAACGCGACTGGGAGCGCGCGTGGCTGGATGATTTCAAACCGATGCAGTTCGGCGAACGGCTTTGGGTGTGCCCGCACGCCATGTCGGTGTCCGCCGAGCACGCGACGATCATAAAGCTCGACCCGGGTCTGGCTTTCGGTACCGGCACTCATGCGACGACGGCGCTGTGCCTGAGTCGCCTCGACAGTCTGGCACTCGAAGGTGCCACGGTGCTCGACTATGGCTGCGGCTCCGGCATCCTGGCGATCGCCAGCCTGCTGCTCGGCGCTGCGTCGGTAGATGCCGTCGATATCGATCCGCAGGCGTTGACAGCGACGCTGCGCAATGCGGCTGACAACGACGTGGCCGAAGCACTGCATTGTGCTTTGCCGAACGATTGGCAGCCGCTGGATGACGGCTATGATGTGGTGCTGGCCAATATCCTGGCGCAGCCGCTCATGTCGCTGGCTGAGACGTTATCCCGCACATTGCGAGACGGTGGCGTCCTACTGCTGTCAGGCATCCTTGAGGACCAGGCTGATGCCGTGATGCAAAAGTACGACCCGTTCATTGAGTTTGCGCAACCGAAAAGGCAGGATGGCTGGGTGCTTTTGGAAGGGGCTCGCCGCTAATGGCAGAAGACAATCTGCAGACTCGCTGTCCCGCATGCCAGACTGTGTTCGCCGTGGACTCCGATGTGTTGAAACAGGCTGGCGGCCGCGTCCGTTGCGGCGAATGCCTGCATATCTTCGATGCGCTCGCCAATGCCGACGAAGATATCCCAGTCCTGCTCAGCAAACCGTCGCCTGTTGTCGACGACATTATTGATATCGGTAGCAGCGAAGCGGATGCCGGCGAAGCGGTGATCGATTTCGCGGATACATTCTTGCCCACAGAATTCGCGGCGGCCGACGCGACCAATGAGTCTTCCGTTGCCGAAGACGCTCTTGCCGATGTCTTCAGCGATAGCGAGCCTCGCGACGCTGCCGCGCTCGACCTCGACATCGGAGCGCCGACGACCGATACACCCGATGACGCCACACGCCTGCTCTCCGACACCACACCGGACGACATTGCATCCGACGCGCTGGATCTCGACTTCGACAGTGTGTCTGCGCCCGCTGATAACGCGCTCGATTTCGATCTGGATGATGGTCTGGCCGATGCACTCGCTGGCGCGGAGAATGGCGCTGAGGTCGCACCGACCGATGCGCTCGACCTAGACTTCAGTGTGGACGCGATCCCGTCGGATGATGCGCCGGCAATCGATCCAGTCAGCGAAGCATTGCTGGTGACGGATAGCGATCAAGCAGCAAATCATTTGGATAACGATGTCGCCGACAACATCACGTCAGACGAATCGGCAGATGAATCGGTCATCGACATGCCTGTCGGCGAGGATCGTCCAGAACCGGTCGCCGATGTATCTGCGCCGCTTGAGGCAGACCCTGAGGGGTACGAGCCCAATCAGGATGACCTACCCGTCGCAGACTTGGAACCCGAGTTCATGGACGTGAGCGCCGACGAGTCCGGTGTCGAAATTGATATGCAGGATCTGACCGCAGCGTTCGGTGGCGATACACCAGCTGACGACGACTCATCGCAAGACGAGCCTGTTGAAGAGACGGCTGACACTGCCGAACCACCCGCTATTGACGACGGCTTGCGCGATGGCACGGGGCGCTTCCTGTTTAGCGATGACACTCCCCCGGAGGAACTGGAAGCAGAACTGCAGGCACTGGCTAATGACGATAGCGCACCCCGCACACCGACCGCCGTGAGCGAACCGCCTGCAGTGGCATTGGAGTTAGGCCAGCCAGACTCAGCGCAAGCGGACCCCGAATCGCTCATACAGACTTTGAGCGGCGAAGACTGGGACGATTTGCTGGACGAACTCGGTGACGAATCAGACGTCAGTGACAGCCCGGCATTGGATTTCGAACTGGTCGAGGACGATACCAGCGCGTCGTCTGTCGATCTCGATCTGACGCGAGCCGATGACGCGCTGACAGCCGCGGACGAGGACAGCGCGGAAAACGTTGCCTCGCCAGCAGCTGCCATCGACGCGGACGCCATGGCGCTGGCTGAGAATGACATGGACGACGCCGTCGAGCTGGCAGCACCCACGGATGACGACAGCCACGCCGACGCATTGCCGCCAGACCGCGCCATAGCAGAAACGGAGCGTCCCGTGGAAGCGCCTGCACCGTTGGCTGCAGCCGAGGACGACGACAAAACGACCTTCCTGGCAACGGAAGCCGACGGTCACGACGCAGATGGCGACAAGACCGCGTTTCTCGGATCAGGTGCGAGCGCACGCGACGACCAGATGGCGTTCCTGACGTCCGGTCCATCCAACGAATCGTCCGACGACGAAATTTTCGATATCAACGCGCTCACCAACATGCTTCGGGCGAGCGAAGTATTCCTTGACGACGACGATGAGCCGGAGGCGCCCGCAGCACTACCTGAGGAACAACGAGAAATCCTGCTCAAGGAAGATCTCGATGGCGACGTCGGCGCGCCTGCTGACGATGCTCAGAGCGACGACGGGGATCTGGCCGCTGACGACGATCGGACGGCGCTGATGACACCATCCGATGACATGGCGCGAACGGACGCTCCCGAAGAACAGCAGATCATTGAGGAAATCGTGCTGTCCAGCGATGAGCCGCCCGCCATACAGGAAACACCAGAGGATATGTTCGCCCAATCGATGATCATGGCTGTGCCGGAGGCGCCGCGGCGCAAGGGTTTGTGGTCAGCTTTATCGGTATTGCTGGTCATCGCTCTCGGTGGACAACTTGTTCATCAATACCGCGGGCAACTGCTGACCATGGACCCGTGGGGCGCCTATCTCGGCAAGGCGTACGCAGTGCTCGGTCTGGATGCAGAACCCGTGTGGGATATCAATGCGCTCTGTGTACAACGGAGCGGATCTACACTCACGGAACGCACGCTCGATATCGAAACGCTGTTCCAGAACCAGACGCAAGGCCCAGTACCCCTGCCGACCATCAAGGTCGATATCACCGACAACTTTGACGATGTCATCGCCACCGCGTTAGTCGGTCCGGCCGACTACCTGCCGAATGACCAGCCGACTGCGTCGATGCTGGCCGCCGCAGCGCGACAAACCGCTTATCTGAGTCTCGACTTTGCCGAGAGTCGCGCGGACAAATTTGAATTGTCGCTATGTTATGACGGCGACGGCGGGACCCTGCGTTGCGGTGCCGCCATCTGTGGCAACGGCCGATGACCCAGACGGATCGTCGCGGCCCGTTGCCGTTGCTCGGAGATATCCGGCTGACCGGGCGTATTGCGCTGTCGCCGATGGCAGGTATCACGGATGCCCCGTTCCGCCGCATTGCACGACGGTTCGGCGCGGCACTTGCCGCCTCTGAAATGACGACCGCCGATACAGCGTTATGGCAAAGCAGCAAATCTCGCCACCGGCTCGATATCGACCAGGATGCCTCACCACGCGTTGTGCAGATTGCTGGCTCCGAGCCACAACAACTCGCCGCTGCCGCCGAGGCGGTCGTAGAGCGTGGCGCAGAGATCGTCGATATCAACATGGGCTGCCCGGCCAAGAAAGTCTGTAAGAAACTCGCCGGCTCCGCGCTTTTGCAGGACGAGCGACTGGTTGCCGAAATCCTGAGTACGGTGGTCAGCGCGGTGCCTGTGCCGGTGACGCTGAAGACGCGTCTCGGATGGGATCAGCAACACCTGAATATTCCAACCATTGCTTCAATCGCCGAGGACGCAGGCATCGCCGCGATCGCCATACATGGTCGAACACGTGCTTGTCGCTACCGCGGTGACGCGCGTTTTGAACTGATTCGCGACGTCAAACGAACATGCCGTATTCCTGTTTTTGCCAATGGCGATATTGTCAGCGCGCAAGTTGCGCAGCAAGTTCTCGATTTCACCGGCGCCGACGGTTTACTGATTGGTCGAGCAACACAAGGCAGGCCATGGATTTTACGAGAAATATCCGAGTTCATCGCCACAGGGGTGCTGCCAGCGCCACTTTCAATTAGCGAAAGGCATGCTATTATCGCCGACCATCTAAAAGCCCTGCACGCCTTTTACGGCGAAAAAAAAGGGTTACTGATGGCCAGAAAACATTTGAATTGGTATTGCAAAGAATTCAATGTCGCCGACCATCGTCGACGAGAGCTTCTCGCTACACCAACCGTCGAGTTACAAGCTGCGCTCGCAGGTCAAATGTTCGATGGCACCGGCCACAGCACCTCTGTAGCCGCGTAGTTGCCATCATCACATTGTTGATTCACCTGTTTGGGGGAGACGGTTCGCTGTGGCGACGATACAGGCAAATACACGCAAGACGGTTACGTCCAAAAAGAAAAAGAAGGGCAAGAAACAGCCCGTACCATTCGCGCGCATGACAGAAAGTGCACTGCAGGAATACTTCGTCACCTTGAATGGCACGATTCCCGGCGACCTTTACGGCATGGTCCTGTCGGAAGTGGAACGACCTTTGTTTGAAAAAGTCATGGAGTACACGGCGGGCAACCAAAGCCGTGCGGCAGAGATTCTCGGCATCAATCGCGGTACGCTGCGCAAGAAACTGAAGACCTACGCACTCGACTAAGACGCGTACGAGTTAGCGTTCGCAGGAGCAAAGATTCATGACCATCAGGCGAGCGCTGATCAGCGTGTCAGACAAACGCGGTGTGCTCACGTTCGCACAGGCACTGGCAAGCGCCGGTGTCGAACTGTTATCGACCGGCGGGACCGCGCGCACGCTGCGCGACGGCGGTCTCGATGTCACGGATGTGGCCGATGTCACAGGCTTTCCGGAGATCATGGACGGTCGGGTCAAGACCCTGCATCCAGCGATCCATGGCGCCTTGCTACGCCGTCCCGGGGTCGACGATGCCACGCTTGAAACCCACAGCATCACGCCGATTGACCTGTTGGTCGTCAATCTGTATCCATTTGCAGAGACGATTAATCAGGCGGATGTCAGCATTGAGGCTGCGATTGAACAAATCGATATCGGCGGTCCTGCCATGCTGCGCGCCGCCGCCAAAAATCATGCATCCGTCACCGTGGTGGTCAACCCGGACGACTATGAATCCATCGGGACACTGGTCAGCCAGCGCCAGGCGCCGGATGCCACACTACGGCGACGACTCGCTGCACTGGCGTTTGCACATACGGCCGCGTATGACAGCGCCATCGCCGATTACCTGAAGAGCAGTGTTGAGCTCGCACCCCAGACCGACGATTTCTCCATCGGCGGGCATCGCGCTGATACGTTGCGCTATGGCGAAAACCCGCATCAGGCGGCGAGTTTCTATCGCACCGCAAAACGCGTACCGGGGTCGATTGCCGCAGCCAGCATGCTGCAGGGCAAGGCCTTGTCGTATAACAACATCGCAGATGGTGACGCGGCACTGGAATGCGTGCGCGCTTTTGAACAGCCCGCTTGCGTCATCGTCAAGCATGCCAATCCCTGCGGCGTCGCCGTCAGCGCAACACTCGACGCTGCCTATGATGCCGCATTTGCGACTGACCCGACTTCGGCATTCGGTGGCATCATCGCCTTCAACCGTGGCGTAACCGGCGCACTAGCCGAGCGGATCGTTGAGCGACAGTTTGTGGAGGTTGTCATCGCACCTGAGTTTGACGAAGCGTCGATCGCGGTGTTCGCCACAAAGAAAAACATTCGAGTCCTCGAGACGGGTGCACTTCAATCCATCCCGCCAGCGCAGGAAATCAAGGCCGTATCCGGCGGATTCCTGGTTCAGGACCGCGATGATGGGCGCATCAGCGAAAGCGATTTGAAAGTGGTGACCGAACGCCAGCCCACCGCATCGGAAATCCGCGACCTGCTGTTCGCGTGGCAGGTGGTCAAGTTTGTGAAGTCGAATGCGATCGTGTTTTGCCGCGATGCGCACACCATCGGTATCGGCGCTGGTCAGATGAGCCGCGTTTACTCGACGCGCATCGCTGCGATAAAAGCTGCCGACGAGGGCCTTGCCGTCAAGGGTTCCGTGATGGCCTCAGACGCATTCTTCCCTTTTCGTGACGGTCTCGACAGTGCCGCAGAACACGGCATCACTGCCGTGATCCAACCCGGAGGCTCGATGCGCGACGACGAAGTTATCGCCGCGGCCAACGAGCATGGTCTCGCGATGGTGTTTACCGGTATGCGACACTTTCGCCACTAGCGATCATGCGAGCATCTGGTCGCACCAGACCAGGTGGCCCGAGGGTGAATGCCCGCTATGTGAACAGGAACAGGCTTAGGGGACGGAACAGATGAAAGTACTAGTCATCGGAGGCGGTGGTCGGGAGCATGCCATCGCCTGGCGCTGCGCCCAAAGCGAGCAAGTCGAGCAGGTGTTCGTCGCCCCCGGCAACGCTGGCACGGCATCCGAGCTGAAAACAACCAATATCGACATTGCCGCTGACGCCATCGACGCACTGATCACCTATGCCACCGACAACGCCATCGATTTGACGATCGTCGGCCCGGAGCAACCACTGGTTGCGGGCATCGTAGATCGTTTCAAGGCCGCAGGCCTTCGCTGTTTCGGTCCAGATCAACAAGCGGCGCAATTGGAGGGCTCAAAAGCGTTCACCAAAGCGTTTCTGCAGCGCCATGGCATCCCGACGGCAGCCTATGCGACCTTCACGGAGGCGGATGCCGCTTGCGCATACGTGCGCAGTCAGCGACTGCCGCAGGTGATCAAAGCCGACGGACTTGCGGCCGGCAAAGGCGTCGTGATCGCTGAGACGCTCGACACGGCACTGACAACCATTGCCGATATGCTCGACGAGGGCCGTTTCGGCGCTGCCGGAGCTGAGATCGTCATCGAGGAATTTTTGCCAGGCGAGGAAGCGAGCTTTATCGTGATGACCGACGGTGAGCACATACTGCCGATGGCAACGTCGCAAGACCATAAGGCACGCGACAACGGCGATCGCGGGCCGAACACTGGTGGCATGGGTGCGTATTCGCCTGCGCCAGTCGTCACGCCGGCGGTTGCAGAGCATGTCATGCGAGATATCATCAGGCCGACGATAGACGGTCTGGCGGCGGACGGGATCCGTTATCGCGGCTTTCTCTATGCAGGCCTGATGATCGATCAGCATGGGAATGCACGCGTGCTCGAGTTCAATTGCCGTCTGGGCGATCCGGAAACACAGCCGCTGATGTGCCGACTGACCAGTGATTTACCGGCACTCTGCCAGGCGGTCGTCGACGGCACGCTCTCTGAGCATCGAGCGTCGTGGACGGCCGAGGCGGCGCTGGGTGTCGTGCTTGCCGCGGACGGATACCCGCAAGACTACAACAAGCACCTACCCCTGAAAGACTACGCGACGTTGGACGCACAGCATGGCGTCAAGACATTTCACGCTGGCACGACGGATCAACACGGCAAGCTCGTCAGCGATGGCGGTCGCGTTGTGTGCGTCACGGCACTCGGCGACAGCGTCAGCGCCGCCGCCGAACGCGCCTACTCTGCGGTAGCAGACATGCGCAGTGACGGCCTGTTCCACCGCGACGATATCGGCTATCGCGCGATCGATCGCGAGCGTCAGGCCCGGTCGTGATTTCGGTTTGCCAAGCGTCGGAGATTATCGCTGAGCATGTCGAATCGTTAGACGCGGAGCGCGTGTCGATTACCGATGCAGCCGGTCGCATCCTGGCACAAACCGTCAGCGCGGAACGCGCGCATCCGCCCTTTGATCGAGTGACGATGGACGGCGTCGCCATTCGCTGGTCAGAGACGCTACCCAAAACATTGCGCATCGCCGGTCGCCAACTCGCCGGTGAGCCCGCCCATACATTGCCAGCAGGCGACTGCGCCGTGGAGATCATGACCGGCGCCGTCCTCTGCGAGGGTGCTGATACGATCATCCCGGTCGAGCGCTATGCGACACGCAGAATCGATGGCGAAACGCTGCTCGACCTGGAAGCGGGCTACGCGCCGGAACGTGGTCAATTCGTCCATCGCGCTGGTAGCGATCACCCCGCCGGCACGACACTGCTACAGGCAGGTGTATGCATCGGCGGCGCGGAGATGGCCATACTCCACTCAGCAGGCAACACGATGACGGACGTGCGCCGAATGCCCCGCGTAGCGATCGTCGCAACCGGTGACGAGCTGGTCGCCGCTGGCCAACCGATCGCTGCCCACCAGATTCGATTGTCCAATGGCCCCGGCATTGCCGCCGCGTTACAACAGCGGGGCTTCACCGATTGCTCAACACATCACCTGAAAGACTCGCGCGAGCAGCTGACCCGCGGCCTGAGCGATTTGCTAGCGCGTCATGACATGTTGGTGTTGTCCGGTGGCGTATCCAAAGGCAAAGCCGATTTCATACCGGAGGTACTTGAAGCCCTGGGCGTCACACGGTTGTTCCATTTCGTCGCACAACGTCCGGGCAAGCCAATGTGGTTTGGTCAAGGACGGCAAGGCCAGCTCGTGTTCGGTCTGCCCGGCAACCCAGTATCGACTTTGAGTTGCTGCCGGCGTTATGTGGTGCCAGCCCTCGAACGGATGACGGGGCTGGACACGTACGGTCCGGTGACTGCCAAACTGGCCGCCGACTGGCACTTCAAACCCGAACTCACCGCGTTCGTGCCGGTGGTGATACAACCTGACAACGCGGGTCAGCTATGGGCTGCACCGCTGTCGACCAATACATCAGGTGATTTCGCAGCACTGGCGGGCAGTCACGGCTTTGTCGAGCTGCCCGCAAAAAGAAAAAGCTTCGCCGCCGGCGAAGCTTTTCCTTACTACCCGTGGTAGGTGAGTCAGGCCGCTAGCGCTTCATCGCATCGAAGAACGTTGAATTGGTCTTCGTGTCCTGCATCTTGTTGAGCAGGAATTCGACCGCGGCAAGCTCATCCATCGGGTGCAGCACTTTGCGCAGCACCCACATCTTCTGTAGCTCGTCCGGATCGGTCAGCAAGTCTTCTTTGCGCGTACCCGAGCGGTTGATATTGATCGCGGGATACACGCGTTTCTCTGCCACTCGGCGATCCAGATGGATCTCCATGTTGCCGGTACCCTTGAACTCCTCGTAGATCACTTCGTCCATTTTCGAACCAGTATCGACAAGCGCCGTCGCAAGGATAGTCAGGCTACCGCCCTCTTCCACATTGCGTGCTGCACCAAAGAAACGCTTCGGACGGTGCAACGCGTTGGCATCGACACCACCGGTCAACACCTTACCCGACGAAGGAACGACGGTGTTGTAGGCACGCGCCAGCCGTGTGATGGAGTCGAGCAGGATGATGACATCACGCTTGTGCTCGACCAACCGCTTAGCCTTTTCGATGACCATCTCGGCGACCTGTACGTGTCGGCTGGCTGGCTCGTCGAACGTCGATGAGACGACTTCACCGCGTACGGTGCGTTGCATCTCTGTCACTTCCTCGGGACGCTCGTCGATCAACAGCACGATCAAATCGCATTCCGGCTGATTCGCGACGATCGCCGACGCGATGTTCTGCAGCAACATCGTCTTACCGGCTTTCGGCGGCGATACGATCAGTCCACGCTGACCTTTGCCGATTGGTGCGACAAGATCGATGATACGCGCAGTGAGATCTTCCTTACTGCCATTGCCCTGCTCGAGCTTTAATCGATCGCGCGGGAATAGCGGTGTCAGGTTTTCAAACAGTACCTTGCTGCGTGTGTTTTCAGGTGGCTCGAAGTTGATCTGGCCGACCTTCAATAAAGCGAAGTAACGCTCACCGTCTTTCGGCGGACGAATCAAACCGGATACGGTATCGCCGGTACGCAGATTGAAACGACGAATCTGACTCGGTGAGACATAGATATCGTCCGGACCTGCCATGTAGGAACTGTCGGAAGAACGCAGGAATCCGAATCCGTCCTGCAAAATCTCGAGCACACCATCGCCGTAGATGTTCTCACCGTTGCGCGCATGCGCTTTAAGTACCGCGAAAATGATGTCCTGCTTGCGGGATCTAGCGAGGTTCTCAAGTCCCAGAGACTCACCGAGTTCCACCAGGGCCGCGGCTGGCCGAGTCTTAAGCTCGGTCAGGTTCATGGCATCCTTACTTTGCTCTAGCTCCTCTGGCGGGATGACCTCAAGGCTGCCGCCGTCATCAATCGGCAGATCGCTATGGGCGCGTTTCCGGGACGGCTTACGTCTCGATTTTTTCTTGTTGCCCCGTGACTGCTGGGGTCTGGAACGCGTTTGCGTGCTGGCTGTCGGTGTCGTACTCAAGGATGCTCTCACAAGTTACCGTCAATGAATTCTGAAAGGGCTGCTGCTGATACAGCGCCCAGCTTTTGCGCCTGTACCTGACCATCTTTGAAGATCATCAGGGTAGGAATACTGCGAATGCCGTACTTCGGCGGCGTGTTGGGGTTTTCGTCGATGTTGATTTTGACAATCTTCAGGCGACCGTCGTAATCGCCCGCGGCTTTGTCGAGCAACGGCGCAATCATTTTGCAGGGACCACACCACTCAGCCCAGAAATCGAGGAGTACCGGGACGTCAGACTGAAGTACGTCGTCGGAAAAAGTGGAATCGGAGGTCTGCAAAATTTTGTCGCTCAACGGAATAACCCCTGTCTAGTTGGTGTGGAAAAAGATGGAAAAAAGTGCTCTGGACACAATGCAAACGCGGTATCAGTTCCTGATACGTTGAAAATGCGGCATTTTAGTGACTACGTGCGCTATATCAGGCACTATGCGCCAGTCGATCAAGAGATCCGACGCCCCGATACGGATCAATGACGCTGCTATTGCTTTTAAGTAATCTCGTGGATTTGGCAACGGCAGTTGCGCTTGGTTGATCTAATTTCACATCGTCGCGCGGCAATTTGCAAGTGTTTCGATAGCAAAAAGGCGGGTTTTCGCAAAAAAGCCCGATCCTGATAACAAGTAAACCAAGAACCTATGTCAACAGAACATCTATCGGATCTCGAATTCGCCACACTCGACCTGCCGGAAACATTGCAACAAGGTATCAGCGCTGCCGGATTCAGCAACGCCACACCGATTCAGGCGCAGTCCCTGCCGGTAGCATTGCAATTCAACGACGTGGCCGGACAGGCACAGACCGGAACGGGCAAGACCGCAGCGTTTCTGATCGCACTGTATAACTACCTGTTGCGCCACCCACTGCCCGACGATCGCGAGCCAGGCGGTATCCGCGCGCTGGTGCTAGCGCCGACGCGGGAGCTCGCGATTCAGATTGCCAACGACGCTGAACAACTCGGAAAGTTCACCGGCTTGAAGATTGGTCTGGCCTACGGAGGCACGGACTACGACAAACAGCGCAACACGATTGAAGCGGGTATCGATGTTCTTGTCGGCACGCCTGGCCGGATCATCGACTATTTCAAGCAACGCGTGTTTCACATGCGGCACGCGCAGGCGCTGGTACTCGACGAAGCGGATCGCATGTTCGATCTCGGTTTTATCAAAGACATCCGGTTCCTCCTCAGGCGACTACCGCCTGCCGATCAACGGCTGAACCTGCTGTTCTCAGCCACTCTCTCTTATCGCGTTATGGAGCTCGCAGCCGAACATATGAACGACCCCGAGCTCGTGCGCATCGAGCCGGAAAAGGTCACGGCAGATCGCGTTGAGCAGACGATTTACTATCCGTCGAACGACGAAAAGATTCCGTTGCTCGTCAAGCTGATGCGAGAAATGGATATCGAACGTACGATGGTATTCGTCAACACCAAGCGCGAAGCGGAACGCCTTGAAGACACACTGAATGCGAACGATATTGTCGCGAAAGCGATCTCGGGTGATGTGCCGCAGAAGAAACGCCTGCGCATGTTGCAGGCATTTCAGAGTGGCGAACTCAATGTGCTGATCGGAACGGACGTCGCGTCACGTGGACTGCACATTGATGATGTTTCCCACGTCTTCAACTACGACTTGCCGCAGGATCGCGAAGACTATGTGCACCGTATCGGACGCACCGCTCGAGCCGGTGCGAGCGGCGTCGCGGTCAGTTTCGGGTGCGAACAGTATGTGATGTCGTTACCCGATATCGAAGACTACATCGGCTTCCGAATTCCTGTCGCAAGTTTCGATCACGAGGGCTTGCCGGAAATTGTGCGGCCACCACGACGTCCGCGTAAGCCGAGCGGGGGCCGACGCGGTGGCAATAGTCGCTCTGGTAGCAATCGCGGCGGACGACCGCAGCAAGCTCACAGTCAAGACGCCGGCTCTGGCGAAGGCGGGAGCAAGAAAAAGCGCAGACGCAGGCGCCGCCCTCAGAGCAAGCCGGCCTCAGAGCAATAGTTCGCGCACATAGTCGACAGCAACACGACCAGGTAATGCATTGGACTCTCGGCCCGTATCCGGGTGCCGGATACCGATCGTCGCGCTGACACCGAATGTCTCGGCCGCCTGAAGAACCGACTCACTATCATCCAGTAACAGACAATCGCCGGGGACTGCAGGATCATGGGCAAAAAAGCGCGTCCAGAACTGCTGCGACTCCTTCGGTGCCTTGAATTCTGCAGAGCTGTAGGCGCGGTCCATATAGTCGAGCACACCGGTCGCTTCCTGTTTCAACGCCAGTAGCGGCGGGCTCGAATTAGTGACCAGCACCAACTCGTGTCCGGCGTCGCGCGCGCGCGTCAGAAATGCAGCTGCCCCGTCGATAAACCGGATCGGTTCCGGACACGCGCGTTTGATCGCGAGCATGTCGACGCCGAGCGCGTCACTCCAGAAATCGAGATCGTACCAATTGAGCGTCCCGCGCTCGGATTCGATCAGCGCAAACACTGTCTGCTCGGCTTCGGCCACCGACACCGAACGTTTCTGTGACAGGAACTCCGGCAAGGTACGCAACCAGAAAAAATTGTCGTAGGCGAGATCGAGCAACGTACCATCCATATCCAACAGCAATGTGCGGTGTCGACTCAATAAGGCGTTCATTAGGTTCTCCGATATCGATGGGCGCGCCGACCGGCTATTGATACCATGATGACATGAGTGATCGGAATTCTCGCCACTATGCTAATGGATGATTTGACTCCGACGGTACTTGCAATCGCCATAGCGGCGGGTGATGCGATACTCGCGGTGTACGAACAGGATTTTGCGGTCGACCAGAAAGCGGATGCGTCGCCGGTAACGGCGGCCGATCGAGCAGCCGATGCCCTGATCCGCAAAGCCCTGCGAAGCGCATTTCCAACGCTGCCGGTGCTGAGCGAGGAATCCACCATTCCGGATTTTGCCGAGCGACGTCGGTGGTCACGCTATTGGCTGGTGGACCCGCTCGACGGCACCCGCGAATTTGTCAATCGCAACGGAGAGTTCACCGTCAACATCGCACTGATCGAGAATCATTCGCCGGTATTCGGTGTGATTCATGCGCCGGTGCTGGGACAAAGTTGGTGGGGCGGGCCCGGCCTCGGGGCAACCAGTCTTGTCGACGGCAAAACGCAATCTTTGCGCGTGCGATGCTCAAGCCCACTCACACCGACAGTGTTGACGAGCCGCTCGCACCTAACTCCTGCTGTCGATGCCTGGATTAACAGACTAGGGCCGGTAGACGTACAACGCATCGGCAGCTCACTAAAGTTTTGTCGGTTGGCGGCAGGCCTTGGCGATGTCTATCCGCGCTTCGGTCCAACCTCTGAATGGGACACGGCAGCGGGTCATGCGGTGCTGTGCGGGGCAGGTGGTATAGTGTGCCAGTGGGACGGTACACCCCTACGCTACAATACGCGCGAGAGCCTGCTTAACCCTGACTTCATCGCATATGCGGACGACGACCGGG
The DNA here is from genome assembly GCA_039033995.1 of Pseudomonadota bacterium. Classification (GTDB taxonomy): domain Bacteria; phylum Pseudomonadota; class Gammaproteobacteria; order Steroidobacterales; family Woeseiaceae; genus CALBPI01. The sequence continues at coordinate 43,219 of JBCCBP010000007.1, read as the reverse complement.
ACTGGCGGCAAATCTAGACCCGCGCTGCAGGAGCCGGCCGTGGATGAAAAAATTACCGAGATCCTCAACGTCGAGGGCATGGATACGCTAGCCAAGCTGAAAGAGCTGCGTGTTCTACACCGCGATCTGGACGTGCTAATCGACAGTCTCGCAGATGATATTGCGATGGATCAAATTCGTCTGAAGCGACTCAAGAAGCGAAAGTTGCAACTGAAAGACGCGATCGCCCACCTCGAATCCGACATTATTCCGGATTTGAACGCTTAGACGGATACTCCGCACCAATGTGCGTTTCGCCGCGTTGTGCGGCCAGCGCGACCTGTTTGCGACGCTCTTCAAATTGCCGACGTTGCGCATCGGACAGCCCATCAGCGCAACGTGCGCAACAGATACCGGGCTCGTAGTCAGGGTGGGCCAGGTCATCAGCATCCAGCGCACGCCGGCAGCCGTGGCATTGCACGTACGCCCCGGGGGTCAACGCCTGATCAACCGCAACGCGTGAATCAAAAACAAAACACTCGCCTCGCCAGCGGTTTTCTAGTTCGTCGTCCTCGGCGACCTGATCCAGATAACTCAGAATACCGCCGTCGAGCTGATACAGATTCTCGAAGCCCATACGCTGCATAACGGCGGTCGCTTTTTCACAGCGAATACCGCCGGTGCAAAACATCGCGATTGGTTTATCGCGATCCGCCGCCAGCTCGCTTTCGATATAGTGCGTGAATTCACGAAAGTTCGTCGTGCCAGGATCGACGGCACCGGTGAAAGTACCGACTTCGACTTCGTAAATGTTGCGTGTATCGATAACCCGTGTTTCAGGGTCTTCTAACAGCGCATTCCACTGCGCTGCATCAACGTGCTGGCCCTGCCCATCGGCGGGATTCACATCCGCATGCCCCATGGAGACAATTTCATCGCGATATTTGATACGCAATCGTCTGAACGGTGCCGACGCGGCGTCGGACCAGCGGCCGGACATATCGGCAAAGCCAGGCATTGTGCCGAGCCACTGCAAAAAACTGTGGCACTGCGCTGCATGACCGGACAAAGTGGCATTCAAGCCCTCGGGAGCCACGATCGCGGTACCCAGCAGATCAAGCTCGGCGGCTTTCGCGCGCACTGCTTCCCCTAACACGCGCGGCTCGTCGACACGCAAAAAACGGTAAAACGAGACCACTTTGACGGCGTTGGTCATTCGGCCGCCTCCTGCTCCTCAGGTCGTTGAATCTTTTCTTCGCGGGTCACCTCGGTAACCGTGAGGATGCTATGCCGCAATGGCTCGCCGAGCACGAGCCGCGCATCGTTCTCGATCGCATCGAACTTTAGCTCAAACGCGAGATTGCCTGCTTCGTCCAGCGCAATAACCTTACGTTCACGCAACACACCGAGAAACGTACGGAACAATCTCCGATCGAAAAAATCCGGTGAGCGAATGCCATAGAGTATGGATAGTCGCTCGGCACTGAGCTGACAAATCTCCTCGAGACGACCCTGCGAAAGCGCACCAGACCCATACTTGTTAAGCAGCGCGATCGTCATGTAATAACGCTGCAGCACCGGCACCACCGACTGTCCCATCTGATTCAATGAGAACGCCAGCGACGAGCCTGCATTCGGACGACGCAACAGCTCACCCTCGGTTTCTAGTAAGCCATGCCGACACATCGCGTCGATCACAATATCGACAACGCGCGGGAAATCCTCCACCTCCCACCGCAGTCGCATTTCTGCGCGGATAAACGGCGCAATGAGACGCACCAGGCGATGCAGCTCACTTCGCGCAAGGATTTTGCCGTGAATAAAACAGGCAGCAATCGTCGAATGCAGTGCTGTCAGGTGCAGAATGTTATTGCGGAAGTACGTCAATAGCTGCGCTTGTCCGGTCGGCAAATGAACAATTCGGCCGAGCGCATGGTCTTCAAATTCGATGACACCCAGTCTGTCGCCGTGCGCCACAATTTCCTCCGGGGACATCGAGGGCAGCGTCACGGTATCGCTGTACGGCGTCTCTGCATACAACGCCTGATACAGTCGAAGCTGGCGTAAAAGATCGTCTTCCGACATCGCCTGACGCTGCGTCCCGAGCAGCGCCAGCGCCAACAAGCTTACGGGTGTGACGGCCGCTGCCGAGTTAATCCGCTCCAAAATTTCCCAGCCGAGTTGGTCGGCAACCGCCGGCAGCCACTCCGGTTTGCTATCTGCGGTATCGCCGTCTCGCCAGTCAGGAGCCGCTTGCTGCAACGTATCGGCAAGATCGATGGGTTCGCCGATATTCACATAGACTTTGCCGAACTGCTCTCGCAACGCGCGCAGCGATCGGAAAAACCCGAACAGTGACTCTTTGCTTTTTTTGCCACCACGCAGCTCACCGACGAACGCCGTGCCCTCGATCAATTTCTCGTAGCCAAAGTAGACGGGTACAAATTTGACGGGCTTACGCGGATCCTGCGCAAAGGCTCGCAAGGTCATGTTGATCATGCCCACTTTCGGTGCCAGCAATCGACCTGTACGGCTACGTCCGCCTTCGATGAAATACTCGAGCGGGTAGCCGCGCGTTTGCAGGGCCTTGAGATAAGAATGAAAGACAGCGGCATACAATCGGTTCCCGCTGAACGTGCGACGCAGGAAAAACGCGCCACCACGACGCAGAATAGAGCCGACCACCGGAATATTGAGATTGATGCCCGCCGCGACATACGGCAATGAGAGCCCCTGCTTGTAGAGCACATAAGACAACAGCAGATAATCGAAGTGGCTGCGATGACACGGGACATAGATGATCTCGTTGCCAACGGCGGTTTGTCGCAATCGCTCGATACCGTTGATCTCGATACCGTCATAGATCCTGTTCCACAGCCACGACAGGACGCGATCGAGCATGCGAACCGTCGAATAAGAAAGGTCAGCGGCGATTTCATACGCATACTTGCGTGCCTTGTTGATCGCCTTGGTACGCGCGCGACTGTTCGGCTCGCCCTCCGCCGCGATCAGCTTCCTGACCGATTCTGCGCGCAACACTTCGCCGATCAGGGTACGACGATGCGACAAGTCCGGTCCGACCGTGGCTTCGCGACGCATACGGAAATGCACGCGCAAGACTCGGGATGCCTTGCGGAAGGAGCGCTCGCTATCCAGCTTTTCCTGCAACAACGGCGCCAGCTGCATCGGTTCGGAAAACTGCAGCAACGTGTGTCGACCATGTAGCAAGGTGGTCAAAAGGCGTCTGGTTCGACCCGCCATTTCCCAGTCCTCGCGAAACAACAGCGAAAACCATGAGCGCGCCTTACCCGGCGCCCTGCCCCAATAGATACCAACGGGAACCAAATAAACCGGTAACGCTTCGACCGTCACATCCGATGCGTCGCGCGCCGCGGTAGCCGCATTGATCAGTTGTCGTAAGCGCACTGACTGACGGGCGCTTTTGCGCTGGAACAACCATCCTCGCATGCGTCGCAAGATCACGACCCTGCGCCCCAGATCCTGCCCCGCGTAATCGAGAGAATCGCTCGCCAGCGGCAGTTCGAGCGTCTGTGCAACAGATTCAAGCGTCAGAAAATCAGCAAGGCCGCCGGTCTCAAGCACGTAACAGACACGCGCGGATGGGTCAGCGTGCAAGCGACGAATCGCCGCCACGCTGTCGTCACTCGCGACGCCCGGTTTTACCCAGAGTCGTAGCGTGCGCGCCATCATTGAATACAAGCGTTGCCTGATCGAGGCCATGCCAGGATTCCTCACTCGTGTTGTGCCGGAGGATGCGTTGATGACGTTATTGTAACCCACCCTGGGTAAAGGCGGCTGTGATGATGTAACGCGGACTTGAATTTGCCGCTGGCCTCGCCGATCCTCTGCGCAGAGAGCATCACAGGGCATGCTGCAACGCGGCATTCAGGAGACACAACAGATGAAAGCCGCAACCGGCACACAGCGCTGGCTAATCGCCGATATTGGTGGCACCAACTCACGTCTTGCTGTTTGGCAGCCAGGCGCGAGCAAACGCGGTACGCTGAACGGGCTTAGAAAGCTGCGCAATGCAGCGTATGTCCAAATCGATGACATGCTTGGCGCTTTTCTCGATGGTTACACCGGCGAGGCACCCACCCATGCCGTACTGGCAATCGCTGGCCCGGTGACCGGCGACGACGTCAAGCTAAGGAACATTGACTGGTCATTCAATGTCGAGACCTTGCGCGATCATCTCGGTTTGACCGAACTCATTATCATCAATGATTTCGAAGCGCTGGCGCATGTCGTACCGATGCTGGAACCCGGCGAGTATGTCCAGATTGGTGATGGCACAACGGAGATCAAAGCGCCGTCCGTTTTGATCGGGCCCGGAACGGGACTCGGCGTCGCCAGCATCGTCTATCACGAGCAGGGATACCTTGCGATCCCGGGCGAAGGCGGGCATGTCAGTCTCTCGGCCGCCAACCGAGCGGAAGCGGATATCATTGAAGCAGCGCGCGGTGATGACGGCCACTGCTCAGCGGAGCGGTTGATCTCTGGCAACGGATTGTCGTTGTTACACAAGATCATGCATGGGGAGTCGCTCTCTGCCAGCGTGATTAGTGAGCGCGCCAATCACGAGGACAAAGCTGCCGTCGAGACCTTCGAGCAGTTTTATTTGTTCCTCGGTGCCGTTGCCGGCAATGTCGCGCTAACGCTCGGCGCGCACGGCGGCATTTATCTTGGCGGAGGAATCATTCCAGCCAATCGCGCGCTGTTCGAGCGCTCCGGCTTCCGCGAACGATTTCTCGACAAGGGACGCTCGCGCGACTATCTCGTCGACATCCCGACACGCCTGATCACCGTCGATACACCGGCGCTGGTCGGTCTGACCGGTTTAGCGGCCAGTCGACAATGATCCGGCACTGAGCGTGCCATTTGCGAATGCACGGCAGCGGCCGCCAACGAATACCTCAGACACCTGACCGTTCGCGCGCTCGGTTCGCACCCGTAGTCGGCTCGGGCGTCCCATCACGAACCCTTGGCGAATATCGAACTCAAACGCGCCGTCGCGCGAGGCTCGCTGCGTGAGCAGTGCGGCCAGCGCGCCATTCGCGCTGCCCGTCGCTGGGTCTTCAGGCACCCCATCGAGCGGTGCAAACATCCTTGCTTCTATGCTGTCATCCGCTCGCCGGTAATAGCAGTGGATATCTGCCGTCACACCGGCGTGTTCAAGAACACGCAGCCCCTCGAGATCGATATTCACCCGATCGAGTGCCGCCTCACTCGTGAGAGCGCACATCAAAAATGGCAAGCCTACCGAAGCTTCGCAGGGCGGATGGGTCTGCACATCAATATCGTCGGGCGATAACGACAAGACACCGGCAATATCCTCAACGCTGACCGCAAGGCCAATGTTCAGCGATTCAGGTGCTCGCAGTTCCAGTTCGACGTCATCGCCGTTTGCTGCATCGAATGTGACAGGCACAAGCCCCGCCATCTCATCGAAGCACAGCTCACCGGGGACGGTGATGTTATCGCGATGCAGCAACGCAAACGCGGTACCGAGATTGGGGTGTCCGGCAAACGGCACTTCCTTGGTTGGCGTAAAAATACGCACCTGAAAATCGGCATCCTGTCGAGTTGTCGGCAACACGAATGTTGTTTCGGAGAAGTTAAACTCCCGCGCGATGTGCTGCATAGCCTGCGTCGACAAGCGCTCACCGCCAAACACCACCGCAAGTGGGTTACCGCCGACGCCTGCGTCGACAAAGACATCGACGATCGTAAATGGGCAGGACATCACATGAGTATCAAGGTTGCGTTCAGCGCTTTGATCGAGTGATCGCTACGGATCATCGTTATCGTTGTCGCCTTGCGCATCTTCCAGTGCCGCGTCCAGCTTCGCTTTACGATCGTCGGATAACGCAGCAGCATCCGCCGCCTTATCAAGCGGTGCCTTCACCGCATCACTCAGCGCGGTGTTCTCGACCTTGTCTTCGACCTCAACGGTATCAGCCGCAGTATTGCTTTCGCCGCCGCAAGCGGCCAGCAACAGTAGCGCTGCCGCTGACCACGTCGCCCGATTCAATGGTTTCATCTTGATGCCTCCAGGCAGTTATCGAGAAAAATAGCCAGTAGCTGGTTGATCGTATCGATCGCATCGCCGAGACGATGGTCGCTGTCGACGATATGCAATGTTGTGCCATGTTCACGCGCAAAGCGAATGCTGTTGTCAACCGGTACCACATCGTCCCGCCAGCCATGCACAATCTCCATGCTGCAATTCGGCGCAACAGGTGTGATCGCTTCAAAACCTGGCATGTGAAAGGCTGGCGCTAAAACAAAAACCCCTGCCACGGATGTCTCTACGGCGGCGGCCGTCGCGACATGCCCGCCCATTGAGGAACCCACCAAAATAATTCGGTCCGCATTTTCAGCGGATAAAAACGCGAGGAGTTTGTCGACGCGTGACCCGGGGGAGCGCATGCCTTGGTAGTCGACGGATTCGACACGCGCGGCACGCGATGTCGCCACTTCCGCCATCGCAGTGATCTTGCTACCCCAGGGGCCAGACTCAAGCCCATGTGAAAACACGACAAGCGTATCCTGCATCGCCGTGACCCTCCGCTATTCCGTGCACTGCCAAAGGCGATCCTGACCCCAGACGGCGCGGCCGTCAACCACCACTGTCGGAACACCCCAAAGATCCTGCTGCGACAGGGCTAGCTCGTTAGCTTTCAGGATCTCGTCGTTGCCAGCGCTTGCCCGCTGTGCCTCAAGCGCACGACGCGTTAGTCCCACCGATACCAGCAGACGGTCAACTTCGGCCGAGCGCGTCAGATTCAACCCCTGCGCCCAGATGCCCGCCATGACGTGTTCCACATAGCGACGTTCGAGACCGATGGCTGCGGCTGCAAAAAATCCAGCCAACGCCGTCGCGACGCCGTCACCCAGAGGATCTACGATACGACCGAATGGCACACCATACCGATCCGCCTCACGCGCCGCATCCAGAACCAGGTAACGACGCTTTTCGGGGGACAACGCAACGCCGCGCTCCACCATCGGGCGTACCGGTCGAAAACGTATGGTACGCCTGGCTGCGTCCGCCATGGTCAGCACTCTTGGTAACGCGACCCACGAGTAAGGACTCCGGAACGAAAAGAACAGTGTGATCGGCGCATCACTCGCGCTGTCCGTCGTTGCTACCGTCAAGTCGCGCGAGCGATTTTCAATAGCGTCCAGCCGCTCCGCGAGATTCGCACGTTCGGCGGCATCACCGCCGACAAGACCAGCTCGTCGCAACCTTAGCGTCAAATGTCGCAGTCGCTCTACGCCGCGATAAAAAACACCGTCGTAGTGAATCGCATTGGCATCGTAGTGACCCAGACTCTCGAGATAGGCGAGGTTGTCGCGAAACAGGATGCGCTGGTGCGCGTGATCGGTCGCCTTCAGACGCGACAAACTGCGTGACCACACTGCGGACTCGCCGTTCCAGTAAGCGGTCGACAGGTCACACAACTCTTCCAGCGAGCGCTGACGTCGCCAACTGTAAGCCATGGCGGCTTCGCAACCGGCGCGCATACGTGGCTCGGCGCTGTCAGGCAACGGGAGATCAAGTGCGCGCGCAAATCGCGCTGCATCGCGCAGACGCCATCGCTGAAGCTGTGCTGCACTCGAGTCTTGCTCGTTCTCGCTACCCGGCAGTAGTCGAACATCCACGTCTATGCCATACGCTCCGCCGAGAGTACGAGTGAGCAGCAACAACAAGTGCGCCTGCGGATCACCGCAGCGATAGAACAAGTCGATCTTCTGAGATTGCCCCTTTACACGCCTGGCCAGACTGAACAAATGCTCACGTGTTCGCAATGTACGCGGGTGCAACAGCCACTGATAGAGTCGACTTTTCACGGCGCATCCTAATCCGTATCGCCCAGCCACTGAGCAGGGTCGGACCACAACCATTCGTCGAGCGATACCTGCCAGCCGTATTCGCGCATGCTGACTCGACCGCGCTCAACACGCACCCCCTCATCCCGCAAGCGCGCAATCTGTCGCTGACCCGCATCGCTCGTTGCAGCGTTGTGAATTCGACCTTGTGCATTCAGCACGCGATGCCAAGGGACGGACGTGTCGCCGGGCAGTTGACCAAGCACCCGACCGACCTCGCGTGCGCCGCGTGGTAAGCCCGCCACTTTTGCGACGACGCCATAGGACGAGACGCGACCGCGCGGTATACGGCGCACCGCACTCAAAATAGCGGCGTGCCGCTCCTCGCGATCCATTACCCACCCGCTCGTTTCAGACGTGCGCGAATATCGTCGCGGGCCATACGCAACACAGAATCACGATCGAGGCTGCGTAGAATATCGTCGACAACCTGTTTCGGACCAGCATCACCCCACGAGCATCCTTGCGCGAGATATTGGCGTGTGACCTGACCCACGACATAAGTCGCGTAATAGGCGACAGCGCCCTGCCCGCCCGCCGTCAGCATGGTCGACAAACCACCGGTGCCTACCTTCAAGGCACTGGAAATAAAGTGCACCGCCCAAACGGTCCCCATCAGCGCCAAAGCCTCAGTGCTGATCACACGCACCAGCTTGCCGGCATCATTGCGTGACAACGGCAACGCGAAAATCCGCGACAGATGTACCACCATCCCGATATCGATCGCCGCCGCCGCGAACAAGTCCGCCACTGGCACCGGATTCACCGCAACGGCAACCCCTTTGGCAATACAGTAAGTTCGAACAGTTTGATCGGCCAACTCAGTACGGGCCGCAACCAGTCGCTGTCCGACCTTGTCCGACAGATCGGCGGCAAACAGTGACGCATTCAATGCCGCCAGCGTTTTGCCATCACGCTCCAGGATCTGCCACAACAGTGCACGCAGCTCGCCGAGATCCGGCAGAGCGCTGCGGGTCTCTCGACGTTCGTTGCCGGCCGCATCCCGGACGATGACCGATTCATCCTGAGGATTGGCGGCTGTGGTGACCAGACGCTCCGCGGGTAACCAATCGGCACAACGGGTCGCGATGGCGGCGCGTAAAGTGGCGAGTTCGCTGGTGCTATAGCGATCCGCTTTGTTTAACACCAGAATGACGGGTGGCCCTGCCGAAACCAGTTGTTGCAAGGCCTGGTGCTCGCTATCGGTCAGGTCGCTGTCGATCACGAACAAGACGATATCCGCGCGACGGGTGACCTCGACCGCCAGCGCTTCCCGCTGGTCACCATCGGCCTCATCAATGCCAGGTGTATCGATGACAAAAATGCCACCGGCCGGTTGTTCATCGAGTACCGCCATCGCTGCCTGTCGGGTTTCGCCGTGCAGCGGACTGACGCTAAACACGGTTTCGCCGACCAGTGCGTTTAGCAGCGACGATTTGCCGGTGCTGACCCGCCCGAAAGCTGCCACGTGCAAGTGTCCCTGCTCCAACTTATCGAGCATCGCACGCACCTGCTCGTAATCGGCATTCAGGCCGTTGCGAATCGCTTCCGGCAGGCGCTGATCACCGAGCAATTCATTCAGCGACTCACGCGCAAGCGCAAGATGTCTGGCGGAACCGCCGTCATCTTGTTCATTCGCTGTTGCTGCCGGCTTCGAGCGCCAGTCGCGCCACCCGCCGAACACTTTGTTCCAGATGCTCATCTAATCCCTTCTGCACCGACTGCGCCGCGACTTCAGCATCAAAGCGACATTCTTCTGCCAACGACACTGCGAGTCCGCGGCCAACCGCGTCGAACAGCAATCCGTAGGCGACGGCATGCGTCGCTCCACCTGCCAGTGTACCGACACCGGGGAACGCTTTCAGGGCGTTGCCAGCGATCGCTAATGACAGCGGCAAAGCCTTGCCGACACGACTTTGACTCAAGTCCAGAAAGCGCTCTATCTCAAGGTCGCGCGGGCTGTGTCCGTACAGCTTGCAGAGCGACTGAGTCATCTGAGTGCCGAGATAGCCCTGTATCACGACATCGGTACCTGGGGTGACCGCTGCGAGCGCACCGATAACGGCACGCCGCGTCGCTGTGCGAACGATCTGCTCTGCGCGTTGTTCTCGGTAGCGCTGCTCTGCTTCCTGAAGTTTGTCCGCAGCGAGTTGCAACAAGGCTTGTTCGCGCAACGCATTGATGGCGCCAAGATCACGACCCAGCATCTCCTCAAGTGCGAGAACCAATTGACTGATATCGGCATCTCTGACGCGCGTTTCTGTATGGCTCTCACCAGACTGATCCATGACTTTTGCGTCGTACTCACCACCCGCGATCGTGACTATCAACGTGGGTGCGACGCCTTCCGTAGCCGATTCCGTGGCGAGACGCGTCTGCAAGCGCGCGATAATGGTCTGCAATTCGTCGGGCGCATACTGATCGGCTTTATTGAGTGTCACAATTAATGGCTTCTGCTGAGCGCGCAATAACTGCAGCGCTGCGACTTGCTGTCGTGACAAATCACCGTCCGTCACAAATACGACGGCATGCGCTCGTCGCGCCTCCTCGAGCATCGCTGAATCCAGTTCGCCGCCAACCGCTTCCAAACCAGGCAGGTCCGCAAGTGTAATGGTGGCGCCAGTGCGCGCTTGCCACTCATAGCGTGCGGCCGACACAGTGGACCCCGCAACCGGGCTGATCAACACGTCCGCATCGGGCAACAATGCCTTGGCCAGCGACGACTTGCCGGTGCTGACCGCACCAAACAGCGCGATAATCAGCGACTCACCAGCACGATGCTGCGCAAGATCCGCTAAAGCTTGCTCTGCCGCCTCAGTGTCGACGCCGTCCTCGCCCACGGTTGATACCCGCGCCTTGATCGCATCTTCGTCCAGCAGCGGGGCTGGGGTAGACTGAGCCGGCGCGGGACGTCTCAGCACCCGCCATGTCAGCCAGAAGAACAAGCCTGCGAGCGCGGCTAACGCGGCAACAAATCCGTAACGTAGCAGTGCGGGTGCCGTCGTCAATCGCTCCCACAAACCTAGCGTCGCGTCCGTCACCGACAGCAACAACAGCATCACCAGAAGCAGGACAACCAGTACCAACACCAGTCCGCCAATACGCAGTACACGATCAATTTTCATGCGTAGCATCCTGTCGGGTGGACACGACGATAGCAGCGCCGATCAGCAGCGGTAACCAGCGTTCGACCCAGTCGCCCGGCGAATCGACCAGCAGATGAAAAACGACCGTCAAACCGAACCCACTCACCATGGCAGCAGCACTGCCGAGCGCAGAGATGCGCCAACCCGCGAGGCGCGCGAGCAGTAGCGGACCCAGCGCAGAACCCACCGCATGCCAGGCGAACAGGACACGCGAAAATATGTCCTGCGGTACGAACAGCGCGAGCGCGATTGCCGCCACAGCCAACGCGATGACGACCACTCGCACCAGCGCCGGGGCGGCGTCGGGACTGGCCGTGTCCAGCCGCCAGTCGTGCGCGACCGCCGCCGCCGCACTTAATAGCTGACTATCGGCGGTGGACATGATCGCGGATAACACGGCGGCCAGTACGAGGCCGGCGAACACTGGTGACAGCACGGCATCCGCGACGAGAAACAAAGCCTGTTCGCCATCGCCCGGCGGCGCGATTAATGCACGTGCAGACCAACCGAGTGCCAGCATGCCACTATAGACCACGACCGCCCAACCGATGGCGATCCATTGGCCGCGGCGCAGCGCGCGCGTATCTCGTAGTGCCATGAACCGATTGACGACGTGTGGTTGTCCCGGATACCCCATACCAATGCCGAGCGTACCCAACACAAACACGATACCGAGCACGCCAGAATAATCACCGAGCAGGTGCCCCATCGCCCCGGTCGTCCATTCTCCGCCGGACATTGCAGTCAACACAGCGAGCCCGGGCAAGGCGACCGCAACCAGCAACATCATGACGGCCTGCAAGGCATCGGTGACACTAACAGCCCAGAAACCGCCGAGTAACGTGTAAAGCGTTACGATCGCCGCGCCAATCAGAATACTCTCCGCTGCTGGCCAACCGAAGTTCGCACTGAACGCCTTGCCCGCACCATCGAATTGCGCGGCGATGTAAAACAGAAAACAAAAAACGATGATCACCGTCGACAGCCTCAACAGGGGCAGCTGCCAGCGACCCAGGTGCGCCGGTAGGATGACCTCGGACAGCGTCAACGCGCGCTCCTTGCGTGCGATTGTCGCGAGGCGCGGAGCGACGATTAGCCAGTTGAGCAGAAAGCCACCGAGCGTTGCTGGAAACAACCACACGGCGGACAAGCCCCATGCGTAGGCCGCACCGCTGACACCGAGTAGCGTCCAGGCGGACGATGAGCTTGCGCTGGCACTGAGACCGGCCACCCAGCCACCCAGTTTGCCACCCGCTAACAGGTAATCGTGGGCATCACTGTTTCGGCGCGCGGCCCACAAACCGATGGCGACGAGAACGAGCTTGTAGGCGACCAGCGTTGTCAGAACTATGGCGTCGCGCGTCATGCGACTATGGTAGCCGATCGCGCGGCGCGACGGTAATCGCTGCGGTCTGGTCAGCTGGTTAGCAAACAGTGAATCGTCGCCAATAGCGCGCCAGCATAAAGCGCTGCCAACAGCAGCATCGACGGAGACAGCGTGCGTGTTGCATCGCGTGGTGATTGATGGGACATGGCTTGGCCCTTGATCAGTTCTGAGTCAGGTTTTTCGCCATGGCCGGCTGCATGGATGCAGTCACGACAGTTCAGGATAAGCGAAGGCCGTGCGACAGGCCGTTGTGCCGTCGCTGTGTTGTGTGATCGCGAACATGATGGGCGATTCTCCATTGATCGTGCGAAAGCCAATCAGCAGCCGAACGCCATCGACGCCAGCATTGGTCTCGGCATCACACCGCACCGACCAGCCACGCGCGGGACCTTCGGCAAAAGCACCGCGCTCCGCGAGAGACCCCATGAAGGTCGAGACTTGCTCAGCCACTTGCGCCCACAGTTTTTGATCACGATCACGAAACACCGCCCAGCGAGTACCTCGTTCAATTTGACGCAGCACGAATTTCTTCAGTCGCTGGTCCGGCAATGAACCTTGCCGTCGTTCACGACGGTTGGCCGCCGTGACCAGTGCAGGGAACACCAAACGGCGGCGCTCGCCGACCACCAACGGATTGACGCCGACCCGCAGCAGCGTCAGCGCATCGTCGGTCGTCAGTGTCGCGCTCGGTAGCCAGTCTCGATGCAGCAAGGCAGCATTTTGGTGAGGACTGTCTGCCAACGCAGTAAATACATGGTGTTGGGCATCATGGCGTAGCAATAAACCCATCAATGCGCCGGCGGCCGAGCAGGCGGTCAGCGCAGGATCGTCGCGGCGTCGCAGGCGCGGAAAATACGTCATGACATGCTCGCTATCCAAAGCCCCGCCACGACGCCAATCCACAACCGACTCCGCATCATCGGCGAGCGGTGGATCGACGAGCAACATGGCATTGCGAGAAGCACAGTACTGGGCAGCCGCGGCGACAAAGGTCGGACCGGGCATCGAATCGCCCGCATCCGCGCAGGCGTACAGCGCATCAAAATCAGGCGCGAGGTCGAGCGCAAACAAACCGGCGTGGGTGCGTTCCGAACCCACGAAGTCGTAGTCGGTCAGTGCTGCCCCGTCATCGCCGAGCTGAGACATCGGTTGGTATGCGACGCCGCCATGCGCGGATTGCGAACGCGTCGCTTGTGGTCGCACTGTCAGCGCCGGCTGCGCCGTGAGACGCACCAGCGCTGAATCCACCAATGCGTGGCCAAACCAAACACTGGAATCGGCGTCGATGCTCAGATTGGCGTAAATCTCCTGATCGAGAATATGCCGCGCGAGTGCGTCAACCCGCTGTAACGTCAGGTTAAAGTGTTTGTCATCGGCAACACCATCATAGTCGACAGAGGCTCTGACGCGTTCCGCGCTGCCCGGATGCCGGATGGTCAATCGCAAATCAGCACCATCCGCCGGCAGCGTCAGCTCACCGCAACGCGCCGCGTTACAGAGACGAACGATGATCGCGCGCTGGCCGCCGTGCTGAAAAAACAAACGCACTTGCTCGGCCAGCGTGTTGCCAGACCATTCACCACCAAAGGTGCGATCAAATGCCGTGACGCTATCCACAACGACTGGCGTGTTGACCGGACCGGCGGTCCCGCGCCCAAGAAACGCAGCTGTCGGCGTCGGGGCAATGGCGATTGGCTGATCGCCAATCGGTGCTTCGATTACTGTCATTCCGTTACCGGACAATGCAGCCAATCACACCCCTCCCCGTTTGCTATGGTCTTGCAGTCGCCCTATTCTAGTGCCTGCTGATACGGGATGCGAGCACGGCGGTACGCGCGTGCGCTTACGATGAGGAGACCACCAGCGTGGCAAGCGCGGTACACAATCAGCCGACCGGCTTCAGCTTTCTTGAATCCCGCTACAGTGGTTTGGCACGACGCATTGCACGTCTGCCAATCGGCGACTTCCCGACGCCATTGCAATCATTGCAAGCCGCGCAACATGGGCTTTGGATCAAACGCGATGACCAGACCCACAGCATTTACGGCGGCAATAAGGTCCGCAAACTAGAATACTTACTCGGCGATGCCGCAGCCAAAGGTCGCGGCGGTCTCGTGACATTCGGCGGTGTCGGTTCCAATCACGCGCTAGCAACCGCATTGCATGCGCGACAAGTTGATATCGACTGCACGTGCATGCTCATGCGACAACGCATGACCGACTTCGTCGAAACGACGCTGCAGCGTCATCAATCCAACGGGACTGCGCTGGAGGCATCCGCAGACCGGCGGCGTGATCGTGTCGCGCAAATGCGTCGCCTGCGAGATGCCAGTGCTGATGGTCTGTCGGTCGTGCCACTCGGCGGTACATCCGCGATTGGCAGTATCGGCTACGTCAATGCGGCATTTGAACTCGCCGAACAGTGGCGCGCAGCGGCACCACCTGAACGCATCTATGTCGCCTCCGGAACGATGGGCACAGCAGCCGGACTGACCGTCGGTCTGGCGCTACTCGGCTGGCCAACACACGTGGTCGCGGTGCGTGTCACGGCCGCTCATCAATGCAATATGCCTGCGTTGCAAAAGCTCTGCCGAAAAATCACGCGGCGTCTGCAAGCGGCAGAACCACGCATTCGTCTGGCCGATGGGGATTTCGCTAATGTAAGTATTCGCGATGAATTCTATGGGGATGACTACGCACATGCCACCGATGCGTCCAAGGCTGCCGTCGCCACCGCCATGACGCGTTGGCAACTACCGCTGGAAACGACCTACACTGGTAAAGCCATGGCTTGTCTGCTGTACGATCAGGATAACAATGAGCAACGCGGCGAGTCGTTGTTCTGGCACACCTACAACGGCAGGCCGGCCGGTCACCAACCAGAATTGAACGACAACTACGCGTCTTTCTTGTCCTTGTGCGCTGCGGTGGACTGAGCCTCTCGCTGTTCACGTTTCTGACGCAGATTTTGCTGCGCTTGTTCTAACACGACACGCATCCAATCCTCTTTTCTGGCCTCTTTAGATGCGCTCATGGCGCCCCATCCTCGGCCGCCTCATCCATCAGTGTCTCCAACATGTCGGCGACCTCGGCCCGACTCGGCGCATCTTCCGGTGGTGCCGTGACGTTGTTAACCCAGGCAGCTTCCGCGGACAAGGCTTTTTCCGTGTAGCGGTAGGCAACCCCGTCCGCCGCTGCCATGCGCGCAGCAAGCCAGGCCTGCCCATCTTCCTGACGTAGCATCCAGTGTCTGTCTCGAACGTAATCGAGACCGTCACGAATGATAACCTCGGCGCTGCGCTCGTCGTCTTCAAGCCGTGGATAGGCAACCACATAGAAGGATCGATCTCTCCATCCAGCGACCAACGGCTCATTGACGATTCTTACCGGTGTACCAATCGATGCGACGTCAAACAGAGCGGCAATATTCTCAGGATACAGACGCACACAGCCATGGCTGACGCGCATTCCGACACCGTATGGCTGATTGGTCCCGTGCAGCAGGTAACCGGGCATGTCCAGTTTCAGCACATGGCGACCCAGCGGATTGTCGGGGCCTGGCGGTACGACGGCTGGCAAAGGATCGCCCGCCTCGCGATGTTCCTTACGCACCGAAGCGGGCACATACCACGCTGGATCTTTCGCTTTCGCAATCACTGTTGACGACCCGGTCGGGGTTGCCCAACCGACGCGCCCAATACCGATTGGAAAGGTTTCGACAACGCGTGCATCACCGTCCTCGACAGGCGGAAACCAGAACAAGCGTTTGGCCGCGATGTTCAACACAATGCCCACCTGTTCAACATCGGGAATCACGAAACGTGTTGGCAATACGATACGTGTGCCCACACCTGGCAACCATGGGTCGACACCGGGATTAGCGAAAACGAGCTCGTCATATCCGAGACCATAGCTGCGCGCGATATCCGAAAAGGTGTCTTGCTCTCGCGCCTCAATAATCTGGACGTCACCGACGACGGTCTGCCCTGGCGCCAGCGTGTAGCGATGGGTCGTGACAGCGGTCTGCTGCTGGCCCAGTTCGGCCGATGCATCGCGCGGGCGATCCGGTATCGTCACGAAAGGGTCGCGCATCAGACTGCAGCCGGCGCATAGCTGCGCGAACACGGCAACAGCGAGCCACCAGCGCGGCGTCATCGTGTCACCGCCTGCCAAACGGCAGAGTAACCTGGCGCTACCGGCATTGCGTGCGCGTCGAGCAAACCCCGTTCGCGCAGCGCGCGGTGGATGACCGGCAATCGATAACAAGGGGTCCACATAAACAGGTGATGCTCTGCGTGATAATTGACGTAGTACGGCGCGATAAACGCCCGAGACAGCCAATTCGCCTGAGTCGTGCGCGCCACACGCCAGGGGTCGTTGTCGCGCGTCATGCCACCGTGTTCGGCGATATTGCGCAGGCGAACCACCAACATGTGCCAGGTCGCCGCAGGCAGTAGCCACAGCGTTAACCAGACCCAACCCGCGTCCAGCGCAAACGCCACCGTCGCGAACACGGCGTTATAGCCAACCAGCGCGATATCGGCTGATCTGAGTTTGTGGCGACCAATACCGGCCAGCAATAGCGGCAGCACACGCAACTTCAGGAAAGTCAGTCCCATGAGATCACGTGCGACTTTGCGGGCAAAGCTCGCCTTAGTCACCGGAAACGGCGCGGACAACGAGAGATCCGGGTCTTCGTCCTGCTGCGCGAATTGATGATGCTTGAGGTGGTAAGCCCGATAGGCGCGTAGATCCAGACCAACGGGATAGGCGCACAACCACTGTCCCACGCGATCGTTCCATGTGGTGTTGCGCAACAACAGACCATGGGCGGCGTCATGCATCAGAATTGACAAGCCAAGCTGGCGTGAACCGATGACCATGACCGCCAGCAGGATGACCACGGGATGCGGCATCAACACCGCGGCGGTGATCGCCGCTATGATCACGACCCAGGCGTGCAGCACCAGCGCTATGCCGCGCCAGTCTGTGCGCGCATTTAACGCTGCCCAGCGCGACGCGCCGAACAACTGTTCACCATCGATGCGTGCCACTCTTGCCATGCCTGAATAGTAGCAAATCCTGTCACCGATGCCGTTCTGACCGCCGATTCGCCACGGAATAGATGGCGCATGAAGACCAGACGCTAAGCGTCTGGGAGGCGGAACGCGAACAACAGCAACGGCCAACGGACCTGCCGCACGCCGTCGCCCCACAACGGGGCCAGCCGTGCAGCGAGGTCTGCCACCGGATCCTCGCCATGCGCATTTTTGTAGCGTTGCACAGCCGACCAACTGGACAGATAACCGACAACATCGGCGAAACGCCAATCACACTGCATAAAAAATGGCGGTGATTCGACGGCTGGCCAGTCCGGCAATATCGATACGTAGGCTTCGTCAACGAAACGGCGCTCGGCAGGCCAGAACGGACCGATCGGACCGTCGAAAAACTCGGCGATAAGTGCGTCGATCGCTGGCTCCAGCTCGAACAGCTGGTAGGTCCAGACGGCAAGCATACCGGTCGGTTTCAGCACGACACGGGCATGCGCATAGAACGCATCGGTATCAAACCAGTGGAGCGCCTGCGCTACGGTGATCAGATCAACGCTGGCGGGCTGTAGACCACTCGCCTCCGCGGGCGCCACACGATACGTGACACCGGCCGCATCACCCGCGTTGTCGATTTGTGCGGCACTGGCATCCGTGGCGACTACCGCATCGAAATGCGTCGCGATCGCGCGCGCCGCTTGTCCGTTGCCAGTCGCACAATCCCAGGCAAACGCCTGTGTTGGCACTTGTGATGCGAGCCATGCATACAGTGCGTCAGGGTAGCGCGGCCGGTGCGCGGCATAGGTCGCCGCTTGTTGCGAAAAATGGTCCTTGAACGTCATCTCGGTGTGATCTCTACAACGCTGTCGGGTCCGGTCATGAAAACACGGTCGCCGCGTCCCGGTCGAATGTTATGGCCGCCCGTAAAGCTACCGAACGCCGGCAAAACCGCGTAGTCCTGCCTGAACCAGAACACCGGGCTGCGTACGCGATCGACACCGCTGGTCAGCCGTAAGGTCGGGTGCAGATGCCCGGCCAGCACGTAGCTATCCGCCAATGGCTCTGGCTCATGCGCAAGAACGAAAGGCCCGACGCGACGATCCGCCGGGTACCAGTCGATGCGCCCAGCCAACGCCGCAGGTAGCTGCTCGGCGCTGATACGATCGTGGTTGCCGGCGACGACACTGAAACTGAGCTGCGCGTGTTTTGCAAGCCAATTCGCAAGACCCTGCGGCCAGTGATCCGTGGCGAGCGGCGGCGCGTGCATCAAGTCGCCAAGTACGATCAACTCTTCGGCGGCGTAGATGCTCAGCAGTCGATCGAGGCGTTGCATGTCGTGTTGCAGGTCCCCCTCGGGAATAGCGAGACCACGGCGGCCGAAAACGGCCGCTTTACCAATGTGCCAATCGGCGATCAACAGGGCGCCACGGGCAGGCCAGAAGATGGCGCGCTCGGGCAACAACAACAGCGCCTCATCCGCGATGCAGACTTCAAGCGCACCACTCATGATGCGGCTGCCCGACGATTCAAAGTGTCCGCCATTTTGGCGACGCGCTCACGCCAGGTTTCGCTCGACATGATTTGGCTTTGTAAGCGCTCGGCCCACAACGGAAATGCAAACGGTGATAACCGCTCTGTCGTCACAATGCGAATCGGGAGTGTCGCGATTCGAGACATGGCGTCCTGCATGCGACGGGTTTCCATTTGTGCATCCAGGACCTCGCGACGCGATTGGTCGAGAAGCAAATTCTGGTCGTCGTAGCGGGTCAGCACATCGAAAATGAGGCCACTGGACGCTTGTATCTGGCGCGTCGACTTGCCACTGCCGGGGTAACCGCTGAAGACCAGACCGGCAATTCTCGCGATATCGCGAAACTGGCGCTTGGCGGCCTCTCCAACATTGATCGCCGCGAATAAATCATCCAACAGATTATCGGGGTCTGACCAACGGCGAAACGTGGATTCGTCAAACTCAAGCGCTTCGCGAGACAGTAGCTCGAAGCCGTAGTCGTTGACCGACAGCGTGAACGTGATCTTGATCTCCCGCGAGATGCGGTAAGCGATCAACGTCGCGAGCCCCTCATGGGCCAGACGACCGGCAAACGGGAACACGAAAATGCTGTGGCCTTCGCGACTCTTGCAGCGTTCGATGAGCAGCAGCGTCTCGCTCGGCAGGCACGATACCTGCTGTTGGTAGTTGAGCAGTGGCGCCAGCAAGGCAAGCTCATCGGGCATCGGATCACCGCACCGAAAAGACTGCAGCAATGCGAGCATACTGTGCGACAGCTCATTGGACAGTGGCATACGCCCACCCTGCCAACGCGGCACCGTTTTCTTGCCGGGCTTGGCACGCTTGACGTAGGCCGTCATGTCACGGATCTGCACCAATGCGACAAGCCGTCCGGCGAACAGGAAGCGATCCCCCGTCTTAAGTCGCGACACAAACGACTCTTCAATCGTGCCGAGCGTGCCCCCGGTCATCCATTTGACGCGCATCGCGGTGTCGCTGGTGATGGTGCCAACGGACATACGGTGCTGGCGACTCAACCTACGATCCGTCATGCGGTAAACCCCATTGGTTTCCACGACGCGGTGGAATTGCGGGTAGCCGGCGAGCGCCTGTCCGCCGCGCGTGATGAAATCGATACACCAGCCCCATTGCGTCTCATTGAGATTTGCGAACGCATACGTCTGACGCACTTCGTCGAGCATCGCATCAGCCGTGAAACCACTGCCCAAAGCGATCGTGACGAGATGTTGCGACAACACATCGAGACACAAGCGCAGCGCTACGCGTGCCTCGATTTGACGTGCCTGCCACGCGGATCGCGCCGCCGCTATCTCGATCAACTCCAATGCGTAGGTCGGCACGCATAGAATGCGTGACACGGCATCGGGCTGATGACCGCTGCGTCCTGCGCGCTGCATCAGTCGCGCAACACCTTTCGGACTGCCGATCTGCATCACCTGATCGACCGGCGCAAAATCGACACCGAGATCGAGCGATGATGTACAGACGACTGCCAATAGATCGCCGTCGCGCAAACCCTGCTCAATGCGTTGGCGGAGCTTTCGATCGATCGATCCGTGATGCAACGCGATACGGCCAATCCAGTCCGGTCGCGCACCAAGCAACGCTTCAAACCATAGTTCAGATTGTGATCGCGTATTGGTAAACACGAGCGTCGAACGTGCCTGCTCGATCTGTTCGATGACCGGCTCAAGCAAACCGATACCAAGGCGTCCGGACCACGGAAACTGTTCGAGCGTCTCGGGCATGATGCTCAGCACATCGACGGCTTTCGGTGATTCACCGCGAATCAGCACCGGCTCCAACGGTGGTGGACACAGCACCTGCGCTGCCTGTTCCAGGTTTGCCAGTGTTGCCGACAGACCCCAGGTCACGAGTGACGGGCGCAGGCTGCGAAGGCGCGCCAAACAGAGTTCGAGCTGTACACCACGCTTATTGCCGAGCAGTTCGTGCCACTCGTCGACAATGACGGCGTCGAGTCTACGAAACGTCTTTGCCGCATCGGCGTAGCTCAGTAGCAGCGACAAACTCTCTGGCGTCGTGATCAATACTTGTGGTGGTTGCTTTTTTTGTCGGGCGCGCTCACTGGTCGACGTATCGCCGGTACGCAAGCCAACCTGCCATGGGCTGCCGAGGGCATCGATAGCCTGCTGCAAATTCTTGGCGGTGTCGTTGGCCAGCGCGCGCAACGGCGTGATCCAGAGCACGCGTAGTGCCGAATCCGCTTCGTGGCCCAAACGCATCAACGGTCCGAGCCAGGCGGCCAGAGTCTTACCACTACCCGTCGGTGAGTGGAGCAAACCAGATTGCCCTTCCTGGCACGCATCCCAGACAGCGGCCTGGAAATCGAAGACCTGCCAGCCGTTGCCCGCAAACCAGCGGTCGACGTCGTCACGCGTGATGCTGGTCAAATGAGCGCCTCCAGGGTCTCGAGGGTATCCGCGTCTTGTGCCGCAAGATCATGGCGCCAGCGCCTAATGCGCGGGAAGCGAAGCGCTACGCCGGACTTGTGCCGCGATGAATGCGCGATCGCTTCGAAAGCGAGCTCAAAAACTTGCTCGGGTTCGACGGATCGCACAGGACCAAAACGCTCCCGTGTATGGCGTCGAATCCACTTGTCGAGCGTATCGATCTCCTCATTGTTCAACCCGGAGTATGCCTTGGCAATCGGCACCAGCTCATCACCGCGCCAAACAGCGAACGTGTAGTCTGTGTGCAAGTTGGCGCGTCGGCCATGCCCTGCTTGTGCATACAACATGACGGCATCCACCGTGTACGGCTCGATTTTCCACTTCCACCAGACGCCGCGTTTGCGGCCGGCGACGTAGCGGCTCTCATGATGCTTCAGCATGAAACCCTCGACGCGCCGCCGACGTGCATCGGCGCGTTGCAATGCCAACGCCTGCCAATTATCGCCTGTCACCGTTTGCGACAACGCCAGCCGCTCGGGAAATGTTGCGGCCAGATGTTCGAGGAGTGCGCGACGTTCCGTTAGCGGCTCTTCGCGCAGATCGCGACCGTCGTGCTCAAGCAGGTCGTAGCAACGAAAAATACAGGGGAATTCCGCCAATGACTTTTTTCCGGGCCTCTTGCGGCCAATGCGTCGCTGCAGGGCAGAGAATGGCATTGGCTGATTGTCCTGCCAGGCCAGTATTTCACCGTCAAGCACCGTGCCATCGGCAAGGCCTGTGGACGCTGCTTCAATCTCGGGAAACTGCGTGGTGATCAAATCTTCGCCACGCGACCACAGAAAAGTCTGGCCATCGCGACGAATCAGCTGTCCGCGGATACCGTCCCATTTCCATTCAATCTGATAGTCGCTGACAGGCCCGAGCCGCGCAGCGATATCGTCTGCCGCGAGTTCACCTGGCAATTTCTCCAGTGGGCTGGCAAGACAGAACGGATAGGGTCGCGACAAACTCGCCTTTCCGTCATCCTGAGCCAGCAGCATGCCGGCGAATTCGGCATTCGGTGTCCACTGTCCCATCAGTCGATGCAAAATCACTGGCCGCGGCAGTCCTGCCACTTGCGCGAGCGCGGTCGCGACAAGCCCCTGCGAGACACCGACACGCAGCGCGCCCGTCAACAATTTATTGACCAGGTAGCAATCCTGATAAGGGAGGCTGCACCACCAGCCAACAACGCGGTCGCGCTGTGCGTCGTCATCCATCTTCCCAAGCGGTAGTAATTGCTCGACAACGAAATCGGCCAGCGACACATCAGCTAGCGGCGCGTCGTCGGTGCGATCGGCGAGCAGTAACGCGATAGTCTCTGCGAGGTCACCGACGTCCGCGTACGTCTGTTCCACAAGCCAGGCGGGTAACTCGGACGTCTCGCTGAGCCAGTGACGCAATTTGGCGGCACCAACCAATCGACGCAGGCGTCGACCCGACAGAAAGAACACTGCATAGGCCAAATCCGCAGGCGAGGCCTGCTCGAAGTAGTCGACCATCGCCGCCACTTTCGCATTCGTCGATTGCGTCTGATCCAGCGCGCTGTAGAGAGTGCTAAAGCGCCTCATCGACGGACTCCCGCTGCTG
This sequence comes from Pseudomonadota bacterium, assembly GCA_039033995.1. Taxonomy (GTDB): domain Bacteria; phylum Pseudomonadota; class Gammaproteobacteria; order Steroidobacterales; family Woeseiaceae; genus CALBPI01. Next base: position 20,168 of record JBCCBP010000007.1, on the reverse strand, counting down.
ACCGAATTCCGCTGCATCGACACCACGCTCGCGAAGCAACCGCACCAGTGTGTCGGCGTGTCCGTGCATCAGCAGGATTCTGCTGGCGCCAGTGTCTGCGATCGTCGATAACAATCCCGGCCAATCGGCATGGTCCGATAACACGAAACCACGATCATAGCCGCGCCGACGACGATTACCGCGCACTCGCATCCAGCCCGAGCAAAATCCCGTCGATGCCGTTTTGAAGCGGCGCATCCAACGGGAGCCAGCTGCACCGGGCGGGGCGATGATCAACTCGCCCGAATAGTCGCGTTGCGTTCGCAGATCGACCGGCGTAGTCGGCAACATACGCACACCGGCTTCACGATACAGCGCCGTCAGTTTTTCAACCGCGCCATGCGTCAACACGGTCGCGTCGGTCAGGTGCGCAAGCTCTGCCAACACGCGTTGCGCTTTGCCAAACGCATAACAGAACAACACACTCGGTTGCCCGCTCGCTTTGTTCGACTGCCACCAGGCATAGATTTCTTCGGCCACAGTCGCCGGTGGTGGCCAGCGATAGACTGGCAACGCAAACGTCGCCTCGGTCACAAACGTATCGCAGGGTACAACCTCGAAAGGCGCACAGGTTGGGTCCGGGTCACGTTTGAAATCACCGGTCACCACCCACACCGAGTTGTCATGTTCGATACGGATCTGTGCGGAGCCGAGCACATGTCCGGCGGGATGAAACGAAACGCGCGTTGCGCCGAGATCGAGCGTCTCCCCGTAATCGACGCCCGAGATATTGATCGACTCACCGAGTCGGGCGCGCAGAATGGGCACGCTATCGTGTGTGGCGATGTAACGTGCCGCGCCACGCCGCGCATGGTCGGCATGGGCATGTGTGATCAGCGCGAGATCGCAGTCGCGCATCGGATCGATATGGAAACCGCCGGCTGCGCAATACAGACCAGCACTTGAAGCTGATACCAGCGCCACTCCGCTGGCTTTAGCCTTTGTTGGGTTTGACAGGCTCTGGAATATTCGGACGAGCGCAATAAGGCGTTTTGCCCGCCGCCTTGGCTTCGTTATAGATCAGCAGGGCGCGCGGCAACTGCCCGACCAGCTTGTCGATACGCGTCGCACTGCTCGGGTGCGTCGACATGAATTCTGGTGGCCCGCTGTCTTTGCTGTCCTGCATGTTCTGCCACAGTTTGACGCTTTCGCGGGGATCGAATCCCGCGCGCGCCATGTAGGTCAGACCGACGGTATCTGCCTCGGTCTCCTGGCCGCGGTTGAACGGTAACAACAAGCCAAGCTGTGCACCGATTTGCATCGCGGTAGAAGCGCTTTGCGCCGCAATAGCTGTGCCACCGACGATGCCTGACAAGACGTTGACACCGACCTGTGTCGCCGTCGTGCGCGCGATGCGCTCGGCGGGGTGACGCTCGGTCACATGCGCCACCTCGTGCCCCATCACAGCCGCGAGCTGATCATCGTTCTTGGTCACTGCCAGCAAGCCCTGATAGACGCCCATTTTGCCGCCGGGCAAGACAAACGCATTCACCTGATTCTGATCGAATACGGCCAGTTCCCATTCAAGGTTTGCGTACGGACCTTCAAGCTGGTTGACAATCGCATTGGCGACACATTCCACGAAACGCACTGTGTCGGCATCTTTGACCAACGGTATCTCGGCGCGCATCTGGTCATAGGCTGCCTGACCCTGCGCGTTCAACGTGTCATCCGACACCATCGACGCACAACCACCCAACAACAACGCGGTCAAAGACAGCACAACCGCAGTTTTCATACGTTGTATCCGCTGTTTGTTCATGACATCACCTCTCGCTCGCTGTTGGGCTCACTATTAAAAACCGCGCCAGATGTTCTGCAGTCTACCGGCGAAACGCTCCAGCGCACTATCGACAGCGCCCAGCAATTTTTTCGGTAGCGGCTGTTTGATTTCATACGTTATCGAAAAAATATCACGGTTTTCGCACCGCGCGATCAATTCTTCATCGCTGGTTGCCAATTTATCAATCAGACCCATTTCCAGCGCTCGGGTTCCGTACCAATGCTCGCCGGTAGCGACCGTCGACAGGTCGAGGTCGGGTCGGTAACGCGATACGGCCGCCTTGAACAGGCCATGAATATCCTCAAGTTCCTGTTTGAGCTTGGCGCGATCCGCATCGGTATTCTTACCAAACATCGTAACGGAGCGTTTGTGCTCGCCGGCGGTGATCTGTTCGAAATCGACGCCGCGTTGCTCGAGCGCACGGTTGAAATTAGGCAGTTGGGCGATCACACCAATCGATCCGACGATCGCAAAAGGGGCAGCAACGATCTCATTGGCAACGCAAGCCATTAGATAGCCGCCACTGGCCGCCACCTTGTCGACGAGCACAACCAGCGGCAAGCCGCGCTCGCGGATACGCGTGAGCTGAGCCGCTGCCAAACCGTGCTCGTGAACGACACCGCCCGGGTTCTCAAGTTTCACGAGCACTTCATCATCGTCGCTCGCAACGGCCAGAATCGCTGTCACTTCTTGTCGCAACTGTTCGACAGCGCTGGCTTTGATGTCACCTTTGAAATCAATAACAAAAGTTCGCGCGCGCTGCGGCGGCGATTTTTCGCGTGCCTTGGCTTCAGCCTTCTGCTGTTTTTTCAGTGCTTTCGCATCTTGCGTACCGGCGATAGCACGTGCGAGACGCTCACGCATCTGACGCAGCTTATCGTTCAGATTATCGACTCGAAGCGTCTCGTTACTCTGTCCACGCTTTGAAAAGCTCGCAATCATCGCTAACAACATGAACGCAGCGAGCAGTAGCGTCAATGTCTTCGCAACAAACAGCCCGTACTCAACAAAAAACGTACTCACGTTAGGACCGCTCCACCGGCGAGCCAGCGGCGTCGAAACCCACATTGTTCTTCTCAAGAACGCGTTCCGCGCGATAACTGGAACGCACGAGCGGGCCAGACACGACCTCCAGGAATCCGCGTTGCAGACCGGCCTCCCGATACGCGTTGAATTCTTCGGGCGTGACGTAGCGCTCGATTGACAGATGATTGACAGTCGGCCGCAGGTATTGACCAAACGTCACGATGTCGCAACCAATCGCTGCGAGATCATCCAGCGTCTGCAAAATCTCATCATCCGTTTCACCGAGTCCCAGCATCAGACTTGTTTTCGTCAACACCTCAGGCCGATAGCGCTTGGCAAACGCGAGTACATCAAGAGTCTGGCGATACCCGGCGCGTGGATCTCGTACCGGGTGGGTCAGGCGTTCGACGGTTTCGACATTTTGCGCGAATACTTCGAGACCGGAATCCAGCAACAGCGCGACGTCGTCTTCGACACCATTAAAGTCGGGTGTCAGAGCCTCGACGGCGGTTTCCGGTGTGCGCTGCTTGATGGCTCGTACACAGGCCGCATAGTGGCTGGCCCCGCCATCTGGCAGGTCATCGCGATCCACGGACGTCAGGACAACATATTTAAGGCCCATCATCTCCACAGCACGCGCGGTATTTTCAGGCTCTTCGTGATCCAGCCAACCTTTTGGGTTGCCGGTATCGACCGCGCAGAACTGGCACGCGCGAGTGCACACTGACCCCATCACCATGATGGTCGCAGTACCCGCATTCCAGCATTCGCCAATATTTGGGCACATTGACTCTTCACAAACAGTACTCAGTCGCTTGTCCTTGACCGTTTGCTTGACGCTACTGAATTTCTCGCCGGCTGGTAACTTGGCCCGCAGCCAGGGCGGCTTGCGGCCGATCTCAACGCCAGCACGATCCGGTTTTGATTTCACGCCATTCTTGATGGCTTTGAAACCGGCTTCAGTCGTGAATTTCTGCCCGCTGGTAACAATTGGAATACCGCGTAGCGTGGGTTGCTCAGAGGCCATGATCCATCCGCGTCGTCTCAATAATTCGTTAGTGTCTCACGCAAGCCCTGCAAGCAGCCAGCGGACATCAAACAAAATATGGGGGCTATGCCGACGGATTTACAGGCCGATGATCGACCTATTTGACACCAAATAGACGCCTGACATGAGACAGGCTGCGCTCCATATCCGCAAACGACAATCGCCATGGCTCGCCGGCCGCATGCGGCATGACCTGCAGACACAAGCCGTCCGAACCACGGCGGATACGCGCCCAACACTGAGGACCATCGTGAAGCTCGATCGCGGTCAGACCAGGGTCTGTGCGATCGACTCGACGCATCGACAAGCGAGGCAGGCTGCGCTTTTCATCGGTCATAATCCGGGTACCGGGGTTAAACGATGCGCAGCAATATACCGACCCAAGCGAGGCACGTCCATGATCTACCCAGTTTGACTGCGCAGTCTACAAACACCCGTCGCTCTCGGACGGCGCAGCCAGCGAAATACCAGCTTTGACCCGTCGCTCTCGGCCGTCCATGGCCTACGCGGCATAAGACCATCCTTGGTCAAAAAAAAAGCCCGGGCGAAGCCGGGCTGATCAGGGGTATCTTGTATCGGTCAGGCTCAGTGGAGTTGAGACCAGCTAACCAGTTGCACATGCTCGTACTCGAGATCGAAATTCTGTGACAACAAAAACTGCAGGTCGCTCTCACAAACGTCGCCAGCTGTCGTTGCTTGCAGTTCCACGATGCCACTGAACAGGTTACTGTCCTTGAAGCGGCCATCATCGACCTGAAACTGTGTGTAGAACTTCATTTGCATAATCCTGAGTTTAGAGATCGGTCACGTTGATTACTGTGACCAGCCGCACACTACCGGGTTCCCATACCTGTGGACCGCTTAACACTTCTTGTTATTACCGTCGCTTGCGTCGCCGAGGACGGCACCGCACAATACTCGATCAAACGCATCCAATAGCGAGTTAACTCGATGAATAAAAAGATCTTTTCAGTTTTTGTTCTGTTGTCCATCGCCATCTCGGCAGTCCCAGCGACGGCGCAGACCTTGCGCGACAGCCTGTTTGCGGAGGCTGACGCAGCCTTTGAAGCAGCACGTCAGGCAGAAGCTGAACTGCTCGCACCTCGCAATTTCGAACGCGGCAGCAAAGCGTACGCGAGTGCGGAAGAAGCACTGGATCGCGGTCGCAACGTGGAAGTCGTGCGTTCGCGACTGGCGGATGCGACAGCGCGATTTGAAGAAGCCACCGAGTCGGCAGCACTCACCAAGCTGACACTGAGCGGCGTCATCAAGACCCGTATCGATGCCCGAGGTGCCGATGCGCCAACACTATCCGCGCCGATCTGGAGTGACGCGGAGGATAAGTTCGCCGACGCCATCAGGGTGCTCGAGCGCGGTGACCTTAAATCTGGTAAGCGCTATGGTATTGAAGCCGAGAGTTTGTACCGCGACGCCGAGCTTGGCGCCATCAAGACCCGCTACCTGAGCGAGACGCGGCAACTGCTGGCAGATGCCGAGCGTGCGCGCGTCGGCCGCTACGCACCGGTGACCCTGAAGAAATCTCGAGACTTGCTGGCCCGCGCAGAGAAAGAACTCAACGAAAATCGCTATGACACCGACCTGCCGCGTAACCTGGCACAACAAGCCAATTACGAAGCGCGACACGCGATCTATCTGGCGGAGGTCGTACGACGCGTCAGAGACAAGGACCTAACCACCGAGAATCTGATCTTGTCGTGGGAACGCCCGTTAGCCGATGTCGCTGGCGCTGCTGATATGGTCCCCGACCTGGCCAACGGTGGCGATGCACTGGCGGCACAGCTCACCGATTACATTGTGCAACTGAGAGAATCGAACCAGTCATTAACCCAAGAGCTGAGAGACAATCAACTGCGCGTCGAAGAATTGAGCGAAGAGATTCGTCTGCTCGATCAGAAACTCGGCGGCGCCACCGAGGAACGCGCGGCCTTGATGCAGCGTCTCCAGCAACAAAATCGTATTCGAGAGCAGTTCGATACGGTCGAAAAGATGTTCGCCCGCGACGAGGCGCTTGTCTTCCGGGAAGGCAATACCGTCACGCTGCGTCTCGTGGGGCTGAGTTTCGCGAGTGGTCAGTCTGCCATCACACCGGAGTTATACCCGTTGCTTGAGAAAGTGGAAAAGGCCATTGACGTCTTCCCACGCTCCAGCATCATCGTCGAAGGTCATACCGATTCTTACGGCGGCGATCAGACGAATCAGACGTTGTCGCAGTCACGCGCGGATGCCGTGCAGCAGTACATGCTGAATGCCATGCGTATTCCGAGCAATCGCGTTACGGCGACAGGCTATGGCGAGACTCGACCCATCGCCAACAACGAAACGTCCGCCGGTCGCGCACGCAATCGACGTATCGATATCGTCATCGAACCACGCATCAATTGACCCAACGCGCAGCTAGCGTATCGGCCTGGCTGGCAAGTCAGGCCGGTGCTGCCGCCACCAGTCAGCGATGATGCCCGCAGTGGTGCGATTGACGAGATAGCCGTACTCGCTGTGCACGAGTAAGCGACCGTTCTCCCGATAGTGATTGAAGACATCATAGTCTTCGATACTGTCAGCTGCGCCAACGGTCAGCATGTCCGCAAAGTCGTTCGACATGCGTCGATCCAACGCTGTGAGCTCACCATAAGCCACCAGATTGACCCAGCGGCGCACGTTGTGCGGAAAACGGTCCGCGCCGATGGCATGTCGACCCCGCAGACCGCGCTGTATCACTTTATTGCCGAGGGGACTACCAAGCGTCATGAACAAGTCGACAGGCACGTCGCTTGCCGATACGTGGCTCAGTTCCCATAGCGCATCCCAGCTGATGACAGACCCGAGACTATGGCCGATCAACAATACTGGTCGATGCGCCGCAGCAGCGTCGCCCAAAACGGTCAGGAGATCTGCTCGCACGCGATCGCCGATGCCATCCCGATTATCGACATACCGCGTAACGTCGGCCAACGTAACCCGCATATCATCACCCGCCAGACTGTTTATCAGAAACGGCAAGGTGTCACCCAGCAGGAATAGCAGTCGTGTCAGTCGCGTTCGCAGCGCCAACGCCTGCTTGCGATCCGCGGGGCTTGGCGCCGGCTGTTGCAATAGTTGTTCAATGCCCGGCAGATCGATATTGATATCTCGATAACGTTGGTAGAACACCCAGGTCCAATGCGCGCGACGAAAGCCCTCACGATGAGCTGCCAGGTCCTCTGCCACTTCCGGATCAACTCGCCGAAGCCCTTCGTGCAAGCAGCGATACACCGCATCGCGATGCAAGTCGGGCTCTGGCTTGGGCTTCATGCCCGGCACAAAAACGATAAGCGGCAACGCCATCAGAGATCCAGCAACCCTGACTCGGGTAAATCAGCAATACAACGCAGTGTTGCCGGCTGTGGCGTCCTGTCAGGCCACGCTATGTCGTTCTGTATCCACAGGGCCTGCATGCCGGCAGCGAGCGCGCCGCGCACATCTGCATCGGCATGATCACCGATATGCAAGATACGCTCTGGCGATACACCAGCCGCCGCCGCGACGGCGCTAAAGATGCGCGCGTCCGGTTTGGCCGCACCGGCACTACGCGCACAGACGTGCGCATGGAAATGGCCTGCAATGCCAATGCGCTCAAGATCTGCATTGCCATTACTGCAACCGATGACCTTGTAGCGGCCGGCAATCGCTTGCACCACCGACAGCGCACCCGGATAAAAATCAACTTGATTGCGCTGATCATCGAACACTGCAAAAGCCGGCTCGACGAGCGTGTGATCGAGCCCGGCTTCGTTGGCCAATTCTCGGAGCACCTGCTTGCGCAGGAATGTCAGGTCGTAGGTGCGATCAGGATAAGCGGCGACAGCGCGCCGACGGGCCGCTAGCAACGCGTCGTCGTTCAAATAGGGAACTACCGCGGGATATTGGGTGCGAAGAAAATCGCGCATCGCACGCTCGGCCGCAATGATCACGGGCTTTACGGGCCACAACGTATCGTCGAGATCCAGACTGATCGCATCAACATCAAACACAGCTGAAGTCTACCGCTTTGGCGCAGGCACCGCAGGCTGATCGATGGGTGTCGCAGCACCGCGATTGCCGTTCCGCAGTGTGATCAGTAAAGCACCACCCAGCGTAATGATGCCGCCAACAACAATGCGGGGCGTCACGACATCGTCCAACAAGATGACACCGAACACCACACCGAAAATAGTCGTGAGTAGCAACAGTGGGCTCACTAGCGACAGCTCGTAGTGGCGCAGCAACTCGTAGGTACCACCGTGACCGATCAGACTCGCGCCAAACGCCGAGAAGACCAGGCAACCAATGACAAAGGGGGACAACGACAATATGGCATCGTACTGACCCTGCTCGGTGGCTAGAGACAATAAGCCGAGTGTCGGAAATGCCACGACGGCAAGCCACCCCTGTAGCTGAAACGCGTTGACAGTGACCTTGCCTTTCATCAGCGTCAGTCCCGCAGCGCCTGCGATGGTCGACAGAACGACGAGCACGACCGCCTCCCAATAGTCGAAAACCTGCGGGTCGAAACCAATCACGGCCACACCGAAGAAAGACAGGCTGATGCCGAGCCAGCGCCGCCATCGAATCACCTCGCCGAGAAACACGACTGACATCAGGGTCGCCCACGGCACGCCAAGTTGGGTCACGATCGCGACGGTCGATACATCATCGGCGAACGCCAGACCCAGCGTAATGAAGGCAAAGTGCAACGTGCCCATCAGCAGTCCAACCCCGATCAGAGGCCACATCTGACCACGATGTACACGCAGGAACGGCGCGAGCACCAGCAAAACGAGCGCAAATCGCAGTGACGTGAAGGCGAATGGCGGAAGCTCGACTAATGCGAACTTGGCGGCGACAAGATTCAAACCGAAACACAAGTTAACGGCGATCATCAGCAACCAATGACCAGGGCTCATGGCAAAATCCTGCACGCAAATGAAGCACGCCGAAGCGCACAGCGAAAAGGGCCGGTCCCGAACCCGGTCGAACAAGCTGATGCTCACAGTGTAGCGAGCGATTCGTTCAGCCTATGCCGGCCAAGGATAACACCGTCCGACGTCAGGCGCGCAGTCGTTGGCAGCGTTCCCATGCCAGCAATAAACGTTTGTGGGATTCTCCCCAGCGATAACCGCCTAATGCGCCGCCAGCGCGCAGCACTCGGTGACAAGGAATCAACACCGCGACTGCATTCTTGCCTACCGCCGAACCAACGGCACGTGACGCACCGGGCCTACCAATGGCGCCGGCAAGTTCCGAATACGAGCAGGTCGCACCCATGGGTAGCTCCAACAACGCCTGCCAGACTTTGTGTTGAAACGGTGTACCGGCGAGTGTCACGGTGATCGTCTCCTGTAGCCGGTGAGCGACGGGATCCAACAACTGCGCGATCCGTTGCGAAAGTTGCGCGTCATGACGCAACGCTGCGTTTGGCCATGCTGACTGGCAGCCGGCAAGGCGCGCGCTGCGTTGTCCGACCTGATCGAGCGAGAGTGACACAATGCCCCGCGGGCTCTCGACCAACATGGCATCACCGAAAGCACTCTCCGCGAAACCGTAACGAAACGTAACACCATCGCCGAGCCGCTTGAACTCACCAGGGCTGACGGCATCAATGCGGACGAACAGGTCATGCAGGCGGCCAGCGCCGGATAATCCCGCATAGTCCGCCGCCATCTCAACGCTAGCCTGTCGCGACAAGGCAAAACGTGCTTCTTCGAGCGTCAACGAGGCCAGATAACGCTGCGGACTGATACCCGCCCAGCGCGTAAACAAGCGAGAAAAATGTGCATCGCTGAGATTGACCGCACGGGCCATATCGGCAACGCTCGGTTGGTCGCGATGGTGGGCGTCGATCCACGCGATGGCGCGTTCGATGCGCCGATAGTCACGTGTGTCGATTAGGTCTGCATCATTCATGATGCCTACTGTGCCCGGCCATTCGCTAGCGGGCCACCCGAATCCTGCTGTGACCGCTAGCGCCGCGTATTTTCAGCCAGCAGCGGCGGCAACAAAGATGGATCGCTCAAGCGCGCCTCCATACCAGGACGGTTGATACGAATCAGCGCCTCGTGCAGGGACTTGCCTCGCCATGGCGACGGCTCCGCCGCATAAAAATGCCGATTGAGTGCCTCTATAGGTTCGCACTCGGCAGCCGGCAGTCGCCGGGCGATATCACCGAGTGTCCGCGTTGGCTGGTCAGGCCAGTACGCGCGCGCCCAATCCAGTAGTGCACTGCGCGCCGCGCCTGGGTCATTCTTGTCGCAGGCGCGGTGCACCTGACGAAACGCTTTTTGCGCAGAGCGGAATGGTGCTTCCGCATCATGTGACTTGCGCGCGCGGCGGCGCTGCGTATGACGAACGCGTTGCGAGCGCCACATCACCCAAACGGTCAGCAGCCACAACGCGAGTAATCCGTAATTGATCAGCTTCAGTCGAAAAATTTGCGCTTTCGCAGAGACCGGTAGCGCAACAGTGTCGGCACTCTCTGCCTGATCCGGCAATGTATCCGGCAACGCATCGCTCACCGCCTCGACCGGTGCCGCCGACACCACACCGGCCGCTCGGATTTCGGGCAGTGAGTCCATCGCCACTTCCCACGCGCCGGTGTCGGTATTGAACCAGGGTAACGCCAACTCCGGCAGTTCAAACACGCCGCCCCGTGACGCAATAATAGCGAAGCCCTGTTGACGGACGGACTCGATCGTATCGTCAACGGTGCGTTGCTGCAGGTCAGGCTGATCGGGATACACTCGAAGTCCATCGGCAACGTCAAACGTCTGCTCCGGGAGCTGCTCGGGCAACAGTCCACGAGCGACAATCTGCAAGCGAATATTGGCCGGCTCGCCCGGCTCGAGAATACCGTCGTCCGGTCGCAGCGTTGCTTGCAACGTCAGTTGCTTGGCTGGCAACCAGGCAGCGTCCGCATAGGCCGGTGGTGGTGCCACGGTGGGTGCGACGCTAAGCGACAACGGCTCTGACGAAAATACACGCGGTGAGGAAATACGGCCACGCTCCCAAAGACTCGCCGTGAAGCGCGCCGGCGCGATTTCAAATTCGCCACTGACTTGTGGGAACAGCGCATAGCGGCGCTCTACGACCGTATACAAGCGGGATCCCACCTGCGCTTCATAACGCTTGTCTTCCGGCAGTTGTTCTACCAGCACTTCGCCACCGGAGATATTCGGTTCGGCCAGCGATGTTTGGCGTGTCGCGACACCCAAGTACAGTTTGATGGTGTAAATCACCTGTGCCTGTACCCACGATTGCTCGCGATCCAGCGACACCTCAAAAAACACATCGGCCTCACCCGGCGCTTCAACGACAGCCGCGGTGACACGAATATCTACCGGCTCGCTGGCACCATTGCCGACGCGCAGCGGGGGAATCGTAAATGTGCCGGGACCCTTGGGTAACAGAACATAGGTCCAACGGCGACTGGACGTGCGCTCGCCATTGACCAGGCTAATGCTGCTTGATTGACTACGCCCGAGGACATCGAAATGCTGCGACAAGCCATCCACTTCCGGCTCGCCCTGCTCGCCATTGTCCGCATTTAACACCATCGTGAAAGACTCATTAGTCTGTACCGTCGTGCGATCCACCGTGACGTAGACCTCGGCATTCACGTTGCCCGCGCACATCACAAACATCAGCCCGACGCATACAGCGGCAAACGGACCTGCAAAGCGGATCGTCATCGTCTGTCCTACCATGGTTCGCTGCGGTCATCCGGCCATAGCCGGTTGCCGTCCTGATCGAGTTGTCGACGCTGGTACTGCGAGCGAAATTTACGCCGCAACAATCCACCTGGATCATCCGGCACCCGGCGCAACCACTGCTCCAGCGCTTGCTGTTGCTCAGCCTGCTCGCGCTCGCTCGCGGTCATGGCTCTTTGTTCACCGCGATCATCCTCGGCATTCGCCTTGGCATTCCGAAACGCCTCTTGCAGTGCTTCGATGTCTTGCTGTTGCTGATCTTCGTCTGCCGCTTTGGCCTGACGTTCGCCCTGCTGGCCGTCCTGCCCCTCGCTGTTGCTGGATTGACTTTGATCGCCCGCGGACTCGCCGGCTTGCTGCTGATCGCCAGGCTGGCCTTGCTGCGACTCGTCAGGATCGCCCTGTTCTCCATCGCCGCCCGGCTGTCCACCCGGCTGCCCGCTCTGCTGTTGCTGCAGATCACGTAGCAGGTCGAGATTGAATTGAGCATCCTCGTGCTCTGGATCGGCCTCCAAAACAGCCTCGTATGTCTCGATCGCCACATCGTATTGACCCTGCCTCGCGAGCGCGGTCGCCAGGTTGTAACGCGACTCAATGTCGTTCAGGGTTTCGAACTCCGCGGCACTTGCGGCAAAGTCGCCCGCGCGAAACTGGGCCGTTGCACGCCAGGCTGGATCATCGAATAACTCGGCAGCCGCCTGCGAATCTCCGGCCTGCATAGCCGCATCAGCCCGCTGATCCGGGGTTTGCCACAAACCTTGCCAATCCAGCGCATAAACCGGGCGTGGCGCACTCAAAGCAGCCACTGCCATCAACGACACAGCGAAACCGCCACGGCGAAACATCAAGCTGGTCGCCAAAACGACAGGCAACAACAGCCAGATTCCCATATCAGACCAGCGCTCTACTGTCTGTTCCTGCATCGCATTGAGCCTCCGCGACGTGTCCTCTGAAGTGACGTTCAAGGTACGGATGTCCTGGTTATCGCTACTTAGCATAGCGAATGCACCACCGCCGGTTTCTGCCAATCGTCGTAGCGCACGCGCGTTGACGGTCGGGATCGCAATGTTGCCTCGCCCGTCGGTGACAAACCCGCCGCGCTTCTGCGGAATCGGACCGCCCTCTGGCGTACCGACGGCCAGCACCGACATCTGGTGGCCTGCCGCGCGCGCCTCTCGCGTTGCCGTTATCGCTGGCGGCATGTTGCCGCCGTCCGTGATCAGCAAAATCCTGCCACGTTCGACACCGGACTGCTCAAACAGTTGCATTGCCTTGCGAATACCCGACTCGGGGTAGCTGCCGCGGCTGGGCATCAGATCGGTGCCGAGCGTCGGCACGATACTGGCGATGGTATCGACATCCTCCGTTAATGGCGTCACGACGAAAGCGTTCGCACTGAACACAACCAAAGCGGTCTCGCCACCGGCTCTGGCCCTGAGAATATCTTGCAGCTTCAATCTGACCCGCGTCAGTCGCGACGGTGCCACGTCTGTTGCATCCATTGAACGCGACAAATCGAGCAGCACGACCATCGCGTCGCCCGACCGCGTGGCCGCGACCTCCGAGCGCTGCCAGGCTGGACCTGCGAGCGACACCGTCGTTAAAACGACACACAGCGCGGCGAGCCACCAGCCAACTTGGCGGTGCCTGCTACCCGAGTCGTCGGTCAGCACAAACGGCTGCAAGGCATCATCGACCAACGTGGCCCAGATACCAGCGAGTCGACCCCGCCGCTGGTACATCAGCCAAAGCGCCGCCAGCGCTGGCAACAACAGCAACAGAAACCATGGACGGATAAAGTGAATATCGGCCAGCACTAGCGTGCCCTCCCGAGAAGCGCCGGTAATGCCAGCAAAGCAAACAACGCCGCGCTGAGGGTTGCCGGATAGAAGAACAGTTCATCACGCGGTTGAAAACCGTCCTCTTCGTCAGCCGCCGGCTCGAGTGTATCGAGTTCACGATAAATTTGAGCGAGTGCCGCCGTATCACGTGCCCGAAAGTAGCGACCACCGGTTAGGTCGGCGATTTCGGTCAAGTTTTTCTCATCCAGATCGGAACCAGACCGGCTCAAACCAAAACGCCCGCGTCTTCGGTCCGAGCCAATACCGATTGTGTAGATCTTCAAACCTACGGTCGCAGCCAGCTCCGCCGCTTTGAGCGGCTCAATCTGGCCGGCGGTGTTGGCACCGTCCGTCATCAGTATCAGGACTTGTTGCGCGCTTGGGTCCTCCGCATCGCGCACGCGCTTGACCGCCAATGCAATCGCATCGCCGATCGCTGTTTTTTGGCCAGCAATACCAATCATCGACTCATACAGAAGCGTTTTGACGGTACGTCGATCGAACGTCAGCGGTGCCTGCAAATACGCGCGCTCTCCAAAAAGAATCAAACCGAGGCGGTCGCCGACGCGGCGGTCGATGAAGTCACCACCGACCGCTTTGGTTGCGGTCAGTCGTTCGACGGAACGGCCGGCCAGCTCGAAATCCTTGTCCTCCATGCTGCCGGACAGATCTACCGCCAGCATCAGGTTACGGCCCGTCACCGGTGCGCTTTGACTGCCAGCCGGCAATTGTGGTCGCATGACGGCGACGACCAAGCCGACCCACGCGAGTATCGCCAGCGCCAAGCGCAACCAGCGCGTTGATCCGGCAATGCGTCCCTGCCCGGCAATCGCCGCGAACTGTCCGCTGGCTGGCACTCGCAAGGCAGCCTGCGCATCGTTGTCAGCGCCGCCGCCAAACCACCGCGCCAACAATGGTAGGACGACGAGTGCGGCCATCCAGGGCCACGCAAACAGCAGTTGGTCCGGCCACAGAGCAGTCATCTGGCAGGACTCGCCAGTCGCTGACGGCAAGCCGCCAGCAAATCCTGCACCTGCGCCTCGCTCAAGGCCTCTTGCGTCGGGCGATAAGCCGCCTGCAGCAATAGCGCGCTTATCGAATCGGAGAACGGGGCTGTGTCGAGACCCGCATTCAGCTGATCGATCCAGGCCTGCCCAGACAGACCGGCGACCCCCTGACGACCGAACTCAGCGATCGCATGCTGACGCAGCAGAGCAGACAGCTCGGTGAGCAGCCGTGGGCTATTTTGGTGCTCACGCCAGGCCACATAGCTGCGATTGAGGTTTTGCAGCGCGAGGCGACGACGGCGCGACGGTAACCGCGTCGCCCGCCACACAATGGCACCCGCAATCCCGAGCACAATCCCTACCAGCAGCCACCAACCGGGCGCGAGTGGCCACCAGCCAACCGCCTCCGGCAAATGAATATCACGCAATGGCAATGATTCCGGGTTCATCGCACTCGACCCATCAACGTTTGCATCACCGCGAGCGGGTCATCCTCGGTGCTGACCAACTTGCAACGCGCTCGACTGCGTTCTGCGCACTCCGTCAGCGTCGTCAGACGCTCGGTTGCCGACGCACGCCAGCGCTGGCGCGTTGTCCCGGTCGAAACGAGCGTACGACGTCCGCCCGCAACCGCCACGGGATAACTACCCGACGGTGGTAACTCCGATTCGAGAGGGTCGTGAATAGCGAGCATCAGTACGTCGTTATGTTTTGCCAACGCCCGCAGATGCGACTGCGCCTCGTCGTCGAGCCCCTGAAAATCACTCATCATCGCGACCAGACTGCCGGGATGTACCACTTGGCGCAGCGCTGCCATCTGACCCGCCAGAGAGTCGCTCTGATCCTTCGCCGCGAGTTGTTGATCGGAATCCATGAGTTCGAGCTGATGAATAAAGCGCAGTACGCCTCGTCGCCCAAGCGCCGGTCTTAGTTCGATGCGGTCCGCATCATTGAAGACGAAGCCGCCCAGCCGGTCGCCACGTCCGGCCGCCGCCCAAGCCAACAAAACGGCGAGCTCTGACGCCAGGACGGATTTGAACCGGCCGCGGGTCGCAAAATGCATGCCGGCGCGTAGGTCAACCCAACAAAACACGGGGCGTTCGCGCTCCTCGCGAAACAACTTGGTATAGGCACGCCCGGTGCGCGCCGTGACACGCCAGTCGATCGTCCTTGGATCATCGCCATCCTGATAAGGCCGTGCCTCATCGAATTCCATGCCACGGCCCTTGAAATGCGATAAATAGTTGCCGCCCTTGCGCGCCCGAACACGCAAAGCATCCAGCGACAAAAAGCGGGCGTTCTGGCGAAGTCGAATCAGCGCCGGTTGACTGACTTTGACCAACGACAAATCCTGTTTTGCGTCTGGGGCTGAATGGCCACTCGTCATGTGCGAGGCACCCTGGTTGTTACGGTACGCCAACGGCACCGATCAGGTGCGTGATGAAATCGTCACTGCGCATCCCGTCCGCCTCAGCCTCGAAACTGAGCATGATGCGATGCCGCAGGACATCGGGTGCAACCGCCTGGATATCGTCGGGGCCGACATAGTCACGACCGGACAGCCAGGCGTGCGCGCGCGCCGCCCTGTCCAGCGCAATACTGGCGCGAGGACTTGCGCCATACTGAACAGCGTCCGCCATGTCCGCGCTGATTCGCGACGGTTCGCGGGTTGCGATAACGAGGTGCACGATGTAGCGCTCCAACGCCTCGGAGAGGTGAATATCCAGTACTTCGCGACGTGCGGCAGTAATCTGCGCCTCGCTGACTGGCACGCTGGGCGCAAACCCGGACTTGCGTGCACCACGCGCTTCATCGCGGTTGATCGACAGAATCTGCAGCTCGCTCTCAGCGTCGGGATAATCGACGTTGACGTGCAACAGGAAGCGATCGAGCTGCGCCTCAGGCAGCGGATAGGTCCCCTCCTGTTCGATCGGGTTTTGCGTCGCCATGACGAGATACAGCGCGGGCAGCGGATAAGTTTTTTTGCCAACCGTAATCTGCCGCTCTTCCATTGCCTCGAGCAACGCCGACTGCACCTTCGCCGGGGCGCGGTTGATCTCGTCCGCCAGAATCAGATTGTGGAACAGCGGCCCCGCTCGAAAACGGAAAGAGCCGTCCTGCGGCCTGTAAATCTCGGTGCCTGTAAGGTCCGCTGGCAACAGGTCGGGCGTAAACTGCAAGCGTTGAAAGTCACCCTCAATGCTCTGGCTCAGTACCTTGATCGCTCGCGTCTTGGCAAGACCGGGCGCGCCCTCAACCAGCAAGTGGCCGTCGCACAACAGGGCGATCAGCATCCGATTGACGAGATGGGGCTGACCGACGATCAGACTGCTGACGTGTTTTTCCAACGCCCGAAAATGCTCGCTTACGCTCACGATTGCCTCTCAAAATTGGGGGATAGCCCCTTAGTGTAGTAGATCAAACCGCGTCCGTCATAGCCCTGCGGCCAGTCGTTTCTGGCAAAATTGAGGCTTGGCCGCTAGCCTCTCCTTTTTGCACCGCGCCGGAGCGACCCTATGCCGAGAATTGCCTTGTTGGCGTTGCCTGCCCTCGCCATGCTGCAGAGCGCCTGCCACCGGGTGCCCGAAGCCGAACAACCGATAACGGCGACCGCCGACCCACCGACGGCGAGTCAACCCAGTTGCCCTGCGGGCGATGGCCCAGTGCTGAGTGGACAGCTGCACGGTGCGATTGCCGGGACGCTGAATACGTCGACTGCGACGACACACTGCGAGGGGATGTCGCGACCGGACGCACGGGGCGTGCGGCTGCGTTTCAAAACCACGCTGCCGTCGGCGGATGATGCACTGGTGATCATCCTCGGCATCGACCGCGTTGTGCGCGGCGATACTGGCGAGGGCATTCGCACGACCGTTACGCTGATCGATGAGCGAGACCAACGCTTTTATTCCAATGGTGAGCAGAACAGCTGCTTCAGCGATATCGAGCTACATGAGGTCGCCCAGAACCAGCGTGAGTCGTTGCTGTCGGGACTCGTCTGGTGCACCGCAGGTGTGCCGGCACTAACCGGGTCAGGCAGTGTTCGACTGACAGATCTCCGCTTTCGTGGCACGGTTCAGTGGCGGGATGCATCATGAAAACACTGTGCATGACCTGTCTTTACTGGCTCAGTATCATGCCGGCTGCGTTTGCCGCTTCGGTGGCAGACCTCGGAGAACGGCCAATTCCATTCGCTGGCCTGCGCAGTGTGTTCTCGCCCGTCAGCGTGGTGGTACAAACTCGCAGCGACTGCCGCGAGCTGGACGTGTTGTTGGCAGATACCGCAGCGGAGCGCGCGCGTGGCCTGATGTTTGTCACAACGATGCCGGACAACGCGGGCATGTTGTTTTTCTATCCCGAGCCGAGAGAAATGTCGATGTGGATGAAAAACACGTTGATCGGACTCGATCTGATCTTCGTGAGCCTCGACGGCACGATCCAGCGCATCACACCTCGTGCAGAACCCATGACGCTAGACAGCCGGGCCGCCGGCTCACTGGTGCAGTATGTCCTTGAACTAAACGCTGGTATGGCCGATCAACTTGGCATTGCTGCCGGTCAGCGTTTGTTCGTCGGGCCGCATTAGTCAGATCCGAGCCAGTTCTCCGGCGGGTCGTTACTCGACGCCGCTGCCAATGAGGTCATTGGATCCGACGCACGCGCACCGTTCGATTGGTGCCCTCCACAGTCAGTCGGTAGGCACCAAACGCTTTGCGTTTGATGGTCGCCATAGGCTGCTCTTCACCGCGATAGCGGTACTTGGCAGAGTCGACCTGACGCCAAACCTGACCATTCTCCAATTCAAACGTCGCATTGTTACCCCAGCCTTCAAACGGATTGACGATACGTGAGTTGATTTCGTCAGGTCCACGCTGTTCGCGAATGCTCTCCACACCGAACTCATTGGGATCTGCCGGGGCAGGTTCTGGTGCCGCGGCAACGGGCGCGACCGACGGTACCGCCGCCGGTGCCGGCATCGATTCGTCGCCGTCGAGTGCAATCGCATCGTAGCAACGCAGCCGCTGCAGACTATCTGATACGCCTTTGCAGGCTCTGAGCTGCTCCGACAATACTGGCGCTTCCGCGGCGGCAGGCTGCATGGCGACACCCAGGCTCAGGTAAAGGGCGGTCAGGTAACGAATTTTCATGGTCGGATTCCTCGAAACATCGATCTATCTGGGTGGCTATCAATAACGCAGCCATCGCGCTGCCGCAAGACCACCTGCATAACGGCCAATATGCATCGGATTGAGCTGTGCGTTTTTTGCAACAAAATGAGCAAAACAGGAGGAATTTGCGCATCAATAACGAAAATCAATTGTTCAAAACCGGCCAATTTTTGCGCTGGTGCACAGACAAATTCAATGTGATCAAGGACAAAATGTCGACCAAAGACAATAAATTTTTCATTATTTTACAAACGTTTATATGAACCGTAATGGCTTGAGCTGCGCACCGTCGACTGTCTGTGGGGCCTAGATTATGTGCGCTTTTTACAACACACCGTTGGTGTTTGACCACAGCGTGCTATTATCGGCCCACTCATTCGAACTTCGAATGTGAAGGCTGTCTTTCGGGGAAAGCAACAATAATACGGTCATCAACAACCACCTCGTCGGCAGTCACATATCCAATCTTGTATCGATAAGAAAAACTGTTACCTCAGGAGGAATTCATGAGTAACACCACGCTACGTCGCGCAGTACGCACGGCTCTGGCTGCCGGCGCTGTTGCCGGTCTGGCTCAGTCGCCGGCGGCATTTGCGCAGTCATCCGAGGATGACGTTAAGGATCTGGGCCAGACCCAGGTCACTGGTTCGCGTCTGACGCGCGCCGACATTGAGACAGCGCAGCCGATCACGGTCATCGATCGTGAAGACATCGACCTGTCAGGGGACACCACGGTCGCCGAAGTACTGCAAACGAGTGTTTTCAACTCGTTCGGTTCTTTCCGCGCTACCTCTGGTTTCGCCAATGGCCAGGCTGCGGTTAACGAAGTCAGCTTGCGCGGCCTCGGCTCTAACCGCACGCTGGTGTTGATCGACGGTCGTCGTATCGCAGCCACCGGTGGTTCTGGTGGTGCTGCTCAGAACTTGAACCAGATTCCTTTGTCGGTCGTTGACCGCATCGAAGTCCTGCGTGATGGCGCATCTGCTATTTACGGTTCTGACGCGATCGCGGGTGTGATCAACATCATCACGCGTAAAGACTTCGACGGAATCACCGGTGTCTACCAGCAGACATTCAGCGATGGTGGCGAAGTCACCCAGGCGCAAGCGACTGTTGGTGTCAGCTCGGCGAAAGGTAACGTGTTCTTCTCTGTAAACGCACTGACCCAACGTCCGCAGTATTACCGTGATCTGGACTACGCGGCGATCGCTCCCGATTCCGGTGGTGTATCCTCATACGGTTTCCCGGGCACAGCCATTGGCCCGAGCGGCACGTTCCTCGACCCACGATGCCCGGAAGGCATCGGCGCGTCTCAGGAATTCCCGAACTCGTACCAGTGGGGCCTCGAAGGCGGCAACATCTTCATCGGTCCGCAGGGCCCGAACGGCACGCCAGCCGTCCGTTGTGCTTACAACTTCGCGGCAGACGTCATCTCTGTACCGCGCGTCCGTAACTACAGCGCGATGGTCAAAGGTAGTTATGAGCTCACACCAAACTTGCGTCTGAACAGCAAGCT
>JBCCBP010000006.1:0-126211 GCA_039033995.1 Pseudomonadota bacterium | reverse complement strand
GTCAGTTCCGTGTTCTGGCGGGCCAGGGTTTCCCGGGCGGAGCGGAGTTTGACGAGTAATACCCCACCAATGGCAAGCAGAAACAACAGTGCTGCGGCCAGATAAAAGTACAGGCGATTACGCTGAGTCAAAAGGGCTGCTTCCCGCTGGGCGGCGGCTTGTCCAGCCCGATAATCAGCGACATTTTGCCGGACCTCGGCGTTCCGCAGGCTGCGCTCGGACCGTTCGTTGTGGAGGCTGTCCCGTAAAATCTGTACTTGGCGCTGCTGGCGGAGCGCTCCGGCCAGGTCACCTTCGGCCTCCGCCAGGCGTGCGGCTTCGTAAGCGGTGGTTGCCCGTTGCCCTAGGTCACCGTATTTAGCACTGGTTTTTGCGCGTAGATCGTGGTAGTAGCGGGCGGAATCCAGTCGCCCGGCCTCTAAGTACAAATTGCTGAGTCCGGAATAAGAAACCCTAGCCAGCGCTGCGAGACTTCGGTCAGGAAGCGCGCGTTAATCTCATAAATGATATCGAGCAACCGTGGCAGCAATTGCCGAAACATGCTGACTGGCCATAACTCCAGTGCTTCCGGTAACAATGTGTGGTTGGTGTAGGCCATCGTCGCGCTAGTGATCTCCCAGGCGTTATCCCAGCCAAAACCTTCCTGATCCATCAGCAGACGCATCAACTCAGCGACAGCGACGGCAGGGTGTGTGTCGTTGAGCTGAAAACAGTTCTTGGCAGCAAACTGTGAGAAGTCGTCACCATGCCGCGCATGCCAGTCGCGCAGGGTGTCCTGCAGGCTTGCGCTGGCCAGAAAATACTGCTGGCGCAGGCGCAGGATCTGACCGTTTTCTGAGTTGGCGTTCGGATACAACACCATCGTGATGTTCTCCGCCGCGTTTTTTGCTGCCACGGCATCCGCATAGCTGCCGGCGTTGAATTCTCCGAGATCGAAATCGTCGGTTGCCTCGGCCGACCATAGTCGCAACGTATTGACGACGCCGTTTCGATACCCGGGGATCGGCACGTCATAGGGCACTGCGACCACCTCTTCGGTGTCGACCCAACGAAAGGCGAGATGTCCGGCGCTGGTTCGATAGGCCTCACTACGACCACCAAACCGGACGGTCGTCGCATACTCGCGTCGTCTAATTTCCCAGCCAAACCCATCTTTCAGCCATTGGTCCGGCTCTTCGATCTGACGGCCATCCTGAATCTGCTGATGGAACATGCCGTAGCGATAGCGAATGCCGTAGCCGGTTACCGGCAGTGCGAGCGTTGCGCAGCTGTCGAGAAAGCACGCCGCCAATCGACCTAGGCCGCCGTTGCCGAGTCCGGCATCATGCTCCTGCTCAGCGAGTGTTTCGAGCTCCACGCCGAGGCGCTTCAGCGCCTCCCGTGTTTCCGATTCGAGATCCATGTTGAGTAGCGCATTATTCAGCAGGCGGCCCATCAGAAACTCGAGAGACAAGTAGGCGGTACGACGGGTGTCTTGTGCAGCTTGCAAATCGCGGCTCTCGCTCCAGCGCTCCATGATGCGGTCACGTACCGCGTACACGAGTGCACGATAGGCAAACGCCTCCGAATCAGCGATATTGTTCTGGCCCAACGTCCGTGAAAAATAATGACGGAAGTCATCGAGTACGGCATCGGCCGTCATCGCCAGTGGGGCGTCCACGATCGTCGATTCGATGTCAGGTTGTTGCTTGGTATCTGTCATGTTGCTTCTCTGCGATGTCAGTCGGGCTAGTGGGGGGCCAGTACGATAGTAGCGAGCGGCGGTAAAGTCAGTGTCAGTCTTGCGGGTTGATTGGCATGCTCATCGGCCGTTGCCGACAATGGTTCCGGATTGATGACATGGCTGCCGCCGTAACGCTGGTGATCCGAGTTGAAGACTTCTCGATAGTTGCCTGTGCCAGGTACGCCAATGGCGAATCGCTCCCGGACGACCGGCGTCATGTTGACGACGACGATGATGGGGCGATTATGGTTGTCGAGTCTTACCCATGAATACACACTGTTCTCGGCGTCCTGCCAGTCAAGCCAATAAAACCCATCGGAATCATAATCGCGTTCGAACAAGGCCGGTGTGACGCGGTAGAGTGTATTGAGATCGCGAACGAGTTGTTGCACGCCGGCGTGCGGCGCGTACTCCAGTAAGTGCCAGTCCAGCGACTGGTCATGATTCCATTCCGCCGGCTGGCCAAACTCGGTGCCCATGAATAGCAGTTTCTTGCCGGGATGGCAGAACATCATTGCGAGGTAAGCGCGCAGGTTCGCAAAGCGTTGCCAATCATCACCCGGCATGCGGCCCAGCAATGAGCCTTTGCCGTGGACGACTTCATCATGGGAAATCGGCAATACAAAGTTCTCGTCAAAGGCGTACACCAGGCCAAATGTGATCTTGTCATGGTGATAGCGGCGATGAACCGGATCCTCCGCGACATACTGCAACGTGTCGTTCATCCAGCCCATGTTCCATTTATGAGTAAAACCAAGGCCGCCTTCGAACGTTGGTTTACTGACGCCTGGCCATGACGTCGATTCTTCCGCATAGGTCGTTGCTCCGGCGGCGTGCACCAGTTCGTTCAGCTTCTTCAGGAACGCGACGGCTTCCAGGTTCTCGTTACCGCCGTGTTCATTTGGAATCCATTCGCCGTCGTTGCGGGAGTAATCGAGATACAGCATCGACGCCACGGCATCGACACGTAACGCATCGACATGAAACTCGCGAATCCAATACAGCGCGCTGCCGATGAGATAGTTGACGACCTCGCGACGGCCGTAATTGAAGATCAGAGTGCCCCAGTCCGCGTGCGCACCCTTGCGCGGGTCGGCGTGTTCGTAAAGGGCTGTGCCATCGAACTGCGCGAGTCCATGTGCGTCACGCGGAAAGTGGGCAGGTACCCAGTCGATCAGCACACCGATCCCGGCCTGATGACATCGATCGATCAATCGTCGCAATGCATCCGGCTCGCCGAAGCGCCAGGTGGGTGCGAACAGGCCAATGGGTTGGTAGCCCCACGAACCATCGAACGGATGCTCGGTTACCGGTAAAAGCTCGATGTGGGTAAAGCCCATTTCGACAACGTATTCGATCAGTTGGTCCGCGAGCTCATCGTAATTCAACCAACGATTGTCTTCGCCACGTCGCCACGAGCCGAGATGGACTTCGTAAATGCTTTGTGGTGTATCGAGTGCTGGCGACGCTTGCCGCTTGGCTTGCCACGTGTCATCTCGCCATTTGTGTTGCGTCTCGGTGACGATCGCTGCGTTGTGAGGTGGCGGCTCGAAAGCGTTGCCGTAGGGATCTGTCTTCAACGGCAGTAACTGGCCACCCCGGTCGAGCAGCTCAAATTTGTAGCGAGTCCCGGGACCAACATCGGGCAGGAAAATTTCCCAGACGCCGATACCGGGGTGGACGCGCATCGGGTGGCGTCTTCCGTCCCACTGATTGAAATCACCGATGACGCTGACCCGGGAGGCATTCGGCGCCCACACAGCAAAACGCGTGCCGTGTACCCCCTGATGCTTGATGACATGAGCGCCGAGTGCTTTGTAAATATTTAGATGCGCACCTTCGCCAAGCAGATGCAGATCGATGTCGCCCAGGGCTTGGGAGAACCGATAAGGGTCGTGTTGCAACGTCTCATTGCCGTCCGTCCATGTCACCCGCAGCCGATAATTGCGCGGCAACGCGTCGCCGCTGGCTGCAAAAACGCCGCGCGTATGCAGGCGCTCAAACGACTGCAGTTCGGCGCCGCGCGCTGTGCATAGTGCTACGGCGGTGGCTTCCGGCAAAAAACACACGATCCGCATCGTTCCGTCAACCGAGTGCAAGCCGAGCACGGAAAACGGGTCACTGTGTGTGCCCTGAGCGATACGATTCAGAGTAGTGGCGTCGAATGCGTCGTTAGTCATTGAATTGATAAAGATGTTGTTGATAAAGACTTGCGGACTTTGTCCAGCGGAAGCGCAGGGACGCTGCGTTGCGTCGAAGGAGCGCCCAGCGCTTGTCGTCGTTTTGGAAATCCTGCATAGCCCGTTGCACGGCGTCGCGTAGCGCATGGGTCTGCGCGGCCAGACTGTCACCCGCGAAGCGATAGCCGCTGAAACCTTCCTCCACCGTATCGTATAGTCCACCGACCGCATGGACGAGGCAGGGCTGACCGGCTCGCATCGCCATCATTTGACTGATGCCGCAGGGTTCAAAGCTGCTTGGCATCACGAACAGATCACCTGTCCGATAAATCAGGTCGGAGAGCGATTCGGAGAAGCCGCGCAGGAACAGGAAGCGTGCATCGCGCCGGGAGTGCTCAACCAGATCAACCTCCATCGTGGGATCGCCGGTACCCAGCATGATGAATAAGGCTTTCGCCGGCAGCGTTGCGATGATGTGTTGCAACGATGAGATGCCTTCATCATCGCGCAGCAATAGCAGCTGAATCTTCTGGTCGGTCAGTCGCCCGACGCTCGTAAGTAGCGGGTGTGGGGCTGCGTCGATCCTGGCCAGCTTGTCCATGGCAAGCCGATGCAGCGCTTTGTTGGCGGGATCTGTACGCTGCCATTCATTCAGTGCGCCGTCGATCGCGGTAGCCAGTGTTGGCCATTGTTGGCGCGAATAGTCACCGTCGTAGTCACAGCCATTGAGGATGCCGACGAGACGGCCATCCGCCTGCGCTGACTGCAGGTAAGCCTGGAGTCCTTCGCCACCACGAAAGGCCCGAGCGGGATCGTCCGGTTGAAGAATTTCCTGTGCGTTGTTGGGCGAGACGGTATTGATCGCATCGGCGAGTTGAATCGCCGCCGCGACAGGGTTGTAGCAATCCGCGTAGCGAGGGTCACGCAAGACTGGATTGTCGAGCCCGATGCTTGGAAACCAGGCCTGTAGACTCGATGCATCATGCCGTAACGGACGGATGCCCTGCAGTGCTAGGTTGTGCAGCGTCAGCACCGTCCGGAATTTCTGCAGGCCTGAAAACTCCGGCAGAAAAGCGCGTAAGGTCAGTAAAGGAGCCGCATGCCAGTCGTGCGCGTGAATCACAGCATCTGGCGTTGCATGGTGTAACAGCCAGCATCCGGCAGCGGCCGACAACAGTGCAAACTTGCTCGCGTCGGTCGCGAAGGGGCGCGCTATGCCATCGTCATGATAGATACGTTGATCGCCGTGGGGGTCGAAGGCCTCGTGCTGCAGGACCACATGGTCGACACCATGAACATCACGCAGGTTGTAGGTCTGCACCAGCAGCGACTGACCTGCGAATGGCACCGTCAAGGGTTCGCCCACAACCATGCCCGCCGTTTCGTGCAGGCGACCGTACGCCGGACACAGCACGGTCACCGGTACCTGGTTGGCGACAAGCGCTCGCGGCAGCTCGCGCAGCACATCGCCCACGCCGCCGGCCTTGCCGCCGGGCAACGCGCCGTTCTCCGACGCCACCATGTAAACCGAACGTGTTGTCATCGTGGTATCAGCGTGTGAAATGCAGCTGCTGTCCCAGCATGTCCGGTGTCACCAGCGTAATGCCGGTGTCGGTCACTCGAAACCCGCGGGCGCGATCCGCCGCGGGATCTTCGCCGATGACGGTGCCCTCCGGCAGAATCGCGCCGCGATCGATAATCGCGCGGTTGATTCGACAACGCTCGCCAATACGCACATCGGGTAGCACCACCGACTCGTTAACGGTGCTGAACGAGTGCACATGGACATTCGAGAATAAGACTGACTGGCGTACGCTAGCACCAGAGACCACACAGCCGCCGGAGACCATCGAGTTGATCGCTTCTCCACGCCGGCCCGGGTCGTCATGGATAAATTTTGCGGGCGGCATCTGGCGCTGTGCGGTATCGATCGGCCATTGACGGTCGTACAGGTTGAGCTGCGGTACGACACTGACGAGTTCCATATTGGCTTCCCAATAGGCTTGTAGCGTACCAACATCGCGCCAGTAAGCCTGTTCTCCTGATGCAGGATCACGAAACGGGTATGCGAACACGCGATATTTATCGATGATAGACGGAATAATGTTGCGACCAAAGTCATGATCGGTTTTCGGGTCGTCCGCGTCTTTGATGGTCTGTTCAAACAGGAAGTCGGTGTTGAATACGTAGTTACCCATAGAGGCAAGACAGACGTCCGGTTTGCCGGGCACTGGCTCTGGATGTTCCGGTTTCTCGTTGAAGGCAATGACGCGACCGGATTCATCGACGGTCATCACGCCCAGCTGGCCCGCGGCTTCGCTGATCGGCACCTCAAGGCAACACACCGTCATGTCAGCGGTCTTTTCGCTATGAAACGCCAGTAGCGGACCGTAGTCCATTTTGTACACGTGATCGCCGGCTAGCACCAACACGTGCTGCGGTGAATGCGTGCGAATGATGTCGAGGTTCTGGTACACCGCATCGGCGGTACCGCGATACCACTCGCCACCAACACGTTGTGATGCTGGCAGAATTTCGACGAACTCACGATCGTTGGCGTAGCGATTGACCCAGCCTTGAATCAGATGGCGAATCAGTGAATGCGCCTTGTACTGCGTCAGCACCCCAACTCGACGAATACCGGAGTTGAAGCAATTCGCCAACGGAAAGTCGATGATCCGGAATTTGCCCCCGAAATACAGCCCTGGCTTTGCGCGCCAGGTGGTCAGTTCATGCAGGCGTGAGCCCTGGCCGCCGGCCAGAATCAGGGCCAGCGTGTCGCGGGTCAGGCGGCTGACAAAGCGGGCATCGTTCGGTTGTTGTTTTGTCATGACGGATCCCTCGGACGGCTGAATAGGCGTTCATGATAACTCAGCGGCGGCCCGAAACCCGCGGCTCGGTCGATTCACCGATTGTCGATGGGACTGGTGTGGCTAGCGCGCGTGATCGGTGGCGAGCTGCGCGATGCGTTCCTGCAGTGCAGCATCGAAGGCATCCGCTTGCAGTCGCCAGCGCCAGTTATTGGCAGAACTTCCTGGCGTGTTGATTCTGGCTTCTGAGCCGAGACCGAGAAAATCCTGCATTGGCACAATGGCGAGACAGGCCGCGGTGGAGAATGCTGTGTTGATCATGGCCCAATGGATGTTGTCGGCAATGCCGCCGATATGTCGCAGCGCGTTGTGTTGGGTCATAGCGATTTGCTCGGCTGTACGCACATCGCCCGGCCCGCCGTGATACCAACCGACGGTCGTATCGTTGTCGTGCGTGCCGGTGTAGCAGACGGAATCTGCGCCGATCGACTCGAGATCAAAGTTCGGGTCGTCGATCATAAACTGCAAAACGGACATGCCTGGCATGCGATGGCGCATACGCAACTCGTCGACCGCCGGCGTGATGGCACCGAGGTCTTCTGCGACGATCGGCATATCACCGAGCTGGTCGTGCAATGCGTCAAAGATGGCGTCGTTCGGACCTTGTTCCCAGGCACCATCGCGCGCCGTTTCCGCGCCGAAAGGCACCGACCAGTACGCTTCGAAACCGCGGAAGTGGTCGATGCGCACGACGTCGACCAGCGACAGCGTATGGCGCATGCGTTCGACCCACCAGCCGAAACCGGAACGCTCGTGATAGGCCCAGTCGTACAACGGGTTGCCCCACAGCTGCCCATCTTCACTGAAGTAGTCGGGCGGCACACCAGCGACGGCAGCCGGCTGACCGTCATGATCCAGTCGTAGGATCTCACGATTCGCCCAGGCGTCGGCACTATCGAGCGCGATGTAGATCGGCATGTCACCAAACAACAGTACGCCGGTCTCGCGTGCATGATCGCGCAGCGCCTGCCACTGCTTGTCAAAGATAAATTCGCAGAATTTGATCGCATACAGCTCGGTATCGTGCGTGGCGATGAATTTGTCGAGTGCATCCTGTTCGCGTCGCCGGTAGGCTAGATTCCACTCAGTCCACGGACGATCACCGTGAGCGCGTTTCAGCGTTCTGAACAACGCGTAATCGTTCAGCCACACACGGCCGTTGCGTTCGAGATAGTTGGCGAACTCGTCATGCAACGACGTCGTCGTTTGTGCTCGGAAGCGCTCGGCGGCTTTGGCGAGCAGTGTCGATTTGACCGGGATCAGCGCACCGTAATCGACATTGTCCACGGGCAGGTCGCAGAGCGGTTGGAGCTCTGCCTCGTCTAAAAGTCCGAGCTCACACAGTTCGCGTAATTCGATCAGCATCGGATTGCCGGCGTAAGTCGACAGCGGTTGATAGGGCGAGTCCCCGTAGGCCGTCGGGCCGGTCGGCAAAAACTGCCAGATACGCAGTCCCGCCGCGGCCAGGCTATCAACAAACGCGCGCGCTTCACGCCCGATTTCGCCGATGCCATGGGGCCCTGGCAGTGAGGTCAGATGCATGCACACACCCGCGCGTCTTTCCTTATCCAGGCGCAGTGTTTGCGCATCCGGTGTCAGCGGCGCGGTCTTTTCCGCTGTTCTCGTATCTACTTGCACATGCATCGTGTGACGCCCCTGTCTAAGGTCTTTGTACACCTGAATTAGGACACGAGTGTCGCACCAATCTAGACAGCTAACCATTGTCTAATAGCGCTGTCGCGCGGGTACAACAATCCCGTCTAATTCAGTTCCGGCGAATGTAGCGATGGCCCCTCAGACGAGCAAGCCGATGTATACGTATTCAGGAAATGAATACGTATGCAGAGCATTGAATCAATAACGTTTTGTTCATTAAGCTCTGCGGGCAATGGGGTAGCTAAGTGCCCTTTTTCCGATGCATACCTTGGGGGTAACAAAACATGGTTTCCAATTCGCGTAAACACAACATCGCGAGCAGCCCGATGCCGCGGCTGCGGCGCACGGCGCTGTCGCCGGCTGTTGCCGCTGCGCTGCCCGGCGCATTGACGATGGCGCCAACTGCATTCGCGCAGGACGATATGGCAGACGACGGCGTCATTGAAGAGATCGTCACTACCGGTTTTCGCCGTAGCCTGGAGAACTCCCGAGCGCTGAAGATGGATTCAGAGTCCATCGTCGAGGCGATCTCAGCCGAGGACATCGGCAAACTGCCGGACATCAGTATTGCCGAGTCGCTGGCTCGCTTACCGGGTCTTGCCGCACAGCGTCTGAATGGTCGCGGTCAGGTGATCAGTATTCGTGGTCTGTCTCCGGACTTCAGTACCGCCTTGCTGAATGGCCGCCCACAGGTCAGTACCGGCGACAACCGCGGCGTCGAGTTCGACCAGTATCCTTCAGAATTGCTCAGCGCAGCGGTAGTCTACAAGACGCCGGATGCCGCGCTGATCGGCCAGGGTCTTGCTGGCACGGTCGACCTGCAAACCGTTCGCCCACTGAAATACGGCCGCCGCTCCATCGCCGGCAACGTGCGTTATGAGTGGAACAGCATCGATGCGTTGAACGACGGTGCTGAAGATTCCGGCAACCGCTACAGCCTGTCTTACATCGATCAGTTCGCGGATGACACGATTGGTGTGGCAATCGGCTACGCGCACATGGACACGCCTTCCCAGGGTGAGCGTTTTAACGCCTGGGGCTATCCGGGTGGTGATGGCGACGGCAACCTGGTGATCGGCGGTTCCAAGCCTTACGTGCAGTCGAACCAACTAGAGCGCAATGGCGTCATTGGTGTGCTTGAGTTCGCCCCGAGCGATACTTTTTCAGCCGCTCTCGACGTCTTCTATTCGGACTTCCAGGATGACCAGTTACTGCGCGGTATTGAATTGCCGCTGCAATGGTCATCGGCGCAGCTGCAACCGGGTTTCCAGACTGGCAACGGTTTGATCACGCAAGGACAGTTCAACGGCGTGAAAGGTGTGATGCGTAACGACATCAATACCCGCGATGCGCAACTGCTCGCGACCGGCTTGAACGCCGAGTGGCTCGTTGGAGACAACTGGGCCGTCACCGTTGATTTGGCGCACTCTACTGTGGATCGCGATGACGTGATTCTCGAAACCTACTCCGGTACGGGTACAGCGGGTAGTGGTGCTACCGATAACCTGGGCTTCACGCTCAGCGATCGCGGCGCGATCTTCAACTCGACGCTGAACTATGCGGATCCGAACCTGATTGTTCTGACCAGCCCGCAGGGTTGGGGTGGTGACGTCGTTCCGGGTGGTCAACTTGGCTATTTGAACAGCCCGACCGTGACCGACGAACTGGATCAGTTGCAATTGTCCGCGGAACGCTTCTTTGACGGTGGTATCTCGAGCGTCGAGTTCGGCCTGAACTTCTCGTCACGCTCGAAAGACTACGTGGCGAACGAGTTCTTCCTGGGCCTGGCCAACGGTGCCACCGAAGCGCCGATCCCGGTAGCGACCGGTGTCACCAGTCTGAACTTCCTCGGTATCGAGGGCATGGTCAGCTATGACCCGCTGGCGGTACTCAACAGCGGCGTGTACACGCTGTCACGTAACCCGAACGCCGACGTAGCCGTCAAGAACTGGGCGGTCGAAGAAGACGTGCAACTGGCCTTCCTGAAAGTCGGTGTGGATTCCAACTGGGGTGATGTGCCGGTATCCGGTAACTTCGGTGTGCAGGTGGTGCGTACCGATCAGCAATCCACCGGTTTTGCGGTGGGTGCGACCACGGTTGAATTCACCGATGGCAAAGACTTCGTTGAAATTCTGCCGAGTTTGAACCTGAACTTCGAAGTCGGCGAGTCCAAGTTTGTCCGTCTCGGTTTGGCGCGCACGCTGGCGCGGCCGCGCATGGACGAGCTGCGTGCCAGCCGGACCTTCGGCTACGATCCAGCACTGGCCAACAGCAATGACGTGACGCAGTCACCGTGGAGTGCAAGCGGTGGTAACCCACTGCTCGACCCATGGATTGCCAACTCTGTCGATCTGTCTTACGAAATGTATTTCGACGATGGTCTCGGTTACTTCTCGCTGGCTGGATTCTACAAAGATCTCGAGTCGTATATTTTCCAGCAGGACACCGTGCTGAATTTCGACGGCTTGCCATTCGCAGGTCCGGCACCAAACTTGACTCAAGGTCTGTCTTCGGCGCCGGCTAACGGCAACGGCGGCAAGATCTCGGGTGTCGAGTTCGCGCTGTCACTTAGCGGTGAAATGATCACACCTGCATTGACCGGTTTCGGTGCGATCTTCAGTGCGTCGATGAACGATTCGGATATTCAGTCCGATCCGAACGATGCATCAACACCACTGCCGGGCTTGTCGGAAGAGATCTACAACGTCACCGTGTTCTATGAAGCCGATAACGGTTTCTCAGCGCGGGTCAGCAACCGCTATCGTTCCGAGTTCCTCGGCGAGGTATCGGGTTTCGGTAACGGTCGTAACCTGACCATCGTCGACGCCGAGTCGATTGTCGATGCGCAGGTCAGCTATCGTTTCGACGAGGGCGCACTGGCTGGTTTGACGCTGTTGCTGCAGGGCAATAACCTGACCGATCAGGAGTTCGTCACCTTCTACAACAATGATTCTCGCCAGATTCGCGATTATCAACGTTATGGTCGCAACTTCCTCGTCGGCTTGTCCTACAAATACGAATAACCGGGCAGCATAATCCGGGGACAACGAAAGCCCTCGTCGCAGTAGCGGCGAGGGCTTTTTTATCGGGGGCGCAACGCTTACGATAATCGGCAGTGATGCGGGGGCAGAATCATGAACACGGATAAACCGATTCAACGCGTGTTGGTCGTCGGTGGCGGTACAGCCGGGTGGATGGCCGCAGCCGTGCTGTCGCGTTGCCTGCCAAAACCCGTGGCAGTGACGCTGATCGAGTCCGAGCAGATCGGCACGGTCGGTGTTGGCGAGGCGACGATTCCGCAGATCCGTTTGCTGAACCATCTGCTCGGTATCGATGAACATCAGTTCCTTGCTGCGACCAACGGCAGCTACAAACTCGGCATCGAATTTGAAAACTGGGGCGCACTCGGGGATCGCTATATTCATGCCTTTGGCGGTCTTGGTCAGAGCCTCGGCATGGCGCGCTTCTGGGCGTACTGGCTGCGCGCGCGTCAGCGTGGCAGGCAGGACTCACTGTGGGATTATTCGGTCAATGCAGTAGCGGCCAAACAGCATCGATTCGCACCCCTCGATCGCGTTGGCGATACGCAGATTGAAGGCCTCGTACGTGCTTATCATTTCGATGCCGGGCTGTTCGCCGCGTACCTGCGCTCGCTGAGCGAACAAGCCGGCGTCACCCGTATCGAGGGCATGATCGCGCAGACGCGTCTTGCCGACGATGGTCAGATCGCGGCAGTCACGCTGCAAGATGGGCGGGACGTCACGGCCGACTTGTTTATTGATTGCAGTGGGTTTCGGGGACTGCTGATTGGCGATGCGCTCGGTGTCGGCTACGAAGACTGGCGGCATTGGCTGCCGTGCGACCGGGCTGTGACGGTCGCTTCCGATCCGCTGTCGCCGCTGCCGCCATTTACTCGCGCAACGGCGCACACAGCCGGATGGCAATGGCGCATCCCATTACAGACGCGTACCGGTAACGGCCATGTCTATTGCAGCGGCTTTGTTAGCGACGACGAGGCGGAGGCGACGCTATTGCAACATTTGCCGTCCGCCCAACAGGGTGAACCGCGACAGTTACGTTTCACGACAGGTCGGCGAGAGCAATTTTGGTTTCGCAATTGTGTAGCGCTCGGCCTTGCGAGCGGCTTCATGGAGCCACTGGAATCCACCAGTATTCATCTCGTGCAATCGGGTTTGAGTCGCTTGTTGGCCTTATTCCCGACAACCGGCCTCAAGCAGAGTGAAGTTGACGAATACAACCGTCAGACCGCATTCGAATATGCCCGCATTCGCGATTTCCTGATCCTTCACTATGTCGCTAATCAACGTGACGATAGCGAGTTCTGGCGTGCACGTCGTGATGCGGATTTACCGGATAGCCTCAGGCATCGGCTGGACTTGTTTAAGGCCAATGGGCGGATTTTTCGGGACGCGGATGAATTGTTCACCGAGGTTGGCTGGTTGCAAGTGCTGATCGGACAGAATCAATGGCCGACACACTACGACCCGCTGGCTGATCATTTGACCGACCAGCAACTGGATCAATTCCTGCAACAAGTGGGCGAGATTGTGGCCGCGGCGGTCAAGCCGCTGCCACTGCATGAAGACTACCTCGCCAGGTCTTGCAAAACGGGTCGCGCCGACAGTTCGTAGATAGCGATCGATTTCGCCGCCAGCGCTAGCTCGCGATCGACAGCGAGAGACTCGCCTGTGATGACATCGGTCGCCGATTGCGTGGCGCCCAGTGCACGACGAAAACGCTCTAGCGCCAGCGACTGTGCATCGCCTTTGTTGACGACGACCATCACGTGTTGTTCTGCGCTACGACGAAAGTAAACGTAAACCCCGTTCTCTGGGGCGAAGTGGGTGAGTTGTCCGTGATGGATGGCATGCGCTGATTTACGCCAGTTCAGCAGTGTTCGAATAAAACGCTGCGCTTCGGCTGCATCGGCTGACAGCGATTCGCCGGTGAACGCATTGCTTGTGTCGCCGGCCCAACCGCCCGGTAAATCGCTGCGAATGATGCCATGCGACTCGGTGCCCGGATTCGCCATCAGAATTTCTGAGCCGTAGTACAGCTGTGGGATACCGCGTGTCGTGAGCAATACACCGTTGGCGATTTTGTACAGCGCAAGATCCTCATCGAGCTGCGTATAGATGCGACTCATATCGTGATTGTCCGGGAAGGTCACAAGTTTGCTCGGGTCGCCATATGCAAAGTCGTTGGCGAGCGTCTGATAGATCCGAATCAGACCGTCGCGCCAGCTATCGGTTTCTTTCAGCGCACGCACGAGATTGTCCTGCAAGCCGAAGTCGATGATGCTCGGCAGATAAGACTCGTAGCCATCGTCACGGTGCGCGCCGGCTTGCCAGTAGGCCGTGATCAGTACGTTGTGCGTCCATTCCTCGCCCGTGATGTTGAGGTCCGGATACTCAGCGCGAAGCCTGCGGGCGTAGTCGGTCAGAAAGCGCTTGTCGGAGTAGGGCCAGGTATCGACGCGCAAACCGGACAGACCGAGTGTCTCAATCCACCAGATCGAGTTTTGGATCAAGTATTCCGCCAACTGCGGCTGACGCTGATTGAGGTCCGGCATGGTCGGTACAAACCAACCATCGGCGAAGCGTTGCAGATCGCCGGGGGCAGCGTAGGGATCGAACAGCGCTTCGCGTCGGTGATTAGTCATCTTTGGTGCATCGGCGGAATAGTTGAGCCAGTCGGCACTCGGCAGATCGTCCATCCACCAGTGTCTGTGTCCGATGTGATTCAGCACGACATCCATCAACAAACCGATACCGCGTTGCCTCGCGGCGTTCGCCAACGCTAGATAATCGGCGTTGCTGCCAAAGCGTGCATCGACCGTATAGTGATCGGTGATCGCGTAACCGTGATAAGAGGACTGCGGCTGTTTGTTCTGTAGTACGGGGTTTAGCCAGATTTGCGTGAATCCCATCTGCTCGATGTAGTCGAGATGATCGATGATGCCCTGCAGATCACCGCCGTGGCGACCGTAAGGCTCGCTACGATTCAGCGGATCACCAAAGCCCTCAACCGTGTCGTTGTCAGGGTCGCCATTCGCGAACCGATCGGGGGTGATCAGGTAGATCACGTCCGATTGATCAAAGCCGCTGCCGGCTGCGCCGTCTCTTTCCAGCAACGACCAATTGTGACGAGCGATGATGTTGTCACCGTCTGAGAACTGCAGTGTGACTGGGCCTGAACGTGCGTCTGATGCAATATCGAGTGTGACAAACAGATAGTTGGGGCTGGTAAGCCGCACCTGCTCCGTCACGGCGATATCGTCGCGGTCCGTACTGACTTGCCAGTCACTGATCCGCTCGCCGTTTATTAGCAATTGTACGCTCGACGTTTGCATGCCAATCCACCAGTTCGATGGCTCGACGCGCGTGATCGGCGATGCGATTGCGGCAGCCTGCGAAACCGCGAGCAGGGTGATTAAACCCAGTGTTGTTCTTAGCTTGTTATTACGCATGTTGAGTCCCCAAAGTCCCACCTCGATTATCGCATAACCCGGTAGTTAACGTTTTGTCCAGGACGCGTACTTTGGTCGTGTATTCAGCGTACGTACCGCTATTGAAAATGCTAAAATTCAGACTGGCAAAACTTGCGGGGAAGTCATGCCAGACGACGATATGCGATTGCGTCGATTGGTGATTGTCGGCGGTGGTTCAGCCGGTTGGATGAGCGCTGCGGCCATCAGTCATGCGGTCGGTCAACACTGCGACGTCACACTGATCGAATCCGAACAGATTGGTACGGTCGGTGTCGGTGAGGCGACAATCCCACCGATCAAGTTGTTCAATCAGCGGCTCGGTATTCACGAAGCGGATTTCGTACGCGCGACGCAAGGCAGTTTCAAGCTCGGTATCGAGTTTGTGAACTGGGGCAGACAGGGTGATCGCTATTTTCATCCCTTCGGTCAGTACGGTGCGGATTTCGATGTCGTACCGATGCACCACTATTGGTTGCAGCAGCATGCCGTCGGTGATGCCGCGCCATTGCAGGAGTATTCGATGGCCTGGGGCGCTGCCAGCGCCGGTCGCTTCGCACCACCGTCGCATGACAAGCGCCTGATTCAATCAACCTACGACTACGCGTATCACTTCGATGCCGGACTGTACGCGCGCTTCCTGCGTGACTATGCCGAGCAGCGCGGTGTGACGCGTGTCGAGGGTAAGGTGGTCGATGTGGCGCTCGACTCGGAGTCGGGACACGTCAACAGCGTGATACTCGATGATGGCCAATCGATCGATGGTGATTTTTTCATCGATTGCTCCGGCTTTCGGGGATTGTTGATTGAGCAGCATTTGCACACCGGCTACGAGGACTGGACGCATTGGTTGCCCTGCGATCGTGCTGTCGCAGTACCTTCTGCCAGATCGAGCGACCCGATTCCCTACACACGGGCGACCGCTCATGAAGCTGGCTGGCAATGGCGAATTCCGCTGCAACATCGGACGGGTAATGGCCATGTGTATTGCAGTCGCTACACCGACGATGACACTGCCGTCCAGACTTTGCTCGCCCATCTCGATAGCGAACCGACGGGTGAGCCACGCAAGCTTCAATTTCGTACCGGACGACGGCGTGCATTCTGGCATCGAAATGTCGTCGCCGTCGGTTTGTCAGCCGGCTTTATGGAGCCTCTCGAATCGACTAGTTTGCATTTGATACAGACCGCCATTACGCGTTTTCTGGCGTTGTTCCCGGACCGGCATATCGATCCTTTGGCAGTGGCAGAATACAACCGCCTGACCACGCTCGAGTACGAGACCGTCAGAGACTTTCTGATCCTGCACTACAAGGCGACCGAGCGTCGTGATACACCATTTTGGCGCACATGCGCGAGCATGCCGATTCCGGATACGCTCGCCTACAAGCTCGATCACTTTGAACGTTACGGGCGGCTCGTTTCCAGCGGCACAGAGCTATTCCAGAACCCCAGCTGGCTCGCTGTTCTGGTAGGACAGCGTATCCAGCCGGAGCGGATTGAGCCGATGTTGGCGATGCGCTCAACGGTGGATGGTGCCAGCCGATTGGCGGGCCTGCGGCGTGTGATCAACGAAGCCGCGGCGACATTGCCGACACACGCGGAGTTCATCGCTGAACACTGTCGGGCGGAGTCGCCGGACGACTAGCGGATCTGCAATCGTATTCATTTGTGACCGATCGCCGGGTATGGCATCAACACACTACTAACCGCGTGACCAGCTTGGGGGGAGCTCAGCATGCCATCAAAACCGACCTTGTCCTTCTGGCAGATCTGGAACATGAGTTTCGGGTTTCTCGGTATCCAATTCGGCTTCGCGCTGCAGAACGCGAACGTCAGTCGCATCTTCCAGACACTGGGCGCCGAGATGGACGCGCTGCCCTTGCTGTGGGTGGCCGCACCGCTCACCGGATTGATTGTGCAGCCGATCATCGGTTACATGAGCGACAACACGTGGACACGACTCGGCCGTCGACGTCCTTATTTCACGGTCGGTGCGGTACTCGCGTCAGCAGCTTTGATTGCAATGCCGAACTCTCCGACGCTGTGGGTCGCGGCCGGTATGCTGTGGATTCTCGATGCGAGTATCAACATATCGATGGAGCCGTTCCGCGCGTTCGTCGGTGACATGTTGCCGGAAGAGCAGCGCACCTCCGGTTTCGCGATGCAGAGCTTCTTTATCGGTGTCGGGGCGATCGTCGCATCCGCCATGCCATGGATTCTGACCGAGTGGTTTGGCATGAGTAATGTCGCGCCCCCCGGCGAAATCCCGCTCACCGTGAAAATGAGCTTCTACATGGGTGCCGTCGCGTTCTTCTGTGCCGTCATGTGGACGGTATTCACAACGCGTGAGTACTCACCGGAACAACTCGCTGCCTGGGAGGCGGCGACGGCCCAGCAGTCGGAGCAACATACGGCATTGCGTCATCTTGGCGCGTACTGGCGTGACAGTGTCATCTGGTTATTGATCGGTGGCGCGTTGTGGTTCTGGATTTCCAGCGAAGCGCTCGACAAACAGCTCTTCATCCTCGCGGGTGGGTTCATGGCGTTTGGACTAATCAATGCATTGACGGGCATGTTGCAGCGAAACGGCGGCACGCAAAATGGGTTGGTCGAAGTCGTCAGGGACTTCTATGCCATGCCACGTGTCATGAAGCAGCTCGCCGTCGTGCAGTTTTTCTCGTGGTTCGCGCTGTTCGCCATGTGGATTTACGGCACGGCCGCGGTCACGAGTCACCATTTCGGAACGACCGACCCGACGACGCGGGCATTCAACGACGGTGCGGACTGGGTCGGTGTGCTGTTTGCGGCCTACAACGGCTTTGCGGCATTGGCCGCGATCATGATTCCGCGTATGGCCGGCAAACTCGGTTGCCGTGTTTGTCACATGATCAATCTCGTGCTGGGCGGGATCGGTCTGATCAGTTTCTTATTCATCAGCGACCCCAAGCTCCTGATGATCTCGATGGTCGGCGTCGGTATTGCGTGGGCGTCAATCTTGTCCATGCCGTATGTATTGCTGACCAATACACTGCCAGCGCGCAAGATGGGTATCTACATGGGGATTTTTAATTTCTTTATCGTGATTCCCCAGATTATTGCGGCTAGCGTATTGGGGCTGGTCGTACGCGACTGGTTCGATGAGCAGAGTATCGCCGGTATCGTCATCGGCGGCGTCCTGATGATTGCCGCCGGTTTCAGCGTTTTGCTGGTCGATCGTGACGCGGAGCCTGAAGTATGAAGCGTGTCTGCCTCCTTGCCACCCTCGCGTGCCTCGGTGCCTGTGCGACGACCACCGAACCCCGTCCGGAATGGATTGGCACGCAACACCCCTTCGCCTCCGAGACGGTTTACTTCATTGTCACGGACCGGTTTGTCGATGGTGACCCTGCGAACAACTATCCGGAGCAGGGCGGGGACTGGCCGAGCTTCGATCGACCGATTACCAGCGACGACGGGCATGCTGCCAATATCGGTTATCTCGGGGGTGACTTCAAAGGTGTTGCAGACCACGCCGACTACATCGCCGATATGGGGTTCAGCGCCGTTTGGCTGACGCCGATCGTCGATAACCCGGACGCCGCATTCAGCGGCGGCGTCGCAGTGGGTGAAGGCTTTCCGGCTGATCATGGCAAAACGGGCTACCACGGTTACTGGGGTGTGAATTTCTTTGCGCTGGATGAACATCTGGTATCGCCCGATCTCGACTATGTCGAGTTGGACGAGCGGCTCGAAGCGCAGGGCCTTAAGCTTGTGCTCGATGTGGTCTGTAACCACGGGTCACCGTCGTTCGATTTGCAGCCAGAGCAGACTGGGCCAAACTCGAAGTTCGGCAAGCTTTATGATGGCGCGGGAGTGCTTGTCGCCGATCATATGAACACGCCCCCGGAGGCGCTGCATATCCATAATCCGCTGCACAGGATGTTTCATCGTGAGCGCGACATTGGTCAGCTGTCGAATCTGAACGATCTGAGTCCTGCGGTGCTCGACTATTGTGTCGATGCCAATCTGCAATGGTTGGCACAAGGCGCAGACGCGATTCGTATCGACACGATCAAGCACATGCCCGATGCGTTCTGGGCCAACTTCAGCCAGCGTATTCGTGCGCAACACCCGGGCTTGTTTATGTTCGCCGAGCACTGGAGTTATGAGGCAAGCGATGTCGCGCGGCACACGTTCCCGGAAAACGGCGAAATCAGTGTGCTCGATTTTCCGATGCAAGGTGCCATGTCAGAGGTGTTTGGTAGCAAGCAGCTCGGTTTTGAAAGGCTTGCCGAAGCACTGCATCTGGATGACGGTGTGTATTACAACCCGTATGAGTTGATGAGTTTCTATGACAACCATGACATGTCGCGACTCGATGCTGATATCGATGGCTTCATCGATGCCAACAATTGGTTGTTCACGGCCCGCGGTATTCCTGTTGTTTACTACGGTTCCGAAACCGCCTTTCGTGCCGGCCGTGGCGAACATGCCGGCAATCGTGACTATTACGGGGCGGAGCGCATCGCTGCCGGCATCAGTCATGTGCTGCATCAACAAATCGCTCAACTGAACCAGTTGCGTCGCGCAATGCCATCGTTGCAGCGTGGCGTGCAGCGCAACCTGGTGTTGGAGGGTGATCATGCTGCGTTTTTGCGCTTGTGGCAGTCGCAAGGCAACACAGAAGTCGCGCTCGTCTTGTTGAACAAGGGCGATGACACTGAAGTGATGACGGTCGATCCGGCGCTGGGTCAACGGCGCTGGCGTGCAGCGATAAACGACCCTCGTGTTGCCGTCGATGGTCGCGGGCAGGTCACAGTGCATGTGCCGGCACACGGCATGGTCGTGTTGGTCAGTGACGATCTAATCACTGCGAATCGCTAGCGCGGGTGCCCGCCGCAGGACCGACGCACGACCAAGCGAGGCTCGATCAACGCGGATTCAACCGGCTTCTCTTCGATCAGCTGAATAAGTTTTTCGACCAGCACCTTGCCGGCCTGGTTGGTATCCTGGCGCACTGTGGTTAGTCCCGGGTTCACGTACGCGGCCGCCGGAATATCATCGAAGCCGATCAGGCTGACCTGTTCCGGAACGGCGTAGTTGGTTTCTTGTAACGCGCGCAATGCGCCGATGGCGATCAGATCGCTGGCAGCAACCAGTCCATCGAATTGGCGCCCGTGTGCCAGTAGTTGCTTCACAGCGAGATACCCAGAAATCTCCTGATTATCCGTGTCCATGAACAAGTCTGAGTCGGGCTCGATATCGACGGCTTTCAGCGCATCGCAGTAACCGATGTAACGCTGTTTGAATTCCGGGTATCGATCCGATGACTTACCGAGAAATCCGATGCGCCGACGACCGAGCGACAAGAGATGGTGAACGGCTTGACGCATGCCGCTCTGATTGTGACAACCGAGCGACCGGCCCGCGTGGCCGTCGAGCAAGCTTGGCCCCCAAATCATATAGTGGGCGCCGGCATCATCCAGCGCTGCCAGTTTTTCACCGTAAGAAAGGTAGTCGCCATAGCCCAGTAGGATGATGCCATCCGCCCGATTGCTTGCCTCGTAGCGAGAGTGCCAGTTGTTGCTGAGCTGTTGGAACGACACCAATAGGTCGTAGTCTGCGCCGGCCGCGGCGCGCGCGATACTGCCGAGCATCGATAGAAAAAACGGATTGATCTGTGAATCGTCGCTCGTGCGGTCTTCGAACAGGAGCAGCGCGATTGTCTGAGAATGTCGGCTGCGCAGACCGGCCGCATGTTTGTCCACGCGATAATTCAGATCACGCGCAATTTCGAGGATGCGCTCACGCGTCTCTGGCTTAACCTCAGGGCTATGTCGCAGCGCACGCGACACCGTCGCTTGCGAAACGCCTGCTGCGTAAGCGATATCCCGTGAAGTCGGCTTGCTAGGCTTCATCCGTATCAGTACCCCCCGAAGTACCCTTGGAGATTAAACGCACGGACCCATCAAAAACAAATATTAACTCCGCTTGTCGACGTCTTGTTGGGGTTTCCAGGCAAAAAAATACCGCGACAAGCCCCTCCGATGTGATTCTGGCGGTATGATTCGAGCGTTACGACAGACACGTGCTGAGGGGCGGGCGTGATTCCATACAGAGATTTGTTCGGGCCGGGCCCTACCAATGTGCCGGATTCCGTATTGATTGCGCTCGCGCAGCCGACGATCGGTCATCTCGATCCGGTGTTCTTGGAAACGATGGACGACGTCGTTCGCGATCTGCGCTATTGCTTCATGACAGAAAACCCGGTGACGTTCGTCATGTCTGCACCGGGCTCCATCGGCATGGAAGCGAGCTTCGTCAACGTGGTCGAACCCGGTGACAAGGTCGTCATTTGCATTAATGGCGTGTTTGGTGGGCGGATGCAAAGCATCTGTGAGCGCATCGGCGCCGAGGTGATTACGGTCGAAGACGAGTGGGGTAGTCCCGCCGATCCCGACAAACTCAAAACGACGCTGGCCGCGCACCCTGACACGGCGGTTGTCGCGTTCGTGCATGCCGAGACCAGCACTGGCGTGCGTTCCGATGCAAAAGCACTGGCAGCCATCGCCAAGCAGCATGGTGCGTTGGTTATTGCGGATACGGTCACATCGCTTTCCGGCGTTGAGTTGCGCGTCGACGAATGGCAGCTGGACGTTGTTTATTCCGGCAGTCAGAAATGTTTGTCATGCGTACCTGGACTCGCACCGATCACGTTTTCGGCAGCGGCGGTAGAGAAAGCACAGTCGCGCAAGACGCCGGTATCGAGCTGGTTTTGTGATATCAACTTGCTTGCTAGTTATTACACGAGCGGCGAGAGCAAGCGCGCGTATCATCACACCGCGCCGGTGAATTCACTGTTTGCGATGCGCGAGTCGCTGCGTCTGGTCCGCGAGGAGGGTCTGGATACCCGTTGGCGGCGTCATGCGGCTGCCGCTGAGCAGTTGTATCAGCGTTTGCATCAGGCTGGTCTTTCCCCGGCGGTCGACGAGAGCTGTCGGCTGTCTCCGCTGACCGTGGTGACGATTCCCGACAACGTCGACGACGCTGCTATACGCGCGGCGTTGCTGGCACAACACAGCATGGAGATCGGCGCCGGATTGGGTAAGTTTGCCGGTAATGCCTGGCGGATTGGTTTGATGGGGCACAATGCGACAATCGAGCGTGCAGACCTCGTCGCCGATGCCTTGATCGGGGCGATACGCGAGGCCGGCTAGCGCAGGTCGTGCTTCAATATCGATTTGCTCGCTTCTAGGTGTCGTCGGGCCTGTTCACCAC
Source organism: Pseudomonadota bacterium (assembly GCA_039033995.1). GTDB lineage: Bacteria > Pseudomonadota > Gammaproteobacteria > Steroidobacterales > Woeseiaceae > CALBPI01. The sequence continues at coordinate 104,014 of JBCCBP010000006.1, read as the reverse complement.
CGGCCATGGCGGTACATACTTGTAGCGCATCGAGCACGGCCAGTTGCGCAAGTCGAGAACTCATCGGTGTGTAAAGCGCGGTGTCTTCTGTCGTGTCGACCGGCAGTGTATGACGCGCTAGCCTCGCCAGTGGCGATCCAGGTGCTGTTAGCGCCATCGTCGTTGCACCACACGCCGCTGCTGCCGCCATCGCTTGCTGTAATGCTTCGCCCTGACCACCCTTTGAAATGACAAACAACACTTGTTGCGGCCCGCAGGTGGCTGCCGCCTGCAGTATTGTCGGTTCGTCGGTCAGTGCGGTGCACGCAAGCCCGAGGCGAAAGAACTTATTGGTGGCATCCAGCGCCACCACGGCACTGGCGCCGACGCCTGCGAACAGGATGCGTGTCGCTGTCGACAGTGATCGTGCGGCATTGTTCAGGTGGTCTGCATTCAGACCGTTGCGAACGCGCTGCAACTCCGAAATGCCGGTATCGAATACCTTGCGCACGACGGTGGCTGCAGTATCGGCGGCATCGACGACAGCGTGCACACTCTCGGTGGACTGGCCGCGACCAGCCACCCAGCGAAGGCGGAAATCACTATAGCCGCTGCAGCCGATACGACGGCAGAAGCGCACGACAGTTGGTTCGCTCACACCTGCCCCGTCAGCGACCACCGCGAGCTTCATTCTCGTTGCATCGAAGCGATGCTGCAGCAGCCATTCAGCGACTCGCCGTTCTGCCGGGCTGAATTGCTCCATCATCTGTCGAATTCGTCTATCCATGTAGAAATACTACAGTATTACTGTAGTAGCAGGGTTGTAATCGTTCATTAATGCTTTTGATTTTGTAGTAAAATTACGGCGACTTGCGGTGGGACAACAACAAGAGGGGCCAGCATCATGGCGCAATTCGTTCCGGTCGAGACATTCGACCTGGTGATTTTTGGCGGGACGGGGGACCTCGCGCAACGCAAGTTGCTGCCGTCGCTGTTTCACCGTGACAGCGATGGCCAGTTTCCGGATGGCAGCCGGATCATCGCAGCATCCCGTGCGACGATGTCCGATGAGGCGTTCGTGACTCTGGTGCGCGAAGCACTGGAAACCTACCTCACTGACGATGAACTCGACGACGACGTCTGGGAGCGATTCGCAGCGCGACTTAGTTACGTCACGCTGGACATCACAACGCCGGACGGCTGGCAGACGTTGGCTGATAAGCTGCAGCAGTTTGACGATCGTATTCGGGCCTTCTATCTCGCGACTATCCCATCGTTGTTCGGCGAGACAGCGCGGCAGCTTTCGCTGGCTGGGGTGATTAATGAACGCGCGCGTATTGTTTTGGAAAAACCGGTGGGCAGTGACCGTGCCAGTGCACGCGAAATCAATGATGCGGTCGGGCAGTACTTTGACGAACGTCAGATTTATCGTATCGATCATTATCTCGGCAAAGAGACCGTCCAGAATCTATCCGCATTGCGTTTCGCGAATTCACTGCTCGAGCCACTCTGGAATCGTACGCATATCGACCATGTTCAAATCACCGTGTCTGAGCATATTGGCACCGGCAATCGTGCGCAGTTTTACGATCGCACCGGCGCGCTGCGCGACATGGTGCAAAACCATATTTTGCAGTTGCTCTGTCTGGTAGCCATGGAGCCGCCACTGAGCATGCACCATGACGACATTCGCAACGAAAAGATCAAGGTGCTGAAAGCGCTGCGTCCGATCACTGCAGAGACCGTCAAGCGGGCAACGGCACGCGGTCAGTATGCCGCCGGCGCCATCTCGGGCGAAGCCGTGCCTGGCTACAGCGAAGAGCTGGGTGAAGCCAGCGATCGCGAGACGTTTGTCGCGTTGCGCGCCGACATCGACAACTGGCGCTGGAACGGCACGCCGTTTTACTTGCGAACCGGTAAACGGTTGCCGCAGAAGTCGAGTGAGATCGTGATCCAGTTTCGCGCGGTAGCGCATCCGATATTCGGCGATGCGGCGGGCGACATGCAGGCCAACCGTCTGATCATTCGTCTGCAGCCGAACGAGGGCATGATGCTGACGATGGTCACCAAAGAGCCGGGGCCGGGTGGATTTCAGTTGCGCTCGCTGCCGCTCAATTTGAGTTTTTCCGAGGCCTTCCAATTGCGTTACCCGGATGCCTATGAGCGATTGTTGATGGAAGTGCTGCGTGGCAACCCGGCGCTGTTTATGCGGCGCGACGAGGTGGATGAAGCGTGGCGCTGGATCGACGGCATCATCGACGCATGGTCGGAAACCGGTATGTCGGTGCAGCCTTACGTCGCCGGAACTTGGGGGCCCACGGCTTCTGCGGTGTTGCTCGATCGGGACGATCGCGCGTGGTATCAGGACATTTCATGATGTTCGTTCAGCAATTCTTCGATTCTCGGGATGCGGTGGTCGATGCATTGGCCGATCGCATCGCAGGTCAACTTAGTCGAGCCATTGCACATCGTGGCTCGGCGTCGCTCGTGGTTAGCGGCGGTAGTTCGCCGCTTGCGGTGTTTAATCGGCTTGCACAGCATCCGCTGGATTGGCGCCAGGTCACGGTATTGCCGAGCGACGAGCGCTGGGTGGATGACACCGATCCGGCCAGCAATGCCGCCATGATTCGGCGTGAGCTGCTGCAGGGCCTGGCCGCAGAAGCGCGCTTCGTAAGCCTGTTTGATGACCAGGTTGACTACGATCAGGCCGACAAGATCATGAGCGACAGGATCAGCGCGGTACAGAGGCCGTTCGATTATGTGTTGCTCGGTATGGGCAGCGATGGGCATACAGCCTCGCTGTTTCCTGATGCGCCAGATATCGAACAGAGTTTGTCAGCACGTCAGGCTTGCGTGCTCGCGGCGCCGCCGAGTCAGTCGCAGCGCCGTATCAGCCTGACACCGTCTGCGCTGCTCGATGCCTATCAGATCGGCATTCTATTTTTCGGTCAGGATAAGGCGGATGTGTTTGCTGCTGCGAGCAGCGACGGTGATTTGCGGGAATACCCGATTCGCTCCGTGCTGCGCCAGGAGCGCGTGCCGGTCACGACTTATTTCGCATTGTAAGGATCAGCAACATGACTCAGTCGGTACTGCAGGACGTCACCGCACGCATCATCGAACGCAGTCGCGAGACGCGCGCTGCCTATCTTGCGATGGTCGAAGCCGCGCGCCGCGACGGACCGCATCGTAGTGAGTTGTCTTGCGGCAATCTGGCCCATGGCTTTGCGGCCAATGATGTCGATGGCAAAAAGGCACTGGCCGGTAAAGAGCGTCCGAACGTCGCGATCGTCTCTTCCTACAACGACATGCTGTCAGCGCATCAACCGCTCGGCGATTATCCCCCGCTCATCAAAGCGGCGGCCTGGGCAGCTGGCGGCATCGCACAATTCGCCGGCGGTGTACCGGCGATGTGCGATGGCGTGACCCAAGGGCAGCCGGGCATGGATTTGTCATTGTTCAGCAGAGACGTCATCGCGATGTCGACGGCGGTGGCACTGTCGCACAACATGTTTGACGCCGCCCTGTGCCTCGGCGTTTGCGACAAGATTGTGCCGGGCCTGCTGATCGGAGCCTTGGCCTTTGGTCATTTGCCAGTCATCTTCGTGCCTGCCGGACCGATGACCTCGGGCATTACGAATGCCGCCAAAGCGCAGGCAAGGCAGTTGTATGCGCAGGGCAAGATAACGCGCGAAGAGCTGCTGCAATCGGAGTCCAAGTCGTATCACTCCGCCGGCACTTGTACATTTTATGGCACCGCTAACAGCAACCAGTTACTGCTCGAATTTATGGGGCTGCAGCTGCCTGGCACGTCGTTTCCGAATCCGCATACCCGCTTACGCGGTGCGCTGACCCGTGCAGCCGCAACGCGGGCTGTAGAGATCAGCGGTTTGTCAGACGACTACACGCCGATCGCTAAAGTGCTCGATGAAAAAGCGCTGGTGAACAGTATCGTTGGCTTGCTCGCTTCAGGTGGGTCGACCAACCACACGATCCATCTCGTGGCGATTGCCGCGGCGGCCGGCATTCAGGTGAATTGGGATGACTTCGATGCCTTGTCGAAAGTGACGCCGTCGCTGGCGCGCGTGTATCCGAACGGACAGGCCGACGTCAATCATTTTGCCGCAGCCGGCGGGATTCCGGTCATGATTGCCGAGCTGCTGCAGGCGGGTTTGCTGCATGAAGATGTTTGGACGATTGCTGGCCATGGGTTGTCTCACTTCACCGAAGAGCCGATGTTGGGAGATCCCGATAGCGATGGTCTTGATACGGTGATCTGGCGAGCGGGTGAAGGCAAATCACTCGATCGCGATGTCTTGCGCCCTGTTGCGGAGGCCTTTCACAATACGGGTGGCCTCGTGTTGACCAAAGGCAATATCGGACGCGGCATCGTTAAGACATCCGCGGTCAAGACTGAACATCTGGTCGTCGAAGCGCCCGCGCGCGTGTTCAACCGACAACAGGATGTCGTCGCGGCCTTTAAAGCGGGCGAGCTGAATCAGGATGTCATTGTGGTCGTCATTCATCAGGGGCCGAAGGCAAACGGTATGCCCGAGCTCCATAAGCTCACACCGTCACTGGGCGTTTTACAGGACCAGGGGTTCAAGGTCGCGTTGGTGACAGATGGTCGGATGTCCGGCGCCTCCGGCAAGGTGCCGGCGGCGATTCAGATTTGTCCTGAAGCCTCGGACGGTGGTGCCATTGGCAAGGTGCGCGACGGCGATATCGTTCGGCTGGATGCCGTAAAGGGCACGCTTGAAGTGCTGGTGTCCAACGAGGACCTTGCCGGACGCGCGCTTACGGCTGAAGCAGACCCATCGCATCGCGTCGGCATGGGGCGGGATCTGTTCGCCGCGATGCGAGCGGTGGCGAGTGACGCTGAATCCGGCGGGTCTGCACTACCGATCGATCGAAGCGCAGCGTTGACCGATTCAAAACCAATCGCCTCAGCGATCTCTGCGAAACAGCACTGAAGTTTTACCAGTCGTAATGCGTTAGCAACTGCTCGCGGATAAACGCGATACCCTCTTCGCTGTTGTAGGGCGTGTCCTCTGAGTAGTTTCCGGAGTGCTGCAGCATCACCATTAGCATTGGCATGCCTTCTGTCTCTTTTTTGGTGACGGATGGAGATGACTCAAGAATGCGTGTCCATTCGGCGCGCACATCAGCCCAGAATGGCTGACTAGCGGTCCAGTAATCGTGTCCCGCCTGAAAATCGTGATCATTGATTAACTCGTACCGGTTGACGCCGAGCTCGCGCGCAATCGCGGTGTCATCACTATCGCCCAATTGGATTTTGAGGTTATCTTCTTCGTGCAACCATCCCGTTGGGAGAATCGTGTGTCGATTGGTGCCGCTCAACAGATCGTAGTCGGATCGGACACTGAACTCACGCCGCGGTAATGGGCGACTGGTGATGTCGCTTTCCCAGCGTGAAAATCCCTGGGCATGCTGCCATTTTCCCCAGCTTTGATAACGCGGTGAGTCGTCAACCTGATAAACAGCCTGACTCCAACTGCCGGTTAGGTCCTCACCAGCCAATGATTGCTGCTGCCAGGTATTGTTGCCGACGTAGGCATTGATTGATGCATCTTCGTAATGCCAATCCTGACGCCAGTGTTTAACGACAGCGGGTCCTTGAATGTTGCCTTCATCATCTTTGAAGAACATGACGATGATATGTTGCAAGCTTACGAAGTCTGGCTCATCGGTGACCACGTAGACATATTCTGTGCCCCAAGAACGGTAGGGTTTAGCGGGCGAGAAGTCGGCCGTGAAACCCGCGATCTCAAGGAAATCAAAGGAAGTCCGGTAACCGCCTTGCATCGCCAGAATCGCTCGGCGATCTCGTTCTTTCTTATCGATGCCTGGCTCTTGTAAACGGACCCAAGCGGCAGACGGTGTGGTCTCTGGCGTTACCGCCGGCCCTTTCGTTGTTCCCCCGCGCGTAGCCATTGCATCGGTATCGGCGAACATCCATCCGAAGATATACGGTTTTGGTTGAGCTTCAGGCTCAGTAACAGCCGTCTCTACGGGCACGATTGGGGCCGTCGTGCAGGCGCAGAGTGCAATCGATGCGAGAACTAAGGCGGCGTAGCGCATAGGTGACATGGGCGTGATCCTTGACTGTGTTCTGGTGGGATTTTCGTACGTTACCGCATTGACACCGATTCAAACAACAATAATAATGCGAATCATTATCATTTTCATTTACGGGGATAGGGAATGAACCAAAGACTCCTTCTACTGATTGGCGCGCTTGCTGCGGTGCCAGGTTATGCTCAGGAAACACCGACCGGAGACTCAGAGTCTGATCGCGACACGATTACCGTCATCGGAACGCGTACAGAGCGCAGTATTACTGAGGTGCCGGTGACGGTGTCCGTATACGACGAAGAATTGATCGCTGAGCAGCTCACACGTGATATTGCGGATTTGATTCGGTACGAGCCGGGCGTGACGGTTGGTGGTACTGGTAGTCGTTTTGGTCTGCAAGGTTTTTCGATTCGCGGCATCGGCGGGAATCGCGTGTTGACCGTCGTCGATGGGGTAAGAGTGCCCGAGGAGTTTGCTTTCGGTCCATTTCTGGCGGCTCAACGAGACTTCGTCGATATCGATAGCATCACGCGGGCAGAGATCGCTCGAGGCCCGATTTCGTCATTGTACGGCAGTGATGCGATCGGCGGTGTCGTGTCGTTCACAACAAAACGACCGGACGATTATCTTGGGAATGACAGTCTCTATCTTGGCGGCAAGCTCGGTTGGTCGGGTGCTGACAGTAGCGTTGCGGCGGTCGGTACCGTCGCAGCGGGCAACGATGTTTTGTCCGGGCTACTGACCGTCACACAGCGCGACTTTAGCGAAACCGAGAATCAGGGAAGCGTCGCGGGCACTGGGTCAGGTCGTGAGTTGCCCGACCCGCAGGATTTGTCGTCGACGAGTGTCCTCGCGAAGCTGGATTGGCAAGTTGCTGATGGGCACCTACTGGGACTGGCGGTGGACCGATTGGAGTCCGATGCGGAAACGCAGATCCTGTCTGACTATGGCTCGGTCGTCTTTGGTACTGTCGTGGATACGCGCGATGCTGACGATACGCGGTCACGGACTCGGGTAAGTGTCAATTACCAAGGCGAGCTGCAATTACCATTTGCCGATTTTGTCAATGCGACGGCCTACACACAGTCCTCTGAAACCGAGCAGGTGACTCGCGAGAATCGGACGTCGTTCAGCGGACCTCAGCGGCGTTTGCGTGTCTCCAGCTATGAGCAAGATATCAGCGGGGCGTTTGCGCAGGCGAGCAAACAATTCTCGGTCGGTAACAGCACGCATACGCTGACCTACGGCCTCGACTATTTCAAGACGGAGAACGAGACGCTTCGCAATGGAGGCACCAGCGCTCCAGACGGCACTCCGATTCCGGAGTTTTTGCCGTTGCCGACGCGTGATTTTCCAAATACCGAAGTGACGCAAACGGCGCTGTTTGTCCAGAATGAGATTAGCCTGCTGAATGGTCAGCTTCTGTTGTCACCCGGACTGCGCTACGACAGTTTCGACGCTTCGACCAGCGCGGATGCCATTTACTTGAACGGTAACCCGGGTGTCGGTGTGCCAGAAGATTACGATGACTCTGAGGTCACGGGAAGATTCGGTGCGGTCTACAAAGTGACCGACGCGGTGTCGGTCTATGCGCTTTACAGTCAAGGTTTTCGCGCGCCGCCCTACGACGACGTGAATGTCGGGTTTTCTAACTTTATTGGCGGCTATAAGACGATCGCCAATCCCAATCTCGAGTCCGAACGGAGTACCGGTCTGGAAGCAGGTATTCGCTATCAAAACGATCGCTTCTCGGTGTCTGTGAATGCGTTCCACACTGATTTTGAAAACTTCATTCAATCCCTCTCGGTTGCGCCGGCGTTTTTGCAGACCGGCGGTGTTGATCCGTCCGATAACCTGTTGACGTTTCAGTCGATCAATCGTGAGGATGTGGAAATTCGTGGTGGCGAATTGAGTGCCGAAGTTAATTTGGACGATTTGTTTGAGCTTGGTCGATTCACGTTACGCGGTGCCGTTGCGTACGCAGACGGTCTCGACAACGGCACAGGCCAACCCATCGATGACATCGAGCCACTGACAGGCGTCGTCGGGTTACAGTTCCTTGCACCGAGCACTCGGTGGGGCGGTGAGTTGGTGTTGACTGCCGTCGACGGCAAAAAAGACAGCGACGTTACCAATCCCGGTCAACGCCTTCAGACAAGCGGCTACGGCATTGTCGATTTATTGGCATTCGCTGACTTGACGGAACGTGTGTCCGTGAATATTGGGCTGTTCAACCTAACGGATCGCGACTACATCCGCTGGGTCGACACCAATGGCATCGGCGGCGATGCGCCACTTCGGTTCTCACAGCCAGGTACCAATGCGGCAGTCAACCTGCGCGTCGAATTCTGAAATGTGGCCGCGCGTCGCCAAATGCCTCGCGTCGTTGTTGCTGGCTTTCAGCGCAATAGCGGCGCAGGCAAGCACTCAGTGTCAGGGTGAAGGTCTCGATACATCGCGTGTCGTAGTCGCTGGCGGCTCCATCACCGAGGTGTTATACGACCTCGGTCTGGAGTCACGTATCGTCGCCGTGGATCGCACGTCAAACTACCCAGCTGCGGCACGTGATTTTCCATCGATAGGTTATGTGCGAGCGCTGTCGGCCGAGGGCGTCTTGTCAGTCGGTCCGACCCTCATCATCGGTGAGGACGATACTGGGCCGCCAGAGGTCGTCAAGCAACTTGTAGCGGCAGATATTGATATTCGTATCGTTCCCGAACAACACGATGCCGACGGGATTATCGCGAAAGTGCGGTGTGTTGCGGAACTTTTTGATGTTACAGAGACTGCCGACGCATTTGTCCGCGAGACGCTACAACCCCGTGTAGAAACGCTCGCGGCCATTCAGGCGACTCGCTCCATGCGAGGCGCCGTGCTGCTGGGTATTCGGGATGGTTCCATCATCGCCGCCGGCGCCGACACGTCCGGGCATGGCTTGTTGTCGATGATGGGAGCGGATAACGCGTTGCAATCGCTAAATGGTTGGAAACCGGTGTCAATGGAAGCGATGATCGCTGCGCGGCCCGATTTTGTGGTGATACCTGAGCGTGGTCTGCGAGATGCTGGTGGTGAGGATAAGTTGCTCGAGCATCCCGCACTCAGGTTTTCTGCCGTCGCTAAGCATCGTCGCATTCTGACTATGGACGGCATGGCAATGCTCGGCTTCGGGCCGCGAACTCTGGTTGCCGCAGAGCGACTGGCGCTGCGCCTTTCAGAGAGTCAGGCGTCCGAGACTGACATGGCACCGTAGTGGCGCACACGGCGCTGCATCGCGACTCCCCGGCTCGATCATCGTTCGGCACCTATGGTTGGCTGTTGCTGCTGGGCGTCGCAGCGATCCTCACAGTGTTTGCAGGCTTGGCGATTGGCGCGATTCCTTTGTCTATTGAGGCGCTATTATCCGGCGGCAACGATGCACTGCAACGGACCGTGTTGTTCGATATCCGGATGCCACGTGTGCTGCTGGCTGCATTCGCAGGCGGCGCATTGGCATTGGCAGGAGCCTCCCTGCAGGCGTTGTTTCGCAATCCGTTGGCAGACCCTGGGCTGATTGGCGTCTCAGGTGGCGCTGCCGTCGGTGCGATCGCGATGATTGTGTTGGGCTCACAGGCGCTGCCAGAGTCTTTTCTGCCCTACGCGGTACCAGCTTCTGCGATCAGTGGTGCACTGTTGGTGACGGCGAGTCTTTACGCGTTTGCTAAGTACTTCGGTAACTTCAGTGTCGGCATGATGCTGCTTGTCGGTATCGCTTTGAACGCTTTGTCTGTTGTAGCAATCGGTGCATTCGAGTACTTGAGTGACGATACGCAACTCAGGACGCTCGTATTTTGGCAAATGGGAAGCTTCGGGCGCGCAACCTGGGTAACCATTATCCCGGCGTTTGTACTGATGACAGCAGCATCGCTTTTGTTGCTGTATCAGCGCGGCCAATATGATGTCTTGCAGCTGGGTGAGAATGAGGCGCGCTTCCTGGCGGTCGATGTCACACGATTGAAACGTATGACCATAATCGGCGGTGCCATGGGTGTCGGGGCAGCAGTCGCGGTATCGGGTATCGTTGCGTTTGTTGGCCTGGTAGTGCCTCATCTCGTGCGGCTGCTGGGTGGTGCCGAGCATCGTTTTGTTCTACCGGGTTCTTTCTTGCTGGGCGCTGTACTCTGTGTTTGCGCGGACCTTGTGGCGCGCATGGTTATCATTCCCGCTGAATTGCCGGTAGGGCTAGTCACTAGTGCGTTGGGCGCACCGTTCTTTCTTTGGTTAATCGCGAGGTCGTATCGCGCATGACGCTGGCCGTCCGGAACGCCAGTGTTCGATTGCAAGGTCAAACGATTTTGTCCGCAGTTGAGGTTGACGTCGTCCCTGGCCGAGTGACAGGCATCGTGGGACCAAACGGTGCTGGCAAATCGACGCTGCTGGGGGTGTTAACCGGTTTGCTCGCGCCGGATACCGGCGCTGTCTCACTAAGCGATCAACCATTTAATCAACTTGATTTGTTAAAGCTCGCTCGTGTGCGCGCTGTCATGAGTCAGACATCAGAAGTGGTCTTCGACTTTACAGTCAGACGAATTATCGAATTGGGTTGGGAGCCTTTTCATGACTGGCAACCGCTGTCATCAGAAGCGCTAAAGACCGCCGCCGCCGCTAGCGGAGTCAATCATCTACTGTCGCGAACCTTCAACACCCTATCCGGCGGTGAAAAGCAACGCGTACAGTTCGCGCGCACTCAACTACAAATGCAGGGCGTGCAGTGCTTCAGTGAGTCCGGGTATTGGCTTCTTGACGAGCCGGTGGCCAGCCTTGATGTTGCGCACGCGCTTCAAGTGATGCGTACATTGCGACGGACCGCTGAACAGAACATTGGTGTCGCGGTTGTCCTTCACGATTTGCAACTGGCCGCGCGATTTTGTGACGATGTGTTGGTCATGTCGAATGGCGCTGTTGCTGCGTTCGGTCGACCCCGTGAGATATTGACCGACTCATTGTTATCGGATGTATATGCCACGCCGATCACAACCGAATGGCATTCACGGCTAGGGCGTTTGCAGATCCATACCTGACCTGTATCACTGAAAGGGAGCTTATGATGTTTATTGCAATGAACCGTTTCAAGATTGCGCTTGGCAAAGAGGAGGGCTTTGAGCAGGTATGGCGAGAGCGGGATTCTTACCTGGCTGACGTGCCTGGCTTCAAAGATTTTCATCTACTCAAGGGGGCGAGCAACGAGAAGTACACGCTCTACACGTCACACTCGACATGGGAGACGCGTGAAGCATTTGTAGCTTGGACGGAGTCAGAGAGTTTCAAATTGGCGCACCGCCAGCGCAGTGCACCTCAGGGCACTTATCTCGGGCACCCGGAGTTAGAGACATTCGAGTCGGTGCTTGATATGAACGGCTAACGGCAAAGCCACCAGTGCGACATTTTGGTGTTGATTGAAACAAAATCGGACGAGATGCGGTCTACTCGCACAACCTACACAAAAGGATGATTCGCATGTTCGCACTCTCTTTTCGCAATACACTGTTGGCGTTCACTGTTGCCTTCACCGCGTCCCTCGGGCTTGCGACACCGGCTCACGCCGACAAGGCGCCGGTCTACACAGGCGTATTTTCAAGTACCGCACTGAAAGGCTACGACGCGGTCGCTTATTTCACCGACAAAAAGCCGGTAAAAGGCGACAAGCAATACAGCACCGAGTGGAATGATGCGACGTGGCAATTTGCGAGTGCTGAAAATCTCGCGACGTTTACGGCGGATCCAGAACGCTACGCACCACAGTATGGTGGGTACTGTGCCTGGGCCGTATCCCAGGGTTATACGGCGTCTGGCGACCCGACAGTCTGGGCGGTCGTCGATGGCAAGCTCTACATCAACTACAACGATGAAGTCGGTGCCACGTGGCGCGAAGATCCCGCTGGTTTCATCCGACTGGCTGACGCCAACTGGCCGTCTGTACTGAAGTAGCGACAAGGACGGACACGGCCGCCGTGCCAGCCGGCAGCGCACATCGAGGCATAGACTCAATCGGTCTATGCCTTTTTTTGTGGAGTTGACCCGGTGGCTGCTGCAGCGTGGTGTGCACGCCCGCTGGCCATGCTACGCTTGATGGGATTGTTGCGGTGGTGGCGTCGTAAGTCTTTGCGACGTGGTCGGGCCAAGGAGGTGCGTTCTGCAGGACAATCACGCACAGCAAGTGGAGGCGTCTTCGACGCATCAGCAATTTTTGCGGCAGGCGACGTGCGCGGCGCATGACAGTTCCGAGGCGCTCATGGATGCGGTTGCCGATATCACGACGCGTCACGGGTATGTACGTATGCTCCGCATCATGCGGACGGTTTACGCACAACTATCTGCGGTGCTTGAGAGTGCGGCTTGCACGCTCGGTATCACACCCCGCTACGACGCGTTGCTACGAGCCATCGACGCCGACCTTAAGGCGCTGGGGTGTATCGTCGACGTTTCAGAGTCGCGTGACAACGAAGATTGGTCCACGAGCGAGGCACTGGGTGCTACCTATGTGATGGAGGGGTCTGCCCTCGGCAGCCAGTTGTTGCGAAAGCGCCTGCTCGAGCGACATACAGAGACACTCCCGCACACCTACTTCGATACCATCATCGCTGCGCAGCCAACGCGATGGCGACAGGTTGTCGCTGCTCTGAACCATAGCGAAGCGCGGCGGGATGACATGTTGGCGGGTGCGCTGGCCACTTTTGCTGCGCTTGATGCAGCTGCTTGTAGCTACCGGACTACCGAGCTATGTGGTGTGGACAGCAACGCATGATCCGGGCCGACGACGAAGTACTGGCACAATGCGAATCCGAGCCGATCGAGATTCCCGGCGCTATCCAAGATTTCGGGTTTTTGCTTGCGGTGGACCCAGAGACGATGACGATTGTTGCCGCGTCGCAGAATGTCGAACGGCTTTTGGCGTTTACGACAACCGAACTGATCGGGAAGCATGTGCGCAGCATCTTCGGCTCGGTGGTTCACCATGACATGCGCAATAAACTCGGCTACTCGACAATTGCTACTCGCCGGGAGCTGTTCGCAACGCATATCTTGAATGCTAATCGCTACCAGCTCTACGTGCACACGACCGAGAAGCTGCACATCATCGAGGGCGTGCGGCCGTCACTGGATCGACCAGAGTTACAAGATCGTGTCGCGGGCATCACCGTTGGATTGCAATCAACAACGAGTCTGCAGCAGATCTTCGAACTCGCGGTCAGCAATGTTCATGCGATTTGTGAATACCACCGTGTCATGTTCTATCGGTTCCTGCCTGACGGCTCAGGAGAGGTCGTTGCCGAGCGTCGCTCGGGGCACATGGAACCGATGCTTGGGCTTCGGTATCCCGCGTGGGATATTCCGGAACGGGCGCGCAAGTTGTACGCCAGTACACCGATACGTGTCATCGCACATATGCGTCGTGACGATATTCCCCTCGATTTTTCTCCAGCCTACGCTGTCGAGGACCTCGTGCTATCGCAGGCAGTGCTGCGGGGTACGTCGACCGTGCATCGCGAGTACCTGACGAATATGGGAATCAGCGCGACGATTACTGTACCAATCGTCGTAGAAAAAAAATTGTGGGGGCTGATCGCATGCCATCACGAAGAACCGCACACTCCCGATCTGAAGCTGCTGGATGCGATGGAGTTGTGCGGCCATATTTTGTCGTTTGCTGTCACGCAGCAGCTGGACCGCGATCGCCGTTCGTATGCGGAACCGATTGCGGCCGCTGTAAAAGAGGTTGTCAGCTTACGCACCCGCTTACTATCCGAGTCGGAGTTTCTTTCGCGAATCTCTGAGACCTGTCAACCGTGGCTGGCGCATGATGGTGTTGCTGTCTTCTCGGAGGGTCATTGGACAAGTGAAGGTCTCGCCGCCGACGTGTTGTCGACAGACTGGGCCGCGTTAGCGGAAATCGAGCCGCCACTGTATTGGTCTCATGAATTGCCAACAGTGCTTCCCGCGTGGAATGTCGACGCAGTGCCGGGCGCGATGTTGCTCGGTTTGGGCGACAAGCATGACCTTCGATTGCTGTTTTTGCGTGGTCCCGTTGAGCAGACGTTGACGTGGGCCGGGTCGCCGAAGAAGGATATCGTCCCGGATGAAGACGGTGTGCGGCTATCGCCTCGCAAGTCGTTTGCAAAGTATCAACAGCTTGTAAACGGTAAGTCGGAGGAATGGAGCCTGACCGATGTGGCCTTCGCGCGACAGCTTCTCGCCGAAGGACAGCGCGGACTGGGCATGGCCGGCACAGTTATGCAGCAGAAGGACAACCTGCGAATTCTCGCTAACGAGTTGAACCATCGCGTGAAAAATATCCTGGCTTTGGTCAAGTCGCTGGCGGCACAGTCGAAGGTGCACGCCGTGTCGCCAGAGAGCTACGCGGACAGTCTGGAACGACGGCTGTTTTCACTATCGGCTGCTCACGAGTTGCTGATCAAGGCAGACATGACGGGCGTTGCGTTAGCGGATATCGTCAGCGCCGAGTTGCAACCGTATGTACCGGCGGAAAGACTGACAGCGCTGCACGAGCAGCCGGCGATCATTGTGCATCCCGATATCGTCGCAATGGTCGCGCTACTGATGCACGAACTAACGTCCAATGCCGTGAAACACGGCGCCCTGTCTGTAGCGTCCGGTCGGGTTACTGTGACGTGGCAAGTCGTTGCCGGTGAACTTCAGCTTGACTGGAAAGAGACGGGCGGTCCGCCAGCGACACGACCAAGTCGAACAGGGTTCGGCATGGAATTGCTCGAAAAGGCGCTACCTTACGAGTTTGGTGGAACGGTGGATATTCAGTTTGAGCGGCAAGGGTTTGGTGTTCGTTATCACATCCCCGTCAAGGGTTTTGTCGCCGACCAAATGGAAATCTCAGATCGTGCCTACAACACCCATTTGAAAGAATCTGGTATGAGTGCAACGTTGATTCCAAATCGTGCGCTGGTCGTCGAAGACAGTTACCTGATTGCTGCAGAGCATAGCGATGCGTTGGAGCGTGCCGGCGTGGCAACAGTGGATTGTGCAAGCAGCGTCGATATCGCCGCGAGTTTGATCGAAAAGACGCGGTATGATCTGGCCCTATTGGACATCAATCTGCGCGGAGAATTGAGTTTTCCATTGGCCGAAATACTCGACGGACAGTCTGTCCCCACCATTTTGATTACGGGATACGGTGATTCGGACAACGTACCGCAACACCTGAAACACCTGCCGGTTTTACGCAAACCGCTGGATGAGGAGGCGCTGAGCGCACTGCTGCTTCGACAGCAGGAGCGCTAGGGATGGCCAAGATTCTTATTGTTGAAGACGAGGCGTTACTGGCACAAGACTGGGCGGCAGCGCTTGAGCTCGACGGTCACGCTGTGTCCGTCTGCCATGAAATTCCATTGGCCAAAAAAGCGATCGAACGCGATTGGCCGGATATCGTGGTGCTCGATTTTTTCTTCAAAAATCAGCGTGGCAGTCTGCAATCTGGCGGCGGCATGGCGCTCGCGGCGCGATTACGACAACACGCGCTGAAAGACCAATTGCCAATGCCCGGGTTGATCGGGGTAACGGCCTCCGAACCGGATGCCTTTTTTCCGTTCGATATGTTCGAGCAAGTTGAGAAAGCCTCTCGAGCAACCTTTGATAGCCGACTCCGAAAGCCGTTTCAGCCGGCGATGTTGGTGTCCGCCGTAGACGCTTTATTGGCGCGTTAGGACGACTGACTAACGCAGGACCTTCTTTAACTCCTTGTCCAGCCGTTTATCGGTGCTGGCCGCTTTGGCGGCCTTGAAGTCTGCCTGCGCGCTGTCTTCATTATTGGCCAACTGATGCAATTGACCACGACGAAATCTGGCCCAGGCCTTTTCGGGCATCCCGCTACCAATCTCACCATCCAGGTAGTCGGTTAGCGCTTCGATGCCGTCATTGAGTCGTTGTTCGCTGAAGACCGCGGTTCGGCCAATTTGGTATCGCGCGGACTGCCTTGCGGTCTCTGCGCCATCCGTCGTGGAGGTCGTATTTGCAGCGTCGCTGAAGGAGCGGTGTGCGCCGGCATAGTCTTCTTCATTCTGTTGTAGAAAACCGATATTCAGATAGGCTCGCGGGTCATCCGGCGCAGTGCTGATCAGTTCTTCGAAAACGACTGCGCGCTGTTCAGGTTGTTTGGTTTGACCGTAAACTTGTGCAAGCAGCAGTCGTCCCTCGATTGGCGCAAATGTCACGGTGTGCTTGGCAAGCTGTAGCGCTTCATCTTTGTCGCCGCCCAAAAAACCGGGTGCCTGCAGATAGTACTGGACCAGGCCCTGATGAGCTTCGAGATGTTGCGCATCGAGTTCGATGGCGCGTTCGAAGGCCTTACGTGCCTTTTTAGCATGTCCGGCGGCTTTGAAGATGCTTGCGTTGCCCGCGAGACTACCTGCGCTAGCACCCACCCAGTATTGTGCATCGGCACTGTTCGGATAGCGCTCCGCTGCCTCCTCAAACAACGCCAAGGCTTCCTTGAACTCATTGCGAGACATGGTGATGATGCCGACGAGGATGCGTTTCTTGGCGTCGTCGCTGGTGGCGAGTTCCTGCTTCAGCAGTGGCTCGGCGGTGGCGAAGTCGCCGGCTTCGTAGGCGTCGATACCCGGGCTGGCGTGGACCAGGTCTGCGCACAAGCACAAGACCAGGACGGCGGGAATGTAACGAATGGTCGATTGAATACGATTCATGCTGGAGCCTCTTCTGGATACTGTCTTTCGACACGTTTGATGGCGATAGTTCCGATGACGGCGGGAAGAATCCATGGGATCACTTGCCACTGTCCACTCAGGATGTCCGAGAGCAATCGCGAGCCGCCGAACGCAAAGAACGCGGTGTAAGCGCCAACGCCGGTGCCGATCAGCCCACCAAAATGGGCGCGCAGGCGTTGGTTGCGGGTCATTCGCGCGATGCGAGTCTCACGCAGCGCGTTGAAGGATGCAGACATCGAGATGGCCGCAAACACCATTAACAGGATACTGCTGCTGTTGAAGCCGACGATACCAACGCCGATGCCGAGCACACCGAGAATCACCAGTTGCGACAGATGCAGGGGGCTGCGCAACGCGGCGGGATTTGTGCGCGTGCGCAGCGCCAGTAGACCGTGCCGTAATCCCGTTGCGGTCAGTACGCCTAACATGAGGAGGAACAGGCTGAACATGCGCTGCTCGCGCGCCACTTGCAGGCCGCGCGCCATATCGAAGTTGCGCTCCGGTGCGCGAATCCCGACCGGGTCGGCGAGTACCATGAGCGACATTGTGATAGCCGTCGCCGCAACGACGCTCATTGTGATCACGAACACCCATCCGGCATTGCGATGAAACCGTGAGCCCTTGCGGGAGGCCACCGGTAACCAGAATGCCAGCAGTGCCATTGCACCGATGCCGATATGTATTTGTAGTAGATAGCCGTGAACCCAATGCATGTCAGTCTCCTCAGGTGGAGTGTGCAGATTAGGCGTCTGGCGTGGTCAAACCCAGTGCCAGTGGTCATGAGTTGCAACCATGACTTTTGGCCTATAGCGTTGGTCCGGCAACTAAGCGACACTATCGAAATGACGCTCAAGGAACGATTTTTCACGGTGCAAATGGCCGCCGCCTTGCTGACCTGGCTGGTTGCCTCGGGCACCTTGCTCTACCAGATCGCTACTTCATCCGGTCTGCAGTATGCCGGTTTGCTGGAGCCGACGGCCCTGCTCCTGGTGGTGTACTTGGTCGCGATGGTGGCCGCGTGCAATGATCATTGGTCCGTATCGCGTCAGCGTATTGCCAACGCAATACAGCTTGCTTCTGTCGCTGGCATGGCCTACCTCGTGCCGATCAGTTACCTCCCGATTTTCACCATTATCTGGGTCGCAATGGCGGCTGGCCTGTACTCCGCTCGAACCTGTTTCGTTTTTACTGTCGTGTTGTCAGTGGCATGGTACGCAGTTTGGGAGTATCACTGGTTTTTCAACGGCGCTGGTTTTTCTGCCGCGCTCTATGCCACGTTCCATGCGTTCGCGGTGTTGTCTTCCCTGTCGGCTCGCCGTGCCGAACAAGCACGTGATGAGACGCAAGCGCTCTATCGTGAATTGGTGGCGACGCAACACCTGCTGTCTGAAGCGTCGCGCCAAAACGAACGGACCCGGATCGCGCGGAACCTGCACGACCTGGTGGGTCACCACCTGACGGCGCTGTCGATCAATCTGCAAATCGCCGAGCGTAAGACTGACGGCGAAGCGAAGGCTTCGATTCAGCAAAGTCGCGCACTCGCGAAGCTGTTGCTCAGCGATGTACGTGAGGCCGTCAGCACACTGCGCGATGAAAGCGAACTGGATTTTCGGCGTGCTCTCGATCTCATTGTAGAAAATGTCCCACAACTGAATATCTCGCTCGACATCGATTCGGGTTTGCACATCGACGATGTTGAAATCGCGGATGCCGTGTTGCGCTGCATTCAAGAGGCCATCACCAACACACTACGCCATGCCAATGCCACCATGATGACCGTCAAACTCTGGCAACACGACAGCGCATTGCGATTCGCGGTGCAAGACAACGGTTCCGGGGCTGCAGCGTTGCGTGAAGGCAATGGACTCACGGGCATGCGCGAACGACTGCGCAATGTCGGCGGTGATATTGCTTTCGAATCGTCGCAAGGCGGTTTTGGTCTCGTTGGAACGGTGCCGCTGCTGGGTGTCTGAGCAACCGCTGAAACTGGTGGTCATCGATGATCAGATGCTGGTGCGGCAAGGTATTTGCGGCCTGCTGGCGCTGTCGGACGCCGTGGAGGTTGTTGCGGAGGGCAGTGATGGCAGTGAAGCCGTCGCGCTGGCACAGCAATGGCAGCCGGACGTTATACTGATGGATATGCGTATGCCGAAACTCAGCGGCAGCGATGCGATTCAGGCTTTGCGGGATGCGGCGATTTCGACGCCTGTGATCATATTGACCACGTTCGATGACCACGAACAGGTGCTCGCCGGTATTCGGGCGGGCGCACAAGGCTATTTGCTGAAAGATGTTTCGCTGGATGATCTGATTGCGGCCATCGAGTCCGTTGCCGCTGGCGAGACGATGATTCAACCCGCTGTCACGCAAACGCTGTTGGCCGGTCTAGGCACTCGCGAGAATGCGTTTGAAAGCGCAGAGATGCCAGAACCGCTAACGCCGCGTGAAACCGAGATTGTGCGATTGATGGCGGGCGGTTACAGCAACAAGGAAATCTCGGAGGCGCTGAGTAAATCCGAGGGCACTATCAAGAATCATGTTTCCAACGTGCTGGCGAAGTTCGGCGTTCGTGATCGGACGCGAGCCGTGTTGAAAGCGATCGAGTTAGGCTTGATCTAGCCGGCTATGCGGTTGGTCCTGCGGTGCTTGCAAGAAGACCCGGGTTAGTTGACGCGTGCAGTGATCTGCAATTGTGCAGATGGTGCTCCAGCCGGCGTTAGCGCCCCGAAGTTGCCGTCTAGTGTGATCTCAATGGCGTTGATGGCGGCATCAAAGCCATCAGCATCCGGATTGGGGGAGTAGCCAAACGTTGCACCGCCGTCGTTGGAATAGCGAATGGTGCCAAGCGTGACGGCCGGCGGCGACGGTGATCCGGAAGTATCGAGGATCACACTACCGCCAGCCTGGCAGCTCGGCAGCACGCACAAGGCAAGATTGTCGGGTACGGTATCCGTGACGGTGACGCTGTCATCATCCGGTGCGCCGCTACCTTGATTCGAAATCTCGATGGTGTACTGCACGCTTGCACCCGGTATCGCAAAGGGGTCGGTATCACCATTCTCCGGGTCGGATGTTGTGAGCACGGTCTTCGTGACAGTAAAGCCCACATCAAAACGACCATGAAAGTTGTTGCTCGCACCGAACAGGCCGGCGATTTCGGTGGTGTGGTTACGTTCGCTGTCATTGTCGATGTCCTCTTCCACAGCGAGGCCAAGTGCTGAGCCCGACTGCGAGCAGCGTCGGAGCCAGCCACCGTTGTTGCCATCGCGGCTGTTCATCGATGCGACGGCAAGCGGCGTCGTTGCGAAACCTGCGGGCCAGCCGACGGTGAAGCATCCATCATCAAACCCGCGAATCGTGTCGCCTGAGCGAACCGCTTGCAGGTTGGTCGCGCCGCCGATTGCGGCGACGAAATCCAGGTCAAGTCCATCGCTGACGGCGATGATACCGATTGTCTCAGCCGCATTGTTGGTTCCTGCCGTTGTCTCGGCCCGTTCCATCGCATACTGCAGCCCGGTGCTGGAGACGTTGCGTGTCGCCGTCGCGAGAAAAGGGTTGGCCGACGTTGTTGGCGGCGTGCCGGTTTCGTTGTTGTCTGTTTGCAGGTTGGCAATTACAGCCGGTGCAGCAGGAAAGTTGTCTGTGAAACTCAGGCTGGCCCACACGCTGCTGGTCAATCGTCCGACACTGGCGGTCGTGCTCACTGCATAGGCTTGTAACTGCGAGCCATCAGGCAGTGTATGACTACCAGGTTCCACCGCGAGATAGGCGGTAGTCATCGCAACATGTGGTCCATCGTTGGCATCCGGTTCTGTTGCGACGATTTGAAAGCCGGTTGTTGTCACATTGGCGATCCGCAAGTTGGCGGGATCACCTCCATCATTCGTCGCCAGTGTCACGACCACAGGCGTGGTATCGAATGGCGCGAGAAAACTCACCGTTGTCACCGTGGGAGTCACGAACGTGTCGTTCACAGTGACCTGAGCCATTTCAAGCTGAAATGCGCTCGCAGGTAGGGAAAAGGCGAGGCCGGTCACCATTGCCAGTGCGCTGATCCATCGTTGGCAGTTTGCTGTCATTGCATCAATCTCCGCCTCGATTTTTACACAGGGTCATCCCAGACGCTGTAAAAAAGTGTGCCGGAAACACGCGACGCGCGGCACTCGTCTGTCGCTGACACTTGCACAATCGACAATTTTTTGGAGAATGTCTGTCTCAGCTTTGTGTATGAAACACGGAATGGCACAGATACTGATCGTTGAGGATGATATTCCTCTGGCAGAACAATGGATTGTAGCTCTCGAAGCCAAAGCGCATCAGGTGCTGCACTGCACCAATGCTAGAGATGGTCTCGCTTCTATCGGTGTGCACTGGCCGGATCTGGTCGTGCTGGACTTCTTCTACAAGTGCATCAATGGTCGAGCCGAGGACCACAGTGGATTGACTTTTGTTCAGTCGGCGAATCAACTTGCCAAGTCCCTCTACAAACCAATGCCAAAAATCATTGCGGTCACGGCGTCGGTACCGGACGCTCAGTTTCCGATCGATGTAATGGAGAGCGCGCAGCTGATGACCAATCAAAAGCTGACGATACGCCGCCAGAAGCCCTTTGCGACAGAAGTACTGCTGAACGATGTGACAGCTGCGCTGCGCGCTTGACCGCTACCAGCGTGCCAGCCATCAATCCGGCATAAAAATGGTTGCCGGGTACTCGATCAGTCCTTTCAGAACCTGCACCATTGCAGCGGCATCGTAGCCATCGACAAAACGGTGGTCGAACGACACAGAGATGTTCATCATTTTGCGCACGACGATTTGACCGTCTTTCACGATGGGTCGATCGACGGCTTTGTTGATACCGACAATGCCCACTTCCGGCGAGTTGATGACCGGTGTCGTGACGATCCCACCGAGCGCACCAAGACTGGTAATCGTGATGGTCGAGCCGGTCAGTTGATCTTTTGAGGCCTTACCGGTTCGTGCTGCTTCAGATAGCGATTTGATAGCGTCAGCAAGCTGCCACAGCGTCTTCGCCTGCGCCTGATGGACGACCGGTACTTTGAGTCCGTCCTTTGTCTGTGTCGCGATGCCAACGTGCAAAGCCTTGTGACGCACGACGACTTCGCGCTCGGCATCGTAGACGGCATTGCATTGCGGGAACTGGCGGAGTGTCTTTGCCAACGCGGTGATCAGCAGCGGCAAAAATGTAAGCTTCGGCTTGTCCTCACTGCGTGTTACGTTCATGTGGGCGCGCAGCGCATCAAACTCGGTGATGTCAATTTCCTCGACGTACGTAAAGTGAGGGATGTTGCGCTTGGCTTCACTCATTTTGCGGGCGATCACACGGCGCACGCCGATCACCCGATGTTCATCGACCTCATCGGTTTCAAGGCTACTGTGGACTGGTGCGGTCGAAGTGGGTCGGCCGCCTGCCGCGATGTACTGCTCGAGATCGCGCGCGAGAATTCGTCCACGCGCACCGCTGCCTGGAACATCTGCCAAGTCGATACCGACTTTCCTAGCTCGCGCTCGCACCGCTGGTGAGGTCTGTACGCGTGCGTTAGTACGAGCAACGGGTGCTGTTGCAACCGTTGTCGTCGGCCGGGCCATCGCCTGGTCGGTCTGTTTCTCTTCCGCGGCTGTTGGTTTGTCATCATCTGCCGGCATCGGTGCGCTGCCGTCGAGGTCAAACACGATCAGGTTGGTACCTACCGCGACGATGTCGCCCTGGTCACCATGCAGCGACGCGATACGACCACTCACCGGCGACGGGATTTCTACGGCGGCCTTGTCCGTCATCATATCGACAATGACATCATCTTCTTTGACGACATCGCCAACCTTGACATGCCATTCGCCGATCTCAGCTTCGACCGTTCCTTCTCCCAGGTCCGGTACTTTGAATACGTACTGGCTCATCGGCTTAGTCCTCTAGCGCTGCTTCCAGCGCGTTGATAATGCGTTTTTGGCCCGGGAAGTAGTCCCACTCGAACGCATGCGGGTAGGGTGTATCCCAACCGGTGACCCGCTGAATCGGCGCTTCGAGTGAATAGAAGCAGTGCTCCTGAATCGTCGCTGACAGCTCCGCGCCATAACCTGAGAAACGCGTCGCCTCATGCGCGATGACACAGCGTCCGGTCTTGTTGACAGAGTCTGTCAGCACATCCACGTCTAGCGGCTGCAATGAGCGAACATCGATGATCTCGGCATCGACATCCGCTGCCGCCGCTGCGGCCTCCGCGACATGCACCATCGTGCCGTAGGTGACGATCGTGACGTCGTTACCTTCGCGAACTACATTCGCTTTGCCCAACGGGACTGTGTAGTAGCCTTCGGGCACTTCGCCTTGGGGATGCGAACTCCACGAGACGGCAGGCTTGTTCGGGTCGCCGTCGAATGGACCGTTGTAGATCCGTTTGGGCTCAAAAAATACAACGGGATCGTCGCTTTCGATGCTGGCGAGCAATAAGCCCTTGGCGTCATATGGGTTCGAAGGCATCACGACTTGAATGCCGGAAACGTGGGCAAAAATGCCTTCCGGGCTTTGCGAGTGCGTCTGTCCACCGCGAATGCCGCCGCCGCAGGGTGTGCGGATGGTCACTGGCGCAAAAAAATCACCAGCACTGCGATAGCGCAGGCGTGCGAGTTCGCTGACGACCTGGTCGAAGCCGGGGTAGATGTAGTCGGCAAACTGAATCTCCGCGACGGGTCGGATGCCGTTCACGCTCATGCCGATCGCAGTGCCAACGATACCGCCTTCCGCGATTGGCGTATCGATACAGCGATGTTCCCCATACTTTCTTTGTAAGCCTTCGGTACAGCGAAATACGCCGCCAAAGTAGCCCACGTCTTCGCCCATGACGACGACGTTGGGATCCCTGTCCATTGCTATATCCATCGCCGAGTTCAGCGCCTGGATCATGTTCATTTTTGCCACGATGATTCCTCTGGAGCGTTATCGGTGTTTCAGGACTGCTGTTTTTCGCGGCGCCATTGTTCGCGCTGCGATTTCAAGTTCGGCGGCATCTCCTCGAAGATGTCTTCGAACATCAGAGAGGCATCCAGGTGTGGGCCCTCATTCAACGTGCCGTAGCTCGTCGCCTCCTTCCAGCAAGCGGCCACGTGCTCGGTGAGTTCTGCTTCCAATGCCTCGTGCTGTGCATCGGACCAGTCGCCGTTTGCGATCAGGTGTTGTTTTAGCCGCTCGATAGGATCGCCGAGCGGAAACGCCTCCCATTCTTCTTTGGGGCGATATCGCGTTGGGTCATCACTGGTGGAGTGCGCGCTGCCGCGGTAGGTCACCAGTTCGATCAGCGTTGCACCGGCGCCAGCCCGGGCACGTTCCGCCGCCCACTGTGTGACCGCGAACACGGCAAGAAAGTCATTGCCGTCCACACGCACGCCCGCAATACCATTGCCCGGGCCGCGCGCAGCGAAGGTCTGATGTTCGCCGCCAGCAAACGACTGGAAGGTCGAGATCGCGTACTGGTTATTGACGACGTTCAACAACACGGGTGCTTGATACACCGACGCGAAAGTCAGTGCGTGGTGAAAGTCGGCCTCGGCCGTACTGCCATCGCCGATCCAGGCCGCGGCAATGTGTTGCTCACCTTTAATGGCCGATGCCATCGCCCAGCCAACGGCCTGCGGATACTGCGTGGTGAGATTGCCGGAAATGGAGAACAGGTTGTCTTTGGCGCTGTGATACATCACCGGTAGCTGACGTCCCTTGCACATGTCGCGCGTGTTCGACAGGCATTGCGACATCAGGTCGGTCAAGCTCAATCCGCGCACAATAAACAGACCCTGATTGCGGTACGACGGGAACAACATATCGCCCGGTTGCAGCGCCATCGCCTGCGCGACAGACACCGCTTCTTCGCCGGTCGATTTAACGTAAAACGATGTCTTGCCCTGGCGTTGCACGCGTTGCATGCGTTCGTCGAAAATGCGCGTCAGCAGCATATGCCGCAACCCGATCTGCAGTTCTTTGCCGTCAAGGTGCGGGTCCCATGGCCCAACGGCTTCATGGTTATCGTCCAGCACGCGCACGAGACTGGTCGCCAGCGTTTGGGTGTCGGCAACGCGCACATGGATGTCCGGGCGTCCAACGCTACCCGCTGGCGCGAGCGTCAGATAAGAAAAATCAGGTTTGTCGCCGGGCCGTGCGGGCGCTGAGGGTACGTGCAACCGTGATTGCTTGTTCGCCATGCGAATGATTCCTTTGCACAGATGACATTAGTTTCTAACGAAACATTATAAGCGATCAGCGTCCGTTTGACAGCGATCGCGCTCACGCATTGGGCGCTGGCTAGGGGAGGCTGGCGGTGACCGTCACCGCCACGTCAACGAATTGTCCGACCCATTCCGTATCGGTCCAGTCCCCGGTGCCCACGTTCAATGCCAGCCGGTCTAACCGCGCCTGACCGGTCAAAATCTTTCGGCCATCTTGTTCAGCCACGTCGAATTGAAACACGACGGGATGCCGCTCCCCCTTGATGACCAGCACCGAGTCAGCCTCGAAACCGGTATCAGACACGTTGATCGCATTGGTTTCGAAGCGCACGGTCGGATAGTTGGCCTCATCGAACCAGTCGCTGTCCTGGAGGGTGCTGTCTCGCTCTTCGTCCTGTGTGTCTACGGCATGAACGCCGATGTCGACAGAGAATTGGCTGTCGTCGAGGGCGGCTGGGTCAAAGCGCATGAGAGCCTTCCACTCGCCCCAACGTCCGGTAAACTCGGCGCCCGCTTGTTCGGCCGTGAACGTAATCTCACTAGCCGCGTAATCGATGACCCACGCTTTCAGCGGATTGATGTTCGGGTCTACGGAAACAGGTTGAGCGGCTGTAACAGCCGCGGCCACTTTCTCTTCGGCGACTTCGGTGCTGGCTTGTGGTGCACTCGCGGGTGTCAGCGCAAACAACCCAACGCCAATCACCGCCACGAACAGTGCCAGCGAAGCGGTGCCTGTCATACGGGTTAGCACCTGATCGCGATCCACCCAATGGTGTTTGAGCGCTGCTGCGATATGCAGGATGGCGACGACGAAAAGAATCTTGGCAAACAGGTCATGCAGCATTTTTAGGGTCTCTTTCAGCGAGGTATCCGGGGCGATCAGATCTGGCCAGGTAAATACGCCAAACCAACTCACGCTGTAGGCGCTGGCCGAGGACATCAGCCAGCCTGTGACCGGCAGTAGAAACAGGCTGCCATATAACAGCCAGTGGCTCAGATGAGACGCCTTTATCTGCCAACCCGGCATGCTCGATGGCAGCTTCGGCACCCCTTGTCGAAAACGCCAGACCAGTCGAAGCACCGCGACCATCAGTATTGTCATACCCACGGACTTGTGGTTCGCAATCAGTGCAATTTGGCGAATGCGCTCGCCGCCGTCGGCAGCGAATTCGTACAGCTTGGCGAGCACAAACTGCAGCACAATAGCGGCGGCGACCGCCCAGTGAAAAACCCGGGCAACGCCGCCGTATTGCTGCTTCGGCTGCTCGCTCATGCGACGTGGCTTACTCAGCTAATCGCAGCTCGGTTTGAATGTCGAGCACTACCTCGTCACTAACTGCCGGGGCATAAGCGCCGAGATCCCAGTCACTGCGCTTCAATGTCGCACTAGCTGAGACGCCGATCGTTGGCTTTTTCGAGAATGGGTGTGGCGCCGCTTTGTTGATCGTGGCATCCAGCGTGACGGGTTTGGTAATTCCCTTGATCGTCAGGTCGCCGGTGACAGCGTAAGCATTATCGCCTGCCGCCTCGATTGCGGTGGCGACGAAACTGATATCTGGGTTGTTCGCGATATCAAACCACTTTTCGCCTTTCAGGTGGTCATCGTATTCACCGACCCGACTTGCAACGCTGGCCGGGTCGATGTCGACGCTCAGCGCACTGCTCGCGACGTCGTCGTTGTCCAGTTCCAGCGTGACATCAAAACTCTCGAAACCGACGACGGGGCGCGAGAAGCCGAGGTGTGTGTAGCTGAAAGAGATATAGCCGTGTGTTTTTTCGAGCTCGTAAGTTCCAGCGGGCACTTCGCTGAGATCGGCGTGGGCAGTGCCAAAACTGAGCGCAGCGATTGAAAGTGCGGTGATCAAAGTCTTTTGCATGGTCCATTTCTCCGTGAAAAACCAGGTTGGGGTTTGGCGGCTTGGCACACGCGTCGCCGAGCCGACCCGCCGCCGCGCGCTTGGCGTGCAGAGGGCTGAGTCCAGCGGCACGTTCGTGCACTGACCGCTCGCTTGACGAGACCGAATCAGGCGCAGAATTATAACAGACTGCGTGTTGCCTGCCTTGCGCCGCTCGCCGGTTGAATGGATACTTTGCGGCTGCCAACAGGCGCGCGAGCGCCCAAGCTCGGCATTTCGCCGGAAAATTCAGGAGAATCCGATGAAAATAGGCGTCCCCGCCGAAGTCCACGCTGGCGAACAGCGCGTTGCGCTGACGCCCGATGTGACCCGTCTAGTGATCAAGCTGGGCTATGAAGTCATGGTCGAAGCCGGTGCCGGTGCAAAGGCCAGTTATCCCGACGAGGCTTACCGTGAGGCCGGTGCGACTGTCATCGAGGACACCCGGGCGCTGTATGACGCAGCGGACATCATTCTGAAGGTCCGCCAGCCTGAGCAGCATCCGACGCTGAAAATGGCTGAAACGGAGTTGTTGCGGGAAGGACAGACGCTCATCAGTTTTGTTTGGGCAGGCCAGAATCAAGAGTTACTCGACACGCTGGCAGCACGCGGCGTGAATGCACTGGCCATGGACAGCGTGCCACGGATCTCGCGTGCGCAGAAAATGGACGCACTGAGCTCGATGGCCAACATCGGCGGCTACCGGGCGGTGATCGAGGCAGCACAGCACTTCGGCCGCTTTTTCACGGGTCAGATTACGGCGGCCGGCAAGATTCCTCCCGCTAAGGTGCTCGTGATTGGGGCCGGGGTTGCAGGGTTGTCGGCAATCGGCACAGCGAAGAGCATGGGCGCGATTGTCCGCGCGTTTGACACGCGGCCCGAGGTTAAGGAACAAGTCGAAAGCATGGATGCAGAGTTCCTGATGCTCGACTTCGAAGATGATGAGGATGGCGCCGGCGAAGGCGGATACGCCAAGACGATGAGCAAGGCGTTCATCGAGGCAGAGATGGCATTGTTTGCCGAACAGGCGAAAGACGTCGACATCATTATCACGACTGCATTGATTCCTGGTAAACCCGCACCGAAGTTGATCACCGAGGAGATGGTCGCATCGATGCGCGAGGGCAGTGTCATTGTCGATCTCGCTGCCGAACAGGGGGGTAATTGTGAGCTGACTGTCCCGCATGAAGTCGTACAGAAATATGGGGTGACGCTCATCGGTTACACCGATTTGCCGAGTCGTCTTGCGGCGCAATCAAGCCAACTCTACGGCACCAACTTACGTCACCTCTTGAATGACCTGACGCCGGAAAACGATGGTCAAATCGTTATTGATATGGAAGACGAGGTGATCCGTGGTGCGACGGTTGTGCATCAAGGCGAAATCACGTGGCCGCCGCCCGCACCGAAACTATCTGCGGCGCCGAAGGCGAAGCCCGCTCCCGCGCCAACGTCGTCGGTCGACACCGCACCAGTGAAGCCAAGCGTCTTCGGGCCATTGTTGGCGATGGGCATTGGCGGTGCGTTGTTGCTCGCATTGGGTAGTGTGGCCCCGGCGTCTTTCATGTCGCATTTCACTGTGTTCGTGCTGGCCTGTTTTGTGGGCTACATGGTGATCTGGAATGTCACTCCGGCGTTGCACACTCCGTTGATGAGTGTGACGAATGCGATCAGCAGCATCATCGTCATCGGCGCCTTGGTGAAAATCAGTGCTGGTGGGTTCTGGGTCGTCGCGTTGTCATTTCTCGCGTTGTTGATCACTAGCATCAATATCTTCGGCGGCTTCGCTGTCACGCAGCGCATGCTGCAGATGTTTCGTAAGTAGGGCAGACGATTATGATCAATAACGGACTCGTTCAAGCGGCATACATCGTCTCGACCATCCTGTTTATTCTCGCGCTAGGTGGCCTGAGCAATCAGGAGACGGCGCGCCGAGGTAACTACGGCATCGCCGGTATGGCGATTGCGTTGGTCGCCACCATCATTGGCATCGTTTCCGACAACTATTTCCTGTTGGTGATCGCGCTCGGCGCAGGTGCTGCGATCGGTATTCGACTGGCGAAACAGGTACAGATGACGCAGATGCCCGAGCTCGTCGCGATCCTGCATAGCCTGGTTGGTCTGGCGGCTGTCTTCGTTGGTTACGCCACGTTTCTTGACCATGGCAGCGGTTACTTCGGCGTTGAGTTGACGATCCACAATGTCGAGATCTATTTGGGCGTATTGATCGGCGCGTTGACGTTCTCCGGTTCGGTCATCGCGTTCGGCAAACTGAGCGGCAAGCTCAGCGGTAGTCCTGTATTGCTGCCGGCACGCCATTGGTTGAATCTGGGGCTTGGCGTCATCGCATTCTGGCTCGGCAGTCTGTTTGTCGATCAGGCCGCGAATGGCGGTGGGTTTTTCCCGTTGTTTCTGATGACACTGGTTGCGCTGGCGTTTGGCGTCCATATGGTCGTCGCCATTGGCGGCGCCGATATGCCGGTTGTTGTGTCGATGCTGAATAGCTATTCCGGTTGGGCAGCATCGGCGACGGGCTTCATGCTCGGCAACGATCTGCTGATTGTGACCGGTGCACTTGTGGGCAGTAGCGGTGCCATTTTGAGTTACATCATGTGCCGCGCGATGAACCGTAAGTTTTTGTCGGTGATCGCGGGTGGTTTCGGTACGTCGAGCGGGGGCGGCGGCAGTGCCGCTGGCGGCGAGGATCAGGGCGAAGTGGTCGCAGTCCAGGCGGCCGAAGTCGCCGCGATGCTCGCGAATGCCAAGAAAGTGATGATCGTGCCCGGTTACGGGATGGCGGTTGCTCAGGCTCAGCATACCGTCAACGAGATTACCCGCGTCTTGCGCGACCGCAAGGTCGATGTTCGTTTCGCGATTCACCCTGTTGCTGGGCGCATGCCTGGACACATGAATGTGCTGCTAGCCGAAGCGCGCGTTCCTTATGACATCGTCTTTGAGATGGATGAGGTTAATGATGATTTCGACGACATCGATGTGAGCGTCATCATCGGTGCCAACGACATCGTGAACCCATCCGCACAGGAAGAACCCGACAGCCCTATCGCTGGTATGCCGGTGCTTGAAGTCTGGAAGGGCGACACCACTATTGTGCTCAAGCGGTCGATGGCGACGGGTTATGCCGGCGTACAGAACCCACTGTTTTTTAAAGACAACACACGTATGTTGTTCGGTGATGCCAAGGATACCCTTGATGATGTGCTGCGCAACTTGCAGGGATAAGGACTTATCGTGAGCCAGGAAAACCACGCGACGACCGTGATCCTCGGATCGGGGCCGGCGGGCTACTCCGCCGCTGTTTACGCCGCGCGCGCCAATCTCAAGCCGATGCTGATCACCGGCACAGAAATCGGTGGGCAGCTAACGACGACGACCGACGTCGACAACTGGCCAGGTGACGTTGAAGGCTTACAAGGCCCGGCGCTGATGGAACGCATGAAGGCGCACGCCGAGCGGTTCGATACAAAGATCGTTCTTGACCACATTGAGTCCGTCGACTTCTCGGCACGCCCGTTTGTCTTGCGTGGCGGTAGTGTCGAGTACACGGCTGATTCGGTGATTATTGCGACCGGAGCATCGGCGAAATATCTCGGGCTTGATTCTGAGCAAGCGTTTATGGGCAAGGGCGTCAGCGCGTGTGCCACTTGTGACGGGTTCTTTTACCGCGGGCGTCGCGTCGCTGTGATCGGTGGTGGCAATACGGCCGTCGAAGAAGCGCTGTACCTGTCAAATATCGCGAGCGAAGTTGTTCTAGTACACCGGCGGGATAGTCTCCGCGCAGAAAAGATCCTGCAGGACAAGTTGTTCGAGAAGGCGCGCAACGGCAATGTAACGATTCACTGGGACCATACGCTGGACGAAGTACTCGGCGACGATAGTGGTGTTACCGGCATGCGTATTCGCGGTGTGAAGACCGATGAGACACTGGACATCGATTTGCATGGGGTGTTCATTGCGATCGGACACAAACCCAACACGGATATTTTCGCGGATCAGCTCGATATGAACCATGGTTACATCGTCATCCAAAGCGGCTTGAATGGTGGCGCGACAGCGACCAGCGTGCCGGGTGTGTTTGCGGCAGGGGATGTCGCAGATCAAGTCTATCGACAAGCGATTACATCAGCCGGTTTCGGTTGTATGGCGGCGCTCGACGCCGAGAAATTTATCGACGGTATCGCGGATAGTTAACCGCGTACCTCGAGGGGGCTTTATTCAGTGAGCGTCTACGATAATGCTGCCTATGAGCAGCACGAACGCGTCGTGCATTGCAACGACCCTGTGTCAGGCCTGAGGGCGATCATCGCGATCCACTCCACCGCTCTGGGACCGGCCGGCGGCGGTTGCCGATTTTGGCAGTACGAGGATGGCTTATCGGCACTGACCGACGT
The DNA here is from genome assembly GCA_039033995.1 of Pseudomonadota bacterium. Taxonomy (GTDB): domain Bacteria; phylum Pseudomonadota; class Gammaproteobacteria; order Steroidobacterales; family Woeseiaceae; genus CALBPI01. The sequence continues at coordinate 72,667 of JBCCBP010000006.1, read as the reverse complement.
GCTGCGACTCTCTCGTGGAATGAGCTACAAAAACGCGATGGCCGGTCTCAAGATGGGCGGTGGCAAAGCGGTCATTATGGCCCCACCGGATCGTCGCTTGACCGACCAGCTACTGAGCGCGTTTGGTGACTTCGTCGAAACACTCGGTGGTGTCTACATCACTGCGGAAGACGTCGGTATGAGTGTCGATGCGATGCAGGTTGTTGCGGAGCGTACGCGTTACGTTGCGGGTTTGCCGAGAGGCGAAGGAGAGGCGGGCGGTGATCCGTCGCCGAAGACCGCGGACGGAGTTTTCGCCGGCATCCAGGCAGCGGTGGCTTTCAAACACGGTAAGGATTCGCTAGAGGGACTGCATGTCGCGGTGCAGGGCATCGGTAATGTGGGCCTGAGTCTGTGCCGATCGTTGGCAGCGGCGGGTGCTCGTTTGACCGTGGCAGACATCAATGAGGCGCGCGTGCGGATGGTTTGCGAGGAATTGGGTGCGTCGGCAGCCTCGCTCGACGATATCCTGACGACCAAAGCAGACGTGTTAGCGCCCTGTGCGCTCGGCGCGATTCTGAACGAATCATCCATTCCCAATCTTGGTGTCGATATCGTTGCTGGTGCTGCGAACAATCAACTAGCGACCGACGAAGACGGTCTGCGGCTGTTCGAAGCTGGTATCGTCTATGCGCCGGACTACGTGATCAACGCCGGTGGCATCATCAATGTTGCGTGTGAGTTTGAGGGTGGTATCAGCAATGCGGTCGTCGATCAGCGCGTGCAGGAAATCGGCGCTCGTTTAACGACCATTTTTGAGCAATCGGTGCGCGAAGCTCGTCCGACCAACGATATTGCGGACAGGCTAGCCAAACAGCTGATCGGTCGCGATATCGAATCAGCTGATCTGATCAAACACTGACATAAATTTCGCAGGCTCCGGTCGATCACTCGGTTTGGTCGAGCGGTAGCTGTAGCGAATGATGTTGTTGCTGTCGGTGACCAACACGGTCGGCAGAATCGTACGACGTCCGAAGTCATCGTGAAAGCGTTCCGGGATCGTCTCATCGTCGACCAGATTCAACGCGCTTGCCGCTCCCAGGCCGGGATCCAACCAGAACTCAAACGTCACACCAAACTGTTCCGCGACACGCTCGGTGATCGCGAGCGGCTTGCGTGTGACGATGATCAGTCGTCCCCCTGCTTCCGTAATCTTGCGATAGTGGTCGGTGACGGATTTCACCTGCTCCGTACAAAACGGGCACCAGCTGCCACGCACAAACAGCAACACGCTGCGCGAGCCGTGCAGACTATCGCTAGTGACCTGTTGGCCGTCTTCTGTCTGGCAATGGAATGGCGGTAACCGCTTGCCGGGCCGTAGCGCGGCATCAATCTGTTTGCCGGAACGATTTCCGTAAATCACAACAAACAATGCTGCGGCAACAGCAAACAAGCTCAGTACAAGGGCGGTATTCATGACGGCGATCCGGTTATTCGCTGACGTTGAGTACTATTTTACCCATATGTTGGCCAGACTCCATGAGCTTGTGTGCATCGGCCGCGTGCGCGAGCGGGAACTGTTCATAGATCATCGGCACCACACCACCACTCGCCAGCAGCGGCCACACGTCACGCTCCAGCTCGATCGCAATATCGGTCTTTTGTGAGTCCGTCTGCGGCCGCAGCGTCGAGCCGGTGACGGTGAGTCGTTTGCGCAGAACGTGCCCCATGTTGACTGACTCAGCAACAGCACCACCGAGTAGTGCGATGATCACGTAACGACCGTCCATCCGGAGCAGTGACAGGCCTTTTTCGACATAAGCGCCACCCACCATATCCAGCAAGAGATCAATCCCATCGGGTGCGTGTTCTTGGGCTTCCGACAGCCAGTCGGTGTCTCTGTAATTGATCGCTGCGTCGGCACCCAGTGCCGTGCAAAACGCGCACTTTTCGTCTGTGCCCGCTGTGGTGAGTACCGTGTGCCCAAGCGCTTTGGCCATTTGAATCGCCATGGAGCCGATGCCACTCGAGCCGCCGTGAATCAGCAGTGTGTCGCCTGGCCAGACGCCGGCGCGCATCCACAGATTCGAGTACACGGTAAACGCCGTCTCAGGAACCGCGGCAGCCAGGATCGGCGATATGCCATCGGGCACCGGTAAGCAATGTCCGGTGTGCGCCACAACATACTCTGCATAGCCGCCACCGTGCGTCAACGCGCAAACGAGATCTCCAGCCTGCCACCGTGTCACCTCGCTGCCAACCGCGACCACTTCGCCGGATACCTCGAGGCCCGGCAAGTCACTGGCTCCAGGTGGCGCTGGGTACAGTCCCGCACGCTGAAAACAGTCAGGACGGTTGATTCCAGCGGCGATCACGCGAATCAATACTTGGGCTGCTGCCGGCGTCGGTACTGGACGGTCTTCTGGAACGAGAACCTCGGGCCCGCCCGGCGATGAAATCGCGACGGCTTTCATGGTGGTCGGTGGCACACTTTGCTCCTCGATGGCCTGCGTCGAAGACTAGGCGCTTGGCAGACCTGCCGCAAGCCTGTGCTTGCCAATATCGACGCCGCGACGCACACTTCGTGCCGACTTAGCGAGGATCTGCGATGGAAGTTCGAAACAAGACGCATGGCATTGTAGTCAGAATGCAGGATTGGCCGGCGGGTCTGCGTATTTTTTCCCGGTTGGTCTGTTGGCAGGCGCCTTACTTCGCGACCATTCGTCCGCGCTTTACAACGCTGAAACCGGGTTACGCGCAGGCGGTCGTCAAAAAGCGTCGACGTGTGACGAATCATCTGGGCACAGTGCACGCCATCGCGATGGCTAATTTGTGTGAGTTTGTTGGCGGTACGCTGATGGAAGTAAGCATCGCGCCACACATGCGGTGGATTCCCAAAGGCATGGATATTCGCTATTTGCGAAAAGCCGAAACCGACGTCACGGCGACCTGCGAGATCGTCGACTACGACTGGGCGCAGACGCAGGATGTCGTACTGTCGGTGAATGTGACCGACACGTCAGGAGAGGTGGTGGCCACCGCTGAGATACCGATGTATGTCTCACCAAAGCCCAAGCCTTAGGCAGCAGCAGTAGGACCGGCGACCTACTTTCTTCGCTCGCAAAATAGTTCCCCGCCCTGACGGCTTCATCGTGGCCGGATATCCAACGGATGCGTCCGGTTAGGGTGTCAGCGCAGCACTTGTTGCAAGAATTGTTCTGTATCGCCGGCGGTGAGCGACGGTATTTCTTCCATCGGCACGTGGCCGACACCCGGGTAGGTGATGACCTGCGAATTCGGAATAGCATTCGCAAATCGCGCGGCGTCAGTGACCGGGATCCAGGTGTCTTTTTCACCCCAGAGAATCAAGGTGGGTGCCGTGATCTCCGAGAGTCGCGCAATGGGTGCTTCAGAACGCTGACGCGCCTTGTCGACAAACGCCTGACGGTTACCGCCATACAGCGATAGCTGGTAATAGCGCTCGATCAGTGATTCCGTTACCTTGCTGTCGTCGCCGTAAACGTCGTAGATGCTGCTCTCAAACAAGCTGCGCGGCGCGAACCAGGGCACGACATGGTGGATCAGTGGCGTATTGGCCAGTCGAAAAGCGAGTGGGGGCGGCTTGCTATTGTCTACGAACCCGCTGGGATCGATCAGTACCAGTGCTGTCACGCGATCAGGGTGAGACAACGCATACTGCCAGGCGATGTTGCCGCCGAGCGAATTACCGACCAGCACGAAGTTGCGCAAAGCCTTCTTGTCTGCGAATTGGTCGACAAACTCGACATAGCGGCGGGTCGAATAGTCACGATCGCGCCTGGCTCCAGTTAGTCCGAAACCAGGCAGGTCGATGCGTACGATGCGGTAGTCGTCGCTGAGTGCATCGACCCATCCATCCCAGGTATGCAATGACGAGGCGGTGCCGTGTAACAGTAATAATATGGGTGCATCCTCACGGCCCTCACGACGGTAGTGCACGGAGGCGCCATCGACCTCCACGAAGTCGGATGTCGGCGTGATGTAGCGTTGCAGGTCCGAACGCTCCAGTGGTGGCTGGTAGGCCAATAGCACCGCAATCGTCGCCGCGACCAATAGCGCGATGCCAGTGCGATAGAGGCGTTTTCGTACGGTGCTCATGCTGATCTGTCTTTGGCTTGAGATCGAGTGTTGATTGTCACACACTTAGCGCGGTGACGGGGGAACACAGATACGCTCAATGAATGATCGCAATTTGCAGATTGACGACTGTGCAGCGCCGGTTGTGCATCGTGGCAAGGTCTTGCCCGAGTGGATCGATGTCAACGACCACATGAATGTCGCTTACTACTTGCTGGCATTCGACTACGGCATTGACGGCTTGTGGCAAACATTCGGTATCACCGACGAACGGCGAGAGGCGACCGGTAGCTCAACCTTTGCCGTTGAATCACATATCCGCTATCTCAACGAGTTGACGCTCGATGAGCCATTCGTTGTAAAAAGCCAGATCATCGCCTTCGATGACAAGCGCCTGCACCAATATCAATATTTGTTTTCGGAGCGTAGCGGTTTGCTCAGCGCCACCTGCGAATGGTTGCACCTGCATGTCAACCTGACGACACGGCGCGTGTCGCCATGGCCTGCGGACCTGTTGCAGAACATCGCTACGCATCCCTGCACGCAGACCGACCTGCCAACACCCGAGGCGTTGGGCCGGACGATTAAGATTGCACACCCACTGACCACGAGTGATTACCAATGACACGCAACTATATTCTGGCTATCGATCAAGGCACGACCAGCAGCCGGGCCATTGTTTTTGATCAGCAGCTGCAGCCCAAAGCATCCGCGCAACAGGAATTCACACAGCACTTCCCTAAGAGTGGCTGGGTAGAACACGATGCGATGGAAATCTGGGGCAGTGTCGTTGCTGTTTGTCGCGAGGCACTCGACAAGGCCGCATTGTCAGCGAGCGATATTGCTGCGATCGGTATCACGAACCAACGCGAAACGACCGTGGTGTGGGACAAAAGCACTGGCGAGCCGATCGCCAATGCCATTGTTTGGCAGGACCGTCGAACCGCGGCCATTTGTCGCGAGCTGCAGATGGCGGGCCATGCAGACGTTGTCGCCGATAAGACCGGCTTACGACTTGACCCGTATTTCTCGGCCACCAAGGTGGCTTGGTTGCTCGATAACACCGACGGCGCTCGCGATCGTGCGGCGCGCGGCGAGTTGGCCTTCGGCACTGTGGACAGCTTTGTGTTGTGGCATCTGACGGGCGGTAAAGTGCACGCCACCGATGTCACCAATGCGTCGCGCACGGCGCTCTACGATATTCAGGCACATGAGTTTAGCGCCGAGTTACTCGCGGTCTTCAATGTCCCTGCGAACATGATGCCTGACGTCAGGGACTGCGCAGCCGATTTCGGGCCAACCGATCCGGCGTTGTTTGGTGACGCGATTCCAGTCGCTGGTATCGCGGGTGATCAACAAGCCGCCTTGATCGGTCAGCACTGTTTTGCACCCGGAGAAACGAAAAGTACCTACGGTACCGGTTGTTTTGTGATTGCCAATACCGGCGATGAAGTGCTGCGTTCGTCACACCAGATGCTGACCACGATCGGTTACCGCATCGATGGCAAGACGACATATGCGTTGGAAGGGAGCATTTTTGTGGCAGGCTCCGCGATCCAATGGCTGCGCGATGGCTTGCGGTTGTTCAGCGACGCGGCTGAAACCGAAGCGATCGCGAGTGAGCATGGTGTGGAGGAGGACGTCGTTGTTGTGCCGGCCTTTACGGGCCTCGGCGCACCATATTGGGACCCAGACGCCCGTGGCGCGATGTACGGCATAACGCGTGGCACTACGCGTGAGGCGTTGATTACCGCGACACTTCAGTCGATTGCTTTTCAGACCTGGGATCTTGTCGGCGCGATGCGTGATGATGGCGTGCAAGCTGCGACGATTCGTGTCGACGGTGGCATGGTCGCGAACAGTTGGTTCCTGCAATTCCTGGCAGATGTCTGCGATTGCACGATCGAACGTCCTCAGAACACCGAATCGACCGTACTGGGCGCTGCGATGCTGGCTGCTCTGCAAGTGGGCTGGTTCGACAATCTCGAAGCGCTTGGCAGTACCCGCGCGATTGACCGCACGTTTGCACCGGCCATGGCAACCGAGCAGTCGGGTGCCTTACTGACCGCATGGCAGGACGCCGTTAGACGAACGCGCGTCAGTTGATGTGCGAATCGCTGACCCTCGTTTTACGACTCGCCGCAAACTGATGCGGCGAAAGCAGCCCGGGTTGGTTATGGGTCCGCACGAGATGTTCGGTGAATTGCGCTGTGCAACGTTGCCAGCTGTGCGCCAGTGCGTGCTGTCGACAATCTTCCGAGTCTAGAGTCAGCGCTGCCCGACAGGCCTCCACCAGTGATTCTCGTAGCGCACCGGTGACATTGTCCACGACGACATCGATCGGCCCGGGTACCGGGAACGCAGCGACTGGCACACCGCATGCCATCGCTTCCAGCATGACAAGCCCGAACGTATCCGTCTTGCTGGGGAAGACAAAGACATCGGCACTGGCCAGCGTCTCCGCCAGGTCCTGGCCGAACTTGTAACCTGTAAAGGTGCAGTCCGGGTAGGCGTCGCGCAGCGAGGTCAGCAGCGGGCCATCACCGACGACGATTTTGCGACCCGGTAACGTCAAATCGAGGAATGCTGCGATGTTCTTCTCAACAGCGACACGGCCGACGTAGATATACACCGGATCATTTCGCTCGTCCCGCTTCGCATCGATCGGTCTGAACAGCTCGGTATCGACACCACGACCCCACAAACGGGGATTGCGGAACTGGTGCCGACGCAGTTCTTCGACGATAGCTGGCGTTGGCACCAGCGTGCAGACAGCCGCGTTATGAAACCAGCGTACAAACCGATACGTGATCGACTCCGGGATCGGAACTCGCTTGCGTACATAGGCGGGAAACTGTGTGTGATAAGAGGTTGTGAATTTGAGTGCGCGTTTGATGCAATAGCGCCGTGCGATGAGTCCCAGCGGACCCTCCGTCGCGATATGGATCGAGTCGGGTGCGTACGCGTCAAGCGCCTTTCTGAGTGCGCGTCCGGCGAACAATGACAGGCGAATCTCGGGGTACGACGGGCACGGGATGGTGCGATAAGGCTCGGGTGTAAACATGCGGACGTCGAACCCCGCTGCGCGGAGTGCGTGGGCGGTGCGCGTTAGCGTTGTCACAACGCCATTCGTTTGTGGATGCCAGGCGTCGGTAACGATTGCGATTTTCATCTGTGTGGTGTCCGTAGCGATGCAACGCCGCCAACGGTAGGGCAGGGGTATGACAGCTGTATGACAGTTGATCACTGTCAAGAAAGCGTCATCGAATCGTCAAGCTTCCGTAGTGTTGTCGATGCAATCTGCGCGCAGGTCACTGGAGTGAATGCATGCAACCGTTGATGTCACGCGCAGACCTTGCTGAACGAAAGCTCTGTATCCGTATACACAGCCTCAGTAGCAATCGAATGGCCAATCATCTGTTTCGCGCCGTCAGTCGATTGGGCGATGGTGTCATCTGGTACGGGCTGCTTTCGATCCTGGCATTGCTGGGCGGGCTGCCCGCGGCGAAAGCGATGTTACATGTCGGACTCACGGCGCTACTCGGCGTCGTCATATATGGCTTTCTGAAAAACCGGCTTGTTCGGCAGCGGCCGTTCATCTCACACGGCGAAATCATCTGCCGTATCGCACCGTTGGACCAATACAGTTTTCCATCGGGGCATACGCTGCACGCCGTTTTGTTCACGATCATGTTTATCCACTACGCGCCGGCGTTGGCTGCCGTGCTGGTGCCGTTTGCCATCCTGGTGGCACTTTCACGCGTCGTGTTGGGCCTGCACTATCCGAGCGATGTTCTCGTCGGCGCTGTGCTCGGCGGGATGCTGGCCTACGGCAGTCTCTGGCTGCTACCGATGCCGGCCGTGAGTTTGCCGGCCGACATTGTCGAGTGGCAGTCCGGTTGGATGTTGTAGGCGCGCGCATCGCGTCTGACTAAAATCTGGCGCCTGCCAGCCCCTGTCCGTATGCCTTGGGCGTCGCGCGGTTTCATGCGTGCGCGAGTTTTTGTATGCTCGCGGGATGACTAAGCACGCCAGACCTGTCTTCACGCACCGCATCGCAACGGAGTCCGACAAACCGGCGATCAAGGCGCTGATGGCAGCCTCGATCGCTGAGAATATGAAGGCGTTCCTCAGTGCCGCGGAAATCGAAGCGGCGCGTGCCACGATGGGTGTCGATCAGACGCTGATTGACGATGGCACCTATTTCCTTATCGAGACCATCGTTCAGGGTGAGACGGTTGTCGTCGGCTGTGGCGGTTGGGGCAAGCGCCGCACGCTGTACGGCGGCGACCATACGGTGGGGCGCGATGATTCCTACAGTGACCCGGCGACTGAGGCAGCACGCATTCGCGCGATGTATACACACCCGGATTGGACGCGCCAGGGGATTGGTACGTTGCTGCTGGATCTCGGTGAACAGGCGGCGAGAGATGCCGGCTTCAAGACGATCGAGCTCGGATCAACGGTGCCCGGCGAGCCGCTGTATCTAGCCCGCGGATATCTACCGCTCAGTCGTCACGAAGAGATCGAAAGCAATGGTGCGGTCAACGTCATTATCAAGATGACGAAAGTGCTCTAACCGCACCCAACTTCGCTTAGCGAGGGTCGCTGTTGCGTTGTTCGCGCTGCGCTTTGCCGATCCAGTGCTCGTTCTTCGCCGTCGTTTCGTCCGACGTCATGGCCACGTCACCGGCCACGCTGGTGATGCGTTGTCCGCGCCACTTGAGCGGCTCATTACGCGCCGCGATGTTGTTCAGGTATTTCGAAAAGCTTTGTAACTTGTTCATCGGTGTATTCCTGCAAGCGCTGTTTTCAAGCGGCCTGCGGTTCGGAGGTGACGGCTGTCGCGTCACTCGTGTGAATCAATTGCATGCGACCGTGGCGGTCTTCCAACAGAGCGGTGCCATGTTCGACCCAGTCGCCGGTGTTCAAATAATCTGTCTCATCGATACGCGCTATCTCAGGTTTGTGAATATGACCGCAGACGATGCCATCTAGGCCGCGTTTGCGCGCATTATCGGCGGCCAGCTGCTCGTACTCGCGAATATATTGCTGTGCGCTTCGCACTCGCATCTTCACCGCGCTGGCGATACTGGTCTCTTCGTAGCCAAAGCGGCTGCGAACCCGGTTGATGCCCACATCAATCCCGAGTAGCCACTCATAAGCGGCACTACCGATTTTTTCTTTAAGTGAGCCGATACGCAGTTCGCTGTCGAACTGATCGCCGTGCGTGATGAGCAGTCGACGTCCATCGGCGGTTTGGTGGATGGCATTCAATCGGATCTCGACGCCATTAACGGTTGTGCCGGCGTGGACGCGCAGGGCGGCGTCATGATTGCCGGGAATGAATACGACGCGCATGCCCGCGGCAGCGAGGCTGAAGAGCTTATGGATGATGGCCGTATGACTACGCGGCCAGTGTACTGCGCTCGCCATGCGTTGCAGGTCCACGATATCGCCCACGAGAAACAGGTTGTCGGTGTTTAATCGTGTCAGGAATTCGAGTAAAGCCTCAGCGCGGCAATTGCGGGTGCCAAGGTGTACATCAGATAAGAATGCACTGCGACCTGTGATTCGGGACGTGGACGCTGCAGACGATTGTGGCTCGATCATAATGCGACGGTCTCTTGCCTTGGACGTCGCCAGCTTGATCGGTTGCGATGACAAGCCGATGACAGCCCTGAGACGCTTTAATGACACAGGTCATGCGATAAATCTTGGGAAATGCTGGTGTTCTGGATGACAGCTTCGTTACACTCGAAGGGTTGACCAATTCGGGGGGAATGCCATGTCGACCGTTGATCGAAGCGTGCAGCAATTTTGTGACCAGGTGGTCGCTACCGACCCAAGATTTGCCACGGAGCGGACCCGCATCGATGGCGTCGAGTACACCGTCTACAAGAATGCACCGCCAACGCTCGCGGCATTGTATGACGCCACAGCTGCCGAGTTCGCCGACAACGATTTTATTGTCTATCACGACGAGCGTCTGACCTACGCAGCGGCCAATGGGCTGGCTAAATCTGTTGCTGCCAGTCTGCAAGCGGCGGGCATCAAGCACGGCGATCCCGTCGCGATCGCGATGCGCAACTTCCCGGAATGGATGATCGCGTACATGGCGATCACGCGGATTGGTGCCGCAGCGGTGCCGATGAATGGATGGTGGCAGACGGAAGAGCTCGATTACGCATGCGGCGACAGCGGTGCACGATTTGTATTTGCCGACCAGCAGCGCGCGGAGCGACTGGCACCGGTAGCCGACAAACATGGCCTACGCATCGTTTGCGTGCGTGGCAGCGCCGACGGCGCGCAATCCTGGGAGGAATTTATTACGACCGGTGGTGATGAGCCCACAGCGGTCGAAACCACCAGCGATGATGTTGGCACGATCTTCTACACCTCGGGTTCGACCGGTCACCCGAAAGGTGTCATTCAAACCCATCGCGCGACGATCAGTGCGTTGATGACCTGGGGTTTGCTGACGATTGCCGACCGCATGGTGCGCGGCAAAGGTCCTGCCGAGGGTCAGCAAATGGGCATCATCATGACGGTGCCGCTATTTCATGTAACGGGCTGCAACGCCATGTTCCTGCTGTCGATGCTGGCCGGCCAGAAAATCGTCGTTATGGATCGTTGGGACGTCAACAAGGCGCTTGAGCTCATCGAGTCGGAGCGTATTACCGCGTTCAATGGCGTACCCAGCATGTCGTACGAGCTCGCTGCGGCGGCCAAGACATCAGGACGCGATACATCGTCGTTGTATGCGGTCAGCGGCGGCGGGGCGGCGCGCCCGGCAGCGCACGTGCCGATGATCGATGCGGAGCTCGAAAATGTGATGCCCAGTGTCGGCTATGGCCTCACCGAATCGTCCGCGCTGGGTACGGCAAATTCCGGCGTCAATTATCAGACCAAGCCCAACAGCGTCGGCGAGCCGTGCTTCCCGACTGTCGAACTACGCATCGTTGGCCCGGACGGCAACGATCTGCCGCAGGGCGAATCCGGCGAGATTTTGCTGAAGTCGGTCTCGAATATGAAGGCGTATCTGAACAAGCCTGAGGAGACGGCTGAGATTCTGAAAGATGGCTGGCTCGCCTCCGGCGATGTCGGCTATGTGGATGAAGATGGCTTTGTCTACATCGTGGATCGCTTGAAAGACATCGTGATCCGCGGCGGAGAGAACATCAGCTGTCAGGAAGTCGAAAACACGCTGTACGATCATGACGCGGTCGAGGAGTCAGCGGTATTCGGTTTGCCGGATGAGAAGCTCGGTGAGCAGTTGGTTGCTGTCGTGTATTCGAAAGATGCCTCGCTCAGCGGCGAGATGCTGCGAGAGTTTGTGAAGTCTCGTTTGGCCTACTACAAGGTGCCGGTGAAGATTGACATCGTGCACGAGCCGTTGCCGCGCGGCGCAACCGCGAAGATCTACAAACGTGGCTTGCGTGAGGCAGCGCTCGCGGCGATGTAACGCGTAATCGGTGGCGCTAGATATTCACCAACTGTGCGTCGCTGACTGTTCGCCAAAACTGCTCGCGCGGGCTGTCTTCGGCGGGCACAAACTGCGTCGTATCGTTGATGCGCCATTCACCGGGTTCGTCATTAAACGTCGGCCATTGTCCAAGCGCGGGTTCGCCCGTGTGTGCGAATTGTGTCCACCAGTGCCGCACTTGTTGTGACAGCCGCCAACTTGCGGGGCTGTCTTCAAACAGCACACCGCGTCCCATCTGATCGAGCGTGCCAAACACGAACGGGATTTCGGTGACATGACACGCGCCGAGCAGACCACCCATGCCGGGCGCAGGCCGATCGAATCGGTACGCGTAGACAGTCTGCCGCTCAACGTGCGCTGCGATGATCTGCCGCGTTGATGCGACGAAGGCCGCATCACCAAAGATCGCGCTGTAGACTCGAAAGGTCTCGCGCTCTTTGCCGGGCTCGTAGTCATAAGCCTGCAACAGCGTGTCGATCTGCCTGTCGCTGAAGTGATAACGCAGGCGCGCCATCATCTGGTCGTGGCTCAGCCGACGCATCGCCCGATCGACCTGTGCGAAATAGCGCCACTCATGCCTGTTGTAACCGATCAGTAGCGGGACGTCGTGGCTATCACCTTTACGCATGGCGATGATGGGTAGCTCAGGCAAATGCGTACCGTCGACCACGGGTCGGGTCGGCATGATCGTCAGACGCTTATCGAACATCATCCGACCATGCAGCGTTGCGGCAGCGTCCACCAACGATTTCGCAGACGCAGAGGCCGGATTGCGACGCTCATCGCCTGGCAACAAAGCAAGGAATGCTTCACCCACCCGATTGGCGTCATCGATGTCGTGCGCGGCGTGGCCACGGCCACTCTGAATGATTGCCTTGTGAAACAGCCCTTTGGCCTCTGGCATTGCCATCAGGCTTGCGACCGACATGCCGCCGGCCGACTCGCCGAAGATCGTGACGTTGTCAGCATCGCCGCCAAACACAGCAATGTTCTGTTGGACCCAGCGCAACGCGGCAATCTGATCGAGCAGGCCTTCGTTGCCGGTCGCTGCAATACGACCCTCAGTGACATCACACAACCGCAAGAACCCGAGTACACCGACCCGGTAATTGATCGTCACGACGACGACGTTGTGCTCCCGCGCCAGACGCGCACCGTCATACCAGGTCTGAGACGAAGCGCCGACAGAAAAACCGCCGCCGTGAATCCAGACCATGACCGGTCTTGGCGTTCTGGTGCGCAGTGGTGCATACACATTCAGGCTTAGGCAGTCTTCACTGCCCAGTCCGAAGCCGCCCGGAATCTGCGCACCCATTGCAGAGCCATGCTGCACACACGGCTGGCCGAATGTGTCTGCAGACCGCGTAAAGCGCCAACTCGGCGCATCGCCAGGTGCCTGCCAACGCCGAGCGCCTGAGCTGTCTCCCGCGAAAGGCAAACCGAGCCAGCTACGGCAGCCATTCCGGATCTGCCCCGCGATGGGGCCCTGCGCGATGGTGAATTGCGTGTCGGTCATCGCTTGCTAGAACTCGTAGCGCAGACCTGCGGAGATGATTTGCTCCGAGTAAAAGTCGAGCCGTTCGACGGCCTCGAATTGCGTAAACACGCTGATACCGCGGCCCGCCGAGCCACCATAGCGTCGTTCACGCGCGCCTCGGACGACCGCCGAGACGCCCACCGCCCAGGTGAAGTAGTCGCTATCGAACGGGTCTGTCTGCACTGCAAACGCAAACGCTTCGTTGCCTGCCCCTGCATAGCGTGCCTCGATCACACGCGGATCGTTTTGCAGTTCGCGATGGTAGGCCAAGTTGAGATACGGTGCGGCCACGCCCCAAGATGGTGTTAGCGTGTATTGGAGCCGCAGCCCGATATTGCTATCGAGCGACTGGAAGGTTTGTTCGGCGATCACCAGATTGAACGCATCGCTATCGATTTGTCCGCTCAGCGCGTTAAAGCTGCGGGCTTCATCAAAGGCATCGATCGTGACATCCAGATATTCGAAGCCGATATACGGTTCGATTTGCCAGGCACCGGGCGCCCAGGTGTAGCCGAGCGCGGCGGTCGCGGTCGTGACGCTCGCTTCCGGTTCGCTCGTTGCGCGAGAGTTGGAGTCCGCGACGTTAGGATTAAACGACGGATAGCGAATGTCGCGCTCGAGCGCGTAGTCGATCTGTTGGCTTCCCAACGACGCCGATGCGTACCAGCGGTCGGTGCTGGTCATGATGAACACGATCACACTCGTGCCATCGCCCTCGATGCTACCGTCGACGACCGAGATGCGATTCGAGTCCGGCACAAACTCAACATCCTGCCGAGAGATGCCGAGCATCCCACCGACCACCGTCGCGTTGCCGATGCGATAGTCGAGCCCGAGCGTGAGCTCTTGGGTGTCGTAGTCGAAGGCGTTTTCGTTGCCGGTCGGTGACTTATCGCCATTGCCGAGCGATGCGTTCACAAAGCCGCCCCATCGTCCGAGGGTCGTGCCGCTATTGCCATTCTCCGACAGCGACAGACCGGCGATGGCGGCATGCCGCCACGATTCCGGCAGATCGTTGAGGCCGGCAACGGTGAAACCGCTGGCGCCCGCGCGTAATGCCGTCAACCGTGTCGCGAGATTGGACAGCTGATTCGACGAGAACTGGGTCGCCATCGACCCCTGCACGGCGAGCTCTTCGGCGGCGGTCCAGCGCAGCGCTGTGCCAAGACCTTGTTCTGTCACATTGAGACTCGCAACCGTCGGGCCTTCGCCCAGCAATGCATTCGCCGAGTGCACCAGTTCGCGCGTTGTCAGATAGACAAAAAACTGCAGACTCGTACAACCACCGGGGCGCAGCTCTTCGCTGGGCGCAGCGATGGTATCGAGCTGTCCATTCGGGTTGCACTGCGTGTCCAGTGCATCGAACGTCGCTTGGTTGGCAGCAGCGGCGGCGCGCTCGACGTCGTTAGCATAAGTCAGGCGTGAATCGAGCAAGCCTGGGCCTTCGGTCGCCGATTGTGCGAAGACCGCTGCGGGTAGCAAAAGGCTGGTCAGCGCCAGCCAGCTGAGCACTATCGTCCGTGATCGTTCGCGTGTCATGAGTAGCCCCTGAATAGCAATCAGTCGGAGTCTACTTAGACTCGTCGAAAGGGTAAATGATCCGCTTGGCATTGTTGTCACATCAGTGGATGTCTACAGCGGGCGATGACAAACGCGGCATGCGTGGCGTTATGAGATGATAGGCCTTCGGACAGTGATGAGTAGGCAAGGATATCCGCATGGTTTCACCGCAGCAGCCGATCGGCTCTCCTTTTGGTTATCGGTCGTCGGCGAGCGAGGTGGTCGCCGATCAGGATTTGACGAACACCGTCGCTGTTGTGACGGGTGGTTACTCGGGTATTGGTACTGAGACGGTACGTGCGTTAGCCGCCAGTGGCGCTCGTGTGTTCGTTGGTGCGCGCAGGCCGGACGTTGCGCAAGACGTGCTGGGCGAATTCGCTGGCGACATCGTTGTGCTGCCGCTCGACCTGGCGGCACCGGCGTCAATCGCTGAGTTTTCTGTGGCGTTGAAGCAGCAGGCCACGATGGTCCATCGGCTTATCAACAATGCGGCCGTCATGGCCTGTCCATTGTCAAGGGATACGCGTGGCTATGAGAGTCAATTCGCGACCAATCATCTGGGCCACTTTGGATTGACCGCTGAGCTGTGGCCGTTGTTAGTCGTAGCGGGCGGCGCCCGCGTTGTCACGTTGTCCTCGTCCGGCCATGCCCGCAACGGTCTCGATCTGGACGATGTCAATTTCGAGCGGCGCGATTACGACAAGTGGGTAGCGTACGGGCAAGCCAAGTCGGCGAATGCCCTGTTCGCATTGCAACTCGACAAGCTTGGTGCGCCGATGAATGTGCGCGCGTTTGCCGTGGACCCTGGGGCTATTCAGACGCCGCTGCAACGTCATTTGACGATGGAAGAGCAGATCGGCTACGGCTGGTATGACGAGGATGGCAACCTGAACCCGTTGTTCAAGACGACGGAGCAGGGTGCATCGACGACCGTTTGGTGCGCGACGTCACCGCTACTGGAAGGGCAGGGTGGTGTCTATTGCGCGAACTGTGAGGTCGCCGCTCCATGGCAAGATGGAGATCCACCCTACGTGGGTGTGCACCCGCATGTCCGCGATGAAGAGACCGCGGCCAGCCTGTGGTCTTTGTCGGAGCAGATGACGGGCGTGGGGTTCAGCTAACCGCTTAGTCGGCGCCGTCGAGTGTGACACGTTCGGTCAGCGTTGTTTCGCCAAATGCGACCGGGTAACCCAGACCGATCCAGCCGAACGCGCCTTCCCACAACACGGCCAGATTCTCAAAGCCCAGGTCAGCGAGTTTACCGTTGACATATTCGGCTGCTGCGCGCGGACACTCGCAATACGTGACGATCCACGTGCCGTCCCTTGGCAAATCATGGGCCAGTGCTTCAAAGTCACCGCGCTCGTAGTAATACGGCAAAGGCACCGCACCGTCGAGATGCGAGAGTTGCCACAAGGCCATATTGCGCGTGTCCAGCAGCACCATTCGATTGCCGGCCTCGAGTGCCGCGTACAAGTCTTCCGCCATCACGTAGCGGTCGTCCTTCAGTGCAAAGTTCGGCGCCGCACCCTCCGGATTGAGCACATAGTTCTCAGGTGCCGGCGGTTCACGCAGTACCGGTTTGACGGTCTCCCAACCGGTGGCACGGCTACGGATAAACGCCGTCAGGTCGTCGATCTGATCGGCACTCAGTGTGTCTTGCCAGGCGGGCATTGCGGTGCCGTCTCGACCACGGCGAATGGCGTGCCGTATAAACGAGTCGCGTGTCATCGCGAGCATCGCCGGATTGCCGAGTGCAGTGCCGGTGTTGCCTTCGCCTTTCCCGCCGTGACAGCTGGCACAGTGCTCGGCATATAACGTCTTACCAAGGGCGCTGTTTCCGGCAATCGCTGCCTCATCAAGACCGATCTGAGTGACGCCGGCCTGACTCTCGAGCCAAAACGTCAGCTGTCGCAGTTCGTCCTTGCCGAGAGGGCCGCCGATGTCTTTGTAGAAGCCGGCCATAGGCGTGCCCGGACGCCCATACGCCACTGCCATGAAACGCTCCAACTGACCCGCTTCCATCAGTGACTTCGAGCGCAGCGATGGCGCGTGATCATTCGCATGGCCTTCACGATCATCACCGTGGCACAACGCGCAGTATTGTTGATAGTTACTCGCCGCACGGCTAGCTTGCTCGGCGGTAAGTCTTGGGTCTGACACCGGTTCGGCCTGCGCCTGTGACAGGCTTGCGCAGAATCCAATGACCAAGATTGCAGTGAATATACGCATACCCTCTTCCGAGCCGTTGGGCCAACACTGGAAGCGCTAGTGTAGCGCATTGCCGAGTGCGGCCAAGACCGGCGGCGAGGGTGGCGGATCGGGCGACAGCGTGCCGCCCGATCCGATGGATTTAGCGCTCCGACACGAGTTGCTCGCTGACGGTCCATTCATCGAGCACGGTTTCGATAGCGTCCAACTGCTCAACCTCACTCATCGACTCGACGTTCTCGGCGTGCTCGAATGTCGCCACGATGATCGGCATGCCATCGACTGTCGTTTTCAGTTTGAGCCGCTGGCCGTTATCGATACGACGGTCCCAGGCACTGCGGACGCGCGCCCAGTAGTCTTCCGTCTTGCGCCAGTAGTCGTACGCCGGTTCGAAGTCAAAGCCCTCGATGGATCGATAGTCATTGAAGCCGAATTCGCGGACGAGAGTTTCTGCTGTATCCCGTCCGTCTCGGCGCGTCTTTGTGTTGTCCTGCTCGTGGGTCCAGCCGTGGCTCGTGACGGTATGACGGTTTTCGGCGTTGATGGTGTTGTAATCGCTGCGTTTCGTGTACTCGCGGCGGGGCAGGGGACGCCAGGTGCGATCACTCGTCCACGTAGAAACGCCATAGCGATGGTTCCAGACGCCGGTACCACAGTAGCGCGGTGCATCGGAGACTTCATAGACACACTGCGTCCAGTGACCCGCAATTTTCTCGTCCGGCAGCGACATTCGCTCCCAGGTCTGGTCTTCAACAAACTCGAACCGTTCAGTGGCTTCGAAAAACCAGTCCTGTCGCCAGTGTTTCACCACGTAGCCTGTTCCCGTTACCAGCAAGTGCTGCAAAACAATGTGATCGGGCGCTTCCTTGACGACGACAACGGTTTCGAAGCCGCCCGTGTTTTTGTCGTCTTGTTTGCTGTAGCCAGGCTTTAGCAACACGGTTTCTTCAAAATTGAAGCCAACCCGATACTCGCCTTGCATCCCGAGGATGGCCAAACGATCTTGTTCGGCCTTGTCTGCCGCCAGCCGAATTTTGGCGAACAACGGATTCGTGACTCGCGTGTAATCGATGGTCTCCGTGGTTGCGGATGTTGTTTCCTGGCTTCCTGGTGTTGCGCAGCCCACGAGTGTGGCAGCAGCGAGCACTGCTATCAGATATCTACTTGTCATGGTGGTCCCCTTAATTGGCGCCAGTGACATCGTTGTCAGAGCGCGATGTTACGTCATTACTTCGACAGACTTGCCTCAGCGATAATGATTAACGCGAACGATAATGGTTCTCATTTACAAATACAATATTTATCGGTACGCTCTGCGCGTTTCAACAACGCAGCGACTCTGCTGCCAGTCAAAATCTGGTGCCACGGTGGCAACCATGCGAGAAGATAGCGAGGAACTAGAGGCTTATGAAAACGAAATTTATTGCTAGCGCTTTGGCGATCATGCTGCCGGCGTCGGTTATGGCGCAGGACGATGCGAGCGATAGTATCGATGAGATTGTGGTCACGGGCGAGTTGTCTCGATTCGGCGCGACGCGCTCGGCAACGCCAATCGTTGAGACAGCCCGGTCCGTTTCGGTGATCGACGAATCCGAGTTTCGTACCCGAGGCGCATTGACCGTCGATGACACGCTGAATTTCACCGCGGGTGTGGTTGGCGATACGTTCGGCTTTTCCACGCGCGGTGACTTTGCGAAAGTGCGCGGCTTCGATGCCGCCGAATATCGGGATGGGCAGCAAGTCCTATTCGGCTTCTACAACAACACGCGCTCGGACGTTTACATGTTGGAGCAAGTGGAGGTGCTAAAGGGGCCGGCTTCAGTCCTGTATGGTCGCGGCACTCCCGGCGGCATCGTGAATTCGATTTCGAAAATCGCTCGACCAGGCAACGACAATGAGGTGCTGCTGGATTTCGGGTCGCAAAGCCGTTACCAGGTCTCAACAGATCTGAATGCGCAGTTGGGAGACAACTGGTACGCGCGCGTCGTCGGCATCTATCGGGACGCCGACACACAAGTCGATAACGTTATTGATGATGCGTTGGTGATCATGCCGTCCATCACTTATCAAAACGATTCGACGTCTTTGACGGCACTCGTCGAGTATGCCGATCGCGATTCAGACACGTCTCATCAGTTCTTGCCGTTGACCGGCACAGCGTGCGTGGACCGTCGCGTGACAGTCACCCCGGCTGCCGTTTGCAACAACGCCAACGGCGAGGAAATAGAGCTCGAGACGTTCCTGGGTCAGCCGGGCTTCAATCGCTACGACACAACATCTACGCTGGTAAGCCTACTCGGCTCGCATGCCTTCAATGATGTGTTTAGCGTAGAAGGTGTGGTTCGTTACAAAGACGGCGAAGCAGACTATCGACAAGCATGGATCGATTTTCTGGGTGCCGGTAATCCGCGAATCGATGCGGATGGTAACGGTGGTCGGACGTTTTACCTGAGCGATGCGAGTTCGGAGCAGTTTGCGGCTGATCTGCGAGCACGGTTTGCGTTTGATACGGGAGCTTTCTCGCACGAAGTATTCGCAGGTGTTGTGTACCAGGACGTAGAGACGGATAACGACCTGACGTTCCTGAGTGCGCAGGGCACGCTCGACGTTTTCGATCCGGTGTATGGTGCGCTACCGGCGGCTTTTGCAAGCGGTGAACCTGTGTTCGATGGGCCAGCATCGACAACAGACGATCGCGGTATCTACCTGAGTGACCAAATCTCATGGCAGGCTTGGCGCTTCAACGTTGGCGTTCGGTTTGATGAGACAGAAACCGAATCCGGCGGCAGTTCGCAAGAGGATTCCGAAACGTCATTCAGTGTTGGCGCGTTATACGCTTTCGACAATGGTCTATCTCCGTACGCGAGCTTTGCCGAGTCGTTCCAGCCGGTTATCGGCGTTAACAGCGTGACGGGCGCCTTTCTACAGCCGCGGCGTGGGGAGCAAATAGAGGTTGGTCTGAAGTATCAGCCGGTCGGCACTCGCACCTTCGTGACCGTAGCCTATTTTGAAATCGAGGAATCCAATCTTCCCAACCCAAGTTCGTTGATCACGGATCCGGATTTGCAGCAGGAAGGTATCGGCGAGGCCACGGGTGTCGAGATTGAGGCGCAAACGCGTGTCGGAGACTGGTTCTTCGAAGGTAACCTCAGCGTGCTCGATACGGAGTCAGCCGAAGGTGTCCCGTTCGATAGTATCCCCGATTCACAGTTCTCCGGTTGGGTGCAGTATGAGCCGAGTAACGGGCAGTGGAACGGTTTTCGGTTTGGCCTTGGACTGCGTATCGCTGGTGAGAATGAAAGCAATTCGGTGGCGACAGGCGTTCGCGTTGTGACGGATGGCTACACCGTATGGGATGGTTTGATTGGCTACAGTCGCGACGCGTGGGATTTCACCGTTAACTTCAGAAATCTGGCGGACGAGGAGTATTACAGCACGTGTCTGGCACGCGGTGATTGTTTCCCGGGTGAGCAGCGAACGGTGCTGGGCCGCGTCACGCGTCGTTTCTGATGCAACCGGTGTTCGCCGAATGATCTTTGGTACAGCGGCAGTTCTGGTGACCGCCGCTGGCGTTGCGCTCATTCGGTTGCTGTGGCAGCGGCAATCGAGCGGCAAGGCTCTTGGCCTGGCGGTCGGTTGGTGCCTGGTGGTTTTCGCAGGATTTTTCTGGATTCAGCAAACGGGTGTTGAGTACGGTGCGGTGTTCGCGCTTTCGGTGGTCAGTGTGCTGGCATGGTTAGCGGTATTGACCAACACGCGTTATCGCCAACCAAACACCCGATCTTCTGAACGCGTGCCTGTCACATGGCCAACACCGGGCCAGAGTCTTCAGCAACTGATGTGGTTCGTCATTGTGGTCGGCCTGTGTTTTGCCGTGAGCGTTATTGTCTTGTTGGGCACCGTACGTTGGCTGCCGGCTACGGCAGTCACGCACATGGCCGCTCTGATGATCGGATTGCCTGTCGTTTGGGGTTGTTTGGCTTATGCCGTGTTGGTATCCCGTCGGCTTGGTCGATCCGTGCTCGCATTGGCGGGTCTGAGTGCCGTCGGCGTTGTGTTGATGGCGCTAGGCTGAAGGTACGACTATGGCAGAGGTATTCAAGCGCTCGCTCGAGGCGCATCGTTGGCTCGGTTTGTTGATCAGCGCCGCGATGTATCTGATTTGTCTGTCCGGGACGTTACTCGTGTTTCAGGAGGAGCTGACTCGATGGGAGCAACCCAACGTTACCGAGATGTCGACCTTGTCGGCGAAAGAGATTAGCGGTTCGTTCAACACATTGTTCAGTGATCCAGCGCTGCAAACACCGCACCTGTATGTTGTCCTACCCACCGATGCGATGCCGCGGGCACGCCTGGCATCCGAAACCGACAGCTGGTATCTCAACGCAGATGGATCGCTCGGCGCTCAAGAGCAAAACGCCTGGACTCAGATGCTGACGGATTTGCACTACTACCTGCATCTACCGCATACGTTTGGGATTATGCTGGTCAGTGCATGTGGTGCGCTGTTGGTTGGTCTCATCATTTCCGGTTTCATGTCGCATCCGAAAATTCTTCGCGACGCCTTCAAACTTCGATTAGGCGGCAACCGTCAACTCGCGCAAACAGACATTCACAATCGGCTGAGCGTTTGGGCCGCGCCGTTTCATCTGATGATCGCGATTACCGGCGCCTATTTCGGTTTTGCGCTGTTACTCATCACCGTCTACGACCGTACCTATGGCGCAAATGACCCCACCGCTGCCATCGATAGCGTGTTCGGCGCAGAGCCGACGCTAGAACAGGCACCGAGTGCGCTCAGAATTGACCGGGCGCTGACTCAGATGACAGAGCTGGCACCGGAACAGACGCCCATCATGGTCATCGTTCACGACGCGGGCACTCCGCAACAGTTCATCGAGGTCCTCGCGACGGTCGAACAACGACTGATCTACTCAGAGAATTATCTGTTCGATGCGGATGGAGACTATTTGAGTAAGCAAGGCTTCTCGGATGGTGACCCTGGCAAACAAATCATCTATTCGATGTATCGCGTCCACTTCGGTCGCTTCGGCAGTTTTCCCGTTAAGTTGTTGTACGGACTGCTTGGTCTCGCGCTGACGATCGTCTCGGCAACCGGCGTGAACATCTGGCTGGCCAAACGTCGGCACCGCAATGCTCTGGATGATCTATGGGCGGGTATCGTGTGGGCATGTCCGCCAGCACTTGCTCTTGCTGCGGTGTTGACGATGCTCGGCGTCGGCGCCGCGGTGATTTCATTCTGGGTCGCTTATTGCGTCGGCATCGCGGCCGCGTTGTGGACGCGTCACCCCGAAACGGCACGCCGCAGTTTGCAATGGCTGACTGTGATGTCGCTTGGCGTGCTGGCTATCACCCATAGCGTGATATTCGATCTTTCCCGGTTGACGCTCATCGTGAACGGCACGCTGTTGGCCGGCGCAATCATCATTGCGGTTCTTGCGATGGGCGCGACCAGAGCATCGGTCGAACCGTCACAGTAGCCACGGTTTTTGACAGCAGTGCATTAAGTTAAGCCAAGAGACACTGGCGATTAATTCGGATTTGCAAATACGAATCATTATCATTATTATTTGCAACAAGTTATTGAGAGAGAAGCAAAACATGATTCGGACTACCGTTGTTTTACTCGGTTTATTGTTGGCTGGTCAGGCACAGGCAGCGTGCGAATTCGAGATCGAAGTGGGCGATATGCTGCAATTCAGCACCGCCGAAATGACTGTGGAATCGTCCTGTGAGACGGTGACAGTCACACTCAAACACACCGGCACACTCCCGGCCGCTGCGATGGGCCACAATTGGGTGCTGACCAAAACAGCGGACTTCGAGGCTGTCGCGCAAGCGGGCATGGGCGCCGGTTTGGAGGCGAGCTACGTGCCGGCCGATGACGCGCGCGTGATCGCTGCAACCAAGATTGTCGGTGGCGGTGAGAGTTCCACCACCAGTTTCTCACCGGCTGACTTGGAAGCCGGTGGCAGCTATAAGTTCTTCTGCTCGTTCCCTGGACATTGGTCGATCATGCAGGGAACGCTAAACATCACCTGGCAATGATGAGACCCGCCGCAATGGCTTGCGGCGCATTGGCAAGCGTCGTTTTCTTGTTTGCCCACGCTCGGCAAGCAGACGTCGCAGTATTGGCAGAGACCGAAGCTGACCGCCTTCGTCCCGGCGGTCAATACCTGACGGTCGATGTCGATGTGGACCCCGGCAAGACCCTGGTTCGGGAGTCCAACTCGCGCAGCGACCCACAAGGACGTGGGCTGCTGTACCGAGACTGGTCCCACAATCCTCGACACCAGCAGGCCTTGGGGCCCAGTTTCGACGCTGCGAGCTGCACGGGGTGTCACGCAGAACTGCAAACGGCTAGTCGTGACCCGGCGCCCGATTTTAATCGCTGGATTCTGAAGCCCATTGTCACTGCCGATCGTGAGTTGTATGGCGATCAACTACGCACGCGTTCGATAGGTTCTTCGAGGCCCGAAGCTTCCTTCAAGATCGTCGAGTCGATCCGTCGTGATCATTTTGCCGCTACGCAAACACTAACAAGGCCGTCGCCCATTGTTCAGGTAGGGCAAGACACGTACGTGCCATCCACTTTGCGCGTCGCACCGCTGCTGTTTGGCTGGGGTCTGTTGGAAAATATTGATCCAGCGTTCATTCGCCATTTCCATGATCCGGAGGATCGAAACGGGGACGGTATCAGCGGACGTCTGCGCGAGCTTGATGATGGCGCTATCGGTTTGTTTGGTTGGAAAGCGACACAAGCTGATTTGCAAGGGCAAATCGTCGCGGCGTTGATCAATGATATGGGAATTCATTCGCCCGGTTGCGTACAACCGTGTCAACCGGAGCTGTCTGCACAGGAACTTGAGGCACTAGTCGACTACGTGCGCCGATTGCCGGTGCCGGACCGTCGAAGTAATTACACGCAGCGCGGACAGGATCTATTTGGATTAGTAGGATGTAGCTCATGTCATGTGCCCGTCGCGACAACTCGCAAAGCCAGCGAGCCTGAGTTCTCGGAGCAACTCTTGTGGCCGTACTCCGATTTCATGTTACACGACATGGGCGACGCGCTCGCTGATGCGGGTGACGGTGAGCATCATCGTGAATGGCGTACCGCGCCGCTATGGGGTATCGGCTTGTTAGAGAAGCACGCGCCTTATCGCGGGTTTCTTCATGATGGGCGAGCACGCAACTTGCGCGAAGCGATCTTGTGGCACGGCGGAGAGGGCGATGCGTCAGCGGCAGCGTTTCGTGAGCTCAGTGCCATCGATCAAGCGCAGCTGCTCGCCTATCTTCGCGCCTTGTAGCGCTCGTTAAGTCGTTACAAGCGCCGTATCTGTTCGAGACGGGTATCGAAGAACAGCAGGTCGTCAGCGCGCTGCAGTCTGCCTTCGATGCGCACCGCGTCGGCGACCAGCGGGAGAAGGTCCGTACCGAACGGTCGGCCTTGTGCGGTCAGAATCAACAGCGCCGACTGTTCAGCCGGATCTTTGACATAGAAGGCCGGCGGAATGCCGCCGCGGATGCACAGAGCCGCACACGCCTTGTGAGGTTTGCCGGAGTTAGGATTCATCGCACCGAACCAGCATTTGGTATCCAGAATTTCACCATCCAACGTCGCGTTAGTCAGGACAGTGGGCGACGCAAAAATCAGCGCCTCGTCGTCGGCGGTTTCGCTGTCGGTGATCCAGTCAGGAGCGCTGCTGACCGCGATCATGGCGTGCCGACCGCGTTCGATGAGGGTGCCGCGGATCGTCACCCTACGGCCATCGAATGCGCCGATGCTGGTGGCGACACCGCATTTGCCTTCGCACGCGAGTAGTACAGTGCGTGGCTCGCCATCGAGATTTCGGGTGCGCAACATCGCATACGGTGTGGCCGTGACAACGCCGGTCCATTCGCGTTCGTTGGCGAGGTCCCATCCACCCGGCGACGGTTCACGTTGACTGAGCGCGAGCCCTGCGCCGAGTCCGGCACATCCGGCTACGACGGTGAGGCCGATGCCAACAAAACTACGCCGATCCGCCTTGGGTAGTTGCTCGGCCCAGCCGACAAAGAAATCGTCATCGCTCATAAGGACTCCGGCAGTGCGGTGGGTTGTTGTGCTGTGCCTGGCGGCGACGGATGCGTGTTGACCAGAACAACCGTACCTTCCAGTTTCGTGCGGTAGGTCGCGATGCGTTCGGTGAACGGGGCAGGGGAGCGACCATCGATCAGCTGGTACTGAAACCCATGCCAAGGGCAAGTGATGCAACCGTCAACCACGCGCCCCTCGCCGAGCGGGCCACCCTGATGGCGGCAAACATGCGAGACGGCGAATACCTGGTTGTCGTGCCGGAACACCGCGATCGCCTCACCGGTTTTCGGTCTGACGATCACCGCTTTGCCTTCGCGTAAGGTTGACGCGTCGCCAACCACCTGCCATGGGTCGGCCGTCTTGCGGAAGCCGCGAAAGGCGCGCAAGCCCGTGAACAAGTGAAGCGCGGACAGTGTCGCGACGCCGGCTATCAAGAGCCATACATACACGGGCGATTTCTCAAACTGCAAGACGCCGAGCGCGACGTGCAGTACGAGCAATCCGTACGCGAGGTAAACGCACAGATGCAATGACTTCCAGACAGTTGGGCCCAGATTCGCGTTCCAGAAATCGTGGCTGGTGGCCGCCATCAAATACAGAATGATCAACGCCACCAGACCGAGACTCTCAAACGGGAACCCGCCAACGGCGTCATAGCGCGGATTGGATACGAGCACAGAAACGAAAGGGTTCAGATCGCCGAAGCCGTGATACCAGAAGACCACGAGCCCAGCATGCACAAAGCCCAGCAGAAAGGTTGTCACGCCAAGATGGCGGCGGTTGTAGAGCAACGGCTTAAACCGGTCGCTGATCCTGGCCAACGGTCCAATGCTGAGTACGAACGTCAGCAGAATGAATGCCAGCGAACCTGTTGCACGAATGATGACCTGTACAGGATTCAGGCTGGCGGTATCGCCACCGAGCGACAGGCTGACGCCGATAAAAATGACGAGGTACAGGGCAACGCCGCCGAGCACCCAGCGATCATAACGCTTCTTGAAGGGTGTCCACTGGACGGTTTGGTAATCGTGTGACATCAGTCTCGCGCCTCGGTTAGCGCTGATGGCAACGATACATTGACGGGGTCCACCGTGCGTGCGGCCAACGCCTGCCAAAGGCCATAAGCGAGCACGGGTGATAACACCAGCCACAGCAAAAAATGCAGTTTCCGCTGACGACGTTTCATTGTAGTGGCGGCTCGGATTGTGTGAGTTTTTTGGCGAGCATCAAGGGCCACAGACCGATGAGTCCCGGCAACAATAGGAGTCGAACCCGCCAGCGCAATTTGGCTGCTGCGGGATCCATGCTATCCAGTCCGCTAAGCAATAAGCCGACGGCGACAACTAACCCAATCAATAGGTAGCCGCCGAGCAGCCCCATGATCGTGCTGGCCGTCGTAACGCTCATGCGTTGACCCCACCGAAGGCAACGCCAGTCAACTCCGCCATGTGTCGGTGGTAGGTGGTCAGGTCATCGATATTGAATGCCGACAAGTGACGATGACCACACGCGCGCGCCAAGACCTGCATGAGTTCGATGGAAGCTGCGAAAAAGTTATGAAGTCGTTGTGCGGATTGATCGACGATCAGGCGCGACACCAGACTGGGTTTCTGCGTTGCAATACCGACCGGGCAGTTGTTCGTATGACAAGCGCGCATGGCGATGCAACCGATGGCCTGCATCGCGGCGTTGGAGATCGCCACCGCATCCGCGCCGAGTGCCAGCGCTTTCACGAAGTCAGCCGGTGTACGCAATCCGCCCGTGATCACCAGTGTGATGTCACTGTGATCACTACTGTCCAGATGTCGGCGCGCCCTGGCCAGCGCCGGGATCGTGGGTACTGAAATGTGATCGCGAAACAACGTCGGCGCGGCACCCGTGCCACCGCCGCGGCCATCGAGGATAATGTAGTCGACGCCGACCTCCAGCGCGGCATCGATATCCTTCTCGATGTGTTGTGCCGATAACTTGTAGCCCACCGGGATACCGCCGGTCTTTGCTTTAACCTCGTCAGCGAAATCACGAATCTGGCTGACCTGATCCCAATCCGGGAACCGCGAAGGGCTGATCGCTGCTTCACCTTCGTCGAGGCCACGAACCTCGGCGATCTTGCCCACCACCTTGTTGCCGGGTAAGTGGCCGCCGGTGCCTGTCTTGGCGCCTTGCCCGCCTTTGAAGTGAAACGCCTGGACCTTCGCCACTTTGTCCCAGCTAAAGCCAAAGCGACCGGATGCCAGTTCGTAGAAGTAACGCGAGTTGGCGTCCTGTTCTTCCGGCAGCATGCCGCCTTCGCCCGAGCAAATGCCGGTACCTGCGAGTTCAGCACCTTGTGCCAGTGCGACTTTGGCGGGTTCAGACAACGCGCCGAAGCTCATATCAGACACAAACAATGGAATTGCGAGCTTCAGAGGTTTGGCGGCCCGAGGTCCGATAACGATGTCGGTGCCGACCGCTTCATCATCGAGTAGCGGCACACGGTGCAATTGTGCGCTGAGAATTTGCAGGTCGTCCCAGTCAGGCAGCTGTTGGCGAGGCACGCCCATGGCGTCGACGACGCCGTGATGACCGGTCTTGCTCAAGCCGTCGCGCGCGTATTGCTGGATCAGTCCGTTGTAAGGCTCGGGGTGTGCTTCGTGACTCGGATCCTGATAAAGCCCGAGGTATTCGTCTCGCCGATACGGTTGCGGATTGCTGAGCGCCCATTGCTGGATTTCGTCTGCGTCGACCATGACCGCGTCGTCATCGATCCACGCTTTGAATTTAGGCAGCGCTTCCGAGTTTTCATACTCTGAGACGCCGCTATCGAGCCGATAGTCCCAGTTGTGCACGCCGCAGATCAGGTTATCGTTTGCATCGACATGGCCATCGGCCATCAATGCGCCGCGATGCAGGCAACGACCATAGAACACCGAGACTTGATCATCGAAACGAACGACCACCAGATCGACCTCTCCAATCAAAGCGTAGGCGGGTTGCCGATCCTCAAGCTGGCTCCAGGTCGCGACTGTGGTTGCGTTTGTCATCGTCTCGTGTTCCCCCTCACGAATCTGTTACGGTTGGTTGGCGGGTTACGCGGGATAACCTCGTCGTGAAATATCGGACCGCGCCTCACGGTCAAATATTTCCAACCAATGCCTGACGGAGCGTATTACATCATGAGCGACAATGCACAACTCGACTGGTATCGCGTAGCAACGGTTGACGAGATCGACGAAGGACGCGTGAAATCCGTTACCGCGGGCACCCAATCCATTGCGCTCGTTCACTTCAATGGCCAATGGGCAGCGATGGACAACAAGTGCCCGCACCAGGGCGGTCCGCTTGGCGAAGGGGCGATCGAAAAAGGCATTGAAGACAAATGCTGGCTGCGCTGCCCGTGGCACGGTTGGGACTTTGACCCGCTGACCGGCAAACCGCCCGGCGGTCATGAAGATACGGGCCAGCAGATGTTTGAGGTCGACGTTCGCAGCGATGAAATTTTCGTCGGCCTGCCAGCGTTGCCATCGCGCGAGCGCTCGGTCGCCGATGTGATGGCAGAGACCATGATCAACTGGGATGTGCGCACCGTGTTCGGCATGGTCGGGCACTCCAATCTCGGTCTTGCCGACGCGCTGCGCGTGCAGGAGTCCAAAGGCGAACTCCGCTACTACGGTATTCGACACGAAGGGGCTGCTGCGTTCGCTTGTTCCGGCTATGGCAAACTCACCGGCAGACCCGCGGCCGCGTTAACCATCGCTGGCCCTGGCGCTACGAATCTGTTGACCGGCTTATGGGATGCGAAAGTTGATGGTGCGCCGGCTCTCGCCTTGACCGGCCAGGTGCAGGATCAGGTGGTGGGCGTGCACGCGTTTCAGGACATCGATCTCGAGGCGGCATTCGAGGCCGTTGCCGAGTTCTCCGAGACGGTGCATCTGACATCGGATCATGCGCTGCTGATGACGCAGGCGATCAAGACCGCGATCTTGAAACGCGGCGTCGGCCATTTGGTGTTTCCCGACAACGTGCAACCCACTCCTGCGCCCGACGCGCCCGCGCAGTCTCCGGAAGGCCGCATGGCGAATATGGCCGTGGCGCCTGCGCCTGATGCCGTGCAAGCCGCGATGCAGCTGATCCGTGCCGCCAAGCGTCCGCTGATTGTTGTCGGCTACGGTGCGCAGGCCGGTATGGACGACGTCATAGCATTGGCGGAGGCGCTCAATGCGCCAGTCGCGACTACTTTCAAAGCCAAAGGCCAGATCGCCGACGCGCATCCGTTGGCCGCGGGCGTGATGGGTCGTTCCGGTACGCCGATCGCGAGCTGGTTCATGAACGAGTCGGACTTGATGCTGGTGTTTGGCGCAAGCTTCTCTGATCACACCGGACTGTATCCGACGGCGACGACAGTGCAAGTGGATACCGACCCAATGAAACTCGCCAAACGTCATCCCGTTAGCGCACCGGTGCTCGGTGATGTTGCGGTAACGGCGAAGTTGTTGCGTGACGCGCTCGAGGAACAGGGTGGATCAGCGATTGATGTGAAGGCGGAAGTGGCCGAGCGATGGCAACTGTGGCGCGAAGAAAAGGCCCGTCGTGTGGCTGAGGACAACGGCCGCGGCATCTCGGCGGCCGCGCTATTCGAAGCGCTGACGCGCCACGCGCCCGACGACGCCATCCTGCCGGTGGATGTTGGTAACAACACGTATTCGTTTGGTCGCTATTTTGAGGCGAGTGGCGATCAGCGCGTGTTGATGTCCGGCTATCTCGGTTCGATCGGCTTCTCGTTTCCGGCGGCACTCGGTGCCTGGGCAGCCACCCAGGAGTCCGGACCATTTCACGGTCGCAAAGTGATCTCGGTGTCCGGCGATGGTGGTTTTGGTCAGTACGCGATGGAGTTCACCACGGCTGTCAAATACGGCATGAACATTACGCATGTGCTGATGAATAACTCAGAATTGGGCAAGATTACGAAAGAGCAGAAGGCGGCCGAGTTCGCTGTCTGGCAAACGAGTTTGGTCAACCCGAGTTTTGCTGCCTTCGCGCGTGCCTGTGGCGGGCATGGGGAGCGGGTCAAAACGCGGGATCAGCTGGATGCAGCGCTCGCCAAGGCCATTGCGCATGATGGCCCATCGATCGTTGAGGTCATGACGGACGCTGAGTTGGTGTAGCGAACAACAGCGAGAATAATAAAATTTGCCACTAGCGCAAGCTTCCGCTGTGTAAATGGTGGCGTCTTGCTAACTGAATAATGGCTTTTGATAGTTTAGATCGATCACGCAGGGGTAGGCCGAGATCCTATGGGTAAGAGAGCATGTACTTACTGCGGTGCAGTCGCCAAACTCTCTAGGGAGCATATGATTCCAAGGTGGCTGCATTCGTACCTTCCACCGGTGTCTGACACCACAAGTGTTGTTGCATTCACAAATGGCAAAGACGGCGTCGAAAAGATTGAGTCCGGTAACGCATACCAACAAACAATTAGGAATGTATGCCGAAAATGCAATAGTGGATGGATGTCTACCCTGCAAAACGAAGTGCGCGACGTAGTCATTGATCTAGTTGGTGGCGAATGCCAATCGTTGACTACAGCCCAACAATTAGCAGTATCTCGTTGGTTAGCAATGACTGCAATCTCCGTCCAGCATCAAGGCCTAAAGAAGGGCAATCACCTTAAACGGGTATGTAGCAAACAGACTTATACCTGGGACCCTACCGCGTTACGTTCCATTGTCGTTGGAGATCACCCGCCTCTAGGCTGGACAATTTGGATTGGCAGAACTTCTGAGGCTGTCCAGCGTCCTTTGGTGAGTTTCAATTTTCCCATGCCTGTACCGCCGATGGTGCCAAACAGTGTCGCTAGCCCAAAAGAAATTGTCGTATCCGGCACTTTAATTTGCTTGGGTTCTTTACTCGCGCTGGTTTGTGGTACGCCCAATTGGCATAGCGCTCGCTGGTGGAACCCATCTAGTGCCAATGCAAAGTATCAAGCCAGACTTTGGCCAATCTCCGAGCGAATTCTCAATGTTCCATGTGAAGCAGTTTTTGGTCAGCAAGAGTCTTGGAAATTAGTAAATGAGTTTTGCAAGTTTTGGTATGAAGGCCACAAACCGCCGCCCCCCTTTCACAGATTCCTAACGAATGAGGAGATCGTAGCTGCGAACGATGCGGTGTTAAGCTGCCTCGGGTAATACTGTCGGAATCGCATAGATACTTGTGAGCTCTTACCCTCGTTGATCGACCGCTCCGTTCGTACGTATGGCGGCGACAGTATCGGCTCTCAATTTGCTATACTCTCCGGCTATTCAATCAGCACCATGGGGGCATCATGTCGACAGTCGTACCCGTCGCCGAGTTACAAAACTACGTAGGCAAAGAGCGCGAACCATCCGAGTGGTTCCAAATCGATCAGGATCGAGTCAACGCATTTGCTGACGCCACCCTCGATCACCAGTTCATCCACCTTGATGAAGAAAAGGCCAAAGCAACCCCGTTTGGTACTACGATCGCACACGGTTATCTGACACTGTCATTGCTACCGTACCTGAGCGCTCAGTGTGGCATCGTCCCCGAGGGCATGGTCATGGCCATCAACTATGGCTCTGACAAACTGCGCTTCTTGCAACCGGTACCCGTCGGCAGCAGCGTGCGTGCGCATATGGTGCTCGACAGCATCACCGAAAAAAATCCCGGGCAGTACTTGTTCAAGAGTATTGTCACCGTCGAAATCAAAGATCAGGCGAAGCCGGCGCTCATCGCAGAGACTCTCTCGCTGTTTATCGTTCAGTAAGGAAATACATCATGTCCATTCGTTTTGATGATCAGGTTGTCATCGTCACCGGTGCCGGCAATGGCCTCGGTCGCTCGCACGCGCTCGATTTCGCACGGCGCGGTGCAAAAGTCGTAGTGAATGATCTCGGGGGTGCGCGCGATGGTACGGGCGGCTCGGTCAGTGCTGCGCAGGCAGTAGTCGACGAAATCACGGCCGCCGGTGGTGAAGCGCTGGCGAACGGCGCGAACGTCACCAAAATGGACGAAGTCGAGGCAATGGTCGCGCAGGCGATGGACGCTTGGGGTCGTGTGGATGTGCTGGTCAACAACGCCGGTATCCTGCGTGATAAGACATTTGCCAAGATGGAAATGAGCGACTTCGGCATGGTCGTCGATGTCCACCTGATAGGTAGCGCCAATTGTTCGAAAGCGGTGTGGAGCATCATGCGCGAGCAGCAGTACGGTCGCATCATGATGACGTCATCGTCATCGGGCTTGTACGGCAACTTCGGTCAGTCCAATTATGGTGCGGCGAAGATGGGCGTGGTTGGCTTGATGAACACGCTGCATCTAGAGGGTATGAAGTACAACATCCACGTCAATACGTTGGCGCCGGTCGCGGCGACGCGGATGACCGAGGATCTGATGCCGCCGGAAGTGTTGGCCGCATTGCAGCCGGAGCTGGTCACGCCCGCTGTGATCTTCATGTGCAGTAAGGATGCTGGCAGTCGTCAGATCATCGCGGCAGGTGCCGGTGGGTTCGCGCGTGCGGCGATCGTTGAAACCGAAGGTGTGTTGCTCGACGGTGAGCTTGCCACGGCCGAAAATGTGGCCGCCGCATGGGCCGAGGCATCGGACTTGTCGACCGCGCAGGAGCTGCAACAGGGCGGCGATCAAAGCCGCAAATTCCTGACAGCATTGGCCAAGAAACACGGCATCAAACTCGATCGCTAAGCGAGGACACTATGAAAGAAGCAGTCATTGTATCGACAGCACGTACGCCGATTGGCCGTGCCTACCGAGGCGCGTTCAACAATACACAAGGCCAGTCACTCGCCGCACATGCGATCAAGCATGCTGTCGAGCGCGCCGGGGTTGCTGCTGACGAGGTCGAGGATGTGATCCTCGGTTGTGCCTTGCAGCAGGGTAGTACCGGCGCCAACGTGGCACGACAAGCCTTGTTAGCCGCTGGATTGCCCTACACCGTTAGCGGCATGAGCATCGACCGGCAGTGCTCATCGGGCATGATGGCGATTGCAACCGCCGCCAAGCAAGTCATTACCGATGGTATGCCGATCGCGGTCGGCGGTGGTGTGGAGTCGATCAGTCTGGTGCAAAACGAGAACATGAATATGCATCGCGCCAAAGACCCGGCGGTCGTCGCAGCGTCACCGAACATCCACATGCCCATGTTGCAGACGGCCGAGGTTGTTGCAGACCGCTACAACATCTCGCGTGAGGCGCAGGATGAGTATGGTCTGCAGAGTCAGCAGCGCACTGCGGCCGCGCAGGAAGCCGGCAAGTTCGACGACGAAATCGTACCTATGCCGAGCAGCATGGGGGTTATGGACAAGGAGACGAAGGAAATTTCGTTTCACGACGTGACTCTGGATAAGGATGAAGGCAATCGGCCTGAGACGAACCTTGAGGGCTTGTCCGGCTTGCGCACTGTTGTTGAAGGCGGCGTGATTACCGCGGGCAACGCGAGTCAATTGTCAGACGGCGCATCGGCCGCTGTCGTGATGGACGCGACGCTCGCGGAACAGCGCAATATCGAGCCGCTCGGTATTTATCGCGGTATCGCAGTGGCCGGCACGGAGCCCGATGAAATGGGCATCGGTCCCGTGTTCGCGGTGCCGAAATTGTTGAAGGCGCATGGTCTATCGATGGATGACATCGGACTATGGGAGCTAAACGAGGCCTTTGCCGTACAGGTGATTTATTGCCGAGACCGTCTGGGTATTCCGAATGACTTGTTGAACGTCAATGGCGGCGCAATCTCGATCGGGCACCCCTACGGGATGTCGGGCGCACGTATGGTTGGCCACGCACTCATCGAAGGTAAGCGCCGCGGCGCCAAGTATGTTGTCTGTACGATGTGTATCGGCGGCGGTATGGGCGCGGCAGGGCTCTTCGAAGTCGTTTAGCCCCAGCAGTTAGTGCTATTGAGAAACCCCGCCTTGTGCGGGGTTTTTTGTGCGTCAATCCCCCCAGGTCGGTTCTCTAGTGCGGATACATCGGATCGATAACCGCCGTACAGCCGCACCGAGATGCTGACAATCGCGAATCGCTGTAAGCGGTAGGCAGTCTAGGTTATGTCGAAATGCGGTGAAAAGTAGCCTTGCGCAGACTACGAATGAAGGTCGTTTTCACCGAACCGACCGATTCACAAATGAGAGCTATTTTGCACTCAATAGTGTGACGTAGATCACGCTAGATATCGCTGGCTGGGTATTATGTTAATTCGCTGATTGTTGTCCGTAAGACATTGGTTCATGTTCCGCTGTGGATTTTTGGGAGGGAGTCGTCTGATGCAGCGAACCACGTACCTACGATTCGGCGGTCGTTACCTTACCGTCGTATTGGCGTTAGTACTTGCTGCCTGCGGCGGTGGTACGGACGATGGCACCGTCTCAGCAGCACCACCGGGTGGTGGCAACACCGGGGGCGGTGGTAGCGGAGGCGGAGGTGGCAGCAACCCACCACCGCCGGCTGTCTCTTATTCTTTGGTCGAAACGCCGGATATCGCGCACCGGTTCCTCAGTACGGCAACCTTCGGCGGCACAACGGCAGAGATCGATGCATTAATCGGTCGAGATGCAGCTGATTGGCTGGCGGACGAATTCGCGAAGACTGCCGTTGAGTATACGGACCGTGTACTGCCCGCGATTACAGAGCGAACGAATGAACCGTTCAACGCGCGTGCAACACGACCGGTGCATTCCGATCTGTTCTGGCAGGCAGCCATTGAAGGGGACGATCAGCTGCGGCAGCGCGCGTTGTTCGCGTTATCGCAGATCGTCGTGGCGGGGCAATCAGTACGTGCGAATCATGCCCACAAACATGGCTTCTATATGGACGCGATTTACCGCAACGCGTTCGGTAACTACGAAGATATCCTGACCGACGTGACGTACACACCGAGCATGGCCGACTATCTGACCTACCGCGGCAGTCGCCGTGCGGATGACCGCGGCCGCCTACCCGATGAAAACTATGCGCGCGAGATTCTTCAGCTTTTCAGCATCGGTCTGATAGAACTGAACATGGACGGCTCACCGCGGTTGGTGAATGGTGAGACCGTTGAGACCTATGACAATGATGATATCGTCAATCTCTCGCGTGTATTCACTGGTTTCGATTTTGACCGGACACAGAACCCTGAGTGGATGATGTGGGCCGTACCGCTGGCGTATTTCGATAACCGCCATTCGCCGGAAGAGAAGAACTTTCTTGGTGTCAGCATCCCGGCGGATACGGATGGCCCGACGTCCGTCGGCCTGGCGATCGACGGCATTTTTGCGCATCCGAACGTGGCGCCATTCGTGTCACGCCAGTTGATTCAGCGCTTCACGATGAGTGCACCACCGCCAGCGTATATCGAACGCGTCGCCACTGCGTTCGAGACCGGTCGCTTCGTTGCGGACAACGGTCGCGAATTTGGTTCCGGTACCCGCGGTGATCTGCAGGCTACCATCGCTGCCGTACTGCTCGACCCGCTGATGTTTGAGGATACAGTCGACGGCAAGTTGCGGGAACCTGTATTGAAGTTCCTGCATGTTGTGCGCGCGCTGGAAATGGCACCGATCGATATTCCAGCCGAAACGCGGCTTCGCAATACGTCTGATACAGGCGTGAGCCTCGGCCAGCATCCGTTTCGTCCGCCGTCGGTATTCAACTTCTACCGGCCGGGGTACGTTGCACCGAATACGGTCTCAGGCCAGCAAGGCTTGACCGCGCCGGAATTGCAGATCGTGAATGGCGCTTCGAGTATCGGCTACGTGAATTTTGTGGGCGACTACATCTTTAACCGTACGCCAGACGGTGGCAGTGACGCGTTCACACCGAACTATGAGGCTTTGACGGCGATTGCCGATGACCCGGCGGCGCTGTTGCAAGCGGTCAACGATCTTCTAACAGGCGGTCGATTAACCCAGAGCGAGTTTGACGATTTCGAACAGGCCGTCACAGCGATGCCGTTCCGAACCACCAATATTGACAACGACCGATTGCGGCGAGCGCAGCTCGCGGTGTTCCTGGTTGCGAACAGCGGCACGTTTGCCGTTGTACAGTAAGGAGTCCTGAACATGAAACATCACTCTCGTCGGGATTTTCTGAGTCGTAGCGTGACAGCGGCTTGCGCTGGTGGTCTGCTACCCAATTTGCTGACGCAGTCAGCACGCGCTGCCGATACCTCAGGCTACAAAGCGCTCGTCTGTTTGTTTTTCTTCGGTGGCATCGATAACAACGATGTGCTGATACCGCGTGACAACGCCTCCTACAATCTGTTTTCGAATACGCGGGAGTCGTTACTGGATGCCTACGCGGCAAACCCGGCTGCGCAGAGTCGTTTGCGTGCCGATCTTGTACCGCTGAACCCGCTGAATAGCGGTGTTCTCGGTGGCCGTGAGTTCGGCTTGGCGGCCGAGTATTCGCCTCTGGTTGATCTGTTTGATGCAGGAGAGCTGGCTGTTGTGGGTGGCGTGGGTCCGTTGATTCAGCCGACGACACGTCAGCAGTTCAACAATCGCTCAGTGCCACTGCCGAAGCAGTTGTTCTCGCATAACGATCAACAGTCCACCTGGATGTCGTTTAATACCGAGGGAGAGTTGCAGGGATGGGGCGGTAGATTCATCGATCGTATGAAGGCATCCGATCCGTCGCTGCGCACAGATCTCGCTGCCATCACGACGTTCGGCAACACGGTGTTCCTGAGTGGCGCTGGTGAAGCGCCGTTCGCCTTGTCATCATCAGGTGCTTTGCCGATTCGAATTCTTGAGACACGCAACATACTCGGTACGACCAGCGAGCACGATGCCGTGCGCGATCAGATCGAGTCGATCCTGACATCAAGCGGCGGCTCCTCGGAAAACCAGTTCGCGAACGATTTCCTGTCGCTGCAGAGCACAGGGATTGGTGTGAGCCAGGATTTCCGGGAGTTTTATGAAAACCGCACACCACTGTCGACCCAGTTTCCAGGTGGGCAGGCGGGTGGTCAACTTCGTGCGGTCGCCGAAGCGATTTCACTACGCAACGAGTTGAATGTGTCTCGTCAAGTGTTCTTTGTTGGTATGGGTGGTTTTGACAGTCATAGTAACCAGGCGCAGTCGTTGCCTGGACTGCAACAACAACTCGTCGGTGGCATCACCGCTTTCCGCGATGCGATGGTCGAATTAGGTGTCTGGCAGGACGTGACGTTGTTTACGGCGGCCGATTTTGGACGCACATTGAACGACAACGGGGATGGTTCCGACCATGGCTGGGCAGGCCATCATTTCGTCGCCGGTGGCAGCGTACGTGGTCAGCGCGTGTACGGCAGCTTCCCGAGCTCTGATATCAGCGCACCGGATTACACCGATGATCGCGGCCGCTTGATTCCCGGCGTCTCGGTGGAGCAATACGCGGCTACGCTTGGGGGCTGGTTCGGACTGACGCCAGCAGAACTCAATGACGCGCTACCCAACCTCGGCAACTTCAACAGCACCGATCTGCGCTTCATGACCGGCTAGGTGCGTTACTAACGTCAGCTAATGCTGTCGCCCTGGCAGTCCCTGTCGACGTTGGCTGGTGCTATGCTCCACGAGTCAAAGTCGCCAAGTGGGCTGCATGCGTACTCGTCACATCGAAATTTTTCACGCGATCTACGCGGCGGGTTCGATCAGCCAGGCCGCCAGCGTTCTCAACGTGTCCCAACCTGCGTTGTCGAAAGCGCTGCGACTCGCAGAACAGGAGCTTGGCTTTCCGTTGTTCGAACGCGCAGCTTCCGGTCTCGTACCCACGCGCGAAGCGGATGAGCTGTATACGGCAGCCGCCCGTGTAAAGGCTGAGCTGGCTAAGTTTCAAGCGGTTGCACGCGACGTCCAGTTGCGTCGACGTACGTCGGTACGCATCGCCATGGCGCCAAGCATCG
The DNA here is from genome assembly GCA_039033995.1 of Pseudomonadota bacterium. Lineage (GTDB taxonomy): Bacteria > Pseudomonadota > Gammaproteobacteria > Steroidobacterales > Woeseiaceae > CALBPI01. The sequence continues at coordinate 34,803 of JBCCBP010000006.1, read as the reverse complement.
CAATGTCCGTCGGCGCCAATGCCGTCGCGCGTTTTGCCGAGCGATATCCGGATATCAATCTCCATGTTGAAACAATGCACTACGACGAAGTTGTGGCAGCGTTGCGCGATGAGACGATCGATGTCGCCGTGATGTACCACCCGAGTAGCAGACCCGGGCTTCGTGTAGTCCCACTGACGGAGGGTAAGTTCGTCTGCCTCGTGAAGGCCGATACCGCGCTCGCTGCCAAGGGGGCTGTTTCGCTGGCCGACCTTGTCGGGCACCCGATTATTCAACTCAGCACTCAGGCGCCGCTTGGCCAACTGCTGAGTCAGCATGTGGACGCGCAACACCCGCCGTCGCGCGTTATTGTGGCGAACACCTATTATTTGGCTTTGTCGATGGCGGAGCGTGGGCTGGGCCTCGCTGTGGTCGACGAGTTTGCCGCGCAGCTTTCTACCAGCGATCAAGTGGCCATTGTCCCGTTGCGCGAGGGGCCAACGTTTGATGTCGGTGCCATGTTGCGTGAAGGACACAGCCTGTCCAAAGCGGAGGCCGAACTGCTCGATGATTTCGGCTACGCACTAACGGCCTGACTAAGTCATAACCAAAAGTTATATCCCTCTTTCAATTTGTCGCTTGATAGCGACAAGCTGTCTGTGACACGTTGTGCCGGGACTAGAAGAAGAAGGGGAGCTAACCATGATCCGGTATTCAAAGTTGCTAGGCGGTATCTTGTTGCTGTCATTGCCTGCAGTAACGCTGGCACAAGACGAGTCTGGCGTTGAGGAAGATGCGTTAGAAGAGATCATCGTCGTCGGTTCACAAATAAAGGGCTCGGACATCGGTGGCGCGCTGCCAGTATCGGTTCTGAGTGCTGAGGATATTGAGTTGACTGGCGTGACAAGCGGTGAAGAGTTATTGCGGTCGATTCCGCAAATTGGCGCCGTGACATTTAACGAGGCCTCGTTCACCGGGGTCAACGGCGCGCGCGGTGATATCGGCTCGATTAACCTGCGCGGTATCGGCACGGGCAATACGCTCGTACTCCTGAACGGTCGCCGAATGGTCTTGCACCCCGGCACTCAGGTCGAAGACTTCGTGCCTGTCGTCACCGTCAATTCCAATGCGTTGCCTATTACCGGTATTGAGCGGCTCGAAGTCTTGCGAGACGGCGCGGCTGCGATTTATGGCACGGATGCGGTGGCTGGCGTTATCAACACGATCACTGAGACGGACTACGAAGGCCTGTCGGTGTCGCTACGTAACAGTCAATCGCAGGGCACTTCGTTGGACGAGTGGACAGGCACCGTTAAGTTCGGCAAGGACTTCAATGACGGTCGAACTAATCTATCGGTATTTGCCAACTTTCTGGATCGCAGCGCGATGCCGGCAACGGAACGCGAATACTCGGGTACCGAAGACCTGCGGCCATTCTTTGAGGGAACACCGTTTGAGGGTGATACGCAGCTACGCAACTTGAGCACGCAAACGCAGTTCGCGGAATTCCGCGCATTGGGTGGCGCTATTGCCGCTATCGGTGATGACGATTTTCATATTCAGCCAAACTCCCTGGATGGCTGCCTCGTCGATCTGGGCAATGGTGTTTGCGCCGACAACGGCGGCAGTATCGATACGGCGTTGCGGCTGAATCGCTCCCGTTATCGGGATTTGGTTGGCAATACCGAGCGCCAGAATATGATGGTGTTCCTGAACCACGATTTTGAGAGCGGCAATCAGTTCTTCGGTGAGTTCACCTACTACCATTCGGACTACAACAAACAGCGTGAGACGGCACAAGTGCTCTCCAGCGGTCGTTTCGTGGTGCCGGCGACAGCGTTCTACAACCCGTTCGGTGTGGATCTCGAGGTGCGCGATTATCGTGCGCTCGATGCAGGCCCTCGGATGATTAATGTAGAGAACGACAGTTTCCGCGTGCTGGGTGGTCTGCGCGGCCAGTTCGGCAACTGGGACTGGGAGACAGCAGCGCTGCACTCGAAGTCGGAAACAACGGATATCACCAATCGGATGAGCACCACACTCTTCCAGCGTGCGATCGCGCGAATTACGCCCGATGCTTACAACATATTCGCCGGTGGAGACATCAACGATACCGACGCACCAAACACGGCGGCGAACTCGCAATCGACGATCGATAGCTTTGTCGTACCGGTTTCGCGTATCGGCAGCACGGAGCTCACGCTTGCGGATCTGAAGCTCTCCAACGGCAGCCTGGCTTCGATGCCGGCTGGCGATCTTGGCATTGCGTTTGGTCTCGAATTTCGACGCGAGGAGTTCGTCGATGATCGGGATGCTCGCCTCGATGGCACCATTCAATTTAGAGACATCGTAACCGGGAATGTGATTGGCAGCGATGTTGTTGGCTCAAGCCCGACGCCCGATACTCGCGGTGATCGCGACGTAGCCTCTGCGTACGTCGAGTTCGCTATTCCTCTGGTGTCCGAATCGATGGATATCCCGCTGGTCAACAATTTGGCCGCGCAGCTGGCGATCCGATCTGAGAGCTACTCGGACGTCGGCAGTGTAACGAAGCCGAAATTCGCGCTGTCCTGGTATCTGCATCCCGACTTCCAGGTGCGAGCCGCCTATTCCGAGGGCTTCCGCGCACCGAATCTGGAGCAAATCAATGCGACGGGTATTCGCCGCGTTAATGGCGGTCGCGAAGACTGGATCATTTGCGAGGCCACCGCCAGAGCAAACGGCAGTGCATTCGATACTGGTGACTGCGACGGTGCCTCTGTTGAAAGTGTGCGCTCCGGCGGCCCCGACTTACAGCCGGAGGAAAATGAAAACGTCACGGTTGGTTTTGTCTTCCAGCCGTCGTTCATTGATGGGCTGACACTCACTGTGGATTGGTGGGAGATTCAACAGACGGATGTCGTTGGGATCTTCGGCGATCAAAATCAGATCTCTCTCGACTATTTGCTGCGTCTGCAAGGCAGCTTCAATCCGAACGTGATTCGGGCTAATCCGGACGCCGATACGACGGCACTCTTCACTGCCGCTGGCCTGGCCCCCGCTGGCGAGATTGTAGAGGTCAGGGACAGCTTCACCAACCTGACGCCGCGAGAGTTCAAGGGCCTGGATATCGGCATCGCATATAGTTTTGATACACAACGATTCGGTAACTTTGATTTTGCATTTAACGCCGCGCATCTGGATACCGCCTTCCAGGAGCCATCGCCGCCGGCAGCACAACTGATCGCTGCGATTGATGCCGGTAATATCAACGAAGCGGTGGATGTGCCGGGCGCAGCGAGTCTGATTGAGCAGAATGGTCGTCCCGAATGGCGTTCGACCGCGAGTCTCAACTGGCGCAAGGGGCAGTGGGGAGCGGGTGCTTTCTATACCTACGTCGGCGAGGTCATCGATACGTCAGTGACTGGCCCGGATGACGAGATCTTTGTTATCGACGCGTTCGATACGCTTGCGGTGTATGGGGAGTACACCTTCAGCGAATGGTTAGGCGGTGATACACGTGTGCGGCTTGGCGCGCGTAATGTATTCGATGAAGACCCGCCAATCGCCGACGAATTTGCCAGCGGCTATTTCGATACGTTACACACCAACCGCGGCAGATTTCTCTACATCGACCTGCGCAAGGACTTCTGATTACCAATTCCTGACCGCCACACGCTTCCGTGTGGCGGTCGGGTATGAGGCAAAGCTATGCACATTGTCGTAATTGGTGCTGGCGTGGTCGGTGTGACAACGGCGTATGTACTCGCGCGCGATGGTCATACAGTCAGCGTCATTGAGCGTGCGCCGCAAACCGCTATGGAAAGCAGTTATGCCAACGGCGGACAGCTGTCTTTCGCTTTCGCAGCCCCGATGGGGACACCCGCGGTGTTAAAGAAATCGCTTGGCATCTTGGCAGGTCGGGATCCTGCCTTTCATTTGTCACCCGGGTTTTTGTTGCGGCACCTGCGCTGGTCATTGCAGTTCGCGCGCGCCTGTTTGCCGGCGGCCGCAGCGACCTATAGTCAACAACTCGCGGAGATGACCGCAGCGTCGCGGGAAGCGCTGAACCGACTGACCCATGATACCGATATCGAATTTGTGCGGCGTCAGTCCGGGAAGCTCGTTATATTTACGACGAATCGTGCGCTGGCCGCGGCCGGCAAGAGCTACGCAGGGCGTGGTTTGGCGATTGAGGTGCTGGATTCTAAGGGTTGCACGCAGGTCGACCCGAGCTTGTCGGGGCTAAGCGGGAAATTGGCGGGTGGTCTTTGGATTCCGCAGGATGAGGTCGGCGATGCGGAGCGTTTTAGTCGGGGTCTCGCCGAAGCGAGTCGTGAGCAGTTTGGTGTACGTTATCGTTTCAATGAGAGCGTCGACCGTATCACTGCGACCGAGCGCGGTGTTGATATTGCCACCTCCAGTGGTCGCGATCTCAGGCCAGATGCCGTTGTTATTTGTACGGGATCGGCGGGTAAGTCGTTGCTGCGACAACTGGGTATTCAACTGCCCATTGTTCCCGTCACCGGCTACAGCCTGACCGCGCCACCGGGACCTTCTGCGCCGGATGTCGCCGTGACGGATGCCGAGCGCAAGTTTGTTTGTTCCCGTGTGGGTGATGTCGTGCGTATTGCCGGATTCGCGGATTTTGGTCACCCTGATAATGAGAGGCGTCGACAACGTATTGTTGATCTCATTCAGGTGGCGCGCGGACGGTTGCCGGCGGCGGCTGACTATGATCACCTGCTGTCAACCTGGACCGGTGTGCGACCGGCCACGCCAACGTCGCTACCGATTGTTGGGCCGTCGCGCATTCCCGGGGTTTATTTGAATATGGGGCACGGTATGTATGGATGGACGTTATCGACCGCGACCGCGGAATTCGTGGCCCGTGAAATCGGCACCCCACCAAGGAGGCAATATGCAGCCTAAGTATTTTGGAGCCAGAGTCTGTCCGACGTTCTCACTGTTGGTGCTCGTCGCGTTGGCGGGCTGTGCCAGTCAGGCACCGCGAGATCGGTTGCAGTCAGTATGCGTAACCGATCGGGTACGCTTATCGGCGGATTTCGACGGCGGTGGAATGTTGGGTTGTCTTGCACAGTCGTCCACTGTGATCGATGTCTGGTTGGCGCCAGAGGACAAACCGATCAATCCAAGCCCCTGGTATGCGTTTTCCGTATCACCTGTCTCGGCCGGTCCGGTGACCGTGCGCTTGCGGTATGAGCATCACAAGCATCGTTATGTCCCGAAGCGCAAGACGTCGACGGGCGAATGGGTAGCCATCGATGAATCTTCGATCAGTGTTGACCACGGCGGCCGGCGGGTGACGTTGCAACTCGATATGGATACGGAAACTCAGATGATTGCCGGTCAGGAGCTACTGACCGTTGCCGACTACGATCATTGGATGCAGCAGCTGTCCGCACGCGCCGATGTCACGCCAACAGAAATCGGGCGTTCGCGTGAAGGCCGGCCAGTGCAAATGATGACGACGCAGCCTGCCGATCAGCCAATCGGGACTGTCATTCTTGTCGGTCGGCAGCACCCGCCGGAGTTGACTGGCGCTTTAGCGATGATCGCGTTCGTCGACGAGGTGCTGGGTGACAGTGATTTGGCCGTCCGCTTTCGGTCACGTTTCGGATTGTCGATCGTGCCGCTGATGAACCCGGATGGCGTCACGCGTGGGTATTGGCGGCACAGTACGGGGGGTGTCGATCTGAATCGCGATTGGGGACCATTTACTGAGCCGGAGACGCAAGCGGTTCTCGCGATGATCAATAACCTCGCGGCATTGCCGGAGACATCTCCGATCGTGTTTCTCGATTTTCATTCGACGCGCCGTAACGTTTTCTACACCCAACTCGTCGGGGAAGACGGTACCGATTACGGCTTTACGGCCCAGTGGCTGCAACGAAGTCGCGAGCGCTTGTCTGACTATCGTTTTGAGCGCGCCGAACGACACCAGACAGAGCTCGCAACCTCCAAAAACTACATGCATGGGCGCTTTGCGATACCCGCGATCACCTACGAAGTCGGGGATGAAACGGACCGCGTGGCGCTAGCGAAAGCGGCTCGCGTGTTTGCACAGGAGATGATGCAGATTTTGCTCGAGCAGCACGCCACACCGTGATGGTGGTATCGAGACTGTCGGCTGCGGCTCTCGTCGCGGCGCTCAGCGCCTGCGCCAGCACTAAACCCGTTGCGGACATAGCGATCGTCGATGGCATGGTCTTCGTCGGCGACGGTGCACCGAGTTACAAAGCTGATATTGTCATTGCGGGCGACCGCATCATTGCCGTTGGGGATAACGCGCACGCCGATTATCGTGTCCGCGATACGATTGACGCGGCTGGTCTCACCGTGTCGCCCGGTTTCATCGACCCGCATACTCATGCCCTATCGGCGTTGCAGTATTTGGAGGCACCGCAACCACTCGAACACTATCTACGACAAGGCGTTACAACGCTCGTGATCGGCAATGATGGTGGCGGCTCACCGGCGATCGCTGAGCGCCGATCGCACATCGAGACATTAGCTGTTGGTCCGAATGTGGCCCAATTTGTTGGGCACAATGCCGTACGCGAGACGGTCATCGGTTTGGATAATCGCGCACCGACGCCAGTGGAATTGTCGCAAATGGCGGCGCTGGTCGACCAAGCAATGAAGGAAGGCGCGCTGGGTCTGTCTGCTGGCTTGTACTACCCGCCGGGTGTCTACGCGACGACAGATGAAGTGATCGCGCTCGCGCATGTGGCCGCGCAATATGGTGGGCTGTATGAGAGTCATTTGCGGGATGAGAGTAGTTATTCGGTTGGCTTGTTGGCTGCCGTGGAAGAAGCATTGCGCATTGGCCGCCAGAGCGGCGCACCGGTGCATATAGCGCATATCAAAGCGTTGGGCGTGGATGTTTGGGGGCAGAGCAAAACGGTAGTCGATCGCATCGAGACCGCACGCGCAGCGGGCCAGGTCGTTACCGCGGACCAGTATCCATGGCGTGCGTCTGGTACGCGTCTGGGCAACGCATTGTTGCCGGGCTGGTCGCGCGCCGGGGGGCGGGACGCGATGTTGCAACGGCTCGCCGATGCCGTTTTACAGGCAAGGATTCGTGAGGAAATGCGCGACAACCTGCGTCGCCGTGGTGGCGCCGACGCGATACTGCTGACGTCAGGACCCTACGCCGGCAAGACACTCGCAGCGCTCGCCACAGAGCTAGCACAATCTGCGGTGGCGACGGCAATCGCGTTGCTACGAGATGGCGAAACGCGTATCGCTTCATTCAATATGGATGGCGATGATATTCGTCGATTTATGCAGCAAGCGTGGGTGGTGACAAGCTCGGATGGCACACGGGGGCATCCTCGTCTGTATGCCAGTTTCCCACAAAAATTCGCCGCATACGTGCGAGAACAAGGTGTTCTGACGTTGCCAGAGTTCATTCAGCGTAGTAGCGCGACAACCGCCGAGATTCTCAAGCTGTGTGACCGTGGTCTGCTGCGAGCGGGTGCATTCGCAGACGTTATTGTGTTTGACCCGGCGACCTTTGCCGCGAGAGCGGACTTCGAAGTGCCGAACCGTTTGTCAGTGGGCGTACAACATGTCATCGTCAACGGCGAATTCGCGATTCGCGACGCAGACTTGAGGCAATCCGGTGCAGGACGTGCGCTGGTGCGAGGTCAGTGTCACCGCAAGCCACCGGGGGGCATTCAATGACCAACACAACAGCATCCGTCTCTCCATGGCGACGTTACTGGTTCGATATCGCGCTCTGGAAACGCATCATGCTGGCGTTGGTACTGGGTATTGTGGTCGGTCTGTGGTGGGGCGAAGGTGCAACGACAATCCAGTGGGTTGGCGATCTGTTTTTGCGCAGTATCCGTATGTTGGTTGTGCCATTAATTCTGACTACGCTGGTGTCGGGCGTGGTGTCGATGGGTACGCCCAGTAAGCTCGGCTCGATTGGCACCAAGGCGCTTGGGCTCTACCTGCTGACAACGGCGCTCGCGATCATCATCGGTATGACGTTTGCGGTGTTGTTGGAGCCAGGCAATGGCGTCACGCTGTCTCAGGCAGCCCCGCGTGTACTCGGTGAAAGCATACCGCTTGCCGAACGTCTGATGGGCATGATCCCGACCAATCCGTTTGCCGCACTCACAGACGGCAATGTGCTCGCGATCATTGTGTTCGCGGTGCTGTTGGGTATTGGCATTTTGCTGGCCGGTGAGCAGGCAAAAGTATTGCGCGATGTGTTCGACGCGGCGGCTGAGGTCATGCTCAAGCTGACGTTTATCGTCATGGAGTTAGCGCCATTTGGTGTGTTTGCGTTGATAGCGGTGGTCGCGGGCTCGCAAGGCGCCGCTGCACTTTTGCAAGTGGTCACGCTGGTGATCGCAGTCTACGGCGCATGTATTGTGCATATCGTCGTCGTGCAGTACGGCATGGTCACGTTACTCGCGCGCGTGTCACCCTTGCCGTTTATCCGGGGGGTGGTCGATCCGCAGTTGCTGGGTTACTCAACGTCATCCAGTGCCGCGACGCTACCGGCAACAATGGCGGCCGCTGAGGAGAATCTCGGCATTGGCAAGTCCGTCAAGTCGTCAGTGTTACCGCTGGGTGCGACGGTCAACATGGACGGCACCGCATTGTATGTCGGTATCGTCTCTATTTTCTCTGCGCAAGCGTTTGGTGTGCCGTTGTCAGCTGCCGACTACGTGACCATCGGGCTGACGACGACGCTGGTTTCCATTGGATCCGCCTCGGTGCCGTCGGCATCATTGTTTCTGCTCGCGGCCGTACTGACCAGTATTGGACTGACCGAAGCGCAGACCGCGATTGTGGTTGGTTTCATTCTACCGTTTGATCGCGTGCTCGATATGATGCGCACCGTCGTTAACGTAACGGGTGATTTGGCAGTCGCCACCACCGTCGCACGTTACGAGGATGACATCGACCTCGATGTGTATCGTGCTGAGCCTGACTTGTAGGGTCACGCCGGAATGATCCGACCGTCGCGACGCGCTCAGTCGTCGCTAGCTGGCCCAGCGAATGATCAATAGCGTTAGCAAGTAGCCGTAGCCAATAACCGTCAGTAAGTGAAGTGCGACCCCGCCCGGCACGTCACGTTTTTCACTCAGGCACAGCGCAAATGCAGAGATCGCGTGCCAGAGGGTCAGCAGCGTCGTCAGCGGTAGCATCATTAGAGCACGTATTTCCCACGCAGCGAGTAGTTCGGGATCCTTGTAGGCTATATCGGGCTTGGGATGAAATAAGTCCAACATTGGCTCATCCTTTCCAATGAACTCGCTGAGTAACCGGCGTGTAAAGCGTGTGTAGAAAAATGCCGCGATTCCCATCGCTGCGATCGACAACAGGAACAAGACGTATGTTGGTTCGTTTTTCAATAACATCCCCTACCGCGGACACGTGATTCGTGGGTGAGATGCGGACCCAACGCGACAGTCTCGCAAAATCAGCTTGCGCCGAACTAGTGACTGAGTGCCGTTGCTGCGCCGGTGTTTTCGCCAATATTCAACACAAACACCGGTCCGACTTGAATCGTTTGCTTTGCGCCCGCGAGCTGAAACGTATAGCCCGCTTCGCCAGCGGCGTAGTCACGGTCGGCAACGGCGGTGACCGCAAAGCGTTGCCATTCGTTCGTTAACGCGGCCGGTTGTAACGCAGAAAGCGGTGTGTAAGGTGTGGCATTCATTTGCAGGCCAGCATTCGAGATGATGCCGTCACCTTGCACAGCACGGGCCCAGTACGCCAGCACTAACGTGTCGCCTTGCTTGATTGCCACAGTTAGCGGCCCGGATAGTCCGGCGTCCCAGGGGTTGCTGCCCGCGCGAGGCAGCCGAGCTTCTATCGCTGTGCCGCCCGGCACGTTGTTGTCTGTGCGGCGCTTGATTTTGACCGTGCCATAGTGGGTCAGTTGCTCCGGGAATGGTGACATCATCAATTCGCCATCATGTCCTACCTCACGACGCAGGTCATTGAACGCGAGTTCCAGAGACTGACCGGTGTAGGACACCGGCACCGCTGGCGTGGACTTGGCTTTCGGTGGGTCGTCAACGGCGCTGCCGTCGGGGCTCATGCCCAGTGCGCCCAGTTTTTGTGAGTCCCATTGTTTGGTCTCCGAGTCGAAGAAAGGGAACGTCGCTGTGAAGCTCCAGACGCACCAGCTGATGCCGGCAGCTTCGAAGGCCTTGCGGGTTTCCAAGGTGTAATTGACGACGTCATCGTAAGGCGCTTTCTGGTAGGCACCGATCTCACCGAGGAACACGGGAAAGCCTAGCGCGTCCTGCGCAGCCCGGGCAGCCTCAGCCGCTGTGGCGAGCTCCGCATAATCTTGCGCGCTACCCCAACGGACGACACCGCTATCTTTCAAATCCGTCCATGAGGCTTTCTGATGGGTAAATTTGAAAGGATCGTAGAAATGAAACGTATGCACCTGGTTCGGATCATCAATGACTGGAATCGTATCCAGCGTCCGCAGTCCCGACCAATTATCGCCACCCATGATCAGTATCCGCGTCGGGTTGGTTTCGCGGATTTTCCAGAAACCGTCTGTCACGATCTCTCGCATCACATCACCTTTGAACGCGTCATTCGGTTCATTGATCACTTCGAAATAGACAGATTCCGGAAGGTCTTTGTAGCGCGATGCAATTTGCGACCATAGCGCCAAAAACTGGTCTCGTGCCTGCTCAGGATTTTTGTTGAGCGCATCAAAGTGATGGATGTTGATAATGACGTGTAAGTCGTTGTCCAGAGCCTGGTCAATGACCTCCGTCACACGCGCGAAGAAAGTCTCGTCAATGCGGTAGTCCGGCGCGCCGCCGGTGTGCGCGCTCCAGCGCACCGGGATGCGTACCGTATCGAAACCGGCTCTGGCGATGGCCTCAAATGACGATGCCTGAATCGTGTGACCCCACGCACCTTCTTCGGGGGCATCAAGCGCGTTACCCATGTTGATGCAGCGCTCTGTCTTGAAAGTATCCGCCCGCAGTGTGGCGGTCGAGAGGCAGCTCAGCACAACCGCGAGCGTAAGTAGTCGTTTCATCATGTCCCCTAGTGCATCGTGCAACCGTTCCGTCGTACCAGTCGCGTCTCGTTTCGAGTATAGCAAGCGATGAAGCCGCGCTGGACGGACAGATCGACGATGCGAGTCAGATGCTACGTTGACTTATTGATACTTGAACATCGCTCGGCGTTGCGTCACGGTGGTGCTTCCGATCAATAGCGACGAAGGCTGTCGAGATGCGACTGAGACGATCCCGTAGATCCCTGCTGGCGTTTGGCTTGGCTTTGATGATGTTCTCTGCGTGCGGTGGTTCAGATACCACCTCACCAGGCACGCTGGCGATCGCTGTAATCGGTGAATCAGCACCCGGACTCGACGAGGGGTACCTGTTCGAAGGGTTTGCGACCGAGTACGGCATGGGGGCATCGGGTCAGGTTATTTTCCAGGGCTCGGCGAACGTCAAAAATGGTGGTCCACGCGAGCGCAAGACGGCGATGTGGTACGGCCCGCCCGGGGCGCTCAAAGTCATCGCAGAAGTCGGTCAACCGATGCCCGGTGCGAAGGACGATAACCGAATTGGTGATTTCTCGTTGCTGCCACGCATCGTGACCCGCAACGGCACAGCGGTATTCGTCGTCAGGGTGGCGAAGCAGCTCCCGGGTTATCAACCCGAGGCATTGGTCGCGCATCGCGATGGTGTGCTCGAGAAGATTGTCGCCAACGGTGATCCGGTGCCTGTGCCAGACGGCGAGGGTCGTCTGCTCAACATTAGTCAGTACGTGGCGGTGGACGATGGTGTGCTGATCATGGGGACGTTCGCGCGGCGCAAGACGGCATTTTGGTATTGGGATTTCTCCAAGCTGCGCCTCGTCGTTGCCGAGGGTACCGAGATGCCGGTCGGCGAGTTCGACTGCAAGATCCGCAGCTTGGAAAGTACGACCATGGATATGAACACCGAGGGTTTGGCCCTGTTTCGAGCATCGATGTTCGGTAACAATTGTCGCTACGGCGGAATTGTGGGTTGGGATCGTCAATCCGATCGTTTGCTTGCGATTGCGTTGAATCGCACGCCGATCCAGGACGGGTCCAGTCTGTATTTTCAGTCGACAACCGGCGACGCTCGCGTGTCGGACGGTGGTCATATCGCATTGCATGCCGGCATTTTCGACAGTGACGGATCGCCTGGGGCGATGGACTCGACGCTGTGGCAGCCAGACGCTGGCGGCGATAGTCAGATCCTGATCGACAAACAGGCGCAGCTGCCCGATGCGCCGGAGCTCAAGCTGACCCACGCTATTCATGATAGCGGCATGGCGCCGAGCAACCGCAATGAACTACTGCACTTCGTCAGAAATCATCATGATCGGATCATTCTGCGCACCCGCATCGATACCTCACCGGTGCACCAGGTCGTGGCGCATACCGGAACGACGGTTGACGATAGTACATCGGCTCGTATCGGCACCGGGCATCTGAACCGCAATGGCGAGGTCGTGTTCGTGAGCTATGTCGACGACGGTCGTCGCGGTGGCAGCTACCAGCAGGAACTTTGGTTGTCGCAACGCGATGCGCCACTGCAGGCCATCGCGCGTCGTGGCGATGTGATCGTTGGTCGAGATACTGACACCATCGAACGTATCGAATTCTACAACCAGTCGCACGAGCCACGTATGTTTAGCACCCAGGGTGGTCGGATGCGGCAGATATCGGACGATGGTGCTGTGCTGTTTGCCGGGCGCCTACAGACCGGGACTCGTCGGCCGAACGCGTTATTTGTGACACGTTTTTGATTGACGGCTGCGGCTAGGGGTTGCTGGTGATGGTGCAGTCCAGATCATCACCGACCCATGCGCAGTCATCGGGTATGATGCCGGTGGATCGATAATGGGCTAACAAGCCGGATCGTTCGAGCAAGTCGGGAAAATCCGAGTGTTGTCGTAGACTGATCATGCCCGGTCCCCAAAAGTGTTTGGTCGTTCCGCCCCAATGCTGTTCCTTATTGGCGAAATGCGTCATCAACGCATCAACATTGTCGAGTGCGGTCAGCATCAGGAACATATCCGGGCTGTCTCCCCACGTCAGCACAAAGGCTGCGAGTGCCTCGCGAGCACGCTCGCGCGATTGATCATCTTCTGCTTCCGCGAAATCCGCGACCAACGATTCAAATCGTTGCTCGTCCGGATTGTCGTCGAGTTCAAGATTGCGCAGTCCGGCGAGTGCGTCAGACCAGCGACCCGCCTGTATTGCACAAAAGACGGGTGCGATTTCGCCAAAATCATGGCCCAGTGCAGCGGCCGTGCGGGCGTATTCGGCAACCTTGTCGCAGTTGCCGGCGATAATGTGACCGCCGGCGGCGCTTGCATTCGCGGCCGCGGATAAAGGGTCGAGCGCCAGAGATCTTGCGTCCTGCTCGAGTGTCTGCGCGGTGAGTCCGATATCCTGTAGATACTCGGCATACCAAATGTTCAGTGTTGCGTCATCCGGATCTAGCGAAAGCCCTTTAAGGTAGAAGCGTCGTGCATCATCCCAACGATCAGACAGTCGCGCGAGATCGCCAAGCGCGCTGTAGGCGGCGACGAGGCTCGGATCGAGCGCTATCGCGTTTTGTGCATGAATCGTTGCTTGCTGCCATGACGTCTGACTAAGGGTGTTCCATTGCTCCGGCGAATCGATACGAGCGTAGGTAGGCAATGTAATGTAGGCGATTGCGAGCGCGGCTTCAGCGCGCGCAAAATTGGGCTCCAGCGCGAGGGCGCGTTCCAGGTGACCGATGCCGTTGCGAATGTTTTCCTCGCCGCGACGTGCCCATAGCGTCGTGCCGATCAAGAACTCCTCGTAGGCCTCAGGATTGGCGGTGGCCTCGAATACCGTTTCAATATCGGCATTCGCTTCGTCGCCGACAACGACACTCAACGCTGCCGCGATCTTGCGCGTAATGCCAGCCTGCAATGCAAACGCATCACCCAGCTCCTGCGTGTAGCTTTCGCTCCAGAGTCGCTCATCGGTGCGAATGTCTACGAGTGCGGCTTCAATACGGACGCGATTGCCAGCACGACTGACGGAACCTTCGACCACGTGATCGACGTTCAGTGCATTCGCGATGTCCTTTAGGCCTAATTCGCTATCGCGAAACGCGAACGCCGATGTGCGTGAGACCACGCGCAGGTTATCGACTCTGTGCAACGCCGTCATGAGTTCCGTTGCGACGCCGTCCGCGATGTGGCGTTGGTCCTGTGCGGGGCTCATGTCGACGAACGGTAACACAGCGATCGACGGCTCCACGGAAGCGGTCCCGGCTGTCAACGCCGCTGCATCGATTGTCGACATGGGCGTCTCGACGGGGCTGACTTCGGGTTGGCGCAGTAGTGTGTAGGTCAATACCCCCGCGCCGACGACAAGAAAACCAATGATGACCTGATTCAGTCGGCGTCGCGTCTGCGCCTGGTACTTTGGGTCGGCTTCGCCGTCATCATCGCGTTGCAGGCCATCAGGTCCAAGCTCCAGCGCCCAGGCTGCGGCTGCAGTGATGGGTAAACCCAATAACAGCACGATCAAAACCGCCTGCATTGCCCAGTCCGGTGCGTTAAAGCTGTCGAATGCCAGATCTGCAACCTGTGCAACCGCCCATGCGCCCACGATGTAAGCCGCGCTAACGCGGAAGACGTTGCGACGTTTCAGTTCGGCAACAAATGACATGATAGTCTCACGGCAATTTTATCCACGCGATAAGTGTATCGATTAAGCGAATGCTGCGCGACTGATGGGCTCTTGAACTGGTGTGATCGTGTCCGGTGATTGTTAAGCGGGATCAAGTGTTCAGCTTGTCGAGAAGTGCGATCAATTGCTGACGCGAACGTGCGGGGAGCGATGCGACGGATTGTGCAGCGATATCGAAGCGCGCGGCTGCCGCTTTCTTGGCGAGTCTTTGGCCGGTCTTGGTCAACCGCGCGGCTTTCGAGCGGCGATCTGTAGCGCTCGTATGGCGAGAGATGAGACCGGCTTTCTCCAGACGTTCCAGCGCCGCTGTCATAGCGCCGGACGTCAGTAGCACGGCATCGCCAAGCTGGCCCGGTGTCAGTGTGTAGGGTGCGCCAGACCGTCGCAGCGTCGCCAGAATATCAAAGTCGGTGTAGGCGAGGCCGAGCGGCTTTAGTGCAGCGGCGGCTTCTCTCTCAAAGCGCTGGCCAAGGCGCATGATGCGACCAACGACCGCCATCGCCGAAGCGTCAAGGTCAGGACATTCCCGTGCCCATTCGGCGACGAGGGTATCCATTAACGAATTATTGTTACTTGGTTTCATGAAAATATCTTGACATAAAGATAAATACACAGCAATATCTTTATATCAAGATAAAAGGCTCAGGACTATGTGTATCAAGCTATTCAGAATTATTGTTGTCGCAGCGGTCATTTCGGGCTGTCACGTCACACCCGTTAACAGCACGGGCAAAAGCTCAGTCAGATCGCCAGTTACATTGGTCTCAATGGATATTCCGAACAGTCCGGATGGTGTACTGAATCAACGTGGGACTTTGACGGTACCGGTGAATCGACGAACGGGCGGTACGCAAAGCATCGAGCTCGAGTTCTATCGTTTCTCGCGGTTGCCATCGGCCAATGCGGCAACGCCACCGCTGTTCGTGTTGCGTGGTGGGCCAGGTTACGAAGGGCTCGGTGATCGCATCGAAAATACTGACTTTTATCGTGACGCGATTAGACGCTATACCGAGATCACGGACGTCGTCATCGTAGGTCACCGCGGATTCGGCACGTCGGGTGCAACACCGTGCCCGGACGAATCGCTAGTGGAGTTCGGTGACGTTAGTCAGCAGGAGCAAAGGCGTGCTCGATCGCTGCTCGCCGCCAAAGCGTGTCACCAGTTGTACTTGGATAAAGGTCAGGACATGACCGGCTACAACGTACTTGAGATGGCCGATGATGTCGTCGCCGTGGCGGATGCGCTTGGCTACGAGCAGATTCAGCTCAAAGGCAACAGCTTCGGTTCGTTCTGGGGAATGGCGATCATTCGGCGGCATGCTGATCGAATTTCTCGCGCCACGTTTAGCGCGCTGGAAGGACCTGACCACACCTTCGATCGGCCATCCGCAGTGCGTGACGCCTTGCTAATGATGGAAGCATCCGCAGCCCAGTCTCCTCGCTACCGGGATCGTATGCCCGCCGACGGTCTTGTTGTCGCGTTGGAGCGATTGCGGGCGGCAGCAGATCGCGAACCGATTTCGGTGACCTACACCGACGAAGATTCCGGAGACGTGATTGAGGTCAGCATCCATGGCGATGGCATCGCAAAGTTGTCACGCGGCGTAACAAGACCGCCGTTCTTTCGGTATTTGATGCACGATTGGCCGGATGATCTATTGCGTATGCTCGACGGTGATTTTACAGAGGCAGCATGGCGGCTCAATCGGTTCTATACCTATCCTGGTGCTGACAATGCAGCGAAGACCATCATTGAATGCAGCTCTGGAATCTCGCCACAGCGACGTCGCGAATTTGAAAATGACCCCGCCATGGCCATCATCGGGAAACCACCGCTTTTCGATGACGGCATTTGTGAGGTTTGGGCTGACGCCGTGAGACCCATGGACACATCTGCGTTCGAGAGCGATGTGCCGGTTGTGCTGGTGCATGGCGATTGGGATGTATCAACGCCGCGTGAGAACGCGGATGGTGTGCGTCGCTTATTTCGCGACCATCATTTCGTGGAAGTGGTTGGCGGATCGCACGGCGCGATCTATGAGGCAGAGGAGAATGATCCTGCCTTTATTGACGCGCTGGATCACTGGTACGCCACGGGTGACCGAACGCGTCTACCGGATCGTATTGAATTGCCGCCACTCGATTGGTCGATCGATGCCAAGAACTAGTAGCACCAACAGATCTGCGATTCGCATCGACATTGGTGGCTCCGTCGATCGAAGGCGTTGCCGATTGAATTGGAGGTAACAAGACGACAATCGTCCCGCATACACTCGCTAAGTGCAGTAGCGAATATCAACTGTTGGTAACAGTCACCTGTTAGATATGAAGGTCTTCATGACAAAGGAACGTCGCAATACACGTTCCGCCAGGGAGACCAGCATGCCAGACATTACGAAAATTCTTGTTCCGACCGATGGATCCACCTATGCACTCAAGGCCGCCGGTTTGGCGGGAGAATTCGCCCGTCGTTTTGAAGCGAGCGTGCGCGTGATCCATGTCCAGGATGAAAGTGTTGTTGTCGCGGCCGCGTGGAACGCGGTATCGGTATCGCAGGACGACACGACCACGGTTAGAGAAGCACTGGAGCAGCGTGCCACCGATGAAGAAGTAGCGGACACGCTCGTGGCACTCGGCGACTTGCCTACCGCACCGGAGATAGCTCAGCGCTGGGGACACCCCGTGGAGCAGATTTGCCACGACGCGGAGACGGCTAACGTCGATCTTATTGTGTTGGGGTCGCATGGTAAGTCGGCGCTAGCCCGCGCGGTGCTTGGCAGTGTTTGCAATGGCGTTGTCAACGCGGCGCCGTGTGCCGTCACAGTGGTACGCGAACCACGCTAACGTCATGGGTGTGTGGCAGACGTAGAATGACTCGCAGGAATGGCGCTACACTATCGGCATGATAGTTGTTACGTGCCCAATCCGGTTAGTCATCAGGCTTTGGAGTAGCGCGGGTTACGGTGTCGTATGAAACCGGAGCTGATGCTGCTCGCGATCAATGCATTGATCGTACTCGTCGCGTATTTTTTTATCTATCCGAAATACTGTGGTCAAAACGTGTCACGCATGATTCAGTATGACTTGTTGTTAAGCGTGCTGGCGTTGGTGATCGCGGCCAATCTGTTCTGGGGCAGTCAGTACGCATTCCAGTTTTTTCAATGGGAGATGAACTGGTTCTGGTTTTCACTATTGGCCTATGCCGTGCTCGAACTTCCCGCAGCGCTGATCTACGCCAAGATCTTTGGCATCAATTACCTGGACGATTGACGGCCGACACGGCTTTTCTCCGTTCCGCGCTCAGACACGTTGTTTCAACTATTCACGGCGAGTTTTCATCGAGCAGCCGAATTTCCCTTGCCGTCTCCGGGCCGATAACGGCTTGCTTCAGTGTTCGTGGCATCTCCGCGCGGTTGTCGGACAGTGCTATGCGTCCACCCATGATTTCAGCGAGGCGCTGCGGGTATAGTGGCTCGCGATCGGGTTCGCCAAGACCTTGAGGGGCAACAGGTTGATTTGTGCGTGGGTTGTACTTGTCGGACGCGCCGATGGTGTGTAGCAGCTCGTGAGCGAAAACGACATTGTTGCGCCCACGATAAGCGCGCCCGGTGTAGGCGTTAACGATGCCAAACATACCCTTGCGTACGCCGACAGAGTTTTCCAGCACCATCGTCGTCGCAGGCTGGTGATAGCGCACGAAAACGCGGACGTCGGGCTGATAATCCTCCTGATCTTCCGTCACGGTGCTCGCCCACCAACGCATCTTCAGTGACCAAAGAATCGCGTCCAGTACGTTTGGCCGTTCTGCAAGTGCCGGTGGTTGCTCGAGAATCGGTCGGCCGAGGTCGATGCGTACTGGATCACTGGTGGTAACGCCGTAACGCGCGGCCTCGGTGGCGATGAATTGCTCTACGTCATCGAAAGAGGCATCGGTTAGGGTATCAATGTGACGGTCTGTTTCCGGATGGTTGTCGGCATTGATCGGATAGACTCGGACCCACAGGCTATAGGCCCAGTCGGTGGTGCGTTGCTGGGTCAGCCATGTGGTGCCTGCGACGACGATCAACACCGCCAGCAGAATCGAAATGCGAATCGCTTTGAACATCAACGGAGTAGGCCACAAACGATGCGTGACGGGCGTGATGTTGTTCTGATTTTTGCTGCCCAATCCGATCTCGACCAGCATCGTCATAGTGGCAGTTGACAGTGGTGTCCCGGTTACTCAGTGTTGTCTCATGGAAATTCGGCGATTACATGATCCGAACAACGTCGCGTTGATTTCGCTCGTCAAGCAATCCGACGTCTACCTGGAATCGTTGTATCCGCCAGAGAGCAATCATGCGCAACCTATTGCTGCTTTGATGACCGACGACGCGGCGTTTTTTGGTGCCTATGTCGACAACGTCCTTGCAGCCTGTGGTGGCGTGAAGTTTTGCGACGACGATGTGCGATATGGCGAGATTAAGCGCGTGTTTGTTGATAGCCACTTTCGTGGTCAGGGGTTGGCGGTTGGTGTCATGAGTGCCATCGAGCAATGCGTCAGCGCTCACGGCGTGCAGTGGGTGCGATTGGAGGCTGGTCCGCTGCAACCAGCGGCGCTGCGTCTGTACGCCAAGCTCGGATATCAACGTCGTGGCCCGTTCGGGGGCTACACTCACGATCCGTTGAGTGTATACATGGAGAAGCACTTGGCATAAGCGTGCCGGTCTTGGTGGCGCTAGCGAGTCACAGCTTCCCAATTGCCTGAGCCATCGTTGGCTTCGATCACCGTACAGTTTGCGTCACCAGCACAAGCACTCATCGCGTTGTTCCAACTGGCCATGTTCTGGATGGATTGCATTTGCGACTGTAGGGTCATCGCCAGCATTGGGACCAGCCAGTGTTCAACCCACATGGAAAAAAATTCACTGAGTCTTGCCGTCGCGGCTTGAGGTGAGAGACTACCATCTATCGTCATATCTTCATCGGGTGCCGTGGATGCCATGAGCCAGCGTACCGCTGGAACGGCGAAGCCACCGAGCGCGATGAACGCATCTTCCGGTGCCATAAATGCATGTACATTCGCATGCGCACCATGCTCGTCATCACTGCCGAACAAGACGATGCCAATGCCGCGTGCGGCGTTGCCGTTCAAAGTGCCAGCGACCATCACGACGGCCCCCTCGGAGCCTGGTGCCGAATCGAGCACGTCGACAGCGACAGGATTGCAGGGAGAGGATGCGATAATCCTCGCGTCTTGCAGACCCGCCTCACGGAATGCTGCTACCGCAGCATTCGGCAACGTCTCACCCTGCGACAACATGAGCCAGACCTCGGCGCCATCGAAAGCCGGATTGTCAGGCAGAATCCTCTCGCTCATGCTCGGGTGCATCCGAGCCGCAGGTGACCAATTCGCCAATGTACGACTGCCATCATCGCGTTCAATCGCGACCGTGGGCTGATTCGGCAGAGCTGCCCCTGAGTCGGCGGACGCGAATAGGCAAGCAATAGCAGCGAATAGCTTTAGCGTTGAATGGGTGGGTCTGGTCATGGTGCCTCGCGCTTACTATCAACGTCGCTGTGTTTACTCTACAAGAACGACACGGTCGGTGCGACCGAATCAACCCAGCGTGGCTAGCGCACACGTCGTAACACCGTAGCGCCGATCAATGCTTGCCATGCCTTGCTGTTGTATGAATTCTGCTAAGCTTCAAACTCGAGAAAAATAAGGGGTTTTTCGTGCAACGTGATGCTCAGGGTTTCGACGACTGGCTGCGCACCACCGCCGCATTACTCATCGCCGTCGCTTTTTGCGCTGATACGCTCGCGTATGAGCCGGACCCGGTGCAAAGAAGGTCCATTGGCAAGACCGTCAAGCAAGAGCTTATCGAAGCGACACCACGTGCGCAAAGACTGTCGATGCGGTTGTCGTTTTCGCCCAAGGTGTCATTTCGCGACTACGAGCGCTTGGCCAAGAAAGCGGGTTTTCCGCCGTACGCGGATTGCAGTGTTGCGACGTTTGTCGAGGTGACCAACTGGCAGATTATTGAGGGCAGGGACATGACCCCCGATCAAATCAAAACGCTGGTCGGCTCGTGCGAAGCGGCGACGACAACCGCCATTGGGCCAAAGCCCATTCCGCAAGCGCAGGGCGACAGAGAGATTCTGCGAGGCATGTGGCAGCGTAACCTCGCCTTCGTTAGCAAGTCGCTCCGAGACGATGCGCTGAAGGCATTCGTACATAAGGATGCAGCACAGCAGTTCTATCAGATTCATGGTGAACCCGACGAATGGCATCTTACGGCTAGAGGCTTCGAGCGAAAACCGGTGGTGCCGGGTGCTGACGCTGAGATGCCCACGCAACAAGGCGGTCCCGTCAGCGAATCCGAAGGTATTGAATCGCCAACGACGGGAGCAATAGCGCCGATTGCAGCACCGACTTACTTTCAAACGGACAGCGACTTCGACATTGTGATGCGTACGGTCACCCGCTACGGTTTGTCCGGCGTCTACGTCGAGAACGAAATTTACCTGCGGTTGAATGATGGTCGTATCAAGCGTCGCTTGAGTGAAAATCCGTACACGCTCGACACGCGGTTATCCAAGGCGCGTGTGCCAGAGGACTGGGGTATGTGGGAGCCGCGCAACGCAGGCTTGCAGATTCAATGGCCCGGCGATGAGCAAACCGTCTGGGAGCGCTGGTTCATGACGCGACCAGCACAACGCGGACAACGCATCGCTGGGCGCTTCCAATCGGCCGACAGTTTCGGCGGCGGACGCATCGCCAATTTCAATACCGTTGCGTTTGCTGCTGACGGGCGCTTTACCTGGGCATCTCTAAAGGGTGGAGACACCGGCGGCTGGTTGCCAGCCTATAATGATCGACAACGTGCGGGCCGCTATAGTATCGATGGACATGCGATCCGCTTTGCGTTCAACGATGGGACAGTCGAAGAATACGCGTTTTGTTTTTATCCGAAAGACAACGAGCATTTCGTCATCGGGGCGAACCACTTTACACCGCTTGATTGACAGGCGCCTTGTGCGCCCGGGCTCAGTGATTGTTTCCAGTCTTCTTGGTGTCGCCATACACGACGGTCGAAGGACTGCGCGGTGCAGGTCTGTGCTTCGATTTGTCGTCTGGCGCTGAGCGTTTCGCAATACGACTCAGTGCAAAGCCGGCCAATGCGATTTCTATCGTGGCAATGTAACCAAACAATCCAACGCCGCCGGCAAGCGACATTGCAGCGCCGCCCAGCACAGCGCCAATCACCGCGCCTACGCCATGTAACAGCAGCATGCTGCCGCTGACACCGACACTCTGTCCCTTGGCCGCATGATCGGCGGCATGGGCCAAGCTGAGGCCGAACACCGGTAACATGAAGGTGCCTAACACGGCGCCGAGCAGCAGTAGTGCGGTGATGCTGTTTGGTCCGAAAACGGCAAGCAGGATCGCACCACAACCCGCCAGCACGGCAGTGCCACAAAGCACAATGCGTCGGTCGATCCTGTCGGAGAGAATGCCGATCGGTAGCTGTGACAAGCCCGCGGCAACAATTGCTACGCTCATGAACCTGCCGACCATATCGGCGCCATAGCCGGTTGATTGTACGAACAGCGGGGCGACACCCCAGAAGGCGGCGTTTGCGAGTCCCGTGCCGAGTGCGCCCGCAGCGGCAACTGGCGACACACGATACAAGCCGCGGAGATCCAGACGCGCCTGTTTTATCGGTGGCGGTGCTTCGATACGCGTCATCGCGATCGGAACGAGCGCCAGTGAAATCAGAATCGATACCAGCGCGAATAGTTCGAATCCGGCCGGGCTGGTCGCAGCGAGCAGTAGATTACCGAGCGTGAGCGAACCCAAGTCCACCATTCGATAGATCGATAACACGCGTCCGCGATTCGCGTTAGAGGAGCGCTCATTGATCCAGCTCTCCAGCACCATCGCCATCCCAGCGAACGCGAAACCGGTCGTCGCGCGCAGAATGCCCCAGGAGATTGGCTCCACGAAAATGGCGTGTGCGAGCGCGCTGGCAGACGCGGCGGATGCCAAAGCCACAAAGCAGCGTATGTGTCCGATGTCGGCAATGAATCGCGGCACCACACGGCATCCTACAATGAAGCCGAAATAGTACGCGGACATCAGAGCGCCGATGACCGGTGGCGAGAATCCTTCGCCGCCGCCACGAACGGCCAGCAATGTGCCCTGGAGCCCGTTGCCGGCATACAGCAGTGCGGCCGCGAACAATAGCGAGCCCAGGGAAGCGATGATTGTTAGCACGATGTTGGTCGGGTCAGTCGTTGGTTGGCGCTAGTGTATACGAACACTGCCGCGTTTGGCCTGTGCTGCATTCGTCGTCGGCTAGGTAGACGCCCGCACGTCGGTCGTAGTCAGGACGCTTCGCTCAGTGTCTCCGTGTCGGCATTCTCGTGGCCGTCATCGGTAAGCGCAGCATAACTCGCAGTACCGCTGAGACTTGCGGTCCGGTCTGCCAAATGTAGTCGATTTCGGCCGCTACGTTTTGCTTCGTAGAGTGCCTCGTCCGTCCGTCTGTAAAGCGTGTCACGTGACTCGCCGTCGCGATATTCCGCCAGGCCGAACGAGGCAGTAACGTGCACGCAATCCTCCGGTTGTCCGAGCGGGTGTTTCAATTCGGCGATAGCCACGCGCAAGCGCTCTGCCAGATGCTTGCCTTGCTTGAGGTCAGCGTTGTTGGCCAAAACGACAAACTCCTCGCCGCCGGCTCTGAAGAATGCATCACTCGGTCTGACGCTGCCGCCCACGACTTCAGCAACACCGCGCAATACTTTGTCGCCAATCGAGTGACCGTAGGTGTCGTTGACGGATTTGAAGTGGTCGATATCAAACATGATGAGGACAAACGAACGGCTTCTGTCTGTGACCTCGTTGATCATGTCGTCGAGGGTGTCATCGAGTGCCCGACGGTTGCCGATTCCGGTCAGCGGGTCGGTCAGCGAGGTCTTCTGCATCTCGCGACGCTGCTCGGCCGTCAATGTGGCGAACGCGACCGAAAGCGAGATCGTCACACCCAGTGCTGCCAGGTAGAGTGCGATCTGGCTGCTATCGCGACCGTCGAACACGACGGGTAGCACCAAGCTGATCGCAATAAGCGATACGACTGATGCCTCTTTAGGCCGCAGCAAGTAGAACAGAGCGACAGTTGCTGGGTACATCCAAAGAATATGATCACCGCCGCGGATGCTCACGGTCACAGTGGTGGTGATGATGGCGACAAAAGCCATGCAAATGCTGCCGATGCGAACCAGGCCTTTCGCATAGACCGCCCAAGCGACCGCGGCAAAAGCGACGACGGCAATGAAGTCGATAATCGCGATCACGAAGTTGCCTTCAAACAGACGAAAAACGCCCATCGGTGCAACACCAAGAATGCCCGAAAACGCCAGCATGATGGGCGGTAGTTCGTCCAGATTTAACTTACGAAACTTCATTGCTCTGGTAGCGGCAGAAAAGTCATCGACTTTACGAAAAGTCTTAAAGCGTTCGAAAATCCTCAGGACCGTTCCAGCGCGCTAAGGAACACCGCAAATGGTCGAAATAGTTCTTATTTGAGCTTGAAAGCGCTTATGGCTGTTTAACGTAATGGTGTCAGTGGCAGACGGCGTGTACCATGCGCCACCCGTGGGGCTGGTGTAGGAGCAAGTATGAGTCATGATTCGGACTCGCCGATCGCATTGGCGGCATACGAAGCGCTGGCGGAAGGTTATGCGGCCAATGCTGAGCGAAAAGCGGAAAATGGCTATAACGAGCATCCCGCCATGCGTGCGCAGCTGGGCGACGTGCGCGGCCTGGCAATACTCGACGCAGGCTGCGGACCTGGGTTTTTGACGCGGGACTTGTTGGCGCTCGGTGCCTCCAGGGTTGTTGCGCTCGATATCAGTCCGAACATGGTGCGGTTGGCGGAAGAGCGTAATGGCCCCTCTGTTGAATACTTGGTGGCAGATCTTGCACAACCGATCGCACAAGCAGATGCTCGATTCGATCTAATTGTGTCGTCGTTGGCACTCGACTACGTGCGGGACTGGTCACGCCCTCTCGGTGAGTTTTATCGGTTGTTGAAGCCTTGTGGCCGTCTGTTGTTCTCGGTGCAACATCCGATGGGCGCTTACGCCTGGTTCGAGCCACCTTCAGCGTTTGGGGTTCATTACTGTGAAGCAACGTGGCGCGGTTTTACCAAGCAGCCGGTTGTCGTGCCAGACTATTACCGCTCGGTTGAAGAGCTGATCAATCCGGTGCTGCAAGCTGGCTTCAGGCTGACCCAATTGCATGAGACGAAGCCGCTACCCGAACTCGCCACTATCGATCCGCGCAAGTATCAAAAAAACGCGACGTTTCCGACGTTTATCATTGTCGATGCGAGACGAGATTAGACGGCACACTGAGACGCGAACGTGCGGAATGTGCATCCTGTCGGGTCAATGAGGCGAACCCATCTGTAAAGACAGTGGTGGATTGGGTGCGAATGTTACGTTTCAGCCTTTCAATAATCGCGTTCGCTGCGATTCACGATGGTGCGGCCTCTGCGCCGGTGACGGTGCCGACACGACTAGCGCCCGGTGTTATATCGTTACAGGGTCAGGTGACCTTATCACCCGGATTCACGCCTGATGGTAAGACCGCGTATTTCACGCGCGCTGCATGTCCGCGTATCTGGTTATGTCCGCAGCTGCTGTACCGATCGGACTACGTCGGCGGAAAATGGCAACCGGCCATCCGTGTAAGGGGCTTGGGTAACTATCGGGTGGATTGGCCGAGTGTGTCGCCAGATGGCAAGACATTGGTGTTCACGTGGACTGCGCCACAAGCGAAATATTTTGGTTTGGATATCGATGAGAACTTTGATTTGTTCACACTGGATCTTACCGATCCAAAGGCGGTACCTATCGCAATAGAGGGCGCCGATATTAACCGACCGCGAGCAGGAAGTCTGAAAACGTTGCGTGCGTTTCATGTTCAGAGCGCCGGTACGTTAACGTCTAACGGCGATTTGTACTTCTGGGACGAACGTGCAGACGGGATGGGTGAGCGCGACGTCTATGTCGCGCGCAGCGATGGACAAGGCGGCTTTCTGCCCGCAGAAGCGCTACCGGCGCCGATCAACTCGGAACAACGCGACCAACTTGGCTGGATTAATGCGAGCGGCACAGTGATGTTGCTCACATACCCGAATCGTGGCGGCAGCGGTGAAGACGATGTTTTCATTTCACGCCAGCGCGACGGGATCTGGAGCGAGCCGCAGAACTTAGGCCCGATGGTGAATTCTTCGAGTTACGATGGGGCGGCGAGATTCACGCCAGATGGGCAGTCACTGGTGTTTACGTCGGCACGCAAGTTTGACGATCAAGACGCGGGCTTACTTCAGGTTTGGTCGGTGCCAACGGCACCACTAATCGAAGCGGGCGTACTCTTGCCATCTGATATTGAATAGTGTCAGTGTCACGAGAAAGGCTCAGGGAGTCAGTCCGGCATTGGAAATTGCCGAGAGCAAACAGGTCTCGATCGACGCATCAAACTCATCGCCGTCTTGAAACCACCCGCCGAGATCTTCTAGCTCGGCAGTTGAAAACACCCGGTCCGGATCTTCGCCGAGATTGCGAATCGCGTTTTCTGCAGCATCTAGTGCACAGTTTGTAGCGTCAACGGACAATTGCTTGATCATCCGTATAGCATCCACTTCTGCCAGGCCGGCGTCGGTGAGTTCGGTGACAGCCTCTGCCTGAAGCTGCTCCACGAAGCTTGCTCGTATCTTTGCAGCCAGCTTTTCGCGTCCACTTTCCTCGGCTGAGACTGGTGACAAAGATAGCGCGACGACCATGACGCCCGCCACAATAGATTTGCGCAAAATTTTCATACCAGCAGTATATCGCGCGGCACTGGGTATAGCAGCTAATCCTGGCTCGACGCGTCAGGGTTTGATCATCGGTACGTTATCGGGTTCCGGCGGCTCACGCAGGAAATTGAAGCCGTATACGTCATCCTGTTTCGGGTATCCCGTCAGTGCGTAAGAGGCGAGCTTACCCGACATGACAGAGCCCTCGAAACTGCCGATGTTGAAGCCTGTGAAGATCCAGTCGCCAGCGAGCGCCAGGTTGTCGTAGCCGGAGTCCCACGCGTAGCGCAAGTGTTTTTCGTGGCCGGGATGGGATGTCGTGTAACGTTCGTTCGGATCAACGTTGACGCGAATGTGCTGAGACCAGGCGCGCTGCTCGCCGCGAAAATCACTGTTGTCTTCAACATCTGCACTGGTGAGCAATTCAAAACGCATCTGCTGATGGTTGTCTTCACGGACGGACGTCGGCAACAGACCATTGATGTGCGAGAGTTGCTGAATAATGGTCGCTTTGACGCGCTCGTATTCCCGGTGTGGAAAGTCATCGTCGTCGATTGGGATGTCGCCGTGTAATTGTTGCATGGCACCGCAGAAATACAGCAGCGTCTGCGGTGGCTCCGGATGTCCGTCCAGGTCGCCCCAGCCTTCGACCGCCAACATATCGGAGAAGTCGGTCCAGCCACTCATCGGGTTGTTGTAGGTTGGTCCAGCATAGCGCTCACCCGGCTTGAGTAATTCGCTGGGCAGTCCCAGCTCGTCTAGCGGATCCTTCAGCCACATTTGAAACGCTTGTGTCGGGATGGTGTAGACGTTGTCATGCATGTCTTTCCACGCGACCTTATTCGCGTGGTTGAAGTCCTTTTGGTCGGTTTCCTCCATCAGGCTCGGACACGTGAAGGGGTGGGCCCCGACAGGCACGGCGAGTACCGCGAAATCGAAATCCTCACCGGCCTTAAGGGTCTTGCGTGTTGTCGGAGGCTGGTTCCACCACGACTCGAGGTTAACGTCATCCGCCTTCATCTGGTCACCGTTGACGAGCTTGTCGTAGGGTGTATTGGCGTTCCAGACGCGTTTCTCGACGCCGTTGATGACGCGTGTATCGATCGGGTCGTAGGTGCCCTTGGTTTCAGCCTGTACATCGATTTCGACGCGCTCGATGCTATGCGCATCGGCGGCAGGCACAACATCGCGTACCTTGTGGAAGAACTCGAACTTCACGCCCATCTCGCACAGCTTGTCGTAGATTGGCAGGATCGCGGTTTCGCCCGTGCCTTCGCGAAAGAAAAACACGTTGTCTCCGCTGGCAAGCATCTGTCTCAGCACGTAAGTCATGTAGGCGGATGCGGCCATGCTCGGTTTGCCGAGGGTGTCTCCGAATGGAAACTGGAAGCAGACGTTTGGCACCGCTTTGACGATCGGTGAGGCGAGCGTCATGTCACTGACACCGCAATAGCGGAGCCAATCCAGATGATTCCAGTGATTGATCGAATGCAATCCACGGTGCTTCAGGTCAAACACGAGGTAGCCGTGCATGCAGCCAACGAGATGGTCGAGCTGTGTGTAGATGTAACGCATCCGCGCATTGAAGCGTGCGAAGAAATGGAAAATACCGAGCAGTCCGCGTAGCAAACGACCGGACAGACTAAGGTGCTGCCAGGTATGCCCGTGCACATAGTTTTCGCGTTCGTGCTCGCCCTCGATGTGCGCGTCTCCGTGCGGCATCATTTTGTTCAGCGCTCTGCGCACCAATGGTGAGATCAGATGCGCGAACCAGTGCGAGCCACTGTTCGATGGCGGCTTCGTCTGCTTGCTGAGCTCTTTGGTGTGGAATATTTCGTGCAGGTTGGCGATCGTTTTTTCGGTCAGCTGATCCATTGGTGCGATGATCTCGTCGGTCTCCCAAGGCTGTTTGCCCGACGTCGCGAGTCGCATCGCGTAGCGATGCCAGCGTCCGTTATAAAACTCGGTGAGCAGCTGCAGGTTCATTGGCTGAAACTGATGTTCGAAAGCCTCTGTCGTGTCGTAGCATTCTTTCACCATATGCAGCGCGTTCGGGTAGAAGTTGCCGAACAAGTGGATGCCGTGTTCCTCGATACGATCCGCCATCTCAAAGTTGCGTCCGCTAGCCCCTTTGCCACCGAGACGCCAGCCCATCGTGTATACCGTGATATCGAGATCAGCGTCGCTCTTGGCGAGATGAAATGCGGCCGATAGTCCACCAGGACCACCGCCCAGGATGGCGACGTTCTTCTTGTTGCTCATGGTTCCCCTTCCAATATGTGCTGCGTTCAGTGCGTCGCGACCTGCACCTGCTTCAGCTCGCGATGCGCATAACGAAGCGCATCCCCGACTGTCATTTTTTTCCCTAAACGAATGTCCTGCTCGACCACTTTCGCATCCGCGTCCCGAGTGAAGTTGGCAAAGTGCGATTCGGCATCCGGCAACCCGCAGCGTGTCAGACACGTTTGCCAGCTCGGCAGCATTTCGTCGAGTACACCAAACAAGCGAGCCGCCGCCGTCGTGTTGCCGTAAGCGGCAAGCGCAAATGCTGCGAGACCGAGGCGAGGTGGTTCCCATTCTCGCGTGCGCAAGCGACTGCCCGGTGCGACGGCATCGCGTGCGCGTTTTAATGCGTAGTCGTTTTTTTCTGCCTGCAGTCCAATAAGTCCGGCCAGACTCAGGCAGATCAATGAGTTCAAATGATCGCCCATGGCCTGCAAGCCATCGATGCACTCGTCGAGAATCGTCAACGCCTGCTCGGCTTGTCCCTGACTGGCGAGTAGATTGGCCATGTGGCCGCGGCCAACGAGCTCGCCCCTTTCAATGCCGGCCTGCTTGGCTGCACCAATCGCCTTCTCGATACGTGACATGGCGTCATCGCGCTGCCCGAGCTGCGCCGCCCAGGCGCTGAATGCAAGCGTCACGATGATGCCAAAACCTTCTTGGTTGGGAAGGAACCAGGCGAGTGCGCGATCGTAGGTCTCGACTGCGTCGTCGAGCGTGTCGACGGCTGTCTTGCCAGACCAGACCTTGGCCGTAATGTTACGTGCTTGCCAGAAGCTGGCCCAGGCGCTGCCGCTATCGCTTTCGAGCTCTGCAAATGCGCTCATAGCATCCGTAAGCCAGCGATCGGAGTTGTCGTAGTCTGCATCCAGAGCAGCTGCCATGCCGGCACCGAGCAGCGCGCGGCCACGGACGTCAACGGAGACATCGGCCAAATGCTTCAGCGACTGCTCATACCACTCACGTTTTTCAGCGGCATTGCCTGCCAGGACCCAATAGTAGGACAACGCGCCGACCATGCGCAGCGCCTCGGCACCGTCCTCTTGATCGAGCGACCATTGCAACGCATTACGTAGATTATCCTGCATCGTGTCCAGAGCTCCGACCCATTTGGCTGGATCAATCTGAATGGCCAGCGCGGAATTCTCGGCAATGGTTAAAAAATAGTCCCGATGGCGTGCTGCGACGGCGTCGTGGCGGCCTTCTTCCTGCAGCAGATCGCTGGCGAATTCACGAATCGTCTCAAGCAGGTTGAGCCGTGTGGTCGCATCGCCCGGATCTGATTGAATCAGTGATTTATCGACGAGTCGCTCGACCAGATCGATCACGTCATCGCGATCCACCAGCTCGCCGGCGCAAACGGTCTCCGCAGCGGTCAGGTCGAAGCTGCCGCTGAACACCGACAGTCTGCGCAGCAGCGCCTGCTCTTCGCCGGACAGCAGGCGGTAACTCCATTGTAGGGTTGCGCGCAGTGTTTGCTGATGCGCAAGGCGGTCACGACCACCGCGCCCAAGCGCTTTAAAATTGGCTGACAATCGCGCCGCCATATCGCTGACGCTCATGACACTGCAGCGCGCCGCAGCGAGTTCAATCGCCAACGGTATCCCATTGACTCGTTCGCAAATGCTGAGGACGGCTGGCAGCGAACTCTTGTCCAGCGAGAATCCCGCTTGCACCGCCGCGGCGCGTTCTGCGAACAACAAGGCCGCGGGTGGCGGACTGTCGTCCTCCGAGTTGGTGCCAAGCGGCTGTAACGGATAGACATGCTCCCCGGCGATATGCAGCACTTCACGCGAGGTGGCCAGGATGCGTACGCCCGGACACTGCGACAAGATGCTGGCAATCAGGCGTGCGACATCGTCGACGACATGCTCGCAATTATCGAGAACCAGTAATGTGCTGCGTGAGCGTAAGAAATCGATCAGTGTTTCTTCGATGGTCTTACCCGCGATATCGGTCACCGATAACGCCTGAGCAATTTGTTGTGCGACCAGTGCACCGCTGGTGAGCGGCGCGAGTCCAATGATCCAAACACCCGCCGTCATCAGCGACACGAACTCCGCGGCTGCTTCTTCGCTCAAACGCGTCTTGCCGGCACCGCCGGTGCCGGTAAGTGTTACGAGCCGGTGTTGCTCGATCAGGCTGCAAATAGCCGAGAGATCAGCCTCCCGTCCGATCAATCGGTCGGGCCGTGTCGGCAAATTGGTACCGCCTTGTGTCAACGTGGTGGTTTTGACCTCTGCGAGCATGTCTCGCAATGCGGCACGAACCTTTTCACGATAGCTGGACGTGGCGTAACGCGAGCGCATGACCGACTGGCGGTCACCGATCGAGAACTGCACGCCGTCCGGCAGATCGGTGGGTTCCAAGTAAATGGAGAACACCGGGATGTCGGCAGACAGTGCGAAATTCAATTCGCGCAAGCAGTGATTCGAAGCAACAGAACGTGGCGTGACGAAAAACAGAAAAACGCCGCTGCGTTTGATCGCTCTTGCGAGGTCATCATTCCAGCGATTGCCTGCGTGCAGACCTTCGTCGTACCAGATCGGGATATCGGCGTGATGCAGCCAATTTATTTCTGCGTAGACGTCTGCCGCATCGGCATGCGCATAGCTGACAAACGCATACGGTGCATCACCGATATAACTGGAGAAGGGTGGGGCGATCGCCTCGTGGCTCACGCGATCTGCTCGCGCCGGCCGGACTCGCGCTGGGCCGCAGCGCGGGCCGTTTTTCTCATGTGCGCGGTCGTCAACGGCAACACAAGTACCTCAGTCTATTTTTATCGTTATCGAACTCAGTCAACGGTGTGTCCCGCTGTTGTTTACATTATGACAGTTTGATCGCTGCGGTGTTGGCCGAATTAACCGCCCATACGCCACAACTCAGCATCGTCGACGGAACGATTGCGATGCAGCATCAACCACTCACCGTGTTCGTCCAGTGCGGATTTGCCCAATGCCCACAAAATCTGACGCTGTTCACCAGGATCACACGCATCGGACAGCCGATGTCGCGAGTTGTTATAGAGTCGCGTCATAAACCGAAACTGTTTGATTAGCTCACTCTCTGCCAATGCATAGGCATAGCCTTCGCGAATGGCATAGGCGAGCAACAATGCCCCCATCAGCGCAAGCATCGGGTCGTTCCATGCCTCTGGAATATGGGCAGCTGCAAAGATGAAAACAGCGACCAGTACGACGCTGACGATCAGGCTGAGTTTGCCGAGGCCCTGCGTCAGGCGTTGTTGTTGCCGGCGCAGGCGTGTGCCCCGCGCGAAGTAGCCCAGCTGGCCGCTCTCGCTGTCGCCGATCCAGGCGCGGCGCACGTAGTCTATGCCGCTGGTATCCTGGCGCGGTCGACTGTCACTGTCGAATCCGGCAACGCGCATGACATTGCGAATCCAGCCGAGCTCCGGGTCTTGCATCTGCAGGAAGTTATCATGCGGGAAATGCGTCGCGCTCTCATGCGTCACGCCGGCTGCTGCCCAGTAAAACTGCACGCGCAGACCTTCCGCCAGTGCACGATAGTCGAGGTACTTTCGATGCCATTCGGCCCGTCGTCCGAGCGTCTGCAGCGCGCTGGAAAATGCAAACAACACAAGGAATGTGATGAGCCAGCCACGTGCCGCGAACAGATCGGCATAGATCAGGAAGCAGAGCCCCATCAAGAACGCTGCGATGTGCAGTACCCGTGTCGCGAGCAAGGTTTTCTTCTGAAACAGCATCGCCAAGACATCGGCCTGACAGAATAAGCGGTCGATGACGGCTAGGCGATCGGACTGTGGTAGTGATCGAGCTTCATCATCCAGCAATGGATAACACCGCGTTGAAATGACCTCGGCATGCTGCATCGCATCGGCGCTGAAGGCATCGCTGCGAGCGAAGATCTGTCGATGCTGGACGGGTAGTGTCTGGCTGCGAGGAATCTCGGCGTCTTTGGTGTACCAGCCAGCTGACATGGGTTTTAGCCCATCAGCCGGCGTCCCGTCATCGCGGTCTCTCGAACAGACGATCTGATAAACCAGGTCACTTTCATCGTCGATCAACATTTGCTGACGCGCTGCCAGACGGTCCTCGTAACCCGGCATCACATCATCATGGTGAAAGCGAACAACCTGGCCGGTGCCACCGAGATGATCGCCGGGCTTGCCATCCCACAAAGCCAGCAGGATGTGGCAATGGGCACAGAGAAACACACCGAGCTGCGCATATTGCAAGTCGCGTTGATTGGCATCGCTGCCCGCAGGACGGCGCGCTGGTGGTAGCTCAATTACCTGCTCGGCACTGGCCAATAGCGAATGGAAAGATGACTGAGACGTTTCTGCAACGAAGTCCGCGGCATACTGCTCGCGACTCATTGGTAGTACGGCAAACAGTGCGATGTCATGTGACAGTGCAACCTCCGCGGCGAGTTGATCGCCGCCCGCCGCCAGGCCCGTTAGCAGACGCAAGCGACGGTGCGGGTGCTCTGCACGCATGCGCGTAAAAAATTGATCGAGCGCGGCATGTAATCCGGGCAGCTCGTCGGCTACCAGGTCGCGATGTCCGGTAACCGCAATAACCAGTGGCAATGCGTCGCGGTTCGTCATGCGTCTAATGGTGGCGCACATGGCGTTGTTGTTATCGGCACTCATGGCGCCAAGAATACCGACTCCCGAAGGAAAACGCTCAATCCACGAAGCGTTGCCAGCTCAGGCAGTCTGACCCGCGCTGGTTCGGGTGGCATTGGGCGCGAGTTCGCTCGGTCGTTTGCCAGCATTCCAGCCCCACAGGCTCGCGAGCACCGAGACAATCACACCAAACAAAGCGATAAGCGCGGCTGGTTGTGCGGCAAACCAAGCGGCGAAGCGCGCATAGGCTTCGGTGTAGCCTACGCCATAGAATCCACCAATCATCGCAACACTCGCTGCTAATGCAGCGCTGAACGGTGCGATCGGTTTATTCGTTCGATAATCCCGAAAGACCAGTATCAGACAATACGCGCATAACAACACGAAACTCACATCGAGCGCCGCACCGAAGTTTGGCAGTGTCTCCAGGCTG
Organism: Pseudomonadota bacterium; assembly: GCA_039033995.1. Taxonomy (GTDB): domain Bacteria; phylum Pseudomonadota; class Gammaproteobacteria; order Steroidobacterales; family Woeseiaceae; genus CALBPI01. Next base: position 928 of record JBCCBP010000006.1, on the reverse strand, counting down.
CGGACGAGGAAGCCGGGCACGAAATTGGCGAAAAACCGTGAAAGGGATGGGCCAACCAGCAGAATGAGTGTCGCGAGCATATAGCGTGCATGCCGGTCAGGTGTTCGACGATGTTTCAGCGCCAGTGCATAGAACAGGACGAATGCGGCAGACACGATCAAATCAGCGATCGACAGTGCCTCGCCGAACAGCGCTTTGAACTGCGTGTCTTTCAGCAACGTGTGCTGGGTCACCAGCAATCCGCCGGCGGTAAAGATCGGCAACAAGACAAGGCTGGCACGGCCTGACCAGGCGTGCAGCCGCCAGCGACGTCGATGTGCGCTCCAGTTCTGCGTCATCAGTAGCAGAATCCATGCGCTGGCGGTCATCCCATGAAGATGATGGACCCAGGGCGCTGTCGGCAATACCGCGAAGTAAGACGGCAGAAATGCGGCGACGGTGAGCAGCATAAAGGCACCGACATACCAATGGGCGTGGGGAAAGGGCAGCATGATCGACTCCTGAGCGAAATGACGGCTGTAGTGGAGCGCGTGGTACCCCCGGGTAGCAATGGTGGCCATACGCAAAATCCACCAATGACCGGCGTTGGCCGCACTTGGCCGCTAGTGGCAGATCGTCTAGCCTATTGGTCGGAGCGCCTGTTCGAAGACACTGCGCGACGACGATGGAGGCCAGTATCAGTCAATCAGCGGAATCGCGGCTTGTCGGCTGGAAGCGCATTGCTAACTATCTGGGTTGCAGCGAGCGTAGTGCCCGGCGTTGGGAGCGAGAAGAATCGCTACCGGTTCATCGACAACAGCACCAAAGCCGCAGCACGGTGTATGCGTTGCCTGCCGAGTTAGATACGTGGCTGAGCGCGCGCTCTGTTACAACCGGAGACCAGAATGCGTCAGGGCCGCGTAGCCGGCTCCGTATCGTCTGGTCGCTG
>JBCCBP010000005.1:0-133055 GCA_039033995.1 Pseudomonadota bacterium | reverse complement strand
CTTTATTGGCTGCCGGAAAAGCAGAACTGGTGGAGCTAGGCGGGATCGAACCGCCGACCTCTTGCATGCCATGCAAGCGCTCTCCCAGCTGAGCTATAGCCCCGACAGAGCGCGGTACTTTATGGGACTGGGCTATGCCTGTCAAGCGCTAAAGAACTTCAGGATTCGGTCGCTTCTACCACGGTGGATTGCAAACAAATGTGGCGTTGTGGCGCCATCCGTAGCCAATCGGTGACACATTCAATAACAATCCGCTGGATACATCGGGAAGGCGGCCCGCTACAGCATCCCATTTGGCAGACAGCCAGTGGCAACGAGCACTATCGCCGTGACGGGGATATCGACGGACATCAGTTCTCATTGCTGGTCATGTCGCGGTTAAGGGAGTAGCGATGAGACAACGTAAATTAGGCTGCATTGCAGCGTTGGCTTACCTTTTTATCGCCTCCGACTCTTTTGCTGGAACACCAGTAGTCACGACCTCACCACCTGCTGATGGGTTCGTCGGTGAGCAATTCTGTTTCAACGCCAGCTTTACCAATAGCGACGCTGGTGAGACGGGTTACGCACCTTACTACCGAATTGTCGTCGAACCTGAGCTGACATTAGCTAGCGCGAGCTTCGTTGGTAGCAATCAGACGATCAATGACGAGGGCGTATTCCCCGCAGCGCCTGGTAACACACTGATTGACTCCGTGACCGAAGAGGAAGTCACCGGCAATGAAGGGGCTACCCTATATACGATCGAGTACCCGATTGGATCTGTTACTTCCGGATCGCCGCCGCTCGAGATGGAGCTGTGCGTAGATGTTGCCCCGGCAGCGGTAGAAAACGTGCTGCAACCGAATGCGATTGGCATCACGCCGGCTTTTTCACTCGGTAATACGCCAACGGGCGACAATGGTCCCCAGACAGGGGGTGCCAGCGAATTCGACTTCACGCCGCGTGTTGTGACATATGAACTGACGAATATGACGGCCGAGGGCGAACGTCCGCCCGGTCCCGCTTGGCAGTTCGATATTGAGGCGTGCGCGAACATTGCAGCGACACGGACAGTTTCGCCGCTCGACTTCAACACGATTAGTCCGATCATCCTGCCCAACAATATTCAGTTCGTCGGGCCGGTAACCTTTTCGGGCACTGGTGTAGGTTGTGCTGCAGTCACTACCCCAGCAGATTTGACGGCGGCGCCGGGTGGCCAGATCGACATCGACTGTACGTCAGGTCAGGGACAGGTTGGTAACGATGCTGAGGTCTGCGCGACGTTCCCGGTCTATATCACCGATACACTGGATACGACCCAGTGTACGGACGATAGCGCCATTAATACGGCGAAACATGTTGCTATCCAAAAGGGTAACAGCGGCGACACGCTTCCCGGTGGCACGCGTAACTATACTTTCAATATTCAGGTATCGGAGTTTGTGCCTGGTATTAACCGGCTTGAGACCACCGATTTATTGCCCGATGGGTTAACGTTCAGCGACGATGCGACAGCTTCACTAAATGGTGGTGGTGCCGTGGCATTGACGGGTGCGCTTCGCACCATTTCGAACAACACGCCAGGCACCGGTCAGACTACGGTAGTGTTCGACTTGACGGCCGCGCTTGGCACGTTGCCCGCCGCGGCGACGGTCACCGTCAATTATTCTGCAAATATCGATCAGACATTTGATGCTACGGCAATGCCGGTACTTGCACGCGACGAGCTGTCTAACACGGTGACGGCCGAGTTTGATATCGATGGCGTGGGCAATGCGACGAACTGTACGGACGGGTCTGGTTCATCTTTCACGATTGACGGTATCGATATCGAAAAAACTTTGGTTGCCCCGGTTGGCGGCGTGGTACAACCAGGCGACTCGGTCACGTTCCGTCTGCGCATGGAAATTCCATCGGGCGACGTCAACGATATTGTTTTCGACGACTTTTTCCCACTGCCGGTGTTTGATGCAACACTAATTAATACCGGTACGAACCTCGGCACCAACCCCGATATCGATTACGGCCCCGGCGACACGCTGGGACTAACGCCAGTCAGCATCAGCTCGACCGCAGCTGACAATTCGCTGCGCATTGTCTGGCCGGACGTCAATACAACGGCACCACAGGTCATCGAGGTCGATATCACAGCGGAGGTGTCCGATGCGCCATTTGCCGATGACCTAGAGCTATCAAACCTGTACCAGGCAGAAACAGACAACACTCCGGCAGATGCGGCGACGGCATTGTCAACCACTACGATTTTTGTCCGTGCCCCGGCGTTGTCGCTCGACAAGACAGCCAGCCAGACCACCAACCTGGAGGCAGGCGATACCGTCTCCTATACCATTACAGCAACGAATGGCTCGACCGCCGAGGCCTATGAAGTTGTTATTACCGACGATGAACCCGCGGGCGTTACCGGATGCGTGCTGGATAGTACGAGTGGCGGATCCGGCGCCGGTGGGGATAGCCCATTCGACGGCGATGGTTACCTGTTTACCAGTTTCGATGCACCAACGGTTGGTGCGCTTGATGGTGGCGCCAGCGTCAGTCTGGATGTCAGCTGTACCGTCGCGAGCGATGTGAATCCGGGCCAGGATATTCTCAATACGGCATCGGTTACCTGGACATCCCAGCCGGGTGCGACACCGTTCACGGCGATCGAAGCTGAAGAAACGGTGACGACGGAAACGCAGCCGCAGCCTGCGAAGTCGATCGTTGCCACGAGTGAAAGTGCGACGCCTGAATCTACGCCACGTCCGCTAGCGGTCGGCGAAGTGGCGCGATTCCGTATGTCGGTTGCCATTCCTGAGGGCGAGCAAACCAATGTCAATCTGGTCGATTTGGTGCCGGCCGGCTTGCAGTTCATTAACGATGGCACGGCGGACATCGCGTTTGTTTCGACTAACCCAGGTGCAATAGCAGCGACCGGATTAAACAACGGCGACTGTGTCGCGGGCACACTCGAGCAAACCGGGGCGTTGGCAGGCGTTACGCCAGACTGCCAACTGCCAGCATTCGGTGGATCCTTTGGTTCTGGTACCGATGTCACGTTGTCGCTCGGCACCGTACAAAATACGGAGACCGATGCCGATGAGGAGTTCATTCTCATCGAGCTGAATGTTGTCGCGCTCGATAATCAAGACAACAACCAGGTGCGGAGCAATCGCTTTCGTCTGGATAGTGACCAGGCAACGGTTACATCGCCAAACGCACAGGTTCGATTCGTCGAGCCCATTATCGATGTGACCAAAACGTCAGCCCCGATGACTGCGGACGCTGGCGACACCATCACCTACACTATACGTGTTGAACACGATACGGACTCACTCGCTGACGCGTTTGATATCGCCTTTGCCGATACACTGGACGGCGCGCAGCTCGATAACTTTGTGTTTGTTGGCGGGCCAACGGCACCCACCGGTGAGACGTGTACTGCGGGTAGTGCGGTGGTTGATACCAGCGATCCGTTTGGCACTGGAATTTCCATCACGTTCGACAGCCTGCCGCTCGGCGAGATCTGCGAGATCAGTTATACCGCTGATCTGCAGGCGGGCGTCGTGCCGGGCAACACGGTCGATAATACGGGCAATGTCGACTACGGCACACTGATCGGCAGCGGCGATCCGGGTAACACGACGGGCTCACCCCAAGGGGCAGAGGCGAGCTTCTCGGCGGACGACACTGCGTCGGTGATGATCACCGCGACCACCAACAGTAAGACCATCGACTCCACGAGTTTCGCGCACACACCCGAGACCGGCGACGGTGCGACCACGGGTTCGCCCCGGATCTTATCGATTGGTGAGACCGTACGCTTCCGGCTCGAGGTCGGTTTACCAGAAGGCAACGCCCCTGCATTTGTGATTACCGACGCCATGCCAACAGGCCTGCAACTCGTCGCCGGTAGCGCAAGGCTCGCGTTCTTGTCAGACGGTACCGGTATTACTCCGACGCCGGCGATCGCCTGCAGTAATGGCGGTACGTTGGCAGCTAGTGGCGATGAGAATGACCTGGCAAGCACAGAACCGGATTGTCAGATCGCGGCGAGCGGTGGGCCATTTGTCAGTGGCACCGACCCAGTCTTTGATTTGAACGACGTGATGAATGACGACTCCGATGCCAACCAGGAATTTGTGATCCTCGAATACGATGCGATTGTGTTGAATGAAGCGGGTAACCAGGAAGGGACCGATCTTGACAACAACTTTACCTTAACAATCGATGGCAGTGCCGCGGGCGCTGCCTCCGGCGCGTTTACCGAAGTCGCCGAACCGCGGCTGGCATGCGCGATCAACGTATCGCCAAACCCGGTCGATAATCGTACCAATGCCACCCCGACCGTTTCGTTCACCTATACATTGACCAACACCGGTGGCGCCACTGCGTTCCAGACCGGCGCAGCCGACGGTTCCGGTTGGGTGATCGATTTGCCCGCAGGCCTCGAGAACATCACAGCGATCAGTCTCGTTCCGACCGGTGATGTGTTCCTGAACGGCACCGCGACGCCGGTGGCGGTTGGCAATTTCTCCGTGAGCGGTGCAGACAATAATGTGTTGACGGCGTCAGGCGGCATTCAGATCGCTGACAGCGCGTCGCTGGAAGTGAGCTTTGATGCCACGTTGCAGGCGTCCGTCAGTCCCGGTGACAGTCTCGTGGATTCGTGTGCGATTGCCTATCGCGGTCAAGCGACCGGTGATGCCAGTAGTGGCGTACGAGACAGTAGTGATCAAGCGATCGGCTCCGGTAACGATCCGATCACCGACACTAGCGCGCTGAACGACTATCGCGACGAGACTCCGATTACGTTGAACACCGTTGCCGAGAGTCCAGAAGTCGGTATTGCCAAGGCGATAAGCTCGGGCCCAACCAATAACGGCGATGGCACTTACAGTCTGACCTACACGATTGTCGTTGAGAATTCCGGTGATGTCGGGCTCGAGAATATTGTGTTGACTGAGGCACTGGCCACGACATTCTCGGGTGCTACGTTCGCCGTTGATAGTGTCATCGTAGCGAGTGACTCGTCGACGTTGGTCGAGGAGACAGGCTTTACCGGCACAGCCCCGAACGACGTCTTGCTCGATGCCGCGTTGAGTACGCTACCCGTCGGCGAGCAGGGGACTATCACGTTGGCGTTGACAGTCACGCCGGGTGCCAATCTTGGACCGTATAACAACAGTGCAACCGTGGCGGCCGATAGCGATCGCTCGGGCACAACCGTTAACGACACGAGCGATGCGGGGACCGATCCGGACGGCGATAGCGACGGGGATCCGACCAACGACAACGACCCGACACCCGTGAGTTTTGCGGAAGCGCCAGAGCTTGGGCTCGCCAAGCGTTTGACGGCGGCGCCAATAAACAACGGCGACGGTACCTACACGTTGCAGTATGAGTTGTTCGTATCGAACTCAGGCGATGTTGTTCTGGACCAGCTTCAGGTAGTGGACGACCTCGATGCGACGTTCGCCGGTGCCGACAGCTTTTCGGTTACCAACGTTTCTAGTGCTGAATTTAGCATTAACTTCCCCGGCTACACGGGTACCGCACCGAATACCGATTTGCTCGGCGGCACAGATACGCTGGCAGTCGGTGCAGACGGAACGATTACGATCGACGTCACGGTGACGCCGGGTGCTAACTTCGGGCCCTTTAGTAACCGGGCGACAGCGAGTGCCGATTCACCGAGTGGTACGACGCTGACGGACCAATCCGACGACGGTACTGATCCGGACGGCAACGGCAACGGCGATCCGACCGACGATAACGACACCACGGATGCCACGCTGGTTGAGACGCCGGTGATCGGGCTGGCGAAACAACTCATCGGCGCGCCGACGAATAATGGCGACGGCACGTACTCGCTGCAATATCGACTCTTTGTCGAGAATACGGGCGATGTCATCCTGGATGATGTTCAGATTGTCGATGACTTAGCGACAACCTTCGCTGGCGCGACCGGCTTCGCCGTCGACAACGTCGCGAGTACCGATTTCACGGTCAATTTCCCGGGCTTTACAGGCACAGCACCAAACACCGGATTGTTGGCTGCCGGGGAGACGTTGGCCGTGGGTGCCAGTGGTATTGTCCTCGTGGATGTCACAGTGACGCCCGGGGCGAATCTTGGGCCGTATGACAATACGGCGACGGCGACTGGTGATGCGCCCTCCGGCGCAACAGCGACCGACGTGTCCGATAACGGTGCTGTGCCTGACGGCAATGGCAATTCGGACCCGACCGACGACGGCGCTGTGACGCCAGTGTCTTTTGTTGAAGGACCACGAATCGGGCTTGCAAAGTCGGTAGTGACCGGTCCAACGAATAATGGCGATGGCACCTACACGCTGACGTATCGCTTCGTACTCGAAAATGCCGGCGACACGGTGTTGAATGACGTCAATATCAATGAGCCACTGACGACGACGTTTGCAGCAGCGGATAGCTTCACTTTGGATGCGCTGACGAGCGCAGACTTCTCAGTCGAATCGGCCAACTACGACGGTACGCCCGGCAATGACGACCTGTTGCAAGCGGGTAACACGCTCGCGGTGGGTGTGAGCGGTACCGTCGATTTGACGGTGACGGTTACGCCAGGTGCGACGCTCGGTCCGTATAACAACTCAGCCGAAGCGACCGGTACGTCGCCAGCTAACGATACCGTGACCGATACGTCGGACGACGGAACTGACCCTGATGGCGACAACGATAGCGATCCAAACAACGATAGCGACCCGACCATATCGACGTTCGTCGAGGACGCGGAAATTGGTGTCGCTAAATCTGTGAGCGCGGGTCCCGTCAATAATGGTGATGGTACTTACGCCATTGACTATTTGATTCGTGTTCAGAACTCCGGTGATGTGTCACTGGCGGACGTCGCAGTGACTGAATCCCTAACGACGGCGTTCCCCGGAGCAACCGTAATCGTTGACGAGTTGTCTAGTGCGACGTTGGTCGTCAATCCGACGTTTGACGGCAATGGGGACACCGCATTGCTCGCCGCCGGTAATACCTTGGCGGCTGGTGTAAGCGCGGATATTGCGCTGGCCGTCACGGTCACGCCCGGCGCGGCGCTCGGCAGTTACAACAACTCCGTGACGGCCACAGGCACATCGCCGTCTGGTGCAACGCCCAGTGACGATTCCGTCGATGGCATAACGCCTGATGCGAATGGTAACGGCGACCCGACGGATGACACATCGCCGACAACAATCACGTTGAGCGAGGCGCCAGAGGTCGGGCTTGCGAAAGCGGTCACGGCTGGGCCCGTCAACAATCAGGATGGTAGCTACGGACTGACTTATACGTTGATCGTTGGCAACAGCGGTGATGTGGCGCTGTCGGATGTCAGCGTCGACGAGCCATTGGCAACGACATTTGCCGGCGCGACGTTCACCATTGATGCCCTAACTAGCGCTGATCTGACGGTGAATGCGGGTGGTTTCGATGGCGATGCGGATACGGAGCTGCTAGTCCCGGGTCAATCACTGACGATTGGTGCCAGCGCGACGATTACTTTGGAGCTGACGGTAACGCCAGGTGCCAATCTCGGTCCGTACAACAATGTCGCAACGGCTACGGGTGAGTCGCCGGCCGGTGCGGCGCCCAGCGATCAATCCACGGATGGCGCAGTGGCGGATGCCAATGGCAACGGTAACCCGGGCGACGATTCGGTACCGACACCCGTGACGTTTAGTGAAACACCGCAGATTGGACTCGCAAAAGCGGTGACAGACGGACCGAACAACAATGGTGACGGTACCTATTCACTGACCTATACGCTTGTGGTCAGCAACTCGGGAGATGTTGATCTCGCCAACGTAGCCATTGACGAACCATTGGCGACGACTTTTGCCGGTGCCACCTACACTGTTGATTCGCTAACAAGTGGCGATGTGGCTGTGAATCCGACATTCGATGGTGGCAGCGAGAGCAATCTGCTTGCCGCAGGCACCGCGTTGGCGGTATCTGAGACAGCAACGCTGACGCTCGCCGTTACTGTCACGCCAGGCAGCAACCTTGGGCCGTACGACAATCTAGCTGTTGCGTCGGGCGACTCGCCGGGTAGTGCGACGGTCAGTGATCAGTCGACAGACGGCCCAGTGGCCGATGCCAACAGCAACGGTGATCCGGGTGACGACTCGCTGCCGACCTCGATCAGCTTCAGCGAAGCGCCCGCGTTCGGTGTGGCCAAGACGGCTACCGTTGCCGACCCTAATTTCGACGATACGTTCACATCCACCGTCACGTTGTTTGTTGAGAACACGGGCGATGTCGTTCTGAACAATATCCAGCTCGATGAACCGCTCGCCGGCAATTTCGCGCCAGCGGTTGTGACGAGTATCGACAATCTCGCGGTGTCTGGCGACATTGCGACTTTACGAGCTGGGTTCGATGGCATCAACGAGACACGTCTTTTCGATGACGCGCAGGCACTGATTGCGGGCGGTACGGCGACGATCACGTTCGACGTAACCGTCGACTTGTCGGTGGCGGGCCAATGCGCCAACGTCCCATTGACCAACAGCGTCGTCGGAACCGGCAGCAGTCCATCGGGTCAACTGTTGAGCGATGCTTCACAAGACGGCCTCGATCCGGACCCCGATAATGATGGCGATGCCGGCAACAATGATGCAGCGACCGTTATTCCGTTTACGCTCGGCGTTGATGGCACGGTGACAGCGACAGAGGAATTGCTGCCCGGTGAGTCGATTCAGTTACAGGTCGTCGACGCCGATCAGAATAGAGATGATGCGCTTGTCGACAGCGTCACTGTGACGGTTGTCAACACGACGACCGGCGAACAAGAGACCGTAACTCTGCTGGAGACGGGCATTGCGACCGGCATTTTCGAGAGCGCGTTGGCTACCGTGGAGGGTAGCGCTGCCGGCGCGGACGACGACGGCACTCTGATGCTGTTCTTCCTCGAAAACTATGTAGCGACTTATACCGATACGCTGAGCGGCAATGGCTGTGCATTGGATGTGTCAGACAGCGGCAGCGCCACCGGGCTTGCAACGCTGGTCGGTAATGTGTGGCTCGATGCTGACGCCGATGACAGTTTCGATCCTGGTGAGGATGGGCTTGAAGGCTGGATCATCGAGGTTACCGACGCGGCCGGCAACATCGTAGCCACAGTGCCGGTTGCCGCCGATGGCAGTTATACGGTGCCCGATCTGGAACCGGGTGATGGCTTTACGGTGACGTTACGACATCCGGATACCGGCACGGTGTTCGGGCAGATTACCGATATCACTTTGCCGCCAGATACCACTGTACTGGACCAGAACCTGCCAGTTGACCCGAGCGGCGTGTTCTACGACGCGGTGGCACGGCAGCCGGTTCCTGGCGTGGACGTACGCCTCGTCGATGCGAACGGCGTGCCGCTACCTGCCGCCTGTTTATTGCCCGGTCAGCAACCACAGACGACGGCGGCGGATGGCTTTTACCGATTCGATGTCCTGTTGGGTGCCGATCCAGCGTGTGCCAGCGGCGATACATTCTTCCTCGCCTTTGATGTGCCGGAGGGTTACCAGAGCGGCACATCGGATTTGATTCCGCCGCTCGATGGGCCGATCGATCCCACGGGTCTGGGCGACCCGGTCCGCGTTGGGGACGGCTCGGGTACACCGCAGGGAACCGACAGCACAGACTACTACGTGGCGTTCACACTGGAGGACAGCGACCCGGACGTGATCTTCAACCATGTGCCGTTGGATCCAACCGGTGTCGAGACGTCGAGTGTTCGGTTGACCAAGCGCGTGGCGCGTCCGACGACAACGGTGGGTAGCCTCGTCGTGTATACGATCACAATCGAAAATCTGTCGCCGGTGACATTGCCGAACATCGAGGTTGTCGATTCACTACCGCCGGGCTTCAGCTATGTCGACGGTTCAGCATTGCTGGATGGTCAATCAGCAGGCTTTACGGTATCCGGACCACGGCCGCTTGAGTTCGGCGCCATCGCGCTAGCCGCCGGCCAGTTACGCACATTGCGTTATGCGCTGCGTGTGGGTGCTGGTGTCACGCAGGGCGATTATCTCAACACGGCGACGCCAACACTGAACGGTGGCCCAATCGGTAATACCGATCAGGCTGAAGTGCAGGTGATCGCTGACCCGGATTTCGAAGAGACCACGATCATCGGCAAGGTCTGGCACGACCGCGACGGTGATGGTTGGCAGGATGCGGCCGACGCAACTGGCGTTATGCTCTCCGGCGATGCTTTTGGCAGCGATCGCGCATTGCCGGATCTGGTAGGTCGAGACAGTGAGGGCGAGAATCTTGAGCGTCATCAGGTCGAGCTGATCCTACCATACAGCGATGCCGCGATTACGGTGACGACGCGTGAAGGTTCTTCCGTGACGCTGTACAACGATGAGCTCAGGACAGCGCACACGGGCGACGTGGCCGCTGGTAGAAACGCACAGAGCATCGAGATTGTTCGTGAGCGTATCTTGACGCCTCGCGAACAAGTCTCGAGAGATGTGCGTCAGACCAACACAGTGACACTCGATGCCGTCATCGAACCGGTTCGATTCGAGTCCGGCAAAGCAGCGATCCCATCTGACTACGTAGAGCGATTGCGTGCCGTGCTGGATGAGCTGGGCGAGCGCGAGAATTTGCGTTTGTCTTTTATTGGTCATACCGACAACGAACCATTGAGCGCGCGAACAGCCGCGATCTATACCGACAACCAGGGCTTGTCCGAAAGTCGTGCGCGTACCGTCGCCACGTTCCTGCAACAAGCGCTAGGTCTTTCTGCTTCAGCAATTCAGTCGAGTGGTCGAGGCGATCGACAACCGGTAGCCAGCAACGCGACGCGTGCAGGCATGGCGCAGAATCGCCGTGTCGAGATCAATGTGCTGTATGACGAGATCAGTGCCGAGACGCTTACGGAAGTGGAGACGATCGGCGGTGAGGCTACTGGGGAGATGCGCATCATCGTACGTAACCTCGGCATCAACGAGGAGGGTATCGCCGGTGTCCGTCTGGCCACGGTGGAAGGCCTGATTATTGAAACCGATAGTCGGGGCCGCTATCACATCGCAGCAGTGGATGGTGGTTTCTTGGAGCGCGGGCGCAACTTCATTGTCAAGGTTGATCCGGCAACGCTGCCGCAAGGCACCGAGTTTACGACCGAAAATCCGCGTGTAAAACGGATTACCCAGGGTCTGCTTAGCCAATTCGATTTTGGTGTCTTATTGCCGAGACATTCGGTGATACGGCCAGACTTGCGCGTGTTCGAATTCTCACCCGCGTTTTTTGAGGCCGGTCAGGCTAGCATCGCCGCGCCATATGCCACGCTGCTCGATGATCTCGTGGCCGAGCTAACCGCCGCCGGCGGTGGTCGCGTCGTGGTTTTGGCGGGATCAGGCGCGTCAGACCAGTCACTGGCTATCGCTCGCGGGCGTGAGCTCCGAGCAATGCTGCGCAATGCGCTACCGGTTGCTATCTGGCGTAACACAGAGGTGTATGTGATGGCCAACGAATCCCCGCAATCGTCAGCACGTCGCGTCGGATTGTTGCAACGCACAGTTGGCGTACTGCTTGGGTTAGTGATTAACACCGCACATGCGGACGAAAGCTGTTCGATTCTGTCCTGCAATGCGGACGGCGAGCGCGTCGTAGCCAGCCAATTTCTATCAACGAGTGATCAATTGACTGCGCCCGGTGCCGACGATACCGACGGCCGTTTTCGGATCGCGCTACCGAATGCGGGTGTGTTGTGGGCGACAGAGGATGCATCGGTGTTGACGCCGCGTCTCACCGTGGTCGGACCACAGACGCTACCCGTGAGCAGTGACGCGCCAGCGGTGTTTGCTGCATACACGAACTATGCTGCGTTCATCGACGAATACACACTCCAAATCTATCGTGAGAGTGATGAAGATCGCGTCTCCGCACTAGCGACACTGAAACCGACCAACAAGCCCGGTCCATTCGCTGGTCTGGTGTATTTCGAATGGCTGCCGCGTGCCGGTGATCTACGTATCGATGAGCGGTTTGCCTATGTGCTTACTGTTACCGATCCGCGTGGCCAGCGCGACCAGACCACTGCCGGCTATGTGCAGGTATTGACGCAGTCGCGATACGCAGAACAGCAACAGCTTGCAGAGGAGCGCTTCAATAAACGTGAAGACGGCCGCATGGTCGCGCCGAATCTGTTGACTAATTCCTTGAATGTACCAGCACACGAAGCGCATCGCTTGCTGACTCGAGCGTGGGGTCGCTCGCAACTGGCGCGCCAGAACATTCTGTTGCAAGGCGCGCGCGTACGCCTGATTGGCGATGACATGTCGTCAGAACATGCGGTTTACGTCGGTGGGCATCAAGTGCCCGTGGACGTGGAAGGCGATCTTGTAGCGGAGTATTTATTGCCGATAGGCGATCACTGGGCGGAGGTGGCGGTCGGTTCCGAAAGCGATGGTATCTGGTTTAAGGATATTCCTGTGACAGTCACCGGAGAGCATCGCTTTATGGTCGCGCTCGCCGACTTCACCGCAACAGCGTCAGACTTTTCCGGTGCGCTGGAGCCGCTCGCCGGCAATGAGCGGTTCGCGGAAGATTCGTTGGCGGAAGGTCGTTTAGCCTACTACCTGAAAGCGAAAATTGAGGGCAAGTATTTGTTGACCAGCCAACTTGACAGTCGGGAAGAGCAATTGGGCGACTTGCTTGGCAACCTGGATCGCAAAGACAGTCGCGTGTTGTTCCGGAGGTTGGACCCTGATCGCTACTATCCAGTCTATGGGGATGATTCCACGACGGAGTGGGATGCTGACAGTCTCGGCAGGTTCTACGTGCGCCTCGATTGGAACAAGAGCCACGTTGTTTGGGGTAACTATCAGACTGAGGTTAGCGATAGCGAATTTATTCAATACCGCAGAAGCCTGTATGGGGCGCAATTGTCGTGGAACAGTGTCGCGACGACCGCACGCGATGCGACGCGTAGCAAGCTAAGCCTGTTTGCGTCTGAGACGCAGACGGCGTTGGGTCACAGCGAGTTTCTTGGCACCGGTGGCAGTCTGTACTACCTGCGCCATATCGATATTCTTCCTGGCTCGGATCAAGCCAGGATAGAAATACGCGACGCTGACACCAATCGCGTTGTCGATACGATTACGCTGGCTCGCGGACGCGATTACGAAATCGATGAATTGCAAGGCAGAATCATACTCGGTCGGCCTCTGTTGCAGATTGCTGAGCAGTCTGCACCATCGATCATCAAGCGGGGGCCACTGGACGGCAACCTTGCGGTACTCATTGTCGATTATGAATACGTGCCTGCGGGTTTCGATACCAATCAGCTAGCTGTTGGGGGACGCGCACGCCACTGGTTTGGTGATCATCTGGCGGTTGGCGGTACCTACCTGAGCGAAGGTCGTGGCGGCGAAGACTACTCGCTGGCGGGTGTGGATGTGACTTTAGCGGCAGGTGAGGGCACCTACCTCAAAGTCGAGGTTGCAAGCAGTGAGGCCACGCAAACGGAACGCCTGTTCTCAAGTGATGGTGGACTGTCATTTTCGTCGCTGACGCCGGCAAATGGCGATGACCGCGCTGGCGAGGCGGTTGGCGTGGAATCTCGTATCAATCTTCAGGAGCTCGGCTGGACAAGACGTAACACGACGGCCGCAGCCTGGTGGCGACGGGTAGATGACCAGTTTTCGATTGCGCGCCGCGATGACGGGGTTGATGTCGTTGAATCTGGTGTTGAACTACTGAGTGAATGGTCCGACAACATCACTGTTGCGCTGCGCGCGGCGGAAGTGGAACGAGAAGGGCAACTCACGGATACCGATATCTCCGCGCAGCTGGACTATCGTGTCGGCGAGCAGGGTACGGTCTCGGGCGAAGTACGCCAGCTGACTCAGGAGCAGGCGCTTCTCAATCAACAGATTGATGCCACCCTCACTGCGCTCCGCTATGCGCATCAATTCAGTGATGTGACCGAGGTGTACGTTACCGGCCAGTTGACGCTTGCCAATGACGGCGGTCAGTACGACAACAACGATCTCGTGTCTGTCGGTGTGACGCGGCAATTGACCGGCAGAACAGCATTGACCGGTGAGTACAGTGCTGGGCATCGGGGTGAGGGTGCCAGCATGACCTTGTCTCACGATGTCAATGCCGACCATACAGTTTATGGCACGATGACACATTCGACGGATCGTACGAATAGTCCACTTTCAACTGCACCAGGTGATGCCGCTTCGGGCTTCAATGCGTCACGGCTTCTGCCAGGCAATACGCTAGCGATTGGTCATCGATCGCGTATCAGTAAGCAGCTGGACATCTTCAATGAAACCACGTTTGCCGATGTTCGTGGGCCCGTGAGTCTTGGGCATATCTTCGGTCTTAACTGGTCCAGCGAAGGTGGCTATTCGGTCGGGATGACTATCCAGCGCAGCGATATCAATGCGGAGCTGGGTGTCGTTGAACGTACCGCCTGGACGGTCAGTGGCGGACACCGCTCCTCAAGGACAAACTGGGTGAGTCGTCTCGAGTTCCGTGATGATAAAGCGGCTTTCGGGACGGACGATGTCGAGCAATGGGTCAGCCTGAATAGGCTCGACGTCAAGCTGTCAGAGAGCTTCCGGCTGCTTACCCGTTTGAACTATGCTGAAACCGACAACAATGCTAGTCAACTGGACAATGCCAAATTGGTCGAAGGCGGTATTGGTTTGGCGTATCGACCGGTGGCAGACAATCGCCTGAACTGGCTCGCGAAGTATACGTATCTTTACGACCTGACCAGTGCAGGGCAGGTGGATCAATTCAACCAGACACGTACGCTGACCGATCAGCGCTCTAACATCGGAAGCATAGAGGGTGTCAGACGTTTCGGACCACGTTGGAGTGTCGGCGGAAAGCTGGCGAGAAGGGTGTCCAAGTTGAGATTCAGTCGGGACAGTGGTGACTGGTTCGACTCAACCACTGATTTCGCGGCGCTACGTATGCGCTATCACATGATCAAAAACTGGGACGCGTTGGCCGAGTATCGTTTTCTTCGTGTGGACGAGGCCGACAGCGAGCGGCAAGGCTGGCTGGTCGGCGTCGATCGTCATATCGGCGATCACTTCAAAATCGGCATCGGCTACAACTTCACCGACTTCTCAGACGATCTGACCCAGCTGGATTATGAGTTTGATGGTTTCTTCCTGAATGTGCTCGGTAAGTACTAGCGGGTCACACGCGTGTTCGCGCTGTGAGTTTGATTGACTGCCCGCTATCGAGCGGTCGTGATCAGCTTCGCCGTTATTCGCTGGCTGATCGCCGCCGTATCTCCAGCGCACCTTGCTGGAGGACGTAAGCACGAATTGCCTCGGCATCGTCTGCACTGAGCCACTCAGCGAACGACACCATCCCGTTCGCTGTGAGTGCGCCATCGATCACGGCAGTACGCCAGGCGTCCTCCGTAGCGGCGAATCCTGACCAGCGCAGGTCTGGCAAAACACCGCTGCTAATCGCGAATGCGCCGTGACAAACCATGCAGTTGCGCGCGTAGTGTCTTGCACCTTCAACCCGCTGCGCGTCATCGCCAAACGGCTTCGCGGCAATCACTCGCTCAAGTTTTGGCCAGTCGTTGGCTGGCACCTCGGCATCGCCGCCGAGTTTGAAGGTGACGACGCTGCCAATCGGTTGGCTGATCTTTTCGTCGAAGCTGAAACCGCTGAGCAGGGCATAGCTGGACCCCCAGCCGGTCGTGACGGTGACGTACTGTTCACCGTCGATACTATAGGTCACCGGTCCAGAAGCGACGCCAGCGCCGGTTGCATAGCGCCACAACACGCTGCCGTTTCTCGCGTCATAAGCGACAAGATCACCGCCCAATTGCCCTTGAAACACCAGATTGCCCGCTGTGGATAGCGTGCCGCCATTCCAGGCGGTTGGATGGTCCACTGACCAACGTGCCGCTTGCTTCATCGGGTCCCAAGCGATCAGTTGGCCGACTGCACCGGCTTTCAGCATCTGCATGAGGAACGCCGGTGGTTCGACCGGCAAGCCATGGCTGAAATCCATGCCGGTATTCCATGCGACTGGCCGCTCTGGCAGGTTGGGGTCTGAAACGTACGTGTGGCGGATCTCCTGCGCTGGAATAAAAGCAAGCCCAAGCTCTGGGTTGTACGCCATCGGATGCCAATTGTGCGCACCAAGCGGGCCGGGCAGTTGCAGGAACGGCACATCGATGTCTCGCGCTGAATCCTTAAATATCGGACGACCATTTTCGTCGAGCCCTTCCGACCAATTCAGGGTGACAAAGTTGTCGCCGGAGATGAACGCACCGGTCGCGGCATCCAGCACGTAAAAGTAACCGTTCTTGGGCGCCTGCATCACAACGCGTTTCAGCTGACCGTCATCGCCAAGAGGTACGTTGGCGAGAATGATCGACTGTGTCGCCGTGTAATCCCAGCTATCGCCCGGTGTCGTCTGGAAATGCCATTGGTAATCTCCGCTATCAGCATCAACCGCAACAATAGACGAGACAAACAGGTTGTCGCCGCCGGACGGGTCGCGAATCTTCCAGTTCCACGGCGAGGCGTTGCCGACGCCGAAGATGACCTGATCGTTGACTTCATCGTAGACGATCGAGTCCCACACAGTGCCGCCACCGCCGGCGGTTTGCCATTCGCCAGCATCGCCCCATGTGTCGTTCGCAAGCCTTTCGAGAATCTCGTCCGATGCGGCGCCATCGGGTTTTTTGTCGGGGTTGGGCGTCGTATAGAAACGCCAGATCAACTCGCCCGAGTCCTTGTCGTAGGCGTTGAGGTAGCCGCGTACGCCCAGATCAGCGCCGCCGTTGCCGATCAAAACCTTGTTGCGCACGACCCGCGGTGCGCCAGTTATGGTGTATGGCTTGGACTGATCTACGGTCAGAGTGCTCCAGACGCGCGCCCCCGTTCTGGCATCAAGTGCTTCGAGCCGGCCATCGATCACGCCGACATAGACTTTGCCATCCGCAACAGCAACACCGCGGTTGACGACATCGCAGCACGCCTTGACGCCGACGGATTTGTCGACCTTCGGATCGTACTGCCAGAGCATCTTTCCGGTTCGAGCATCCAGTGCATAAACCGTCGACCAACTGCCGGTCAGATACATCACACCATCGACGACAATCGGTGTCGATTCGATGCCGCGCGATGTGCCGAGCGGAAAGTGCCACGCCAGTCCAAGCTCGGCGATGTTGTTGGTATGAATGGCGGCCAGTGGCGAATGTCGCTGCTCGTTGCTGTCGAGGCCATGTTGACGCCATTCAGCGCTATCGGCCGTATCGTCTGCCAGCGCAAGACTTGCCATCGCCGACATTAGGCTCGCAATAATGACCGTGCATCGCAGGCTGCGTGTTGTTGTCGCACGCGTTCGCAACATGATTTCCCCCGAAATCCGGATGACGGCTCGCCGTCGAAAAGCATCTGTCGCCATTGTCGCGCCGGGCAGTGTTGGCTGCAAGCGCGTCGCACTGTGTTCCCCAGATGAAATGTGTATTATCCAAACGCTATTCGGGAGGAGAAGATCATGGAAAAGTTGTTCGATGTATCCGGCAAGGTGGCGCTGGTTACCGGCGGGTCGCGTGGTATCGGCGAAATGATTGCAGAGGGCTATGTCAGGAATGGCGTGCGCGTTTACATCACTGCGCGTAAGGCAACCGCGTGTGACCAGACCGCGGAGCGGCTCAGTGAGTTCGGTGAGTGTATTTCGGTGCCGGCCGATTTGTCGACAGGAGCGGGTATTGAGACGCTGACCAATACGATCCGCGAGCGCGAGTCGACACTCGATATCCTCGTCAACAACGCGGGTGCCACCTGGGGCGCGGCGTTTGATGAATTTCCGGAAGCCGGCTGGGACAAGGTAATGGATATCAACGTCAAATCGCCGTTTTTCCTGTCACAGGCCTTGATCGATCTACTGGCCGCCGCTGCGACGCATGAATCGCCGTCACGCATTATCAATATCGGTTCGATCGACGGGCTGCATGTATCCCGTCTGGAGACGTATTCCTACGCGGCGTCCAAATCAGCGATCCTGCATTTGACGCGTATGATGGCCAAAAACTTAGTGCGCCGGCATATCACGGTCAATGCCGTGGCGCCAGGTCCATTCGAGAGCAAGATGATGGCGCATACGCTCGCGACGATGGGCGATCAGATCGTTGCTGAAGTGCCGCGAGGGCGTATCGGTAAGCCATCCGATATGGCCGGGGTTGCTCTCTACCTTGCGTCTGAAGCCGGCAGCTACCTGACAGGGGTCGTTATCCCGGTGGATGGCGGTCTGTCGACCACGATATAGAAAAACGCTCTTGCCAGCGGCAAGAGCATTTTAATAACTCGAGGCAAGTCGACCGTTTAGTCAGATGTCTTCGGCGTTGACTGCATCTGAGTGTAGTTCTGGATGCCCATGCGTTCGATCAGACTTAGTTGTGTTTCGATGAAGTCGACGTGCTCTTCTTCGGACTCGAGAATGCGCTCGAAGATTTCACGGCTCACATAGTCGTTGACCGTTTCGGCGTGAGCGATCGCTGCGCGCAGGTCAGGAATCGCGATCATTTCGATCTTGAGATCACACTCGAGAATTTCTTTAACATTCTCGCCGATCATCAAGCGCCCGAGGTCCTGCAGGTTCGGCAGCCCTTCCAGAAACAGGATGCGCTCGATCAGCACATCGGCATGTTTCATCTCATCGATCGACTCGTGGTATTCGTAATCGCCGAGCTTGTCGAGGCCCCAATCTTTGAGCATACGGGAATGCAGGAAGTACTGGTTGATCGCCGTCAACTCGTTCTTGAGTATGGTGTTCAGGTGAGCAATAACTTGCTTATCGCCTTTCATGCGATGGTTCTCCGCGGTGAATAATTGATCGCTAGTCTAGTCATCTCGTCGGAACACGCAACTAGTTGATAAATGATGCAAATCATTTGCATTTTCATTGTCGCTGGATGTCGTTGTTGTTGCGTAGGCCAATGGGTCACAGCCCTGACAAAACTACGACAAGAAATTGTTGGAAAGGGATGATTCGGTAGTGCCGAATCCGCGCTGATGCGCTAGCTGACGGCCAGGGCGCGCGGCTTGTAGATCGCCGGTTGCGGTGTACGCGTTGCGACCATCTCAGCCGCGGTTTCCTCGCAGCTGCCGCAGCAGCTCGCGACACCCAGCGTATCGCGCAGTTTATCGACACTGTCGATACCGGCGTCGATCGCTTTTTCGATCTGACGATCGGTGATGGCTTGGCAGATACATACGTACATGGTGATAGGATTAGAATACAAATGAGAATGATTGTCAATACCGTTTTCATTAACAAATTCGTGGTTTGGTGCAGGCGCGTTTCTTGTGCGGTTTGGGGCGAATACCTGGATAGCCGGCACGCACCGATCATCTGGACTGTGCGAACCAGTTCCGGCTTCACCCTGTGACAGATATCCTGCCAATTTCGCTGCGTCCGTGTCAGACTAATAAACTGAGTGAGGGAGCGGTTTTGCGGCGGCAAAAACGTCTGAAAACACCAGTGTGCGGAATTTATGTCAACCGAGAAACGAACGTTACTCATCGTTGAGGACGACCCTGGCCTGCAGAGTCAGCTGAAGTGGGTCTTCGAAGAGTATGAAATCATCCAGGCGGCCAGTCGTAAGGAGGCGATCGAAGCTATTCGTCGTCATGAGCCAGCCGTCGTACTTCAGGATTTAGGCCTGCCACCAGACGCAGAGGGCGTTACCGAGGGGCTCGCGTGCGTTGAAGAGACGCTGGCGATTGCGCCTTATACAAAAATTATCGTGGTGACAGGACACGGCGACAAGGATAACGCGTTGTTGGCGGTGCAGGCCGGCGCCTACGATTTTTATCAGAAGCCGGTCGATACCGATGTGTTGCGATTGCTTGTCGATCGGGCGAACCAGCTCGCGCAGCTGGAACAGGAAAACCGTCGATTGCAGTCTGCCGGCGCGCATTCTCCGCTCGATGGCATCGTCGCCGTCAGTCAGCCAATGTTAAAAGTGTGTCGCATGATCGAAAAGGTCGCGCCGACCGACGTCACGACGCTGTTACTCGGCGAGAGCGGCACGGGCAAGGAGTTGCTGGCGCGGGCAGTTCACGGCTTGAGTCCGCGCAAAGACAACGCGTTCGTTGCGATCAATTGCGCTGCGATCCCGGAGAACCTGCTGGAATCCGAGCTGTTCGGTTTTGAGAAAGGTGCGTTCACCGGCGCGACGAAGACCACTCCCGGTAAAGTCGAGGTGGCTAGCGGCGGTACGCTGTTCCTCGATGAGATCGGCGATATGCCGTTGCCGCTGCAGGCCAAGCTGCTGCGTTTTTTGCAAGAGCGTGTTGTCGAACGCGTTGGTGGGCGCAGCGAGATTCCGGTTGATGTTCGAGTCGTTTGTGCTACGAACCAGAACCTCAAAAATCTGATCGCGTCCGGTGGCTTTCGAGAGGACCTGTATTACCGGATTTGCGAAATCGAAATTGATATCCCACCGTTGCGACAGCGCGAGAACGGCGTTTTGATGCTGGCTCGCACGTTACTAGACAGGTTTGCGCGCAAACACGGAAAGGCGCTGCGAGGGTTCAGCGATGACGCGCAGAAGGCGTTGGTAGCGCATGATTGGCCGGGCAACGTCCGCGAGCTTGAGAACAAAATCAAAGGGGCGGTCATCATGGCCGAAGGGCGCCAGGTGTCGGCAGAGGATCTCGGCCTCGATGATCTCGTCGGTGCGACACAATCACTGAATCTGAGAGAGGTCCGAGAGCGTGCCGAACTCGATGCGGTACGACAGGCGATGGTCAAGACGGGCGGCAACGTATCACGTGCTGCAGGGCTGCTCGGCGTTAGCCGACCAACACTCTATGATTTGTTGGAGCGACACAGTCTGCAGGCCGATGAATTCTCCGTGCGTTCGGAGTCGGCCTGACGTTACTGCTTAAACGTGTCCGGGTTCAGATCATGGCGCGCAAGCAGCTTGTAAAAATCGGTGCGATTGCGTTTCGCCAGTCGTGCCGCCTGACTGACATTGCCGCCTGTGATCTGCAAAATCTGCGATAGGTAATTGCGCGTAAATTCATCACGGGCGTCGGAAAACGAGGGCAGTTTGTCGCCATGTTCGCCGAGTGCGGAGCGAACCAGCTCCGCGCTGATCACGGGCGAATTCGATAGCGCGACATTTTGGCGTACCACATTGAACAATTGACGGATGTTGCCTGGCCATTCCGCCATCACGAGCAACTCGACAGCCTCGGGCGCGTAGACCTTGCGTTCGCTATCGCCCTGGTCGGTCAGCTGACGCAGGAAATGCGTGACCAGCAGCGGGATATCTTCGCGTCGCGCGTTGAGCGGCGGCATTTCGATGTTGACGACATTCAGTCGGTAGTACAGATCCTCGCGGAACTGTCCTTTGCTCATCAGTTCTCGCAAATCCCGGTGGGTTGCCGACAGCGTGCGCACGTCAACGCTGATCGCCTCTGTGCTGCCGACCGGGCGCACCTGGTTTTCCTGCAATACGCGCAGCAACTTTACTTGCAGTCGCATTGGCATGTCACCGATCTCGTCGAGTAACAAGGTGCCGCCGTTGGCGGCCTGGAACAGACCTTTATGATCGCGAGTGGCGCCCGTGAAAGCGCCCTTGGTATGACCAAACAGTTCAGACTCGAGCAGGTTCTCGGCCATGGCGCTGCAATTGATAGCAACGAACGGTTTGTCCGCCCGCTTGCTCGCGCGGTGGATCGCGCGAGCCATTAACTCTTTACCCGTGCCGGATTGACCGGTGATCAGCACACGCGCATCGGTGTCCGACACCATGCGGGCCTGTGTCAGCCGATCGCGCATTTGTGCGTTGCGCGTAATGATGTCGGCTGCCCACTCTTCGCTGCCGCTCGACGTTCCGGAGACCTTTAGTGCTTTTTCGACATTGGCGAGCAGCTCTTCTTTCTCGATTGGTTTTGTCAGGAACCCGAACGCCCCTGACTTGGTCGCCTCGACAGCATCCGGGATAGTGCCATGGGCGGTCATGATCAATACATTCAGGCCGGGTGCACGCTGCTGAAGTTCCTGCAGTAAACCAATGCCATCCATTTTGTCCATGCGCAGGTCGCTGATGACCAGGTCGGGTTGAAAGCGCCCAAGGACGGCGAGGGCGGACATCGCACTCTCTACCGCTTCCACGATGTAATTCTCGGCGCGAAGGCGAATGCTCAATAAACGCAGCAAGCCGGGATCGTCGTCGACCAGCAGAATCTTGCCTCTGGCGGCACCACCGCGTTTTCGTTGATTACTCACGGTTCTGGATGCCTTGAGGTTGAAGTCCACCGCTGCCTGATTCATCTTCTTCCCGCTCCCGTATCGATCGCTCGATCAGTGTCATTGCCTGAAGTTTGTCTTCCGTTTCTGCCAGTGCGGTCCGAAGGCGTTCATTGTCTTTGCGGAGTAACGTCAACTGCGATCTCGCCAGCGACAGTTCGCGGGCGCTGTTGCGGCTCGCCGTGTCGTTAGCTTGTCGTGCCTGTGATTCGGCACTGACGCTCGCGCGCATCAGGCCGAGATGAACTCGCGCCAGTAACTGCTCATCAGCCAGCAAAAGCTGCGGTTTTTGCAGCAATGCTGTCAGCATGCCATCAGCACGCGCCAGGTCGGTGTAACTGTGACCAGGTGTTGCCAGGGCTAATGCCAGCCTGAGTTGATTCGTGGTTGTCGGTGCGCGCTCATAATCCAGGTTGAGCTCTTGCCAAGTCCGTGTTGCGTTGGTGCCTTCTCCGTTAAGCAACTGGTCTACGTCGGCAAGATATATCGAAAGCGTCGATGGTTCAACGCTAAGTTCTTGATTTGTCGCAGATTGGCGACGGTCCATGAAATCGCTGATGCCGCCACAAGCGGTCAACAGACTCGCCAGGCAAAGCAGCAGAATGGCCTTGGGTGGACGCACGCCAGTCAGATGCGTGGGTGTGGATCTCTTAACCATTCGCGACCTTTTGCGGTTCTTGGCGCTGTACGCTCGACAGCGGCTGCTGTGGGATCATGACGCGGAAATGCGCGCCGCCAAATACGACCGTATCGCCGCGTTTTGTTTTGATGGCCTGTTGTTCGTCCGAGATGTCCACAAAACCATCATGGGCTTGAACGGACTCGAGTACAACTGACAGCCCAATGCCGGTGCCGGCGACGAGGCCGCCCGGTTGTTGCTCACCCTGGAAAAACGCATCGAAAACCTTCTTGCGTTCCTGCATCGGAATGCCAGGCCCCTGGTCGGCGACCTCAATGATAAATTGGTCTTCAAGACGTTGTCCTCGCACCAGCAGCGCACCGCCTTTCGGCGAGAATTTCAGCGCATTGGAAATGAGGTTGTCGAGTACTGTGCGAATCATTTCGCGATCCGCATGCACGTTGGCCTCGTCGATGGTCGTCAGCAGGCGAATCTCTTGCGTACGCATCGGCAGGGCATGCACTTTCAGTACTGACTCGATCATCGCACGCAACGGGAAATCACTGGTGGTCAGCAACTCATTGCGATTCTGCCAGGCGCTGAAGTTGAGCAGGTTCTCGATCAGCCGTTGCAGGCGTATGCCATTGCTGCGCAAGATGTCTGTGACCTCTTCCTGTGCATCGTCCAGTTCTCCAACCGAGCCGTCTAGCAGCAGTTCTGTCCCTTCTCTGATATTGGCCAGCGGTGTCTTGAGCTCATGCGACATATGCCGCAAAAAGCGATTTTTTTCCTGGGCCAGTTCCAGCAGCCTGCGACGCAGCCACTCGAGTTGTCGGCCCAGTGCTACGAGGTCAGCAGGGCCATTGACCTCGATCGCTTTGGAGAACTGGCCTTCGCCGAGTTGATTGATCGCCCGATCCAATGCACGGATAGGGCGGCTGACGCGCCAGGTCACGAATAGCATCGTCAATACACTCAGGCCGGCGAGAATGCCGGCCTGCCAAACCAGTGCCGTGCGGGTCTGTGCAGCGTCGTCTTTTAACCCTTGCAGCTGCCGGTCGATATCGGCATTGAGTAATGTCTCTAGTGTGTTCGCGTCGGCGATGGCACTTGTGAAACGGGCGATGGCATCTGCCGGCGCCGCTGGCTCTTGCGGTGCCAGGGCCAGACCGGCCAACAAACCTGTCACTTTGGTTTCGATATCGTTAACGCGCTGGCGGGCATCGGGTAACGCGGTCTGACCGCGCAATTCCCGGCTTACCGTTGCGATGGTCTCGGCGTCAGCACGCAGAAAGCCGAGCAACTCTGCTCTTCCGATACCTGGTACTGGCGTGCTAGGCGTTCCATGATACGCAGTCGCTCCTGCAGCAGGCGGCTGTTCTGTGTCGCCTCGATGCCATCAACGATCAACGACTCACTGCGCGACGAAAAACGATCCAACTGCAGCAGCGCCCAGATCAACGCGATCGTCAGCGGCAGCATAATCGCTGCGTAGCCGAAGACGACCAATGCGTTAATCGATCGCGGTCGCAGCAGGCCGAGTGCACGCATGGGTCGTTTTAGCGCCAGTAAGCGCTTGGGTCCTTGGCCGCCAGTTTGCGCTCCCAGGCAAGACTGGTCTCGACAATCTTGTTGATATCGTTGAGCTGCGGTTGCCAGTCGAGCACTTCGTGGATGCGTTCCACCTTCGCTACCAGACGAGGCGGATCACCTGCGCGTCTCGCATCCTCAATGATGGAGAGCGGCTTGCCGTTGGCGCGCTCCACCGCGGCGAGTAGCTCGCGAACGCTGAAACCTTCGCCGTAGCCGCAATTGAGAACCTGTGATTCGCCACCTTGGCGGAGATAGTCGAGCGCTTTCAGATGCGCACTGGCGAGATCCTCGACATGGATGTAGTCACGTACGCCGGTGCCATCCGGTGTGTCGTAGTCGGTACCGTAGATGTACACGTGATCCCGCTTGCCAACTGCCGCTTCGCACGCGACTTTGGTCAGCAGCGTCGCGCGCGGTGTCGACTGGCCGATGCGACCGGCCGGGTCGCAGCCGGCGACGTTGAAGTAGCGGAGTGCCACATAGCGTGGGCCACCGGCAATGGCCAGGTCTCTGAGCATCCACTCGGTCATTAGTTTTGAGGTGCCGTAGGGATTGATCGGCTGCGTTTGACTGTCTTCGGAGGCTTTGCCATCCGCCGGTATGCCGTATACGGCGGCGGTCGACGAAAACACGAAATGTGCCACGCCATGACGATGGGCGGCGTCGAGCAACGTGCGTGAGCTGACGGTATTGTTGTCGTAATACTTCAGCGGGTCGGCCACCGACTCCGGCACAACGGTTTTGGCGGCAAAGTGCATGACGGTATCGATGTCGTGCTCGCTGAACAGTTGCTCCAGCAGCGCCGCATCGCCGGTGTCACCGATGATGGTTTCTGCACCAATCACGGCTTGTTCAAAGCCGGTTGATAGGTTGTCGAGCGCGATCACCTGTTCGCCGCGCTCAGTGAGCTGGCGCACGACATGGCTGCCAATGTAGCCGGCACCCCCTGTTACGAGAATTTTGCTGTCGGACATGAATTATTTCCACGCGTTGCTATCTAACAATAATAACAAGGGGCACTGTCGCCGATAAGGGCGGTGTCGCAGATTTGCTACGAATCTGCGCAGTGCGTCACTAGTTTTGGCGGCGTCCAGTCGGTAGCCTTGTGATCTGCATTAAGCGGCGCTGCAAGAACGAGCCGCGGTACGGGAGCTGGACGAATGGTTGATTTCTGCATGTCACACGAAAAACGCACGGGAATGCTGACGCTAATTACACTGCTGGTCGCCGGCTGCGGCGGTGGTGGCGGCGGAGGCGGCGGCCCGGCACCGGTGGTGAATACGCCGCCCGCCGTGAATGCGGGCGCCGATCAGTCAATTGCGCGCAACGTCGAGGTCACACTCAGCGGCTCGGCAACCGATGATGGTGGCACTGCGAGCTTAACCTACGCTTGGGCGCAGACCGCGGGCACGGCAGTAACCCTGGTCGGCGCTGATACCGCGATAGCGACCTTTGATTCTCCTGATGTGGCGGCGGATGAAACGCTGCAGTTCGCGCTAACAGTCACCGATACTGCAGGTGCTGCTGGCGAGGATAGTGTTGATATCAATGTGATCTTCGATGTCGCGCCGACGGCGGCCGCAGGCGATGACCAGAATGTGGAGCAAAATGCGACAGTCACTTTAGCGGGTAGCGGCACCGACGATAACGACCCGGCTGACCTGACTTATGCGTGGACACAAACGGCTGGGACACCGGTCACAATCAATGACCCCAATGCTGCCAATGCGACCTTTGCGGCACCAGCGACAACCGGGTCGCAGACGCTCGAGTTTCAGCTAACGGTGACCGATCTGGGCGGGCAGCAATCGACAGACCTTATTGTCATTACGGTGTTCGAGGATTTATCGGCTGCGACGATTTCCGGCAAAGCAGAATTCGAGTTTGTGCCGTTTATTGGCGGCGGATTGAACTATGCATCGCAGGAGATGCGACCGATTCGTGGTGCCACGATTCAGCTGATCAGCGCCGGTACCAATGACGTTATCGACAGTACGACACTCGATGACAATGGTGATTTTGTTCTGGTTTCACCAGTTTCGACCAGTGTTTTCCTGCGCATTCGCGCGGAGTTGAAGCGTACAGGCGCGCCTGCCTGGGATGTCGAAGTGCGCGACAACACGTCGCAAACCAGCCAGCCACTGGACGCGCGTCCTTTGTATGTGCTCGATGGCGCTGCGTTTGATAGTGGCATCGGCCCACAGGTCGTCAATATTCAGGCGGAATCGGGCTGGACCGGTACAAGCTACGGTGCGACTCGCGCCGCGGCGCCATTCTCGGTTCTGGACACGATTTATAATGGCATTCAACTCGTCATCAGCGTTGATCCGGATGCAGTTTTTGCACCGCTGGACGCGTTCTGGAGTGTCAACAACACGCCGAGCGCGGGCCCCGCTGGTCAGAATATCGAGAATGGAGAGATCGGCACGTCCTTCTACAATGGGGGCATCGATTCGTTGTTTCTATTGGGCGACGAGGGAACCGATACCGAGGAATACGATACGCATGTCGTGGCGCACGAATGGGGGCACTACTTCGAGGACAATTTCTCGCGCTCTGACAGCACGGGCGGCTCAAATAGCCTGAGTCAGCGGCTTGACCCGCGTCTCGCCTTCGGTGAAGGTTTTGGCAATGCCGTATCGGCAATGATCATGGGTAGCTCTGTCTATTTCGATACGCAGGGCTCGCAACAATCCAGCGGCTTCTCGTTCAGCCTGGAGACCAATGGCGAAACATCGCAAACGCGTGGGTGGTACAACGAGCGCAGCGTGCAGGCCATTTTGTACGATATTTTTGATAGCGATAATGACAACGGCGATGCCGTGTCATTGGGATTCGGTGCGATCTACGACGTGCTAGTAGGCCCGCAGGCATCGGGTACGCCGTTCACCACCATTTACCCGTTCATCGAAGCGCTGCGTGCCAATAACCCGGCGCAGACATCGCAGATCGATGACTTGCTCGCGCTGCAGCGTATTGTCGGTGAAAACGATGGTTATGGTGTCAACGAGACTGAATCCGCGGGAAGACCCGACGTGATCTTGCCGATCTATGCCGTTGTGGAGCCGGATAGTGGCACGCCGGTCAATGTCTGCAGCACCAATGAATTCGATCCGGACGAAGATGGCAACAAGCTCGGCGTGCGACGATTTATCCGGATTCCGGTGACGGCCGCGGGCAATTACACAGTCGACATCGTGACCACAAACCCGCCTGCAGCCGGGCAAAGTGATCCCGATGCGTTCGTATTCCGTGCGGATTTCGTCGGTGGTGGTGATAGCCCTGATGCCGATCGCGAAACGTTCACACTCAACAACCTGACGCCCGGTGACTATGTGATGGTGCTCTACGAGTTTTCCTACATCCGCGGCGCGCCGGCTGCGCTGACGCAGCCGAACGACCGCACCTGTTTCGATGTGACGGTGACCTCGTGAATCCAATTGGAGAGACAATAATGAATACGCTCATTTTTCGAACACTGGCGGTGGCCAGCCTCGTCTTCATGGGCAGCGGTTGCAGCGAGACGCTACCGCCTCTGGACGAAGCACAGGACGCGACCGTCGGCGAGGCGAAGATAGCGGCACACCCGCACAACGAGCTGTCGCCCGGTAAGCCCTCCGTGCCGGTGACCATCGACTATGCGTTTCTGAACGAGCCCGCGGTCGATCAACCGCTGAAGATTCGACTGAACGTCTCGGCGAGCGGTGCCACGCAACTCGATATGCACATGAAAACCCGCGGCAACCTCGCTTTATCCAAGAATACGCCGCAAGCGGTCCCGTTAAAATCGGCGGGTGATCAGTCAGAGGCATATGAGGCGGTCGTCATTGCGAGCGAAGAAGGGCGTAGTTACCTCAATGTACAGATTTCTGGTTTTTATGAAAATCAACCATTTACGAAAGCAATCTCGATTCCAGTGCAGGTGGGCGTCGGTGGTCCGGTGCTGGAGAAGAACGGCGAAATCATCGACACCGGTGTGGAAGTGCTGTCATCGATGCCCGCAAAGCAGACCGTGACGCTGAAAGAGACCGAAAATCCGTGACTTAAATGCGTCGGGAATTTTTTCCCATCGGCTTTTGTAAAACGTTAAGTGCTTCACAGTTCCGCCAGTCGCTTCAGGCTAGTCTGCAAACTCACTGGACCTTAACCACACGGCGTGCGTGGTGAGGTCTGGGGCGAGCGCTGTAGCCGTCATTCGGGAGGAATGCTTTTCGGCCGCAGCGACGTAAACGCGCAGCGTTGCAAGGGATACGCGATTAGCGCATATGACGGCTGGACATATGCATCCGACGCTCAAAGCACAACTGAGGGACGCGACTCGCGGACGCGGCGACGACGCGCGTCTCGATATCGGCGAGCTGCTCGACATTGTCAGCAGGCACTACCAGCGCCAGGATGCTTTGTTCGGCGATACCAGCCACCATACGACGACCATCGTCAATGGCGCATTGCAGGATACGCTGGCAACCACCCAGACATCGACCTCCGGTATTCGCGCTCGGTTCTCCGGACTGTTGGATGACGACCTACGCGCTGTGCTCGACAACATTGCCGATATGGTGCTGACGGTCGATGCTTCGGGGCTTGTGAATTTCTCGAATCGCTGGGCCGTGCAGTTTTTTGAGCCGGAAGTGCCAACACTCGCCGGCAGCTATCTGAGTGAGCTGTTGGGCTTGCCGGAGTCCACAAATATACAGGCCTGGCTGCAAGGGTTCATCGTGGATCTCGCGGCCACAGCGCCGGACCTCTGTGGTCAACCGCTGTCTGGACACAAACCGGATGGCAGTACCTTTAATCTTGAGGTCTCGGTCAGCGAGTTGTCCGCGGAAGCGGCGGGCGAATACGTCGTGTGTATGCGCGACGTATCTGCACGCGCGAGCGCGGCGGCCGCACTGGCCGAAAACGAAGAGCGCTATCGGGCACTGGTCGAGTTTGCACCGGACGCGATACTGGTCTTTGATGCTGACGCACAGTGTTTTGTGGATGCCAATGAGAACGCGTGCCAGTTGTTTAACTTGTCACGCAAACGACTGCTGAGCAGTGGCTTCCTCGGCGTCCATCACGATATGAATTCATCGGATGTATTTGTCGACCAGAAACGGATCAACGCGTTTGTCAGCAGGGCACTGGCCGGTGAACAGCCGGTTTTTGAATGGACCCATGCCAACGGCCGCGACACAGAGGTACCTTGCGAAGTGCGTCTCAGCCGTTTGCCAGCCGCCGACCGGCAGTTGGTTCGCGTCAGTGTGCAAAGTATCGAATCGCGCAAGAAGCGCGAGTTGGCCGATTACAGCGAGCGAAAATTGCTGGAGATGATCGCCAGCGGCGCCTCATTGAAAACGGTTATGCGTGCACTTTGCCGAACTGCGGAACGCCTAGTCGGCGGTAGTCGGGTGGCGATCATGGTGCTCGACGGCGATGAGGCGAATCTCGAGTTGCAGGCGGCACCGGCATTTCAGCGTCGCGATCTCAAAGGGCTTCGTAGCATTCCATTGCAGTCGCCGGTATTGAGCTCTGGTCTCGCAATGGCCACTAACAAAACGGTGATCACGACCGATGTGTTGGCGCACAATGCCTGGGCGGAACATCGTAATCTGGCCAGGCGGCTGTCGATCGCCAGTGCCTGGTCGGTACCGATGCTGCGCGACCAGGCCAGCCCGCTCGGTACTATCGATCTCTATTTTCAGGACAAGCGCGAGCCGAACACCGAGGAGCTGGATGCGCTCGGTAATCTCGCTGGCATGGCTGGCATTGCGCTTTATCGTGACCAAAGCAATCGTGCGTTGTTGCAGTCCGAAAGTCGCTTCCGTGGCCTGTTCGAGAATGTAGCCGAAGGTGTCTACATCTCGGACATGCGAGGACAGCTACTGTCCGCCAATCCGGCACTTGTCCGTACCCTCGGTTTTGTCGACGAGGCAGATCTGATCCGCAGCGTCTCGCGAGAGAACACCTACCAAAGCAGCAAAGATCGCGAGTCATTCCTGCGCCAGATTGAGGAGCATGGCGAAGTCCGCGGATTCGAAGCGGTGATGGTGCGGCGCGATGGTACGCCCGTCGACATTGTTGAAAATGCACGTGCTGTGACGTATCCGGACGGGCGTCGTTGCATTGAGGGCACGATTACCGACATCACAGAACGCAAGCGCGCCGAGCGCCGTATTTTCGCCGAGAAAGAGCGGGCTGAAGTGACGCTGAAGTCGATCGGCGACGGCGTTATCACAACGGACGCCGACGGCTGTGTGGAATATCTCAATCCGGTGGCCGAGGAGCTGACCGGTTTCAGTCTGCGAGCGCTATCCGGCGAGCCGGTGGGCGAACTGGTGACGCTCGTCCATGAGCACAGTCGTGAAATGCTCGACAATCCGATCCTGCAGGCATTGCAGGAAGGGCGAGTGGTCAATTCGAGCACACCCGTGATGCTGATCGATCGCTCAGGCGGCGAGATGCCGGTACAGATTTCAGCGGCACCGATCCGGGAAGGTTCCGGACACATAATCGGTGCCGTGATGGTGTTCCACGATGTCAGTAATGCGGACCGGCTGTCGCGAAAACTGTCGTATCAGGCAACCCACGATGCGCTCACCGGCTTTGTGAACCGCCATGAATTCGACAGTGTGTTGGGTCGGGCGATTACCCAACGTCGCCAGCACGATGGCGGTGCCTTGCTCTACATCGATCTCGATCAATTCAAAGTGGTTAACGACACGTTTGGCCACACCGCCGGCGATGAACTGATCCGGCAGATCGCGCAGAGTCTGCAGACGTGTGTGCCGCCAACGGATGTCATCGCACGACTGGGCGGTGACGAGTTTGCGGTGTTGCTCGGGCATGCGGATGAGCAGGAAGCGTTGCGCATCGCTGAGTCGATTAGAGCGACCATCGAGCAACATCGGTTCGAATGGCAAGGCGCCGCACATTCGCTCAGCGCCAGTATCGGCGCTGTCATGCTGGAGTCTGAGCAAAGCGTTGGTTCGGTGATGAGCGCCGCCGACGTCGCGTGCTTTGCGGCGAAGGATCTCGGGCGCAATAAAGTCCATGTCTATCGTCATGGCGAGGCGAGTGCGCGCCATCAGGAGATGCACTGGCTGACCCGGATCAATCGCGCGCTTGAGGAGGATCGGTTCGAGCTGTTCTATCAGCCGATCGTCGGTACGGTCGCGACAGCGCAGAGTCATTGCTCACATTACGAACTATTGCTGCGCATGCGGGATGACGAAGGTGGCTACGTATTACCGGCAACCTTTATCTCGGCGGCCGAGCGTTATGACAAGATGCCGGCCGTGGACCGCTGGGTCGTCACCGAAGCCCTGAAACACGCCGATCGCGGTTCCTCGGAACGCGAAGCGAGTTACACGCTATCGATTAATTTGTCCGGTAATTCGCTCAGTGATGATCGCTTTCTGGAGTTCGTCAAGGACGCGTTGAATGACAACCAGCTGTGTCGCGGTGCCGTTTGTTTCGAAATCACCGAAACGGCCGCGATCTCCGATCTGTCCCGCGTTACGCACTTCATGACGGAATTGAAAGCGTTGGGTTGTAAGTTTTCTCTGGACGATTTTGGCAGTGGGCTATCGTCGTTTGCTTACCTGAAAAACCTGCCGGTGGATTACATCAAGATCGACGGCGCTTTTATTCGAAATATCACCACGGACACAGTCGATCAGAGCATGGTGTCGGCCATTCTCAAAGTGAGTGAAGCAATGGGTATCCAGACGATTGCTGAGCATGTTGAAAACGGCGCGACGCGCGCGACGCTCGCCGGCTTGGGTATTCCGCTCGTACAGGGTTTCGAAGTCGCAAAGCCGGCGCCGGTGAGCAGCTTTGTACCCTGGACTGCAAGCGAACAACTCGCCTGAGCCGGCCTAGCAGCGGGGACTTGTGGTTCTGCCGGTCTGCGTTAGACTCAGTATCCATGGAAGAAGCAGCTATCTGCGGAGACGCAGCGTTACACGTTGACTAGGCCGAGCTTGTTATGCGTCGATGAGCCAGCGCCGGCTCATAGCGCTGCCGGCCCGAATCACTCGCCGGTATTGGTCGTGTGTGAGCACGCCAGTCGTCGCTTGCCTGCAACCTTGAAAAATGGGTATCCGGATGGCTTGATGCAGACGCATTACGGTTGTGATATCGGCGCTGGTGCGCTTGCCACGCAGGTCGCGGAGCGACTATCTGCCAGTCTTGTTCTGGCAAATTACTCACGCATTGTTATCGACTGCAACCGTCGCCTGAACGATCCCACGCTGATACTTCAGCGGGCGAATGGCGAACCAGTCAGCGCGAATAACAACCTTCCTGCTGCTGACCATGCCGCTCGCGTAGAGGGTTTGTACGTCCCATTTCATGCCACGGTGAGCGGACAGGTCGAACGTATCACTGGGCTTGGTCTGATACCGGTTTACATCGCGATCCATAGTTTCACGCCGCAGCTTGATGCCGGTCTGCGTCCATGGGATGTCGGCATCATGTGGGACACGGACGACCGGATCGCAGTACCACTGATTCAGGCTTTGCGTCACGATGCCGCGTTGCAAGTCGGAGACAACGAGCCTTACTCCGGTCGTGTGGTTCAGGATTTTTCGGTCGATTTCCATGCCGAGCGTAACGGCTACGCGTGTGTCGCGATTGAGGTCCGACAAGACCACCTCAGCAGTGATGCCGGAATCGCAAGCTGGGCCGATCGTCTGGCGACGGCTTTGTTGCCAATCGTCAGTCAATCCTCGCTACAACGTGCGCCTATCGCAACACCGGAGGCGGTCTCTTTCGCACAGGAAATTGAATACTTTGCGCGCGCGGCCAACGTAAGGAGCTGATATGTCACGTCGTCCCCCGAGTTTCACCATCGGTATCGAAGAAGAGTACCTCTTGGTTGATCAACAAACGGGCGATCTCGCCACCGATCCGCCCAAAGCAATGGTCGATGAGTGTCAGTCTGCCGCGGATGGACAATTCAGCCCCGAGCTCATGCGTTCACAGATCGAGGTCGGTACGAAAGTTTGCGAATCGGTCGCTGAAGCACGCGCTGACCTGGCGCGGCTGCGGAATACGGTGATCGATGTTGCGGCCGGTCACGGGCTTGCGCCGATCGCGGCGTCGACGCATCCATCAGCACACTGGTGGCAGCAAAAGCCGACCGAGAAGGACCGCTACCAGGCGTTGGCCGATGAAATGCAGACCCCGGCTAGGCGCTTGCTGATCTGCGGTATGCATGTCCATGTCGGCATTGATGATGACGCGGTGCGTATCGACCTGATGAATCAGATGAGCTATTTCCTGCCGCATTTGCTCGCGTTGTCGACCTCATCGCCATTCTGGGACAGCCGTGAAACCGGCTTGAAGTCCTATCGGTTGACTGTTTTTGATGCGCTGCCCCGGACCGGTCTTCCTGAACGTTTTTCGAGCTTCGCCGAGTACAACCGACACGTCGATATCTTACGGCGCGCCGGACTGATCGAAGACTCTTCGAAAATCTGGTGGGATATGCGGCCGAGCAACCGCTATCCGACGCTTGAGACGCGTGTGATGGACGTGTGTACGCGGCTGGATGAGGCGGTTTCGCTCGCGGCGTTGGTGCAATGTCTGTTGCGAATGCTCTACCGACTGCGGGAAAACAATCAACGCTGGCGTGTCTACACGTTGATGCTGATCCGCGAGAATCGCTGGCGCGCGATCCGATACGGCACCGATGCAGGTATGGTGGATCTCGCCAAGGGCGACGTTGTACCGTTTGCCACGTTGCTGGATGAGATTATCGACATGGTGGCCGAAGATGCGGATGCGTTGGGCTGCACGCAGGAGATCCGCGCGTTACGACATATCCTGCGCAATGGCACCAGCGCACATCGACAAGTTGCGACCTATCAGAAGGCGCTGACAAAGGGCTGCGACAGCGCCGAAGCGCTCCGCGCAGTCAACAAGCAGCTGATTGCGGAGACGCGGGAACA
The DNA here is from genome assembly GCA_039033995.1 of Pseudomonadota bacterium. Taxonomy (GTDB): domain Bacteria; phylum Pseudomonadota; class Gammaproteobacteria; order Steroidobacterales; family Woeseiaceae; genus CALBPI01. Next base: position 98,633 of record JBCCBP010000005.1, on the reverse strand, counting down.
TCGCAACTTTGTCGCGGGATAGTGCACGCTCGCCAACGGGCCAAAACTGACGATTCGCCCCTCGGAATAGCCCGCATATTCTGCGATAATATCGGGCTATTCAGTAGTTGCCGGAGGTTTAGCTATGGCTTTGCTTCTCGAAAAAGAAGATATCCGCGAGTTGGTCGCCCAGGTAGGGCTCGACGTTCTGATTGAAGACGTTATTCAGTGCCTGCGTGAAGATTACGGCCGCTGGCACGATTTCGACAAATCGGCACGGGTCGCGAACCACTATCCGCACGGTGTCATCGAGTTAATGCCTGTTAGTGATGCGGACTACTACAGTTTCAAATACGTAACGGGTCATCCAAAAAACCCCGTTGACGGCAAGCTGACCGTCGCGGCTTTCGGGGCGCTTGCCGAGACGCGGAGTGGTTACCCTGTCATGATTTCTGAAATGACGCTCGTGACGGCGATCCGCACCGCGGCGACGTCGGTATTCGCGGCGCAATTGCTGGCGAATGAAAAGGCGCGCACGATGGCGCTGATTGGCACCGGCTGTCAGGCCGAGTTCCAGTCGTACGGGTTTTACCATTCGTTCGGTATCACCGAGATTCGTTACTACGACGTCGATCCTGCTGCGATGGAAAAGTATGCGCGCAATATGCAAGGCCATCCGGTGCGTCTGGTCGCTTGCGATAGTGTCGATGCGGCCTGCGAGGGTGCAGAGATTATTTCGACCGTGACCGCCGACAAAGCGAATCGCACGGTGGTCAGCCGTCAGCATTTGACGCCCGGTGTACATTTCAACGGTGTCGGTGGCGATTGTCCCGGCAAAACTGAGCTGGCGCCCGAAATGCTGGATGACCTAAAAATTGTCGTCGAGTATGAGCCTCAGTCCCGTATCGAGGGCGAGATTCAGGCGTTACCAGCGGATTCACCTGTGACCGAGTTGTGGCAAGTGCTCGCCGGTGATGTGGACATTCGTACCAGTGACGACGATATGACGTTGTTCGATTCGGTCGGGTTTGCGCTGGAAGACTATTCGGCGCTGCGCTGCATTTATGAACATTGCCAACGTCTGGGTCTCGGACGTACGTCCAGTCTGATCTTTACACCGGATAACCCGAAAGACCTGTTCTCAGAACTCCGTGCGAGCGGCTCCGCACGCCAGATCGCCTGACGCCACGGCTTGATTGGCGAGCCAGTGTGATGCCGTTCAGTCACTCACCGGTCGCGGTGGCGCCCATGATGGATTGGACGGATCGCCATTGCCGTTATTTCTTGCGACTGTTGGCGCCGCACGCCACGTTGTATACGGAGATGGTGACGGCCGCCGCGATCCATCACGGTGATCGCGATAAGTTGCTCAAGTTCAGCGCCCCGGAGCATCCCGTTGTCCTGCAGGTTGGTGGTAGCGATCCAGGCTTGATGGCGGCGGCAGCGGCAGCCGGCGAACAGGCAGGATACGACGCGATCAACATCAATGTCGGGTGTCCCAGCGAGCGCGTGCAGAGCGGCAGCTTTGGCGCTTGTCTGATGGCGGAACCCGAATTAGTCGCTCGTTGCTACCGTGCCATGCAGGCGCGGGTGTCGGTACCGGTTACGGTGAAGTGTCGACTGGGTATCGATGATCAGGATAGCGACGCTTTTTTCCTGAAGTTTGTCGATACGCTGCGTAATGCGGGCTGCGAGCATTTCGACGTGCATGCGCGGATCGCGATACTCAAAGGGCTGAGCCCGAAAGAAAACCGAATGATTCCGCCGCTCAACTACCAACGAGTTTTCGACCTGAAAACACGTTACCCGGAACTCACCGTGTTTCTCAATGGTGGCATTAACACTGATGCGTTGGTGGATTCAGCGCTGCTTGAGCTGGATGGTGTCATGATCGGCAGGGAGGCCTACCATAACCCCTATTGGTTGGCGGCGCTGGATGCGCGCCTGCTCGGTGGCACGGCACCCGCGCGCCACGACGTGGTGCGGGCGATGGTCGAGTATGCCGAGGGAGCCCTTCGACAAGGTGCGCTGTTGAAGCACATCACCCGCCATATGCTCGGTCTGTTCGCTGGTCAACCGGGCGCACGGCAGTGGCGTCGAACGCTCAGTGAAAAAGCACACCGACCGGATGCAACGCCGGACCTGCTACTGGAAGCGTTGGCCGCGCGCGATAGCATCGCTGCGTAGTACCTGCGAGGCTGGCAGCCGCGCAGCACTGTGGATACAATGCCGCCGCGAGAGCGCGCGCCAATTATCGACTCGACACGAGGTATTGTCATGGGACGCCAGTCCAAAAAAGCAGCCACTGAGACCACGCTCGCCGAGAAATCCGACCGCCACGAACTCTATGAGCGTTCGGTTCAGGATGTAGAAACCGAAATCGACTTTATCGACGATACCTATCTCGAGTTGCGTGGCAAACGCGCGACGCTGTTTCGGGAAGATTTCTGCGGCACCGCCAGTGCCAGCTGCGAATGGGTGAAGCGGCGAGAAAAGAACCATGCGATTGGAGTCGATTTCGATCGGCCGACGCTCGACTGGGGGCTCGATCATCGCGTATCGCTGCTGGAAGCCCAGCAACAGTTGCGATTGCGTTTGCAGCATGATGACGTTCTGAAAGTCTCAACCCTGCCCGCGGACATTATCGGCGCGTTCAATTTTTCGTATTTCACGTTCAAGGATCGCGATACGCTCAGGCGCTACTTCAGCCAAGCATATGCCGGGCTCGCCGACGATGGACTGTTCATCCTGGACGCATTCGGCGGCTCGGAAGCACATTCCGAGCTAAAAGAAAAAACCAAGCACGATGATTTCACCTACGTTTGGCATCAGAAGAAGTATCGTCCTGTGACAGGGCACTTGTTGTGCCACATTCACTTCCACTTCGCCGATGGCTCAAAGATGAAGAAGGCGTTCACTTACGACTGGCGTTTGTGGAATCTGCCGGAGATCAGAGAATTGCTGGCGGAAGCGGGCTTCTCCAACGTTGTGGTGTACTGGGAAGGCACCGATGAGGACGGCGAAGCGAATGGTGAGTTTGCGCCGAGTGCTGGTGGGGACGCGGATCCCGCATGGATTGCGTATATCGTTGCCGAAAAGTAACAGAGGTGGTGCCGGGGACAGCAACTCCGTCCGCGCAAGGGTGGGAATCCACGGATTATGGTATACACTCACCATGTTGGGGCCGGTGTGGCCCGTGGTTATAGGCGCATGAGCGAAGAATTAGAAGTAGCCATCGTGTTTGCTGACGTTGTCGGCAGCACACAACTGTATGAAACGCTTGGCGACGACGCGGCGCGTGAAGTCGTTCGTAAGTGTCTCGAAATCATGATCAATGCCACAGAGACGAATGGCGGTACCGTCATTAAGACGATGGGCGATGAGGTCATGTCGATTTTTGATGAAGCCGACGCGGCCATCAATGCGTCCGTACAGATGCAAAAGCAGATTTCCGATGGTAAGGGCCTGGTGCCGGACGGTCAGAGTATTGCCATCCGCATCGGTTGCCATTACGGCATCGTCGCGCGTGAGCCAAATGATATTTTTGGCGCGGCCGTACACACGGCAAACCGCATGACCTCTCAGGCTAAGGCACGGCAAATCGTCACGACGGGATCTACCGTTGATTTGCTGAGTGATACCTGGGGCAAACAGGCACGTCAGATCGACTTGGCCGTCGTGAAGGGCAAGAAAGACGAGGTCGCGTTGTTTGAAATCCTATGGCAGCAGGGCGAGGAAGCCACCAGTATGTTGCCGACTATCGGCTGGTCTCAGAATAGCGCGGAGCAACGACTGACACTTTCGTTTGGCGGTCGCCAGATGCGGATCGATCCAAGTCGTCAGCAGATTACCTTGGGTCGCGCCGAAGACAACGATATCGTGGTCAAGGGCAATCTGATATCCCGCGTACATGCGCGTATCGAAAAACGGCGCAATAAGTACTTCCTGGTTGATGAGTCCACGAATGGGTCTTTCCTGCTAACGATTGCAGGCAGCGAGTCTTTCGTACGGCGCGACAGTGTCGAGTTGGTGGGTGAGGGGATCATTGGCCTCGGTAAGGTCGCCAAACCCGGTACCCCGTTGGCTGTGCATTACATGCTCGAGGCGGTCAGCGAGACAACCGGTTAACCGCCAGACGGCTCGTTTATTCACGAGCTGCACCACGATCAAAGCAAAAAAAACCGTCGACCCGAAGGTCGACGGTCAGTAGTCCTGGCTAGTTAGGGGGAGAAGCCAGAATAGACCTCAGGGGGGGAGGTCACACAGACCTAGGAAGCCTGTGCTGCGTCAGCTACCGCCGACGATACTTTTTTAGCGGCTGACGTCGCTTTCGCTTTAGCGCGGCGAACCGGCTTCTTGCGAGCCACTTTCTTAGCCGTTTTCTTCGCGGTTTTTACCGCTTTCTCTGCAGCGTTGTTACCGCCGAAGCTTGTGACGACGGAGCCGAACTCGGCTGCCGCGCCGCGCACAATGCCGAACGCGCTTTTAACGTTGTCAACATAGAAGGCAGCGGTGCCGGGCACGAGGCTGCGTTGCTGTGCCAGCAACTCACGCAGGCTCTCTGCGCGCGAAGCGTCACGCAGGCGATCTGCGATGGCGTCGATACCTTTCTGCGTGGTCTTGCTTTGCAGCTCGATCAGCTCTTTCGACATGCGGAAGGTGATCGCATTGACCGCCAGACCTGCCTTGGACACTTTTTGAACCGGCTTCTTGCCTTTGGCAACGACTTTGCCAGCCTGACCAACACGGTCCTGGGTGGCGTCTACCGCTGTGTTGACACCGCTACGTGCAGTGTCTGCGACTTTAGAAAGGGCTTTCTCAATCTGTTTTTTCACGATGTGCTCCTAAAATGGTGCGATGCAACAAATGTTGCGGTGCACAATACGAGGCCTCCAGTTCGTTGTCAACACTGTTTCGCTTTTTTTTTTGTCAAATTGACGGTTTTCTAGCCAGCCCTCTGTCTGCGTGGGCGCGGCTAAGGATTTGTAAACTTTAGTAAGCGCTTCACAAAGTGTGACGATTCTCACAATCGTGTTGTGATAATTTTCACAAATTCAAAGCTTTAAGGGGGGTAACTGTAGCGTCGGGGGGGCAATTGCTGCACCATCTTATGGTGAAAACTGAAGCTGATCTGCGAACGCGGGACACAAAATGATTAAAACACCATCTTTCGCGATCAAAAGCGCGTTTACGGCGCTCGTCGTCGCGGCACTCATGCCTGCTGACGTGCTGGCTGAGGGGACTATCGCTGGCACCGATATCGATAACACCGCCAGTGTCAGCTACGACATTGGCGGCACACCGGTCACTCAGTCCTCCAATACGGTCACGATCACGGTCGCTGAAACGCTGAACGTCGTGGCCGTCCTGCAAAGCCCGCAGACTGCAGTATCGCCTGGCGATACCAACGCACCGCTCGTGTTTACGGTCACCAACACCGGTAACGGGCCCGAGACATTTACGCTCGCTGTCGATAATACCGACGCCGCGGACGATTTCGATCCTGTCGCGGCGACACCGTTTGCCTTTTTCGACAGTGACGATAGCGGTGATCTGACGCCGGCGGACGAGGCCTACGTGCCTGGCACCAACGATCCACTCCTGGATGCTGATCAATCGATCACGGTTATCGTCGTCAACGATATCCCCGCCGGGCTCGCCAATGGCGATATCGGCCGCAGTGCATTGACCGCAACAGCGAATACAGGATCGGGTGCGCCGGGTACCGTGATCGCTGGAGCCGGTACAAACGGCGTTGATGCTGTAATCGGCAGTACCGGTGCCACCGCAACTGCTACTGGCGAATACATCGTGTCCGACGTCGCTGTGGCGTTTAACAAGTCGGCGACGGTCGCTGATCCGAACGGCGGTGATCAGCCCGTACCCGGTGCGACCATTTCTTATGAAATCACGTTGGAGGTCAGTGGCACCGGCACTGCGACCGCGCTGGTTGTCAGTGACCCGATACCGACCAATACGACTTATGTGCCCGGTAGTCTGACCTTGAATGGCGTCGCGTTGACCGACGCCGCTGACGGAGACGTTGGGCAGTTTGATGATGCCGGTGCGCCGAGCATCTCGGTGACACTTGGCGACATCGCCGCGGCTGACGGTTTGCAAACCATCGGTTTCGACGTACTGATCGACTAACGATGCCGTCAAATCACATAACGACAGGAGCGATGCTATGAATAAATGGATCACAACGGGCGTACTGCTGATGGCAGCCTTGGCCCATACCTCGGCCTGGGCGCAGGAAGGCAAGATCCAACTGCAAACCGTGGTTGAGAAGGAACAGGTGACCGTCGCCGAGAATGGCGATGAGCGCGTCGAACTCGTACCGGTCGAAAAAGTGTTCCCGGGTGACGTTGTCATCTACACCGTCACCTATACCAATGTCGCCGACCAGGCGGTGGAAAACGTGACGATTACCAATCCCATTTCCGCCGAGTTGAGCTACGTCCCGGAATCGGCTTTCGCGCCGGGCGCCGATGTCAGTTTTTCGGTCGACGGCGGCAAGACGTTCGATGCTTTGGCCAATTTGACTGTCGCGATTGACGGTGCTGAACGTACGGCTTCGGTCGAGGATTTGACCCATATCCGTTGGGTATTAACCGATGCCTTGGCGCCGGGTTCTCGCGGCTTCGCCCGCTTCCGAGCACGTCTGAACTAGTTCTCAGGGGGCGACGCCCCCAACTCCTGGTCAAGGATTTCCAGGCTAAGCATAAAAAAGGGAGTGCTGCGGAGTGGCAAAGCGCCGCAGCATGAATTGAGCGAGCTTTGTGATTTTTTTTGGAATGACAACCAGGAGTAGCGGAAATGAAATTCGCAAACTTGAGGCAGACTGCGTTAGCCGCAGCCGGCCTCGCGGTGATGGGCGTCTTTGCATCGGGATCAGCCATGGCTGTTGGTACCGAAGCAGGAACGTCCATTCTTAACCGCGCTACCGTCGACTACCAAGTCGGTGGTATCGATCAGACGGCGATCGAATCGTCACCGACGGGTAACAGTACACCCGGCGTTGGCAATGGTGGCGACACCACGTTCCTCGTCGATAACCGTGTCAACTTGACGCTGGTAGAACAAGGCGGTGCACCGACTCCCGTAAACCCGGGACAAACGGATGCAGTGGCCACGTTCTTGCTGACTAACACGGGTAACCTCACGCAGGGTTACGCGCTGTCAGCGGCCAACCTTGCCGATGGTGTGGATGTACATGGCAACGCTGACAATAGTCAGGTCAACAACCTGCGCGCTTTTGCCGATACGGATGGCAGCGGTGACTTTACACCGGGTGACCAACCGTTCGTCGATAGCCTTGCCGACGATGACTCGATTCTTGTTTTTGTTGTGGCGGACATCCCGATCGGTGCGACCAACGGTGACTTCTCTAACGTCAGCCTCACCGCGACAACGGCGGAGGCCGGTACCAGCGGCGCCACCATTGTCACGGCAACGACTGGCGGTGACACCACCGGTGTTGACGTCGTCTTCGCAGACGCCGGCAACGATGGTGCAGAGACCGACAACGATGGTTATCAGGTATCTTCAGCAGCACTGTCTGTCACCAAAGCTGAGGCGATCATCAGCGACCCGATCAACGGAACCACGGATCCGTTACATATTCCGGGCGCGATCGTCGAGTACACGATCACAGTCGTGAACACCGGTGCGGTCGATGCCACAGCGGTTGGCGTCACTGACGTTCTGGATGCTGCCCTGACACTGGCGCTTGGTCAGTACAACGGTGGTGCTTCAGATATCCAGTTCACACTGGCGGGCGCAACATCGTTCTGTACGGCAGATGCCGGTGATGCAGATGCCGACAACTGTGGTCTGACAGGTTCGACGCTGGAAGCGGATCTGGGGGCAACCCTGGGTACCAATGCCGGTGTCGACAACACGTTAGTCGTGAGCTTCCAGGTCACGATTAACTAAAATGTCAGCACGGTTTTCGCAGCGTTTGTCAGCGTGCTTCGCTACGCTGACCCAAGGTCTCGCTCGGGTGGCTCGCCCGGGTGCTGATCATGTGCGCGCGAGAACCACGCTACCGTTGGTAGTTTCCGGAAAAGGCCGGGGAGTGGTGTTACACCGCTCCCCGGTTTCTTCTGTGTTGCTATCGGTGGCCGTCCTATTATTCGGTATGTCGAGTGCGCTGGCGCAAACCACGCCGCCCGGCACGCTGATTGAAAACCAGGCGCAGGCACAATTCGAAACGGATCTCGGCATTGCCATAGCCATCACGTCAAATACCGTCAGCACAACGACGGTATTTGGACGGACACCCTCGACAACGCAGCTCACCCGACTGGCGGCGCAAACCGGTTCGGCGAGCGAGCGGCTCGGTGTGACGCAGTGTGCATTGAATGGCGTGTTACAGGATTTGACGCCGCCACTTGGTTTCGATGGTCAACCGCTGAATCTGGACGACATTCAGGTGACGCAGGAGACCGCTCTCTATAACGATAATGAAACGGCACTGATCCGTGTCGTTGACGGCGACCAGAACCTCGATCCGAGTGTGCGCGAACGGGTCGACGTCGTCGTCACCAATGCGGATTCCGGCGATAGCGAAACGCTGTCGCTGCTAGAGACCGATGTGAACACGGGCATCTTCACGGGCTTTGTCCCATTGGCTGATGCTTCGGTCTCTGCCAATAGTTGTGTGCTGGAAGGCACGCCTGACAGCACGATTAACGCGAGCTATGAGGATCCGGCCGATGCCGGCGACACAAGCCAGGCGCTGGCGTTGATCGAACCACTTTCCATCGTGTTTGACGCGACGACCGGCCAACCAATCGATGGCGCAACGATCACGATTATTGATAACGCGACTGGTCAACCGGCCAGCGTTTTCGGCAATGATGGTGTTAGCAGCTATCCATCGACGGTGGTCAGTGGAGCCACTGCGACCGACGCTTCCGGTATCGTTTATGACGTACCCGCAGGTGGTTACCGCTTCCCTGTACTGCCAGCGGGTGACTATCGACTGCAAATCGTCGCGCCCGCCAACTTTATTGCACCGTCTAATCGCACAGCGGCTGAGATCGCAGGTTTACCCGGTGCACCATTTACGATTGAAGACGCCTCGTTCGGTGGTGTCTTCAACCAAGACCAGGCAGGTCCTGCCAGCCTGGTCGATGTGCCGCTCGATCCGTTTGATGGCGGTCTGTTTCTCAGTAAGTCGACGCGCGCAGCCAGCGCGGCTATCGGTGACTTCGTTCGCTACGAGTTGCGCCTGCAGAATAGCTCGGATCGCGTACCGGCGACGGGCATCGTCGTTCAAGATACGCCACCGACAGGCTTTCGATTTGTCTCCGGCTCCGCACGACTGGGGGACACCAATATCGCCGACCCGGTAGTGATTAGTGATGCCGGCACCTTCGAATTCGGTTTGGCGGACTTGCCGCCAAGCGGCGCGGTGACTCTGTCCTATGTCATGGAAGTGACCGGTGGGGCGCGTGGTCGTCAGGCGACGAATAGCGCGCTGGCCACGGCAGACATGGGCGTCGCTTCCAATCAGGCGCTGTCAACCATTCGCTTGCGCGAAGACTTGTTCCGCAGTCGCTCGACCATCATCGGGCGTGTGCTGGAGGCCTCTTGCGAGCAGGAGACGTTTGCTGAAGAAGCCGGTATCGAAGGGGTACGTGTCTACCTGGAAGACGGACGATTTGCCGTCAGTGACGCGGGTGGTCGATTCCACCTCGAAGGTCTGCAGCCCGGTCGACATACCGTACAGATTGATCAGCTGACGATTCCGGACTGGCTTGAACTCGCTTCGTGTGATGCTGCGCTGCGTTTCGGCGGGCGCGCGGATTCGCAATGGGTTGATTTGCAGCCAGGCCTCGTGCAGCGTGCCGACTTTTATCTAAAACGAAAAGCGCCGGACGTCGGTGCAGTGGCGCTCACGCTGCGCAACGTCAGCGGTCGCAATGCCGATACGATCGACTACACATTGACGGTATCGGGTAGTGGCAAGGTCGATTTGAGTGGCGTCAGCACCACGGTGCTGTTGCCGGATGCGGCCAAGTTGATTAGCGATAGTGCACGGCTTAACGGTCGGCGCATCAGCAGTCCGCGAGCGACCGGCAACGCCGTCGTTTTTGTGACCGGCGATCGCAGCGGTGACTGGCAGGACGTGATCGAGTTCAGCGCAGCGATCGATCCGCTTTACGCAGGGGAGTTACTGACCAAAGCGGTGACCAACTTCAATACCCCGGCAGCACGTAATCAGCGGACGCCGGTTGGCGAGGCACGCATGCTGCGTGAAGCCGCAACCACCGAAAATGCGGACTACGTGTTGTCCTTGAACTTCGATGTGTTGTCAGCGGAGCTCTCTGATTCCGATCGAGCGACGCTCGACCAGCTTATCAGCGAATGGCGAGGTGTCTACAACATCGAGATCAGTGCGGTTGGTCATACCGACGCCGATAAAATCGCTGCGCGTAATCGCGATAAGTTTGCCGACAACTACGCGTTGTCCAAGGCACGCGCTCAGTCTGCCGTGGCCTATTTGGCCAGCCGCCTCGCGGTCAAGCAGGGTGGTACGCGCACGGTCGGCAGGGGCGCTGATCAGCCAATCGCTGACAACAGCACGGCCGACGGCAAGCGCCGCAACCGCCGTGTTGAATTGGTCATGAATGGTATCCGACCTGGTCGCCAGTCTGCTATTGAAGTCACGCAGGCGGAGAGTGGTGAGCTGAGCGTCGGTACGACGGCGGCGACGCCGGGTCCTGGTGCGGCTGTGGACCCATTAGATCAAAAAATCGCGGAGATCAACGCGGTAGCCGAGCAAGATGTCGTTGCCAAGATCGTCGAAGTGGATACGTTGCCGATCGCGAATGCTATTGTGACACCGGCCGCCGATTACCTGCCGGCGATTCCGAGCACGAGTATTCTGGTGGCCCACACACGCGGTACACGTGTGGAGCTAAGTTTGAATGGACAAGCGGTCAGCGGTCTGAATTTTGATGGCGCCGAAGAGAATGCAGCGGGCACGTTGATTGGCAGTCGATGGCGTGGTGTCGATCTTCGCGATGGCGACAATCTGCTGCAGGCCACGATTCTTGCGGAAGATGGCAACGTCGTTGAGGTGTTACGTCGTACCATCCATTACGCCGGCCAACCGATACGCGGCGAACTCGTGGAGAAGGCATCCCGATTGGTTGCTGACGGTCGTAAACGTCCGGTACTCGCCGTCCGCCTGTTCGACGGCGACGGTCAGCCTGCACGCGCAGCGTCGATTGGTGATTTCTCAATTGATGCGCCATATCGCGCCTGGTTTGAGGTCGCGCAAGAGCGTGAGAACAGATTGGTCGCGATCAATCAGCGCAGTCCTTTTTATCGCGTTGGCCCCGATGGTATGGCCTACATCGAACTCGAGCCGACGATTCGTGCAGGCGAAGTGACGCTGCGGTTGAAGTTCCAGAATCAACGCGAACAGGAACTCCGCGTCTATCTGAAGCCCGAGCCGCGCGACTGGATTCTGGTCGGTTTTGCAGAAGGTACGGTTGGCTACAATACGCTGAACGACAATGCGGTAGCGGCGCAGGCGGCCGGTGTTGAAGAAGACTTTTATCAGGATGGTCGTGTCGCGTTTTTCGCCAAGGGTCGGGTCAAGGGAGAGTACCTCTTGACCCTGGCGTACGACACTCGCGGCAATGCCCAGGATCGCGACCGCTTCGATACCGAGATCATTCCTGACGAGTATTACACGCTGTATGGAGACGGCACCGAGAGCCGCTTCGAAGCCGCCAGTCAGCGCAAGCTTTACGTCAAGCTGGAGCGTGGCCAGTTCAGTGCATTGTTTGGTGATTTCAATACCGGTCTGTCAGTTGCGGAGTTGGCGCGTTATGAGCGTCGCTTCAATGGTGTTCAATCGCAATACATTGGCAAGCGTGCCACCTACAACGTTTTTGCTGCCGAGTCGGACCAGTCGTTCCAGCGCGATGATATTCCGGGCGACGGCACGTCAGGCCTCTATCAACTGAGCAGCCAGGATATCCTGATCAACAGTGACAGCATCCGTATTGAAACACGCGATCGCTTCAATGCCTCACAGGTGCTCGATACCCAACGATTGACCCGATTCGTCGATTACGACATCGATTATTTCGCCGGCACACTGTTCTTCAAGAGACCGGTACCAAGTCGGGATCAAAACCTGAATCCGCTTGTGATTGTTGCGGAGTATGAATCGCGCAATGCAGCGGACGATGACGTCGTAACCGGTGGCCGTGCCGCGCTGCGCTTCGCGGATGGTGATGTCGAAATCGGTGCAACGATGGTTCGTGAGAACAATGTCGTCGATGCCAATCAAATGGTCGGCGTGGACTTCCGCTGGCAGATGACGGACGAGACGCTGTTGCGTGCCGAATATGCCGATACAGACACGGCGGATTTAAATGCGACAACATCCGGTTATGCCTACAAGGTCGCGCTGGAGCACCGTTCCGGCGATCTCGATGCTCGCCTTGTCCACGAACTCAGCGATTCGGGTTTCGGTCTGGGCCAACAAGCCGCCAACCAGATTGGCATCCAGAACTCGATGCTGGAGGCGCGTTGGCAACTGGCGGAGCGTTGGTTTATTCAATCGACGCTGGGCTATCAGGAAAACCTCGACAACGGCAACGAACGGCAATTGGCAGAGGCCGAAGTGCGCTATGAAGCGGATCGCCACTCGGCATTTCTGGGTGTTTCGTCGGTACGTGATGAGACAACCGACGGGGAAGAGCGCGAGTCGCAATTGTTGCGCGCGGGTGTCAGCCGGCAATTGTTTGGCAACAAGTTGACGTTGCGTCTGACGACAGAGCAAGCACTCAGCAACAGTGACGCCAGCCTCGATTTTCCGGCGCGCACACTGGTGGGTGCTGATCTGAATCTGGGTAAGGCCATCTTGTTTGCGGAGCATGAGTTTGCCGAGGGCGAGAATATCGATGCTCAGACCAGCCGTCTTGGGCTGCGTGCGACGCCATGGCAACGGGCGCAATTCACGACCACGCTCGACAATCAAATCACCGAGTTTGGTCCGCGGCTGTTTGCCAATCTTGGTTTTGTTCAGGGCTGGCAGATTTCGGAGCGCTGGACGGTCGATGTGGGCGTTGATCACAGCAACACGTTGACGGATGTCGACGCTGTTGTCTTTGATGATGACCGTGAGCTGGCGTCCGGTAGCCTACGCAGCGATTTCGTGGCGGGTTACGTCGGTGCACTCTATCAATCAGATTTCTGGTCGATGAATTCACGTATTGAACATCGCAACGCAGACGATGAGACACGCGATACGGTTGTCGCGGGCTGGTTCCGCGAGCCGGTTGCTGGGCACGCATTGTCTGCCGGTGTGCAGTATTTAAACAGCGAGCGCAGTGCCGCTGCGGCAGAAGAGTCTCGCGCGGACATTCGATTTGGCTGGGCCTATCGCAAGGCCGATCGGAAATGGTCGTTCCTAGACCGGTTGGATATCATCACGGATGAGACCATCAGCGCTGAGTCGCGTCTCGAAAATCTACGCCTGGTGAATAACTTCAACGCGGTGCGTCGCCTTGGCCCAGGATCCGAACTTGCGCTGCAATATGGTGCCAAGTATGTGCGTACGGAATTCGATGGCACGCAGTACAGCGGCTTCACAGACCTGTTCGGCATCGACTACCGTCGTCAGTTCCGGCCTCGTTGGGAATATGCGTTGCGCGGCAGTGCATTGCACTCATGGGAAGCCGGCACGATCGACTACGGTCTGGGTGCGGAGATCGGCTTCAATCCGCGCGACAACGTTTGGCTGTCGTTCGGCTACAACGTACTCGGCTTCCGTGACGAAGACTTTGAGCGCGCGCGCTACACCGCGGTGGGCCCTTACCTGAACTTTACGATCAAGGCCGATCAACAGACGTTAAAGGCCATCACCGGCAGAATACGCGGGCGCTAATCTGACCATCCGCGGTATCATGCGCGGATGCTTGATTTCGACGACATACTGGCCGAAGACGGCGCCGTCGCTGCGGCTATCGAGGGATACACGCCAAGAGCGTCCCAGCGTCTGATGGCGACCGCCGTTGCTGACGCGCTGCATCAGACGGAGCATCTGGTGGTCGAAGCCGGCACCGGAACCGGCAAGACGTTCGCCTATTTGCTGCCAGCACTCCTCAGTGGGGCCAGGACCATCGTCTCGACCGGCACACGCGCGTTGCAGGATCAGCTCTACCACCGTGATCTGCCCACGATCGCCGCTGCGGTTGGTCGACCGGTCAAGACGGCACTGCTGAAAGGACGGGCCAACTACCTGTGCTTGCAACGGCTTGATAGCAGTTTGCGCGATGCAGCGGCGTTGACCAGCCAGGAGGCGTCTGTGTTGCGTGCCTGGCGCGATACGACCGATAGCGGAGATCGCGCAGAGGTATCAGGCATCGCGGAGGACGCCAGCGTCTGGTCGCGTGTCACGTCCACCGCGGACAATTGCCTTGGGCAGCAATGCCCGTTCTACGAAGATTGCTACGTGGTCAAAGCGCGCCGGCGAGCGCAAAAGGCGGACCTGGTTGTCGTCAATCATCACCTGTTGCTGGCTGATCTGGCGTTTCGTGAGGGTGGTTTTGTCGAGTTCCTGCCTGAAGCCGACGCATTCGTGATCGACGAGGCACATCAGCTGCCGGATATCGCGTTGCAATTCTTTGGTGTCAGCGTTTCCGCCCGGCAATTGAATGATGTGTTCGATGAGTTGGATGTGAGCTTGAGAGCAGTCGGTGGTCCGCCGTTTGTCGATGCGCTGCAGTCGGCGAGAACGGCCGTGCTGCAGCTGCGCGAGCAGGCGCCGGGCGAGTTGGGGCGTCATGAGCTCGCCGGCCTTGTCGGTGTTAACGCACAGCTGCTGACCTTACGCGATACGATTCAGCAGCTGATTGGGCAGCTGGATGATATGCCCGACCTCGACGCTGTCGGGGAGCAATTGCTGGAACGCCTGGTGCGGCTGTTCGATCGTTTGAGCATCGCCAGCGCCGAAGATGACCGCGAGGGTTTGCGCTGGATCGATGTGTCGTCGCGCGGGTTACGCGTGAATATGACGCCGCTCGATGTCTCTGCACGCATGCGCGCCGCGATCGATATGACCGAAGCCGCCTGGGTCATGACGTCGGCGACGCTGGCTATCGGTGAGGACTTTACGCATTTTTCGGATCGGCTGGGCATTAACGACGCGCGATGCCTCCGCTTCGGGACGCCATTCGATCTCGCGAATCGCGGCCGCTTATTCGTACCCCGTGACTTGCCGCAGCCTGCAGCGCCGGGCTACACCGCCGCGCTACTCGAGGCAACGATGCCACTGCTGGCCCATACGACGGGTGGCGCTTTCGTCCTGCATACGAGTTACCGCGCACTCAACGAAAGCGCCCGCTGGTTTTCGGATCGCCCTCACGTGCTGGATGATCGCCCGTTGTATGTGCAAGGCGACGCACCACGCGATCAGTTGCTGCGCGCGTTTCGCGCAGACGGAAACGCGGTGTTGCTCGCAACGGGTACGTTTTGGGAGGGGGTCGATGTTCGTGGCGGCGCCTTATCAATCGTCGTGATCGACAAACTACCGTTTGCGGCGCCTGATGACCCGCTGTTGGTTGCACGTAGCGCGTGGCTCCGAAACGAAGGTCGCAATCCCTTTATGGAGCACCAGCTACCTCAGGCGGTTTTGGCTCTGAAACAAGGCGTCGGTCGGCTGTTACGCGATAGCGAAGACTATGGCGTCATCGCTATCGGTGACCCACGATTGCACAGCAAAGGCTATGGCAAAGTGTTTATTCAAGCTTTGGCGCCGATGCCGCTTGTCACGACGACCGCTGAAGCGTGTGCATTTCTTCAGAGTTTCGCCGATGTAGTCGCAGAGGAGCAGACCGCGTGACCCACGTGACGCTGGCGATAGAAACGTCGACGACGCTGTGCGCCGTCGGGCTTTCCGTCGGTAGTGAGATCCATATCGCGGAGCTCGATGAGCCACGCGCGCATGCGAGCCAGATCATGACTCAGCTTGATCAAGTGCTGGACGCAGCAGCGATCGAGCTAAGCGCCGTTACGCGTATCGCCTATGGTCAAGGTCCGGGGTCGTTCACCGGCGTACGTATCGCTGTGGCGTTGGCGCAGGGTCTTGCGGCGGGAATCAATGTCCCGGTACTCGGTGTTTCTTCGTTGCGTATTATGGCCCAGCAAGCCGCTGGTCTCGCCTCGCGAAATGAGCAGCTTCTAGTGGCACAGGATGCGCGACTTGGCGAAGTCTATTCGGGTCTCTATGAGCGAACGGATCGCGACATCGTCGTTGCGCTGACCGACGATTGTCTGGCCGCGCCGGAACAGCTCGCGATTGTCGAAAATGCGGCGCTTGTCGGCGATGCATGGGAAGTAATGGCACCACTAGCCGCGCGCGCCAGCCAACACGCCGGTGGCGTACTCGGTGCAGTAGCGCCGCACGCTGGCGGTTTGCTGCAGATCGCTGCGGCGACACCGGACGAACAATGGCGCCGCGCCGAGCAGGCGAGGGCGGTGTATCTGCGCGATCAGGTGGCGCACCGGTCCGGTTGATCGTTCCGCCTCGACGACCGGGCGGCATGTGCTGTTACCAGCACACAGGCCCCGCCAGACAGACGTTGTCTGGTCAAACGATCACTGACTTCTCGTCAGAACACCGGGTTTGGTCGCCGTTAGCTCGCCCTGTAACATGAATGTAACGTGCCACGCTTGTAATACTCGCGAAACGTGACAGACGGATGACACCATGAGCACCGCCCGAATTTTGATCGTCGAGGACGAAAGTGCCATAAGCGATATGGTCAGTTTTCATTTGCAGCGTGCAGGCTACGACGTCATGCAAGCGGCAGACTGTGATTCGGCGCGCAAGATGCTGGCTGATCAGGGTGCCGATCTCGCGATCATCGACTGGATGCTGCCAGACATGAGCGGGCTGGAATTGACGCGCTATCTGCGACGTGACAGCCAGCACGAAGATCTTGCTATCATCATGTTGACGGCGCGCGCAGACGAGCAGGATAAAGTGCGCGGTCTCGATAGTGGGGCGGACGACTACATTACCAAGCCGTTTTCTTCACGGGAGTTGTTATCGCGTATTCAGGCCGTGCTGCGGCGCTCCACATCGGCAGTCGGAGAGGTCCATTCTGCGGGAAATCTCAAGATCGACGCTGTGGGGCACCGTGTGTTTGCCGCTGATCAGGAAATTTCGCTCGGGCCAAAAGAGTATCGCCTACTCAAGTTTTTGCTCACGCATCCGGAGCGTGTCTACAGTCGCGCGCAGTTGCTTGACCGCGTCTGGGGCGCTAACGTGTACGTGGAAGAGCGCACGGTTGATGTGCATATTCGCCGATTGCGCAAAGCATTGGAGCCCCATCAGGCGGACGGCTTGATACAAACGGTGCGCGGCGCCGGCTACCGATTTTCCGCACGCGAGGATTAATGCGTACCCATCCCTTCGTATCGTTATTGCCAGTCCTGATCGCGGTGTTCGCGGGGCTGGCGCTCGGTGCGTATTTTGGTATGCCTTTTGTTGGCCTGAGCGTCGCGCTCGCTGGTGCACTCGTCTTCCATTGGCGCCGATTGTTCCAGTTGGAACGCGCTTTGCTCGGCAAACAACAGGTGGACGTGCCGGAGGGGGATGGCATTTGGTCGCGAGTGCTTGCAGGCATTCGTCACGAGCAGCAACGTGTGCGCAAACACAAAGGGCGACACCGACGTCTGATGAAAGAACTGCGTCAGTCAACCAACGCGCTGCCGGATGGTGTTGTCGCGCTGACGTCAGATAATGAGATTATCCGCTATAACCCGGCGGCGCGTGATCTGATTGGCTTACGGAATCGTAAGGACCGTGGGCAGCGCATCGATAACCTGATTCGCCACCCCGAGTTTGTGGAGTTCTTGCAGGGGGGTGACTTTTCGACGTCGCTCGTGATTCCGTCGAAGGTTCGCGAGGATGGTTGGTTGAATCTGACGCTGGTGCCTTACAGTGAGGGCAACCGGCTTCTGGTCGTACGCGATGTCACCGAGCGGACAAGACTAAACCGGGTGCGTCGCGACTTCGTTGCAAATGCGTCACATGAGCTGCGCACCCCGTTAACGGTGATCAGCGGCTATATCGATGCGATGCTAGGTGACCCGGAGATGGATGCGGTCTGGCAGAAGCCGCTCGACGAGATGAACCGTCAGGCGGAACGGATGCGTACGATGCTCGACGAATTGCTGGCGTTGTCAAAACTGGAAGTCAATGGGCAAGCGCCGACTAACAAACCGATCGATATCGGTGTCGTGTTGCGTGATGTTGTCGCACCCTATCAAGATGAATCACATGATGTGCGCATCGTTGTCGAGTCGTCGCGCAGAGTGCTTGGCGAGTACTCGGACCTGGCATCGGTTGCTGTGAATCTGTTGACCAACGCTATTCGCTACAGCGCCGAAGGGTGTCGCATTACACTCACCTGGTACGACCGCGGCGATCAGTCGATTTTGAGTGTCGAAGACGAGGGAGATGGTATCGCGGCGGAGGATATTCCTCGCTTGACCGAGCGTTTTTTCCGCGTTGATCGTGGTCGAGAACGTGCGAGTGGCGGCGTGGGTTTGGGGCTTGCCATTGTGAAGTATGCGCTGGCGCGGCATGACGCGACGCTGGAGATCGAAAGCGAACTGGGTGTGGGCAGTACGTTCGCAGGTGCGTTCCCGGCCAATCGACTGATCCCAGGGGAGAGTGCAAGCGTTCGAGAGTTTTTGAGCGCTTGATTTTAGCAGGGCCGTGGTCGGCAGGTAATTTTGGGAACTGCTACTATTGCCCGTTGTCGATAGACTTTGCTGTAACTAGCAAAACCAACGAGCTATGCAAACCACAGATCTAACCCACCATATTTCTCGCCAGTTCAACAAGGATCTGGAAAATCTGCGCAACAGTGTGCTCGCGATGGGCGGACTCGTCGAGTCACAACTGGCGAGCGCGATTGAAGCGGTCGTTTCAGGCAACAGCGAGCTCGGGCTCCGTGTCGCTCACGACGATTACAAGGTCAATCACGCCGAGGTAGCGATCGACGAAGAATGCAGTCGCATCATCGCCACGCGTGGACCGACTGCATCTGATCTGCGATTGATTGTTGCAGTAATCAAGACGATTACCGATCTCGAGCGAATCGGCGACGAAGCGGAGAAAATCGGTTTCCTGGCTTCCAAGCTTGCGAATATGGATCGTCCACGTGGTTCCTACCGTGAACTCAAGTCCATGGGGGGGCACGTCCAGCGGATGGTTAAGGGAGCGATGGATGCATTCGCGCGACTGGACGCTGAGGCAGCGCTCGAAATCGCTCGCGAAGACGAGCAGGTCGACCACGAGTACGAGACGATTCAACGCAACTGCATCACTTTCATGATGGAGGATCCGCGGTCGATCAAGCGCGTCATGAATGTCACCTGGGCTGCACGTTCGCTGGAACGAATCGGCGACCACGCAAAGAACATCTGTGAGTATGTCATCTACATGGTGCACGGCAAGGATGTCCGGCATACCGATGTCAGCGCATTGACGGTCGATCAAATCGACACAATCGACGTACCGCGTATTGATCCGGAGCTGAAACGATGAGTGTAATGACCCGGCGACTGGGCTGGCTGAGTATTTTGCTGATCGGGGCAGGGATGATGGGCTACGCGCTCTACAGTCAGTACGTTTTGGAACTGTATCCGTGTCCTCTCTGCATGTTCCAACGCGTTGCGCTGATCGCACTGATGCTGGTTGCGTTATTGGCACTGCTGCACAATCCTGGGCGCACCGGGCAGCGGATATATGGCCTTCTCGGTTTACTGACCGGCGCCGGCGGTGTTGCCATCGCCTCGCGGCATGTTTGGCTGCAAAATTTGCCGGCCGATCAGGTGCCGAGCTGCGGTGCCGGTCTCGAGTTCATGATGGAAACGCTGCCATTGCTCACGGTCGTACGCGAAGTGCTGACCGCTTCTGGCGAATGCGCAAATATCAGTTGGCAGTTTTTGGGGTTGTCGATGCCCGCCTGGGTGGCCATCATGATGTCGGTGCTCACCGCTGTCGTTTTGTTAACGGCGTTTCGATGGCCTGCCGCTTATTCTACTGGCTCGTCAATAGTCGACGCATGATCAGATAGTAGAGGTCCGCTAGCCGACCGATATCTTCAATCCGGATGTGTTCATCGATCTTGTGAATCGAGGCATTCACCGGGCCGAGCTCGACGACGTCCGTACCGTAGGGTGCAATGAAGCGACCATCCGACGTGCCACCACCCGTCGACAGCTCCGTATCGATGCCGGTGTAATCCTTGATCGAATGACTGACCGCATCGGTCAGCGTGCCTGGTTTGGTCAGAAAGGGCTCTCCCGACAGGTGCCAGCGTAGCTCGTAGTCGATATCAAACTGCTGGAACAGCGACTCGACTTTTTGCTGTAACGTCTCGGCTTGCCATTCCGTCGAGTACCGGAAATTGAATCGAGCATTGAGCGTCCCGGGTGTGACGTTCGGAGCGCCAGTGCCCGCTTCGACCTGCACGAATTCAAAGGTGGTGGGTGGAAAGTGTGCGTTGCCATTGTCCAAGGGCATCCGGTAAAGCGCATCGAGCACTGGCGCGAACGACTTGATCGGGTTGCGCGCTAACTGTGGGTAGGCTACATGGCCTTGGACGCCGTTTACTGTCAGGATACCGCTGAGCGAGCCGCGGCGGCCGATACGAATGAGATCGCCGAGCTGGGATTGACTGGAGGGTTCTCCTACTACGCACCAGCGAATAGGCTCGTCCCGCGCCGCGAGTGTCTGCATCACGCGTAAGGTCCCGTCGCGTGCGGGCCCTTCCTCGTCGCTGGTGATTAACAGGGCGAGTGCGCCGTCATGCGTCGGGAAGTCCACGCAGAATTGCTCGGCAGCGACGACCATGGCGGCCAAACTGGATTTCATGTCCGCGGCGCCTCGACCGTAGAGCAGGCCGTCCCGCTCTGTTGGTACAAATGGCGGCGATTGCCATCGATCGACGGGCCCACTGGGTACGACGTCCGTATGTCCAGCAAAGCACAACACCGGCGATGCGTCGCCACGGCGCGACCAAAGATTATCGGTTGGCGCGGCAGGATCGCCAAATCGCAAGTGCTCGTTCTCGAAACCGAGTTTTTCGAGACGAGCAGCAATCAGTGTCTGACAGCCGGCATCGTCAGGTGTCACGGAGGGTTTGGCCATTAGCGCTTTGGCGAGCTCCATGGCATCGGAATGAGAAGTCAGTGCAGTCACAGGTCGCGGTCGGTCTAACGATGAAACAGCACTGAGTCTAAACCAATCGAATAGTGTTTTGCCGCTATTTGGTCATCTCAATACGTTATGCTTGTCAGATGTTGTGCAACATTCTCGTCGCGCTGCGATTCATTGGGGCACTGGGCGCGCTGTGCGCGATTAGTCTGACTTGGACGCCAGCCTTGGCGCAGGGCGGTCGAGACTATCTCGCTGCCGTCGGGTCATCGACTGTTTATCCGTTCGCGACGGTCGTCGCTGAGTCGTTTGGACGCCGAACCATCTTTAAAACGCCGAAGATTGAGGCGACGGGTTCCGGTGGCGGTTTCAAGCAATTTTGTGCGGGCGTTGGGATTGGTTTTCCGGATCTGACCAGTGCATCTCGCCGTATCAAGCCAACGGAGCACAGACGCTGTATAGAAAATGGTGTTGAGGTGGTCGAAGTGCCGTTCGGTTACGACGGGATCGTTTTGGCGAACGCCGTCAGTGCGCCGCCATTTCGTCTCACTCGGCAGCAGGTTTGGCTCGCCCTGGCGGAGCAGGTACCGGATGAGACCGGTCAACTGATCGAAAATCCTTATCGTCGCTGGTCAGACATTCAGCCTGGCCTGCCGGATACGGCGATTAGTGTGCTCGGCCCACCGCCGACTTCCGGTACCAGGGATGCGCTGGTGGAACTGGTCATGGAAGCCGGTTGTCGTGAGGTTCCCGCGATAGAACGTCTGCGCCAGAATGATCCCGTTGCCTTTCGAGCACTTTGTCACACGATCCGAGAGGACGGTGCGTTTGTGGAAGTCGGGGAGAGCGACAACCTTGTCGTGCAGAAGTTGTACACCAATCCCGACGCACTCGGGTTGTTCGGTTTCAATTTCTTAAGTCAGAATGCGGAGAAAGTCCGCGCTGCACATATCGATGGAGAGACTGCGTCGTTTGCCGCGATCGCGAGCGGTCGCTACCCGGTCTCGAGACGTCTCTATTTTTACGTGAAGGTTGCACATGTTGATATGCTTCCTGGGCTGCGGGAATTTGTGTTCGAGTTTACAAGCGAGCGCGCCTGGGGTGATGAAGGGTATTTGACCGATCGCGGCCTGGTGCCATTGCCGGCCACGGAGCGTGCGATCGTGCGTGCCAATGTTATGGCGATGAGTCCGTTGCGGATAGCTGTGCCCTGATGACACCGATACGCCCTCTGACCCTGATTGTCATTGCCATGATCGTGGGTGTGACGATGTATTTTGTCTGCAGTCAGCGCATCAGCCGTCGTGTCGTTCACCGGTCAGAGTTGCATTCGATGCCGGTCTATCATGGGTTGTACGCATTTTTCTGGTCGCTGATGCCGGTCATTTTGCTGCTGTTGGTGTGGTCACAAGTTGCGCCGCGCTGGATCGCGGCACAGATGATTGACGAACTGGCCATGGTCGCGCCAGAGTCCGCATCCGATTTGAGTTTGGCGCTCAATGAGCTGCGCAATATTGCGGACGGCGATGCCGTAGCAACCGGTGCTGGGCAGCGACAGTTGTCCGTGCTATTCACCTCACTGCAACGACAGGCGCTGGGCGTCACGACAGCCGCAGGTATCGCGTTGTTGGTGTTTTTTGCAGGCTACGTTGTTCGCCGCAGCACGCCGCAGTTTCGAGCACGCGAGGCGGTAGAGCGCTACGTCCGACGTGGCTTGTTCATCGCATCCAGTATTGCTGTCTTGACCACGCTCGGCATTATTGCGTCAGTGTTGTTTGAGTCGGTGCGGTTCTTTACGGAAGTCCCCGTTGGCGATTTTCTGTTCGGCACCGAGTGGCGGCCGCAAACCGCCATCCGGGATGACCAGATCGGTTCTTCCGGCGCTTTCGGTGCGATACCGTTGTTTGCCGGGACGGTATTGATTGCGACGATTGCACTGGCCGTCGCGGCACCCGTTGGGTTGATGACTGCGATTTACCTGTCCGAGTATGCGCATCCTGAATTCCGGGCGGTCGCAAAGCCGATTCTAGAAATTCTGGCGGGTATACCGACCGTCGTTTACGGATTTTTTGCGGCGATCAGTGTTGCGCCGGCGATCAGTCGGTTGGGTGACGTGATCGGTGCGAACGTTGCATCTGAGAGCGCACTGGCCGCCGGCCTCGTAATTGGCATCATGATTCTACCGCTGATATCGTCGCTTGCAGATGACGCGCTGACCGCGGTTCCCGCGGCCATGAAGGATGGCTCTTTGGCGATGGGCGCTACGCGCTCGGAGACGATTCGACAAGTGCTGCTGCCGGCTGCTCTTCCGGGTATTGTCGGTGGCTTTCTGCTCGCGATATCGCGAGCCATCGGCGAGACCATGATTGTTGTGATGGCGGCGGGCCTCGCAGCAAATTTGACAGCGAACCCGTTTGAAGCGGTGACGACGGTGACGGTACAGATCGTGACGCTGTTGGTGGGCGATCAGGAGTTCGATAGTGCCAAGACGCTCGCAGCCTTTGCTTTGGGTCTTTTCCTGTTCGTCGTCACGCTCGGATTGAATGCGATTGGGCTACGTGTTGTGCGCCGTTACCGTGAGCAATATGAATAGCGGTACCCGACCATGGCAAGACCTGACGCGTAGTCGGGCCAGCGTCGAAGCCAGTATGCGGCGGCGCTACGCACGTGAGCGGCGTTTTCGCGCGGCAGGATTCACCTGTGTAATGGTGGGCCTGCTGTTTCTGGTCATCTTCTTTGTCAGTATTTTGCGCGACGGTATCGGTGCTTTCACACACACGCAAATCGATTTGCCGGTGAACGTCTACGCTGAAGACGTTGACCCACTCGGAGATGGCAGTCGTTTGTCGCTGCAGGAAGGCAATTATTCACGCGTCATTCGCGATAGCTTATCGGCGCTGTTTCCGGGTAATGACACCGTGGCTGGTCGGCGCGCGCTATCGGCGTTGGTCAGCGTCGAGGCGGCCTATCAGCTCCGACGTCATGTAGTGGCCGATCCGACGCTGGTCGGAAAGCGCGTGCTCATTTCGGTACCAGCAAGTGCCAATGTTGATCTGCTGCTGCGCGATCGTATCGATCGGACTGCGCCAGAGCCCCAGCGAGTGCTAAGCGATCAGCAAATTGCGTGGATAGATACGCTTTCGAGCCAGGGTATGACCCGCACCGTATTCAATCAGGCGTTGTTTACCAATGGAGATTCCCGTGAGCCGGAACTCGCCGGTATTCGCTCTGCATTCATGGGGTCGCTATACATGTTGATGGTCACGTTTTGTCTGGCGTTTCCAGTTGGGGTCGCGGCGGCCTTGTACCTCGAGGAGTTCGCACCACGGAATCGCTGGACTGACTTGATCGAGATCAATATCAACAATCTGGCTGCTGTGCCGTCCATTGTTTATGGCCTGTTAGGTCTCGCTATCTTTGTGAATGTCGCGTCGCTGCCGCGGTCGGCGCCTCTGGTCGGTGGATTGGTACTGGCACTATTGACGCTGCCCGTTATCATCATTTCGTCGCGTGCTGCGATCAGGGCGGTGCCACCCTCCATTCGCGATGCAGCACTTAGTGTCGGTGCATCACCGGTGCAAACCGTGTTTCAGCATGTACTGCCACTGGCACTGCCGGGTGTGATGACCGGTAGCATCATCGGTATGGCGAGAGCGCTTGGTGAAAGTGCGCCGCTGTTGATGATCGGTATGGTGGCTTTTGTCGTCGATGTGCCGAGTGGCATTCTTGAGCCGGCGACGGCGCTGCCAGTGCAGGTATATCTGTGGGCGGACAGTCCCGAACGCGCATTTGTCGAACGGACATCGGCAGCTATCATCGTCCTGCTTGGATTTCTCTTGGCGATGAATCTGCTGGCGGTATTGCTGCGCCGCTATTTTGAGCGCCAGCGTCGCTGGTAGGTAAATGGTGTATCGTCAGCCGAAGAGTGGCAACGCAATGACAGACTTGGGAGGCAAGGCGCGTGAATGATCGATCACGCACAGATCGAACTGATGAACTGCCAAATGATGACGCCCACATGTCGTCGGCTGTTGGCACGCCGTTCGTCGATGATCCCTACATCAGCGTGCGTGGTCTGAGTGTTGAGTACGCGCAAATGCCGGCTATTCGCAACGTCAGTCTGGATTTTGCGCGCCACGAAGTTGTCGCTTTGATCGGTCCTTCCGGTTGCGGTAAATCGACGTTCCTGCGCTGCTTCAATCGTATGAACGATACGATTGACAGCGCGCGCGTGACTGGCGTTATCGCGATCGATGATAAAGATATTTACGCGCCGGATGTCGATGTCGTGGCATTACGCGCCCGAATTGGAATGGTCTTCCAGAAGCCCAACCCGTTTCCAAAGTCGATTTACGACAATGTTGCATACGGCCCGCGACTGCACGGTATTGCACAGAACCGTATCGAGTTGGATGATATTGTTTACTCCAGTCTCGAGCGGGTGGGATTGCTGGCGGAGGTCAAAGAGCGCTTGCATGAAAATGCGACCAGCCTGTCCGGGGGGCAGCAACAGCGCCTGTGCATCGCGCGGGCGATCGCCATCAGCCCGGAAATTATATTGATGGACGAGCCGTGTTCCGCACTGGACCCGATTGCGACGGCGCGTATCGAAGATCTGATCGACGAGCTGCGGGCTAATTTCACGATTCTGATCGTGACGCATTCGATGCAGCAAGCCGCCAGGGTTTCCCAGCGTACTGCCTATTTTCACGAAGGGCGGCTGGTTGAACTTGGCTTGACGCCCAGTGTGTTTACCAACCCGGCGCATCGTTTGACCGAGGACTACATTACCGGGCGTGTCGGCTGACGGATTTAGAGCGTGAGTGACTGCCAGGCGGCCTCTGAGGATTTGAACCCAACGGCGAGAGGCGCTCCCGATACGACCAGTAAGGGGCGTTTCATCAACGTCGGGTATTCGGTGAGCAGGGCGATCGCTGCATCCTGTGATTCGAGCCCACGCTGACTGTCGTCGAGTTGCCGCCACGTTGTTGAGCGTTTGTTGACGAGTACCTCTACGCCAAACGCAGTCATCGCGGCTCTTAGCAGAGCGGAGTCTGGCGGTGTCTCACGAACATCGTAGAAGTTGAACGGCAGTGTTTGTTCTCTCATCCAGGTCAATGCCCGGCGGCAACTGTCACAATTCTTCAGGCCATACAGTGCAATCATCGCTCGACGGCCTCCCGCAGCAACGCGTTAAGGCCAACCTTGGCGCGTGTTCGCGCATCGACGCGTTTGACGATGATGGCCGCGTAGAGGGAGTACTTGCCGTTCTGCGCGGGCAGATTGCCGGCTACGACGACGCTGCCGGCGGGAACGCGTCCGTAAATGACCTCGTCATTTTCACGATCATAAATGCGTGTGCTCTGACCGATGTAGACGCCCATCGATACGACACTGCCGCGTTCGACGACAACGCCTTCAACGATCTCTGAACGCGCGCCGATGAAGCAGTCGTCTTCGATGATGGTCGGTGCGGCCTGAATTGGCTCGAGTACACCACCGATACCAACGCCGCCCGACAAATGCACGTTTTTGCCAATTTGTGCACAACTGCCGACTGTCGCCCAGGTGTCGACCATCGTGCCACTGTCAATGTAGGCGCCGATATTCGTATAGGAGGGCATCAGCACCACATCAGGCGCGACATAGGCGCCATCGCGGACCTGAGCGTCCGGCACCACACGCGCCCCCTGGGTCGCGAAGTCCTCGGCCGAATAGCCAGCAAACTTCAGTGGTACCTTGTCGTAGTAGCGGGTGTGCGCACCGTCGATCATGATATTGTCGCGCAATCGAAATGACAGCAGCACGGCTTTTTTTAGCCAGTCGTTGACCTGCCAGCCTGCATCGGTCGGTTCCGCCACGCGTGCGCTGCCGTTATTCAGCATCGCGATGGCCTGGTCGACTGCTTCGCGAATGTCGCGATCAGCTGTGGTCACAGTGTCGCGCCGTTCCCAAGCAGCGTTGATTATGGATTCCAGTGCATGAGCCAAAAGCTTAGTCTCCTTTGATAAAGGCAGCGATACGTTCGAGCGCTGTCCGCGTCGCATGCGGTTCCGCGACCAATGACAGCCGCACATACCCAGAGCCGGGGTTGACGCCATCCACTTCGCGGCTCAAGTAGCTACCGGGTACCGCAGTAACGTGGGTATGCGCAAACAGATCCCGGCAAAACGCCACATCGTCGCCGCCTATGTTCGGCCACAAGTAGAATGCGGCAGGTGGAATTTCAATAGCCAGTGCCGTAGCCAGGATACGGCCTGCATCGGTGAATTTCTGATCATAGAGTGCTCGGTTTGCAGCGACGTGTGTGTCGTCGCTCCAGGCCGCGATGCTGGCCTTTTGTACTGCCAGTGACATCGAGCAGCCATGGTAAGTCCGATAAGCGCGATAGCGCGCGATCAGGTCAGCGTCGCCGGCGACAAATCCGGAACGTAGGCCGGGCAGGTTGGAGCGCTTCGATAGGCTGTGGAATGCGAGCACATTGGCACAGGGACGCGGCAGCGATAGTGCGCTTGCCGCATTAAGAATAGAAACCGGGGCTGTACCCCGATACAGCTCGATATAGCATTCGTCGGCGACGACAATGAAATCGTACCGAATTGCGAGTTCGACCAGACGTTGCAGGTAGGCCAAACTTGCGATTGTGCCGCAGGGATTCACCGGTGAGCACAGATAGAAAATGCGCGTAGCGGCCAGCGTCTCTGCATTGATCGCTTCCAGATCGGGCAGAAAATCATCTTCGCTCGACACATTTAAGTAGTGGGGCTCTGCACCCGCCATTAGCGCCGCGCCTTCATAGATCTGGTAGAACGGATTTGGCATCAAGACCTTTTGGCCGCTGCCACTACGAATAAACGCCTGTGCCACTGCGAACAGGGCCTCTCGCGTGCCATTGACCGGCTGAACCATGTCATCGTCTACACGGACACCAAACCGACGCGCTAGCCAGGCTCGGCAGGCGTCTCTTAGTGCCTCGCTGCCCTGGATCGTGGGATATCGGCTTACACCTTCGGCGAGAGCGTCACGATAGGCATCGAGTACAAACGCCGGCGGTTCGTGGCGGGGTTCGCCAATCGACAATGGGATCGGGTCGGGGGTGCTAGGCGTGACACCCTCCAGCAACTGCCTGAGTTTTTCGAACGGGTAAGGTTGCAGCGACTCAAAGCCGGCATTGTCCGCGCCCATGCTCATACCGAACGGGTCTCCATCACCGGGGCCTCGAGCGCATCCAGGAGTGCATCCTGCAATGCTTCCTGCTCTGCCGGTTTTAGCGGCAGCTCCTCTTCGTTCGTTAGGAAAAACACATCCTCGGCGCGCTCACCGATCGTAACGATCTTGGCGGTGTTAATGTAGATACCGCATTCAATCAATATCTCACCAACCGTCAGCAGCAGGCCCGGATAGTCAGCACAGGTGAGCTCCATAATCGTGCGACCCGCTGTCTCGTCGGGTCGAAACTTGACGCGAGTCGGTGTATCAAACATGCGCTGTCTTCGCTCGGGTTTTCTTGTCACCTCTGGCGTGTAATCGTCTTCACGATCGACGATAAACCGCAGTCGTGCGCGGATTTCATCAAGCCGTTCGGGTTCGAAAGGCTGCCCCTCGGTTTGCACAACAATGTAGGTATCGAGACTGAACTCGTTGCTTAACGGTTCGATACGCGCATCGAGTACGGACAGACCTAAGGCATCGAGCGCCGCTGTTGCCGCGGCGAACGTATGCCGGATGTGCAACGTGTATATCATGATCGCGACCGCATTAAGCTCGTCGCGCTCCGTGACGTGAATCAGCGGCCTGCTGAGCCCATGCTCGATTAGCTGGCGTGTGTGCCAGCCGATTTCCATCGGACTATGACGCAGGAAATAGTCGCTCGGCAGCACTGACCACACGTGGTCAATGTCGGTGCTCGAGAATCGCGCTTGCAATGCATCCAGCGCTTGCTGCCGGGTGTCTTCGACCAACGAGCCTTTTTTCATCGGATTCTGCAAACCGCGCGATAGCGCCTGTTCGGTGGCTTCGTACAGGTCTCGAAACAGTTTCGACTTCCATGAATTCCAGAGCTTCGGATTGGTGCCGCGAACATCGGCTGCGGTCAGCACATAGAGATAATCGAGACGCTGCCGATTGCCAATGCGTTTTGCAAACGCGGCAATCACCTCTGGATCGGTGATGTCTTTCTTTTGTGCCGTCATCGACAACACTAGGTGGTTCTCTACGAGCCATGAAACCAGCTGGGCATCGTCTTCCTCGAGACCATGTTCGCGACAGAACGCTAACGCATCGATAGCGCCGAGTTCCGAATGATCGCCGCCGCGACCTTTTGCGATGTCATGAAACAAGCCGGCCAGATACGCGAGTGACGCATCCGGCAAGGCCTGCATGACGCGGGAGCAATGCAGAAACTCATCGTCCGGCAGTCGGATGGCGAAGCGCCGTAAGTTAGCGACGACGAACAACGTATGCTCGTCCACGGTATAGGCATGGAACAGGTCGTACTGCATGCGCCCGACGATCCGTCCGAAGGCCGGGATGTACAGACCGAGAATGCCGTAGCGGTTCATCCGTCGCAGCTCTCGTGTCACCCCCGATTCGGCCCGCAAAATTGTCAGGAACAAGCGGTGGTTGCGTGGATGCTGTCGGAACTGTTCATCGATCAGATGCAGGTGCTGTCGAATCAGCGTAATCGTATGCGCGCTGACACCTTTGAGGCTTGGGTTTTCTTGCATGCAGACAAAGAGTGATAGCAACGCAGAAGGGTCGCGTGCAAATGCATCATCGGACTTGATCTGCAAGTATCCGTTGCGGCTCATAAACGGGCCGCCAAGATCTTCCGGCTCGCTGTCCTTTTCGAGCAGGATATCTTCCTCGAATAGCTGTAGCAGCATTTCGTTGAGGCGGGATAGCTGCATCACGGTGCGGTAGTAGCGTTGCATCATCTGCTCAACGCCAAGTGTGTAACGTGCGTCCTCGTAGCCGAGCAACTCGGCCAGCGCTTTTTGATGATCGAACAGCAGGCGATCTTCTCGACGCCCGGTCAGCAGGTGCAAACCGTAGCGCAGCGTCCACAAATAATGACGGCCATCAATGAGTCGCTGGTATTGAACGGGCGTCAGGAAACCAACGTCCACGAGTGAGTGCAAATCATTGGTGACAAAGTGCCGCGTCGCGACCCATGAAATTGTCTGGATGTCACGCAATCCGCCCGGACTACCCTTCAGGTTGGGTTCCAAGTTGTATCCGGTATCGTCATAACGCGCATGACGACGCTCTTGCTCATCGCGTTTGGCGACGAAAAAATCACGCGAGTGCCAGAGACGCTCTGGGCCGAGCGCCACCGTTAGCTTGTCAAATCGATCGGCCGCGCCGATGAGTAGTCGGGACTCCATCAATGTGGTCAGTACGGTGACATCGGCCAGTGCTTGCGCTTCGCATTCCGCGACCGTGCGGACGCTGTGGCCGATTTCGAGACCGGTGTCCCAGAGGCCGGCCACGAATGCCGCGATCGGTTCTTCGGGCGTGCCGGCGTCGTCTTCGAGCAGTAACAGAATGTCGATATCCGAACCTGGGTGTAGTTCGCCGCGTCCGTATCCGCCGACCGCAATGAGCGAGATCCCGATGTCGGTGAGCGCCAGTTGCCGCCATAAGTGCACAAGCACAACGTCGATCAGGCCCGCATGAGCGGCGACCAATGATTCCACAGGATCACCCTGTCGAAAACGTTTGTCGAGTTGCCCTTTGGCCTGTGCCAATCGATCACGACAGGCGTGCACCGGCAGCTCGGGGTCGGCTGCCAGCAATTCAGCAAACGCCGCGACGGTTGGGTCGCTAACGCGCAGGTCGTTAATGTTGGGAAGCATCGATGTCGCCCGATCAGGCGGCGTGGTTGGACTGTTCTCGTTCAGCCGCACCCAGAGTCAGAATCTCATAGCCGGTGTCGGTGACGAGGATCGTATGTTCCCATTGCACAGACAGGGAATGGTCTTTCGTGACGACCGTCCAACCATCCGGCAGCAGTTTCGTAAACCGTTTGCCGGCGTTGACCATCGGTTCGATGGTGAAGGTCATACCCGTTTCGAGCGCCATGCCTTCCCCGGGCTTGCCGTAGTGAACCACTTGCGGCGCCTCATGGAAGATCTGTCCGATGCCGTGGCCGCAGTACTCGCGGACAACAGAACAGCGCTTGGATTCAACAAACGACTGGATCGCATACCCGATATCGCCCAATGTTCTGCCCGGGGCGACCTGACGGATGCCCAGCATCATCGCTTCATGACAGATATCGGTGAGTCGCTGTGCCTGCACCGTTGGCTTGCCCACCAGAAACATCCGACTCGTGTCGCCGTGCCATCCATCCTTGATGACCGTCACATCGATGTTTAGCGCATCACCGTGCTTGAGTTTCCGATCTGATGGGATGCCGTGGCAGATCACATGATTCAGCGACGTACAAATGGACTTTGGAAAAGGTACCGGACCGCCGCCTGTGTAATTCAACGGGGCAGGGATCGCATTCTGAACCTCGGTGATATAGCGGTGACAAATAGTATTCAGTTCATCCGTTGTGATTCCAGGTTTAACATAATCTGTGATCATGTCGAGCACGTCGGCTGCTAGCCGGCCAGCAACCCGCATCCGATCCTGCTGTTCGGGTGTTTTTATCGTGACGTTCATTCTGCTGAGTTTCTCTGAGTGCTCAACGCCTGCCGGCGTTCTCTGCTGCGATTGCAAAGGATACCAGTGGACTGCGCTGCTGGGTATCTATCTCCACGAACACTAGTGATTTCGCAAAGCCTATGGTAGGCTCCGCTCGCCGATTTCGGCTTAATTTAAATAATCCACACGCATATCGACACTCGGTGCTGGGTGCCCCACAAAACAAGGGGTTGCATTCGAGGGATCTGCGGAGGCTTAACCCTAGGAGATATCATGGCTGACGTTACCATGCGGCAGATGCTTGAGGCGGGCGTTCATTTCGGACACCAAACCCGTTACTGGAACCCGAAAATGGCTCCCTTCATTTTCGGCGATCGCAATAAGATTCACATCGTAAACCTGGAGCGGTCATTGCCGTTGTTCCGGGAAGCGCTGGATTACGCCAAAAGCTGGCAGCAGATGGCGGCAATATTCTGTTTGTCGGTACAAAGCGTTCCGCGCGCGACATCATCGGCAAAGAGGCTGCTCGCTGTGGTATGCCTTACGTCAACTATCGCTGGCTCGGCGGTATGATGACCAATTTCAAGACGATCAAGCAGTCGATCAAGCGACTGAAAGATCTTGAAACCATGCACGAAAGCAACATTGTTGAGTCGCTGACAAAGAAAGAGGTGCTGAACCTCGATCGCGAGAAAGACAAGCTTGAGCGCAGCCTTGGCGGTATTAAGGATATGGGTGGCCTGCCGGATGCGATGTTCATCATCGACGTCGGTCACGAGAAAATCGCGATTGATGAAGCGCGTAAACTGGGTATCCCCGTCATTGCTGTTGTCGATACCAACTGTGCCCCGGATGGCGTCGATTACGTGATTCCTGGTAACGACGACGCGATGCGCGCTATTGCTTTGTACGCGACCGCGATGGCGGATGCTGTGCTTGAAGGTAAGGCGAGCGCGCCGGAAGCGGCGCTGGGCGATGACGATTTCGTCGAGCTGGACGAAGAAGGCAACGTCCGTAAGGCCGGCCAGAAGCCCGCGCGTAAGAAGGCCGCGCCCAAAAAGCCAGTCGCTGAAAAAGCTGAGCCTGCTGAGAAAGCAGCGCCTGCTGAAGAGGCGCCTGCTGCTGAAGCTGCGGACGAGAGCGCTAGCGATGCCTGATGACTCGGGCGGCCGCCGCCGCCCGCAGTTGATTCACAGTTTATCGGGGGACGGTTCTACCGTTACTCACCACCTTAGATATTTAAGGAGCTAGAAATGGCTATTACAGCGGCGAAAGTAAAAGAGCTGCGTGAACGCACTGGTGTCGGCATGATGGAGTGCAAGAAGGCATTGGTCGCTGCGGACGGTGATATGGATGCCGCCGCGGTATTGTTGCGCGAATCGGGTCAGGCAAAAGCGGACAAAAAAGCCGGTCGGGTTGCTGCGGAAGGGCGTATCGTTATCGAGCAGGTCGGCACGACTGCGGTGATCGTTGAGGTCAACTGCGAGACCGACTTTGTCGCCAACGACGATAACTTCCAGGGCTTTGCGACCGATGTGGCGAAGTTGATCGCCGCTGAGCGTCCGGCCGATGTGGCGGCATTGATGGCCGCTACACTGAATGGCGAAACGGTTGAATCAGTGCGTACCGCATTGGTGGCCAAAATTGGTGAGAACATCGGCATTCGCCGCTTTGAGATCATCGATAACGCGGATGGTGCGATCGGTAGCTACACGCATGGCGCGCGGATTGGCGCTGTCGTGGCGTACGCTGGCGGTGACGAAGCGCTCGGCAAGGATCTGGCGATGCATGTCGCTGCATCAGCGCCGATGTGTGTTGACGAAGGCGGCGTTCCACAGGAAACGCTGGAGGCCGAACGCGCGATTCTCGTAGAGCAGGCGAAAGGCTCCGGTAAGCCCGCAGAGATCATCGAGAAAATGGTCGACGGTCGCATGCGCAAGTATCTCGCTGAAATCACACTGGTGGGTCAGCCATTCGTCAAGGACCCTGATGTCACGGTCGGCAATCTATTGAAATCTGCCAACGCGTCGGTCAGCGCCTTTACGCGCTTCGAAGTTGGCGAGGGCATCGAGAAGAAAGAAGACAATTTCGCCGAAGAAGTCATGGCGCAAATCGCCGAGGCTGGCAGCAAGAGCTGAGGCTGACATTAAGGCAGGCTTTCGCCGCATAGTGGGGTACACTGTGCGGCGCTGGCCGCTAGGCCGCGGTTTGGGAGAATTTCACGAGATGAGTGCGTCAACAAAACCCGTCGCACGTCGGGTACTGTTAAAGCTGAGTGGTGAAGCACTCATGGGCGGCCTCAAATACGGCATTGATCCTGACGTCATTTCACGCATTGCCGGCGAAGTGGCTCAGGTCGCCAGTCGTGGCGTGGAAGTCGCTATCGTCATCGGTGGTGGCAATATATTTCGCGGCGCAGGCCTCGCGCGCGCGGGTATGGATCGGGTCACCGGCGACCA
This sequence comes from Pseudomonadota bacterium, assembly GCA_039033995.1. Taxonomy (GTDB): domain Bacteria; phylum Pseudomonadota; class Gammaproteobacteria; order Steroidobacterales; family Woeseiaceae; genus CALBPI01. Next base: position 64,331 of record JBCCBP010000005.1, on the reverse strand, counting down.
TATGGGTATGTTGGCGACCGTGATCAATTCGCTGGCCTTGCAGGACGCGCTGGAGCGTCACGAGGTATTCGCGCGGGTCATGTCCGCGCTGGCGATCAACGATGTCTGTGAAGACTACATCCGGCGGCGTGCGGTTCGGCACCTTGAAAAAGGCCGGGTCGTGGTTCTGGCGGCCGGTACCGGCAATCCGTTTTTTACGACCGACACTGCAGCGAGCTTGCGGGCGATTGAGATCGGTGCGGACTTAATGCTAAAGGCGACCAAGGTCAACGGCGTGTTCACAAAAGACCCGAAATTGCACGCTGATGCCGAGCAGCTGCCGGAAGTCACTTTTGACCGCGTACTGGCAGATCGCCTGAACGTGATGGACGCCACCGCAATCGTGATGTGTCGTGATAACGAAGTACCACTGCGCGTGTTTGATATGACCGAAGCGGATGCCTTGACCCGGGTTATCGACGGCGAGCCGCTCGGCACGCTGGTGAAGGCGTGAGGGTTCGACGGAGACTGACATGATCGAAGAGATCAAGAAAGACGCGGATTCGCGCATGGGCAAGAGCGTGGATGCTTTGCGCACCGAGCTCACCAAGATTCGTACCGGTCGTGCACATACGAGCCTGCTCGATCACATCATGGTCGAATACTATGGTTCCGACGTGCCGCTGAACCAGGTGGCTAACCTCGGCGTTGAGGATGCGCGCACATTACTTGTGACGCCGTGGGAAAAAGACATGGTCGTCAAGGTTGAGAAGGCCATCATGAATTCTGATCTCGGACTGAATCCAGCCAGTGCCGGTACGGTGATTCGGGTACCGTTGCCACCGCTGACGGAAGAGCGTCGCAAAGACATGATTCGTATCGTGCGCGGCGAAGCCGAGAATGGCCGTATCGCCATCCGCAACATTCGTCGTGACGCATTATCCGACTTCAAGGACCTGCTAAAGGAAAAGGAAATCGGCGAGGATGATGAGCGACGTGCTGCGGACGCCATCCAGGAGCTGACGAACAAACACGTTGCTGCCGTCGACGCCGTTCTGGCGGAGAAAGAAGCAGAACTCATGGAGTTTTGATGGCGTCGTCATGACGGATAGTGCAGACAGCGTAGCGCCAGAGCAGCGACCTCGTCATATTGCCGTCATCATGGACGGCAACGGACGCTGGGCACGCCAGCGTGCATTGCCGCGCCACTTCGGACATCGCGCTGGCGTTAAATCTGTTCGCGCCGTTGTGCGCCGCTGTGGCGAACTCGAAATCGATTATCTCACTGTCTTTGCATTTTCATCCGAGAACTGGTCCCGCCCACGCGAAGAAGTCGTTGGCCTGATGAAACTGTTCCTCGATGCCTTGCAACGTGAAGTCGCGGAGCTACACGAGAACAACGTACGCTTACGTTTTGTCGGTGATTTGTCGCGTTTATCGACGCGCTTGCAGACCGCGATGCACGAAGCGGAGTCCCTGACAGTCGGCAATACCGGGTTGCAGCTCCAAGTCGCGGTGGGTTACGGCGGGCGCTGGGATATCCTCAACGGTTGCCGGGAACTCGCACGCGCCGCGGCGCAGGGTGATCTTAATGCCGATGACATTACAGAGACGCAGTTTGCGGAGGCGATGTCGTTACGGGGTGCACCGGATGTTGACTTAATGATTCGCACCGGTGGCGAACGCCGAGTGAGTAACTTTCTGTTGTGGCACATGGCTTATGCGGAACTGCACTTCAGCGAGACACTTTGGCCAGACTACGATGCGACAGAACTTGACGAGGCAGTCATCGCATTTTCGCGCTGTGATCGTCGTTTCGGACGCGTTGAGCCGGTAGCGCACGAAGAGGTCGGCTAGTTGCTACTCGCGCGCTTACAAACCGCGGTAGTCGCTATTGTGGCGATTCTGCTCATTCTGTTTATTCTGCCACCATGGGTGATTGCGCCCGTCATTCTGCTTGTGATCGCCGGGGCGGCCTGGGAGTGGTCCACGCTATGCCGTCTGCAAACAAATTCGTCGCGTCTCGCTTATGTCGCTGCGGTTGCAGCGGGCTGTGCGGCGCTGTGGCCAGGGGTCGATTGGATTCCGGCGACCGTCTTGCTGAGCGTCGCTGGTGCGTGGTGGTGCATCGCGCTTCTGTTCGTATTGCGCTACCCGCGCCCCGTTTCGCAGTTGACGACGATGGTCGCTGGTCTGTTAGTGCTTCTGCCGGCATTCTTCGCGATGGTTGCACTGGCGCGTTACCCGGAGACGGGTAAAATTACTGGCCCGGCATTGCTGCTGTTTGTGTTAATCACCATCTGGGCGTCGGACGTCGGCGGCTATTTTGCCGGTCGTTTTCTCGGAAAACGCAAGCTCGCGCCGGCTGTGAGCCCCAAAAAGACATGGGCGGGGGTGGTCGGTGGTCTGGTCTTGTCGGCCGCGATTGGGTTCGCCGGCAGCGCCTATTTTGGGCTCGCCTGGTATCGATTGGTTCCGCTGTGTTTTGTCACCGGCGCCATTGCGGTGTTGGGCGACCTGACGGTGAGCTTGTTCAAGCGTGAGGCCGGGGTCAAGGACAGCGGTTCGTTGTTTCCAGGCCACGGCGGTATTCTCGATCGGATCGACAGTATTGCCGCAGCGACTCCGCTATTCGTCGCCGGTATCGTCATAGGGCATGGCGCATGGTAACCAACATTTACAGCGGCGGTTCAGCGGTGCCTTGTTACGCTCGGCGAGCCGTTATGATGTGGTGCCGAAGCAACGGTGGGAACGATGTGTCGGCGGTGTGGTCTGTACTGCTGAGCACAGCGGAAACAGCAGGGACTGAGCACGCATGACATTTTTGACGAATACGATCTGGGGCATCTTTGGCCTGATCGTCACGATCAGCATTTTGGTTGCTATTCACGAGTACGGGCATTACGCCGTCGCTCGGCTATGCGGCATCAAAGTATTGCGTTTCTCGATCGGCTTCGGTAAGCCCATCTGGACCAAACGCGCCGGCCCTGACCAAACCGAATATTGCATCAGCGCACTACCGCTTGGCGGCTACGTGAAAATGCTCGATGATCGCGAAGGCGACGTTGCCCCGGAAGACAAGGGCCGTACTTTCAACGCGCAGCCAGTCTGGCAGCGTATCGCGGTGCTGTTAGCAGGGCCGGCAGCGAATTTTCTCCTCGCCATCGCGGCCTATTGGCTGTTGTTTGTCTATGGCACGACGACGGTTCGACCGGTGGTCGGCATCGTGACACCGGAGTCCCCTGCGGCTATGGCAGGTTTACGTTACGGCGACGTGATCGCCGCTGTTGGCGAGCGCGAGGTAGAGAGCTGGAATGGTCGTGGGCTGCAAGCGATCGTCGACGAGATGGTTGACGATGCCCGCATACCGTTGACTCTGGAACGCGCAAGCGGGGAACGTGTCAATGTGGAGCTGGTGGTCGATGCGGACACCGCGAGGCTGTCGGAGCCAGGAAGAATTTTCGAGGGTCTGGGTTTCAAACCCTGGAGTGCGCGGGCGATTGTCGGCCGTTTTCAGGAGGGATCCGTCGGTCGTATGGCTGGACTCGAAATCAGTGATCGTGTTGTCGCGGTCGACGGGACACCGGTCTCGACGTTCAATGACATGCGCGAGATTGTTGTCGAGCGGCCTGGCGAACGTCTGGCGTTCGACATTCTGCGCGGTACACAGCCACTGACGATCGCCGTTGACGTTGCTTCAGCTGACAACAACGGCACGCCGATCGGTTTGATCGGTGTCTATCCGGCCGATGAACGCCCTGCGAACTTGTACGCGCGCAAACAGCTCGGTTTAGGTGTCGCGCTGCCCGAAGCCTTCACCCGTACTGTGGAGCAAATCGGCTTTACGTTTGAGATGTTCGGTCGTATGGCTACCGGTTCCGTGTCGACCAAGAACATTTCGGGTCCGATCAGTATTGGTCAATTCGCTGGTCAGTCGCTCGAGCGCGGCTTTGACTGGTTTCTGGATTTTCTGGCGATGGTCAGCATCAGTCTTGGTGCGCTCAATCTGTTGCCTATTCCAATGCTCGACGGTGGTCAGGTGGTCTACCAGCTGATCGAGGGAACCACTGGTCGGCCAATGGCCGAGCGTTGGCAAATCATCGGACAGCAGATCGGGATTGTCGTGTTGTTGGGTGTTATGAGTCTCGCCTTTTATAACGATATCGCTCGGCTGGTAGGGGACTTGCTGACATGACACAACAATCAACTATGATGCATCGACTAAAACGACAGCGCTTGGCGATCTTTACAACGGCGATACTCTGCTCGCTGCAAGCCGCTGCATTTGAAGTGCGCAATATGCGGGTTGACGGTCTGCAACGCATTGCCGAAGGTACGGTGTTTAACTACCTGCCGATCAACATCGGTGATGACGTCGACGAGATTCGCCTGCGAGAGGCGCTGCGCGCCTTGTACGCGCAAGGTTTGTTCGATGATGTCGCGTTGCGTCGTGATGGCGATACGCTCGTGGTGGTCGTCAAGGAACGACCATCGATCGAGCAGTTTACCATCGACGGTAACAAGGACATTAAAACGGAAGACCTCATGGACTCGCTGCGCTCTGTCGGACTGGCGCGTGGCAAGACGTTTGATCGATCGGTGCTTGACGAGGTGCAACAGTTCCTGGTCGAGCAGTACTACAGTCGCGGCAAATACGGGGTCAGCGTCGAGACGCGGGTCGAGGATCGACCGAATAACGCTGTTGCTGTGTTTATTGACGTGAAAGAGGGCGATCGTGCGCGAATTCGCCAGATCAATGTCGTCGGCAACAATGTGTTTAATGACGAAACACTAATCGGTCAGTTCGAGTTGCGTACCGGTAACTGGTTGTCATGGATTCGTCAGGATGACCGTTATTCGAAAGAAGCGCTGACAGGCGATCTCGAAACACTCAGTTCCTACTATCTCGACCGCGGTTACGCGGATTTCCGTGTCACGTCCACTCAAGTGGCTATTTCGCCTGATCGAGAAGATGTTTTCATCACGATCAATCTGTCCGAAGGCGATGTCTACACGCTCTCCGATGTGAAGATCGCAGGCAAGATGGTTGTGCCGGAGAAATTCTTGTTGCCGCTGGTGCTCGCCAAGCCAGGCGATATTTTCAATCAGCGTATGCTGACCCAGTCGACCGAGCTGATGGGTCTGCGACTGGGTGCGGATGGCTACGCGGAAGCCGAGATTGAGTTTGCGCCAGAGTTGAATCGCGATGAGAAGACCGTCGATGTGACGATCTTCATCGAGCCCAATAACCGCATGTATGTGCGTAACATCAATTTCGACGGCGTCGATCAGGTGTCCGATGAAGTCTTGCGACGCGAAGTACGGCAAATGGAAGGTGCCTATTTGTCGAACCAGTTACTCGACCGCTCAAAGATACGTCTGCAACAGCGCTTGCCGTATCTGGAAACGGTCGATTTCGACGTTGTACCGGTCGCAGGCAGTAACGATCAGGTCGATGTCAACTTCGATCTGGAGTACGGCTTGCCAGGACAATTTGGTGGTGGTCTCGGCTATTCAGAAACGCAAAAGTTGCTGTTGAATGGTAACTTTACGCACACCAATTTCATGGGTACCGGCAACCGTATCAGTGCTGAGATCAACTCCAGTCGGTTCCAGACGAACTATAGTTTCTCGCATACCAATCCCTACATCACCATGGACGGTGTCCGGCGTACGATGGCGTTGTCTTATCGCAACTTTGATCAGTTCAACGAGTCGTCGTCTGATTTGTCGACCGAAACGCTGACGGCATCGCTGGAATACAGTTATCCGATCTCGGAGTTCCAGAGCATCAGTCTTGGTGCTGCCTTGCAACGCGCACGCCTGGTAGCAACAGAAGGGCAGAGTACGCAGCAGGCCATCGACTGGATCGTGCAGAACGGGAACGCGCGCACCAACGAAAACGTTGATGGTGGCTTCTTCGGTAACGACCTGACGGTATTCACTAGCGAATTCAACACCTATGAACTCATCGGCGGCTGGGCATTCGATAGTCGAAACAGAGCCTTGTTTGCAGACCGCGGGTCTCGTCATCGCGTATCCTTCGGCTACGCAGTACCGGGCTCTGAGGTGGAGTATTGGACTGTTCGCTACGATGGCTTGAAGCTAATCCCGATATGGGGCCCATGGACCATTCAAATCGCCACCGAGCTTGCATTTGGCGAGGGCCTTGGCGACACGACAGCACTTCCGCCGTACAAGTTGTTCAGAACCGGTGGGCCCGGATCTGTCCGCGGCTACAGCGAGTTTGATCTGGGCCCGCGCGATAGTTTCGGCCGGCCGTATGGGGGTAATATCCTGGCCAATACGCAGATCGAGTTGATTCTGCCGATCCCGCAACGCTTCAGGGGTCGTGGGCGTGCCAGCCTGTTCTATGATATCGGTAACGTGTTCAGCAATGGCGAGATTCGCTTTACCGATCGTCTGGGTGGCGATCCGGTCGATTACAGTTTTGATGCCGATAACTTGAAGCAATCGGTGGGTCTCGCTGTAGAATGGCTAGCCCCGCTGGGGTTATTCAGATTTAGCTACGCGACACCGCTCAATGCGTTTGATGGCAATGATCGTCTGTTTGGCGACGTCGTGGAGCGTTTTCAGTTTACAATTGGTAATGCATTCTAAGGGTTACACTTATGTTTGATTCTACGTTCTCTTTTACTCGCAAGGCTGTGCTGATGATGTCAGCGATGCTGCTGCTCGGCGCCAATGCGAATGCGCAGGAGCTGAAGATTGGCGTGGTCAATATTCAGGCCTTGCTGCAGGCAGCGCCTCAGACCAAGACGTCGATGGAAGCGTTGCAGGAAGAGTTTGCGCCACGCGAGCGCACTGTGCTCGCTAAGCAAAAAGAGCTCGAAGAGCTGTCTGAAAAAGCGCAGCGTGATCTGGCGGTCATGGGCGATGCCGAGCGACGCAACATGGAGCGTGATCTGCGCGAAGGCCAACGTGAACTACAGCGTTTGCAGCAGGAATTTGTCGAAGATAGAAACCTGCGTCAAAACGAGGAACTCGGCAAGCTGCAGCGCTTGTTGTTGACCGAAGTGGATGCGTTTGCGAAAGCGAATGGCTACGATCTGATTCTGAGCGATGGGGTTGTGTTCGCAAGCGGCCGTGTCGTTGTGACCAGTCAAATTCTTGAGCAAATCCAGGCCAACGCTGGCGACGACTAGAGCGAGTATTTCGTGCGCGTATCGGAACTCGCCGTTACGTTCGGTTGTGATGTCATTGGCGATCCCGACACGGAAGTAACGCACGTCGCGACACTCCAGAATGCAGGCGAGGGCGCCCTGTCATTCTTGTCAAATCCGCACTACCGGCAGTACCTGTCTACGACAGGTGCTGCCGCGGTCGTTGTGGCTGAGGAGTTCGCGAACGATGTGCCTGGCTGTGCCATCATCGCCAAGGACCCGTATGTCACGTATGCGCGTATGGCGGCTGCACTCTATCCCGCACCGCGAATGCAGGGCGGGGTGCACCCATCTGCGTCGGTCGCTGAGGATGCCGTTGTAGATCCAACGGCATCGATTGGCGCCAATGTGGTGATCGATGACGGCGTCTACGTCGATGCGGGCGTAGTGTGTGGAGCCGGCACATTCATCGGCGCTGGGTCACGTATTGGTGCGGATTGCATCCTGGAGCCCAACGTCACCATCATGGCTGATGTCCATATCGGCGCCCGCGGTCTCGTGCACGCCGGTGCGGTCATCGGCACGGATGGCTTCGGCATTGCACGTACGCCAGAAGCCTGGATCAAGGTGCCGCAAGTGGGCGGTGTACGGATCGGAGACGACGTCGAGATTGGTGCGTGCACGAGTATCGACCGCGGCGCAATCGAACACACGCGCATCGGTGATGGTGTCAAGCTCGATAATCAGATCCAGATTGGTCACAACACGGTCATCGGGGATCATACGGTGATGGCGGGCATGGTCGGTATCGCCGGGTCAACGACGATCGGCAAGAACTGTGTATTCGGCGGCAACAGTGGCACGTCAGGGCATCTCAGCATTGCCGATAACGTTGTCATCACGGCCCGTTGTACGGTTACCAGCGATATCGAGCAGGCGGGCACCTATGGCGGAGTGTTTCCACATGAGGAGTTTCGCCAGTACCAGCGAAATCTGGCAAGATATCGGCAATTGGACAAGCTTGCTCGCCGCCTTGCGGCGCTCGAGAAAAAGATCCGCTGACGGCCGGAGTATCAATGACCGAACAGACGATTGCCAAACAGCTGGACATTCGCCAGATCATGGCGTTGATCCCGCACCGCTACCCTTTTCTGTTGATCGACAAGGTGATCGATTGCGTGCCTGCGGAGCGGGTGACTGCCATCAAGAACGTTACTTTCAACGAACCGTTTTTTCAGGGGCATTTTCCAGGGCGCCCTGTGATGCCGGGCGTATTGATCATTGAGGCCTTGGCACAAGCGACCGGAATTCTCGCCTTTGCCACGGCCGGAGATGGTCCCGGGGAAGGCAAGTTGTACTACTTTGTCGGCATCGACAAAGCGCGGTTTCGCAAGCCGGTTGAACCAGGTGACCAGCTCCGTCTGGAAGTATCACTCCTCCGGCGCATTCGGACGGTTTGGCGTTTCGATGCCAAGGCCTATGTCGATGATACGTTAGTTGCTAGCGCCGAACTGATGTGCGCGCCAGGCGAAGCGTAGATCTCCGCGATGGCTAACATCCACCCTACGGCAATCATCGAGGATGGTGCGACGCTCGGCAGTGACGTCAAGGTCGGGGCTTTCTCGGTGATTGGCCACGATGTCACAGTCGGCGATGGCTGTGACATTGGTTCACACGTTGTGATCAAGGGCCCAACGACGCTTGGAAGCGAGAACCGTATCTATTCGTTCGCCTGCATTGGTGACGATCCGCAGGACAAAAAATACGCGGGTGAACCGACGACTCTGACGATCGGGGATCGCAACACGATTCGCGAGAGCTGCACGATCAATCGGGGTACGACGCAGGATCGCGGCGATACACACATCGGCAATGACAACTGGATCATGGCGTATGTGCACATCGCCCACGATTGTGTGCTGGGCGATCACATCATCCTCGCGAATAATGCGACGCTCGCCGGGCATGTGACGGTTGGCGACTACGCCATTTTTGGTGGGTTCTCTGGTGCACATCAATTCTGCAATATCGGGGCACACAGTTTCATGGGCATGTACAGCGCTATAGGTAAAGACGTGCCTGCATACATTATGGCCATGGGCCAGCCGGCAGCACCGCGTGGGATCAACTCGGAAGGTCTCAAGCGCCGGGGTTTTTCGCGCGATCAGATTCGGCACATCCGTGATGCTTTCAAAGTCGTTTATCGCAGTAACCTGTTGTTGGCAGATGCGATTGAAGAACTCAAGAGTCGCGTCGCAGACCAGCCGGAGCTTGGCGTACTGATCGACTCAATCACCAACACCGAACGCAGTATCATTCGGTAACGCCGATGCTGAGAGTGGCATTGGTGGCTGGCGAGGTGTCCGGCGACAATCTCGGCGCAGGTTTGATGGCGGCACTCCGGGCGCGTGTACCGGACATTCATTTCGAGGGGGTTGGCGGTGAGGCGATGGCCGCCGCAGGCATGGAGTGCTGGTATCCGGCGGACGCGTTGTCCGTGATGGGCTTGACGGAAGTCGTCCGACATCTACCGCGTTTGCTGCGTTTACGACGAGACTTGCGGCGCCGCTGGGAAGCCCAGCCGCCTGATGTATTTATCGGTATCGATGCTCCCGACTTCAATCTTGGCCTGGAACGTCGACTCAAGGCGCAAGGTGTCCCGACCGTGCACTACGTCAGTCCATCCGTTTGGGCATGGCGTGAAGGTCGGGTCAAAACGATTGCACGCGCCTGCGATCGAGTGTTGTGTTTGTTGCCGTTTGAGCCAGACTTTTACGCCAGGCACGCCGTCGCCGCCGACTTTGTCGGTCATCCGCTCGCTGCGAGAATCGTCCACCAGACCGACCTTTCCGGGGGGAAACAGCAGCTCGGTTTAGCGACGGATAAACCGGTTCTCGCGGTGTTGCCCGGAAGCCGGCTCGGCGAGATCGGACGTCTGGGCCCGGACTTTGTGGATGCGATAGGACGTTTGTTGGCAGAGCGCGCAGACTTACAGGTGATTGCACCATTGGCCACGGATGCAGGGCGCGATCGGTTCGAGGCATTGCTACGCGAGTCCGGGCTGGAACATCGGGTGACCGTTAGCGTGGGCAATGCTCGCGCCTGTATGGCTGCCGCCGATGTGTTGATGATGGCGTCCGGTACGGCGACGCTCGAGGGCCTGTTGCATGGGCGTCCGATGGTCGTCGCGTACCGTGTTGCGCCGTCAACGTATCGTTTGGTTCGAGCGCTCAAATTGATGAAGGTCGACGTCTACTCCTTACCCAACCTGTTGACGGGCGAGCGGCTCGTGGATGAGTTGATTCAAGACGATCTGTCTGGCGACGCTTTGTGCCAGTCGGTGAATGCGTTGCTCGATGATCCGGAACGAGTGACACGGATGCAGCAGGCGTTCCGCTCGGTGCACGAGACTCTGGCTTGCGATAGCGACGCGTTGGCGGCGGATGCCGTATTGGCTACGGCTGGGCACGTCACATGAGCGCTTACGCGATACTGCCGATTGCGGCGGGACAGCTCGGTGTCGATGAGGCCGGTCGCGGGCCATTGGCGGGTCCTGTGGTCGCAGCCGCGGTCATGCTCGATCCGATGCAGCAACCGGATGGCATAACGGATTCCAAGCAATTGTCGGCGTCACAACGTGAGCGGCTGGCGCCGTTGATCAAGCAGCACGCACTGGCCTGGCAGATCGCCGTCGTGGATGCGTTGCAGATCGACGCTGTCAATATTCTGCAGGCCACCCTGCAGGCAATGCAGCAAGCGGTGGCCGGCATCCAGCAGCATTTCAACGAGATTCTCGTCGATGGCAACCGCGCGCCGGAATTCGGCGCACGCACTCACGACTTCGCGGTGCAAACGGTGGTCAAGGGAGACGCGCGACACGTCGCCATCGCGGCTGCGTCTATTCTTGCCAAGACCCATCGGGATGCTTTGATGGCCGAATACGCCACACGATGGCCCGCGTACGGATTCGCGGCACACAAAGGCTATCCGACACCACAGCATCTGGATGCCTTGCAGTTGCATGGTCCCTGCGAGATTCATCGACGCAGTTTCGCGCCTGTACGGCGCGCGATCGCCGCGGGTGGCGCCGGTGGTTAGCGCAGCACCGATCGTGGCGACAAAGCCGGCCGACACGCCGCCAACCTTTGTTCATCTGCATCTGCATACTCAGTATTCGATTGTTGATGGTCTGATTCGCGTTCCGGATCTGATGAAGGCGGCGCGCAAGGACAACATGCCAGCGGTCGCGCTCAGCGATGCCGGCAATCTTTTTGCCATGGTCAAATTCTACAAGAGCGCGTTGGCGAAAGGGATCAAACCGATCATCGGGGTTGAGGTCACGCTCGCCAACAATGAAACCGATGGCGGTGATCGCATGGTGCTGCTATGTCAGGACGTCGCAGGCTATCGCAATCTGACACGGTTGATCACGCGGGCGTTTCTCGAAGGTCAACAGCATGGACGGCCGATGGTTGAGCGCGAGTGGATGTCGACAGACTCCTGCGGCGGCTTGATCGCGCTGTCTGGCGGCTTTCATGGTGACGTGGCTCGACTCGCGCAACGTAAAGGCGATCTGGCAGCGGCGGAGAGAGCGCAACACTGGCAGTCGATTTTTGCTGATCGCTACTATTTCCAAATCAGCCGCACGGGGCGTGATGGGGAACAAGAGTGGCTGGCGAGCGCAGTGACGTTGGGCAATCGCCTGCAGATCCCACTGGTGGCAACCAACGATGTGAGGTTTCTTGCGCGGTCTGACTATGATGCACACGAGGCCCGGGTTTGCATCCATCAGGGCCGTACGCTGGCAGACAGCGGGCGCCCGAAACACTACAGCCCGGAGCAGTACATGCGTTCCATCGACGAAATGGTGGCGCTGTTCGAAGATCTGCCCGCCGCCATCGAGAACAGCGTACATATCGCTGAGCGATGCAGCCTCGATCTCGAACTGGGCAAAAGCTATTTGCCGGAATTTCCGACGCCAGACAACCTCAGTGCTGAAGATTTTCTGAGACAACAGGCGGCCGCCGGCTTGCTGCAGAAAAAAGCAGAGGGTGCCGACGGCGACAGCGAACAGGAAACCTATGAGGTCCGGCTTGAGCGGGAACTCAACACTATCTGCGAAATGGGTTTCGCCGGTTACTTCCTGATCGTCGCTGACTTTATTCGCTGGGCGCGTGAGAACGACGTGCCAGTCGGGCCCGGCCGCGGCTCCGGCGCCGGATCGCTGGTGGCTTACACCCTTGGAATCACCGACATCGATCCGATGGAGCACGATCTGCTGTTCGAGCGCTTCCTTAATCCGGAGCGCGTGTCGATGCCCGATTTCGATGTGGATTTCTGCATGGATGGCCGAGACCGGGTGATCGCGTATGTTGCCGAGCACTACGGGCGGCATCGCGTTTCGCAGATCATCACCTACGGCACGATGGCTGCCAAGGCGGTCGTCCGCGACGCGGGTCGCGTACTCGAGTTTCCGTATGGGTTTGTCGATCGAATCGCGAAGCTCATCCCGTTCGAGGTCGGAATGACCCTCGACAAGGCGATGAAAGACGAGCCGGAGCTGCAGTCCCTGTACGAGGAAGACAGCGATGTTCGTAGCTTGCTCGATCTTGCGCTTTCGCTGGAGGGCTGTGTGCGAAACGCGGGAAAGCATGCCGGTGGCGTCGTGATCGCACCGACTGAGCTCACCGACTTTACGCCGCTTTATTGTGAGGAGGGCGGCGGCAACCTGGTTACCCAGTTCGACAAAGACGACGTCGAGGCGGCGGGTCTGGTCAAGTTCGATTTTCTTGGTCTGCGCACGCTGACCATCATCGATCGTGCGTTGAAAGATGTAAATCGCTTACGCGAAGCGGCTGGCGACCCGCCACTCGACCTGAATGCCTTGCCAATGGATGATGCCGCGACCTTCGCGTTGCTGCAGCGCTGCCAGACGACGGCGGTGTTCCAACTCGAATCGCACGGCATGAAGGATCTCATCAAGCGACTCAAACCCGATAGCTTCGGCGACATGGTGGCGCTGGTGGCGCTGTTTCGTCCCGGCCCATTGCAATCCGGCATGGTCGACGACTTCATCATGCGCAAGCACGGGCAAACTGGCGGCGAAATCGATTACCTGCATCCCGACCTCAAGCCCGTACTGGAGTCGACCTACGGTGTGATCCTGTATCAGGAGCAGGTGATGCAGATCGCTCAGGTGCTAGCCGGCTATACGCTCGGTGGTGCGGATCTGTTGCGGCGTGCTATGGGTAAGAAAAAACCCGAGGAGATGGCCAAGCAGCGAACGATTTTCGTCGAGGGTTGTGTGCAGCGCGATGTCGATCGGGCGCAAGCTGAGCACATTTTTGATTTGATGGAGAAGTTTGCCGGCTACGGTTTTAACAAGTCGCACTCTGCCGCGTACGCGGTGTTGTCCTACCAGACAGCTTGGCTGAAGGCACACTATCCGGCACAGTTCATGGCCGCAGTGATGTCCTCGGATATGGACAACACCGATAAGCTGGTCGGCCTGAAAGACGACTGTCGTGAGCTGGGTCTTAAATTGCTACCACCGAACGTCAATCGGTCCGGCTGTTTTTTCTCGGCCGAGTCGGAGCGCGAAATCCGCTACGGTCTCGGCGCGATCAAGGGTGTTGGACGCGCTGCGATCGACAGCATTATCGAATGCCGTCAGCAGGATGGTGACTATGTCGATCTGGCCGAGTTTTGTCGTCGCGCGGATCTCACTAAGCTGAACCGCCGGATGCTCGAATCGCTGATCAAAAGCGGCGCGATGGACGGCATCGGCGTCAACCGTCGCAGCCTGTCGGAGCAGTTGGGTGATGCGCTCAAAGGCGCTGAGCAGTCAGCGCGCGCGGCCGCCGCTGGGCAGAATGACTTGTTCGGTATGCCCGGCGATAGTGCCGAGCCGGTGATTGCGGCTGAGCCTGTTAGTGTTCGAGAGTGGAATGAACAAGACCGATTGCGAGCCGAGAAGGAGGCACTGGGCTTGTATTTGTCCGGTCATCCGTTCGCCAGCTATCGCAAGATTGCCCGCAAGCTGACCAATGGCTCGTTGGCAGATATCAATTCGATCAAGCCACCGCCGCAAGCGGAGACAGGACATGGCTTCGCCCAGCCGCGTCGACAGGCGACGGTAGCTGGCCTGCTATTCGATATTCGAAAACGCGGCAACCGCACGACTTTGACACTGGACGATGACACCGGTCGAGTCGAAGTACAGCTGTATGCGGAAGTGGCGGATAGCGTGCGTCATTTGCTGGTGAAAGATGCGATTGTCGTAGCAGCAGGTGCGCTGCGCTGGGACAGTTTCATGAACGGCTGGTCGGTCACCGCGAAGACGCTGCGCGATATTGATCATGTGGTCGAGGAGCGCGCGACATCGATGGCGGTTGAGGTGACCAAGCCGGAGGATGACGCCAGTGCAACCTTGTTGGTCCGCCAGTTACAGGACCTGCTGCGTCCCTATCGCGGCGGCGGCTGTGACATCGAGATTCGTTATCGCATCGATGATCAGATCGCTCGCGTCGCTTTGGGCGAGCTGTGGCGAATCCGGGTGACGCGATCGTTGATGGACGATTTGGCGCGGCTGGTTGGCCGACGCAACATTCATCTCGGTTTCGCGGTGGAGCGCTAATTGTCGCCAGCCCGGTCTATGCCGACCAGATTGCCTATGTTAGATTTGCCGCATTGGCGCAGTGGAACGATAGTATGGATTTGAAATTCCTCGAATTTGAACAACCGATTGCAGAGCTTGAAGCCAAGATCGATGGCTTGCGCTACGTCGGTGACGATTCCGCCGTCAACATCGCTGAAGAGATTGAACGACTTACGAAGAAGAGCGAAACCCTGACGCGGTCTATTTTTTCAAATCTGGATGCCTGGCAAGTCGCTCAGGTCGCGCGTCATCCGATGCGGCCTTACACGTTGGATTACATCAACGCCATTTTCGAAGACTTTCAGGAGTTGCATGGTGATCGCATGTACGCCGACGATCACGCGATTATCGGCGGCACGTGTCGTCTGCAAGGTATGCCAGTCATGGTCATTGGTCATCAGAAAGGTCGAGACACCAAGGAGCGGGTACGTCGCAATTACGGCATGCCGCGGCCTGAGGGCTATCGCAAGGCGCAGCGTCTGATGCGGATGGCAGAGAAATTCGGGATGCCGATTGTGACCTTGATCGATACACCGGGTGCGTACCCGGGTATAGGCGCGGAAGAACGCGGGCAATCGGAAGCGATCGCTCGTAGTCTGTTGATTATGTCTCGGCTGGAAGTGCCGATCATCAGCGTCGTGATTGGCGAAGGTGGCTCCGGCGGCGCGCTCGCCATCGGTGTTGCGGATCGTCTGTTGATGCTGCGATACGCCGTTTACTCAGTGATTTCCCCGGAAGGCTGTGCGTCGATTCTTTGGAAGAGCGCCGAGAAAGCGGCGGATGCTGCCGCCGCGATGCGCATCACGGCTGATGCGCTGAAGGGCTTCGGTCTGGTAGACGAAGTCGTCAGCGAACCGCTTGGCGGCGCTCATCGTGACGCGGACGCGATGTCGGAGGCGCTGCAGAATGCGCTGGTCGCACACATTGGCGAATTGAAGGCCTTGTCGCCGGAAGAACTGATTGCTGCTCGTCGAGATAAAATCGCAGCATTCGGCGATTTCCGAACCGACTAAGTCGGCCGCAGGGGCCGGCGTGAACAACGATGTCGCTGAGATCGTTCGGGCTATCCGAAGCGAGTTCAAACAGCATCGCAGCGAGCGCATCACCGTCGCATTCAGTGGCGGGCGCGATTCGTCCGTCTTGTTGCATCTCTTGGCCGATCAGACGGACTTGCCGGTCGACGCCTGTTTCGTTGCGCATGGTTTGCAGGATTCGGCAACGGCCTCCGCATGGCTGCGGCACGTGCGGCAATTTTGTGCGGCGCTCTGCGTTCCGCTGGAGGAACGATCGGCCGAATCGCTAGCGTCTGGCGGCAACATTGAGGCACGCGCCCGCGATGTGCGTTACGATTTGTTGAGCGCATTGCCCGGGCGCCGACTGTTACTGCTGGCTCAGCACCAGGACGATCAGGCGGAAACTGTCCTGCTACAGTTGCTTCGCGGCAGCGGCCCGGCCGGTTTGTCGGGAATGCCGCATGCATTTTCGCTGGGCCCGCATCGTGCACTGCGTCCGTTGCTGCGACAGAATCGAGCGTGGGTCGAGACTTATGCCACGACCTTTGGCGTCGCCCATTTCGAAGACCCGAGCAACGCGGACCAGAGCATCGATCGCAACTACCTCCGTCACACCATCGTGCCTGCGCTCGAGGCGCGCTGGCCAGGCATGGCGCGAACCGTATCTCGCGCCGCGGAATGGCAGCAACACAGCCAGCAAGTGCTGGATCAAACGGCCGCGAGAGATGTGCGGCATGTCTCGCTGACCGGCGGTCGCTGCTCGGTGGCGCAACTGCGCCAGTTGCCGATCGTGAGGCAACGCAATGTCCTACGCTTTGCCTTGCGCAGCCGGGCATTGTCACCAGCACCGGCGAGTCGTCTCGAATCCGTGCTCGGGCTTATCGAACAGTCCGCGGGGCGTGGTGAAGTCGCGTGGCAAGAGGTGCGCGTGCGCCGCTATCGCGACGGTTTGTACCTGCTGCGTGCGCGGCCAGCGCCGCCCGCTGCGTTTGTTCGTGATATCAATGTTCAGGAATGGGTCCAATTGCCTGGCGATCTCGGGCGTTATCGCGTCGTGGCGGAATTGACTCAAGCGAAGCGATGGCGGATCGGCACACGGCACGGCGGCGAACGCGTGCGTCTTCACGCCAATCGTCCTGGCATGCCATTGGCGCGCTGGTTTCAGACGCATGACGTGCCGCCGTGGGAGCGCCAGCGCATGCCGCTACTTTGGATAGACGACGAGATTGCGGCGGTTGGGGAGACCGTTTTGCCTCGCTTTGTGGGGTTGTCTGTGGAGTGGCAACCCGCGTCTTGATTACGGTAAATGCCGGCGTACGCCAATTGCTGCATGAGCCCTGGTCTGTTATCTTTCCCTACCGTTCCTACTACATGAATTTCATGTCAAAAGGGCCGGAGTAAAGGCTTGTAGCAACTGGCTGTCGACCGTTTTCAGACAGCGAATCCACTGCGCGAACCTTTACTCCGGCCTTTTTTGATGGTTCTCAAGCAGGGTCGGCGCGAGTGCGGCGCGCGGTCCAGACAGGCGGCAGTGTATGACTTCTTACGTATTTATTACCGGTGGTGTGGTGTCGTCGCTCGGCAAGGGCATCACGTCTGCCTGCCTTGCGGCTATTCTGGAATCGCGCGGCGTCTCGATCAGCATGATGAAGCTCGATCCCTACATCAACGTCGACCCCGGTACGATGAGCCCATTCCAGCATGGTGAGGTCTTCGTCACCGACGACGGCAGCGAAACCGATCTCGATCTGGGGCATTACGAGCGGTTTGTCCGCATCACGACAGGACAGCACAGCAACTTTACAACCGGCCGCATCTACGAGTCGGTGATCGCACGCGAACGACGCGGCGATTATCTGGGCGCTACCGTGCAGGTCATTCCGCATATCACCGACGAGATGAAGCGATGCATTCGCCGTGGCGCCGGTGACGCGGATGTCTGTTTTGTGGAAATCGGTGGTACCGTCGGTGATATAGAGTCGCTGCCGTTTCTGGAAGCCATCCGGCAGATGGGTGTCGAACTGGGGCGGGAGCGTGTGGCGTTTGTCCATCTGACGCTTGTGCCGTACATCGCGACATCCTCGGAAATCAAAACCAAGCCGACACAACACTCGGTCAAGGAATTGCGCTCCATTGGTATCCAGCCTGATATTCTTGTGTGCCGCTCCGAGTTGCCATTGCCAGAGGAACAGCGCCGGAAGATTGCATTGTTCACCAACGTTCAGGAAAAAGCGGTGATCTCGGCGTACGACATGGACGATCTGTATAAGATCCCGCAGGTGCTTCACGAGCAGGGTTTTGACGAGATCATCTGTCGGCAGCTTCGACTGGACGTCCCGAAAGCGGATCTTGCCGAATGGCAACAGGTGGTTGACGCCAAGGTGAATCCGGAATCGGAGGTGAACATCGCTATGGTCGGCAAGTACGTCGATTTCCGAGACTCCTACATTTCACTGGCTGAGGCCCTGCTGCATGCTGGTATTCACACGCGTACGCGCGTCAACATCCACTACGTTGAATCGCAGGACGTCGAGGTGAACGGCATCAACCAACTCCGGCAGTTCGATGCGATCCTTGTACCTGGCGGTTTTGGTGATCGTGGTATTGAAGGCAAGATCCAGGCGGTGCGTTATGCGCGCGAAAACAACGTGCCGTACCTCGGCATCTGCCTCGGCATGCAGGTCGCCGTGATCGAATATGCACGTCATGTCGCGGGCCTGGATGGGGCGCAGAGCACCGAGTTTGATCGTCAGACGCCGCACCCGGTGGTTGCCTTGATCACCGAATGGCAAACGGCGGATGGTATGACCGAGGTGCGCAGTGAAGCATCAGACATGGGCGGCACTATGCGTTTGGGTGGCCAGCAGATCCAACTCCAGCCGGATTCGATGGTACAGAGAATTTACGCCCAGGATGAGATCCGCGAGCGCCATCGCCACCGCTACGAGGTGAATAACAATTATCGCGAACGACTGTCGAAAGCGGGCTTGCACTTCAGTGGTTTGTCAGCGGATGATCTCGTTGAGATGGTCGAACTGCCGGATCACCCGTGGTTTGTCGCCAGTCAGTTCCACCCCGAGTTCACGTCTAATCCGCGTGATGGTCATCCGCTGTTTTCCGGCTTTATCAGCGCAGCGCGCGATTATGCCGCTGGCGAAGCGCCAAGTGGGCAAAAGGCCAGCGCATGAATATCGCGGGCATCGAGATTGGCCTCGACAAGCCGTTTTTTTTGATCGCGGGCAACTGCGTCGTCGAAAGCGAAGCGATGACGATGGAGACGGCCGGCCGCTTGAAGGAAATCACCGAATCGCTCGGCATCGGTCTGGTCTACAAATCCTCGTTCGACAAGGCGAATCGTAGCTCGGTCGCAAGCTTTCGCGGGCCCGGTATGGAGGAAGGCCTTCGAATCCTTCAGGCGGTCAAGGATCAGCTCGGGCTACCGATCCTCACCGATGTGCATGAAGACACGCCGTTTTCGGAGGTGGCCAGCGTCGTGGACGTCATGCAGACCCCAGCATTCCTGTGTCGTCAGACCAACTTTATCGTCAACGTCGCGAGCCAAGGCGTAGCCGTCAACATCAAGAAAGGGCAGTTTTTATCGCCGTGGGAGATGGCCAATGTCGTCGAGAAAGCGCGCTCGACGGGCAACGAGCAGATCCTGCAATGCGAGCGCGGTTTTACGTTCGGTTACAACAACCTGATTTCCGATATGCGTTCACTGGCGGTGATGCGGCAGAGTGGTGCGCCAGTGGTTTTCGATGCCACGCATTCGGTACAACTGCCGGGCGGCAAGGGGCACGCATCGGGTGGTCAGCGCGAGTTTGTGCCGGTGTTGGCGCGTGCTGCCATGGCGGCGGGTATCGCCGGCATCTTTATGGAAACCCATCCAGATCCCGAGAAAGCGCTGTCGGACGGTCCCAATGCCTGGCCATTGGACAAGATGCACGATTTATTAGCGACACTGAAAACCATCGATGACACGGTGAAGGCCAGACCATTCGCAGAAGCTGATTACGGTCTGGGTGGATAACAGCAACAACGGGGACGTTTGGCAATGCAAAATACAACCATCAAGTGGATTCTGGCCCGCGAGATTTTGGACTCGCGCGGCAATCCAACCGTAGAGGCTGATGTCTGGCTGACCGACGGCAGTTTTGGTCGCGCGGGCGTGCCTTCCGGCGCCTCGACGGGATCGAGGGAGGCCGTTGAGTTGCGGGATGCGGATCCACAGCGCTATCTGGGCAAGGGCGTGCAGCAGGCGGTTGCCAATGTCAATGGCGAAATACGCGAGGCATTGGTTGGCAAAGATGCGGCCGACCAGGCGGGGATCGATGCGGCGTTGTTGTCACTGGACGGCACAGATAACAAACAACGGCTGGGCGCCAACGCAACGCTCGCCGTCTCATTGGCGACCGCCAAGGCGATGGCGATTAGCAAGCAGTTGCCGCTGTTCAAGACGCTGGGTGAAAGCACCGTCATGCCGCTACCAATGATGAACATCATCAATGGCGGTGCCCACGCCGACAATAGTGTGGATATTCAGGAATTCATGATCTTGCCGGTCGGTGCGCCGAGCTTTTCCGAGTCGTTGCGGTACGGAGCTGAGATTTTTCATGCGTTGCGCAAAGTATTGTCGGCCATGGGCATGAATACCGCCGTCGGTGATGAGGGTGGCTTCGCGCCAAACCTGCCGTCGAACAAGAGTGCGCTCGACACTATTATGCAGGCCATCGAGACGGCCGGTTACCGACCGGGTGAAGATATTTTGCTGGGTCTCGATGTCGCAAGCTCGGAGTTCTACAAAGATGGCGTTTATACGCTGGCCTCGGAAGATCGCCAGTTCGACGCGCAGGGCTTCGCCGACTATCTGGCCGGGCTGTGCGATGCGTTTCCCATCATCAGTGTCGAAGACGGTATGGACGAGTCAGATTGGGACGGCTGGGCCGCATTGACCAAAAAGCTCGGCTCGCGTGTGCAGCTGGTGGGTGATGACCTGTTTGTCACCAACACGTCGATTCTGCAACGTGGCCTGGACGACGATATCGCCAATTCAATTCTGATCAAACCGAATCAGATCGGCACACTGACCGAAACACTCGCCGCTATTGATATGGCGATCGATGGCAACTACACGGCGGTCGTGTCACACCGATCCGGCGAAACCGCCGATGCGACAATCGCTGATATCGCGGTCGGTACGCGTGCTACTCAGATCAAGACCGGCTCCTTGTCGCGTTCGGACCGTATTTCGAAGTATAATCAGCTCCTGCGAATAGAAGAGTTGCTTGGGGAGCAAGCCATCTTTGCCGGCCGTAATGCGATGCCGACATCGATTGGTTAGCGGAGCAGCCACTGCTTCGCGTTGGGGTCGCCATGGTCGAAGTGACAGACAGACAAAAAAGATCAGCCACGAATATCGCGCTGTTGGTGTTCGCTGTGCTGTTCCTATGGGCCGGTTCAGAACTGGTGTTGTCAGCCGATGGCTTACGCAAGACACGTAAGCTACGCGGCGCGGTCGCGCAGACCCAGCTCGAGATCGAGGCACTCCGTTTGCGCAACGATACGCTTGCGGGCGAAGTTCGCAATCTGAAGCATGGTCTCGAGGCAGCCGAGGAGCGCGCTCGCGCTGAACTCGGCATGATCGCGCGCAACGAATCGTTCTACCAGATCATCGAAACCCACTAACCTTTCGGATGAGTACCAATGTCTGGCCACGCGAGCCGGCTAGCGGCGAGCGTCTCGGCGCAGCGGAGATTCGCCGACAGCCTGAGGATTTTCGCGTCGAAGAGTTGCCGTCCTGGCAACCGAGCGGCGATGGCGAGCATGACGTCTTGTGGGTTGAGAAACGTGAGGCGAATACGCAATGGGTGGCCGATCGGCTTGCGAGGTTTGCCGATGTTCGTCGCGGAGCGGTGAGCTACGCCGGACTCAAAGACCGTTTTGCGGTCACTCGCCAATGGTTCAGCGTGCATTTGCCAGGCCGCCAGGTCGACTGGAGTGCCCTGCAGGACGCGGCCTTCGATGTACTGCAGGTCGCGCGGCATCATCGCAAACTGCGCATCGGTACATTGGCAGGTAACCGTTTCAGAATCCGATTGTTTCACGCAGCGATAACGCCACAAGCGCTGGATGAGCGTATCGCCAGGCTGCGTGAGCACGGATGCCCCAACTACTTTGGCCCTCAGCGTTTCGGCCATGATGGCGCGAATCTTCGTCTCGCTGAGGCGTTGGCAAATGGCCGGCGATTACCCCGCCACAAGCGCGGTTTTGCACTATCAGCGGCGCGTGCACAAATCTTCAATGCCGTGTTGGAGCAGCGGGTTCTGGCGTCGACCTGGGCGCGCAACATCGACGGTGATGTGGCGATGATGGAGGGTTCGAACGCGGTGTTTGCGACGGCCGACGAATCCGCTGACACTCTGGTGCAACGGTTTGCCGATCACGACATTCATCCAACAGGTCCGCTGTGGGGAGACGGCAAGCCGATGACCGCTGGCACAGCGGCCGCATTGGAGCACGAGGTTGCCGACACGCTGCCTGTGTTGACGGCTGCCTTGGTCAATGCGCGAATGGCGCAAGCACGGCGCTCGTTACGTGTGACGCTCGCAGACCTTGAGCGGGAGCCTGTTTCGGATCAGATCAGTGATTTGTGCTTCAGCCTGCCGCCCGGCAGCTATGCCACCGCGGTCCTTAACGAAGTTGCCGAGCTTAACGGGGTGGGCTCACCCGCGTAGCAGGACGTAAACGGCGCCGCTACCGCCGTCGATCTGGCGCGCGGACACGAATGCCGCGACGCTGTCCATTTTGCGTAACCAGCTGTCGACACTGCCTTTCAGGCGCGGTCCTCGGTGGCCGGAACCCAGCCCTTTGCCATGAATGATCCGTACGCAGCGCCACTGGAAATGATCGCAGTCGGCAAAAAAGTCGCGCAACACCTCGCGGGCCTCCTTGACCGTGTAGCCGTGCAGATCGACTTCTGCATCGACGCGGTAACCGCCGCGCGCCAGCTTGCGAAGCGTCCGCTCGCCGACTTCCGGGCGTCGGTAGCGCAACGCATCGCCATTGCGCCATTCGATCTGCTCGATGTCAGCGGCCATGCTCTCCTGAATGACCGACGCCTCGTCGAGACGCCGCTGTTCCGCGCGCGCAGCTGGCTTATCGTTGGCGGTCTCGGCGCGATCATGGCGCAGACGCCGAACGCCATCGGTAGCGTTTCTGAAAAGTGACAGATCGTCGTCATCGTTGTCCATGGTGCTGTGTCGTCCGTTGCCGAAGACGATGACGAGGATACTGCGCTGCGGCAGTCAGCGAAAGCCCGTAAGAGAGAACCGTTGGCTACAGCTAGCCCATCGGATTGCGTATCATTACGCGACGCGCGGTAGGTGGGTGAGCTGTGAAAATTCTGGTGAGCAACGATGATGGATATCTGGCGACAGGCATTCGAACGCTAAGTCAGCGTTTGATGGCGTTCGGTCGTGTCGATGTCGTGGCGCCGGACCGCAATCAGAGCGGCGCCAGTTCGTCGCTCACGCTGCACGCGCCGCTACGCGTCACCGAGACCGGTCCACGACAGTACGCGGTCAACGGCACCCCCTCTGATTGCGTACATCTGGCACTCGCCGGTTTTCTCGACGAAGAGCCAGACATAGTTGTCTCAGGGATCAATCACGGCGCGAATCTCGGCGACGACGTGATTTACTCCGGTACGGTCGCAGCGGCCATTGAAGGTCGCCACCTGGGCCTGCCGGCGATTGCGGTGTCGCTGGTGGGTCACGAGAGTCGTCACTTTGATACCGCCGCTGAGGTTTGTGCGCGCGTGTTAGCAGGCATGCAACGCAGACCTTTGCCATCGGATAGTATCCTGAACATCAATGTACCGGACGTACCGCTGGATGACCTTCGTGGTATCCGTGTGACTCGCACGGGATTTCGGCATCGGGCTGAACCCATCGTCGCGCAAACCGACCCGCGCGGTCGGCCTGTTTACTGGATCGGTCCTGCCGGCGCGGAGGCGGATGCGGGCGAGGGCACCGATTTCGCCGCGATCGAGCAGGGCTATGCCTCACTGACACCGATGCAAATCGACCTGACTCGTCACAGCCAGCTCGCTGGATTATCAGAGTGGCTTGAGGCAGCGCTGTGAGTGGTCATAGTGGCATCGGAATGACTTCGGCACGGACGCGCGATCGACTAATCAAGCGTTTGCAAGATCAGGGTATCCGTTCGCCGTCGGTACTGGCGCGCATCCGGGACGTTCCGCGCCATATATTCGTCGACGAGGCGTTGGCGAGTCGAGCCTACGAAGACACCGCATTGCCGATCGGACTGGGTCAGACGATCAGTCAGCCATTTATCGTTGCGCGAATGACCGAGGCATTGCTGGAGGACGGTCCGCTGGAAAATGTGCTGGAGATCGGCACCGGCTGCGGTTATCAGACTGCCGTGCTGTCGCCATTGGTGAAAAAGATCTTTACCGTCGAGTACCTGCCGGCGTTATTGCACAAGACGCGCAGACGTCTGGGGCAGCTTAATCACTACAACATTCGCTACCGCCAGGGTGACGGCTGGCTGGGCTGGCCCAAGTACGGGCCGTACGACGGCATCATTGTCGCGGCAGCGCCCGAGTTGATCCCTACCGCATTGCTCGAGCAGCTCGCGCCCGATGGGCGTCTGATCATGCCGCTGGGGCCGGCCCGCGACCAGCGTCTGCTCAAAATCCGGCGACACGACGATCAATACCATCAGGCGGATCTCGGCCCGGTCAGTTTTGTGCCACTGGTGAAGAGCTGACATGGACAAGCCAGGGATATTTACCCAACTGTACGATTGGGTACTTGCGAAATCACGCCACCGTCTCGCCGTGTGGTGGCTGGGTTTATTGAGTTTCGCCGAGTCTTCGTTTTTCCCGATTCCGCCGGATGTCATGCTTGCGCCGATGGTGTTGGCCGAACGTCGCAAGGCCTGGTTCCTTGCTAGCGTTACCACGATGACATCGGTGGCTGGTGGCGTGCTGGGTTATTTGATTGGTAGCCTGCTGATCGGCTCGATCGAGCCGTGGCTGATGGAGTCGCATTACGCGGATGCGTATTCGCGATCTCTGGAATGGTTTCAGCGCTATGGCGTCTGGGTCGTTTTCATCGCCGGCTTTTCACCGATTCCTTACAAGGTGTTTACGATCGGGGCCGGCGCCGCGAGTATGAGCTTCGTGCCGTTTATCATCGCTTCGCTGGTCGGACGTGGTGCGCGATTTTTCCTGGTCGCCGGGTTGATTTTTGCGGGTGGTCCACGTGCCGAGCAACAACTTCGTGTGTACGTTGATCGGATCGGTTGGGCAAGCGTAGTCGTAGTCGCTGGAGCGTTGCTGTGGCTCGCCGTGCGTTAACCGCTGTCTGTCGCCTGGTGTTGTGCGCGAGCCTGGCGCTTGCCTGCGGTGCCTGCGGTCTCGATTGGGATGCGCCAGCAACGCCCGCCGCGCGCCAATCGGCGGACTCGGCAGCGAAGGGTCGCTATACCGTGAAATCGGGAGACACGCTTTATTCGATCGCGTTCCGTTTTGGCCTGGATCAGCGCGAACTGGCGCGTTGGAACAAACTGCACGACGCCACGCTGATTTACCCCGGTCAGCGTCTGAGATTAACTGCGCCGCCCGCGGGATCGTCTGCCGCCACCGCATCGCGCCGCGCGGCATCGGCGGCCGTGAGCGCTGCGCCCGTGTCGCCGCGCAATTGGGCCTGGCCAACACGTGGTCGCGTCGTCTCGCCGTTCGATCCTGATGCTCAGGTAGCGCGCACAGGTGTATTGATCAGTGGGCAGCGCGGTCAACCGGTGCTGGCTGCGGATAGCGGGGAGGTCGTGTATTCCGGGGGCGGCCTGAAAGGCTATGGCAAACTGATCATCATTCGCCACGACGCTCATTTTTTGTCGGCGTACGGTCACAATGCCGCATTGCTTGTGGCCGAAGGCGAACGCGTCAAGCGTGGGCAAAAAATCGCCACGATGGGTGATACAGCAGCGAAGCAGCCGCGCCTGCATTTCGAGGTCAGACGGTCAGGCAAGCCCGTCGATCCGCTGCCGTTGTTGCCCAAGCGGTAACGCGTAGGTCGTTCAACGAATCATCGCGAGAACCACCGCGCGTTCTTCACTCAGCAGAACATTGTAGGTGCGTACCGCAGCCCCGTCGTTCATCACTTCGATACCGATCCCTTGTTTTTGCACCTCGCGCATTACCGCCGCCGGTGGAAAGCACACTGAATCTCCAACCGCCAAGATGATCACTTCCGGGTCCATGTCGAGGAGGGGTTGGAGGTGCGCCGGTGACAGTGATGCCACCTGCGGACAGGAAAAAGTATCCACGATCTGCTGCGGTGAGATGGCGATGCTGCCCGTCAACGCCTGGTCGTTGACCCAGACTGTCTCGGCATCGTACTTACGCACGGCATATACAGCCGGCTGTTCGCGAGAAAACTGCATTCTGGCATGGCATCCGTGATTGAGTACCGGCCGCGCAGGACCGGCGTGAAATCCGGTAGAATTATGCCATGAGAATTCCTTTATCGCTTGCTGGCGATTGCGCAGCGGTGTGCCTGCGTGACGACCTTACCGGTCATCCGCCACTATCGTTGTCGAACGATTTCAGAATCGAACAGGTAGCCGAGTGGACACAGAACAGCATTGATGTCAGCGCCATGCTCAAAGCATCCGCTGCGGTGATCTGGTCGAGCCGACACGCTTTGGCAAACCGTTCCGATTGGTTTTGCCAGATCGATCTCGTATCCATGCAGGCGGATATGCGGGACGTGCATCTTCGTCAATGGCCAATGAATGACCTCAGCGACGACGATAGCGCCGTTACGCAGGGTGCTATCGAAGACTGCCTTGCTTCGGATCCCGATGCACGGCTCCGACAATGGTCACTGCATCGCTGGTCACCGTCGCAGTGGATTGTTCGAGCGGCGGCGAGCGATAGTATTGACGTGAGCGTAGAACATCCCGCCGGTTTGCTCGATGCACCGTTGCGCCATCATCGAGCGACCGGCGCGGACAGCCGCCTTTGGCAACGATTGACCACCGAGTTACAAATGATGATGCATGCCTCGATTGTCAACACCGCACGTCTGGAGCAGGGCCGGCTGCCCGTCAATGGCATTTGGTTATACGGTGGTGGGTTGCTACCGTCGGCGACGCGCGTTGAAACGTTGCCGCCGTTGTGCGGCCACAACGACTGGGCCGTCGGACTGTGGCAGCTGCTAACGGGTAAGTTGAGCGCGCCGATACACGATGACGGTCGGCTGCTACAAGGCGGGATGGTGCACGGCGCTGTGGCATCCGCGTTGCTCGTCGAGCGTATCCAACATACGCTCAGTAGCGGTACCGTGCGTGAAGTCCGGTTGCTGATGCCAAGCCGCACGCTGCGTATTCGCCGCCAACACTGGCTGCGACGATGGGGTCGTCGACTAGGGCTTAGTCTTAGGCCGCGTGTCGATGACTAGCCGATTGCGCCCATTGAAACGACGCGACATCAGCGCGCACGCTCTGGACTCGCTCGATCCGGTCATTGCGAATGTGCTCGCCGCTCGTGGTGTGTCGACGCTGGATGCACTGGCGACGGATCTTTCACGGCTGGCGCCCGTGAGTGGATTACTCGGCATTGATGACGCCGTCGCGCTGCTCTCCACGCATCGCGACGGGCACGTGCTGATCGTTGGCGACTTCGATGCCGATGGTGCGACTAGTACCGCCTTAATGTGGCGTTGCCTGAAGCGTCTCGGGTTCCGGTCTGTTGCGTCGCTGGTGCCGAACCGTTTTGATTTTGGTTACGGGCTGAGCGCACCGCTAGTAGAGGTCGCGTTGCGAGAACAGCCGACACTGATCGTCACGGTGGACAACGGTATCAGCAGCGTAGCAGGCGTGGCAGAGGCACGCGCAGCGGGTGTTGATGTGCTCGTTACAGATCACCATCTCCCGCCGGCAACGATGCCGGCGGCTAACGTTATTGTGAATCCAAATCTGCCGGACGATACCTACCCCAGCAAGCATCTGGCGGGTGTCGGCGTGGCTTTTTGTATCATGGCGGCGTTGGCACGCGCGCTCTCTAAAGGCGATCCTGAGATCAGCCGCATGCCGGCTGAATATCTTGATCTCGTTGCGCTCGGCACCGTGGCAGATGTCGTACCACTCGACCAGAACAATCGCATACTCGTCGCGGCTGGTCTCGCCCGTATCCGGGCCGGGCAATGTGTGCCGGGTATCACTGCGTTGCTGGAAGTGGCCGGTAGAGATTGTCGCCGTATTGTTGCGACCGATCTTGGTTTTGCGGCAGGCCCGAGGTTGAATGCGGCGGGTCGGCTGGACGACATGGCGGTGGGTATTCGCTGTCTCATGGCCGAGGATGCGGGCACCGCGCGTAAGCTCGCCGGCACGCTGGACAAGATCAATAAAGACCGTCGCGAGATCGAGTCAGAGATGCAAGCAGAGGCCGATAACATCGTTCGTGCGCTGGACGACGATGACGAGACATCGCTGCCGTCGTGTTTGTGTCTCTACGAGCCGCATTGGCATCAAGGCGTCGTTGGTTTGGTGGCATCGCGCGTCAAGGAGCGCACGGGCCGTCCAACGTTCGCGTTTGCGGCCGAGTCAGATGGTTTGATCAAGGGTTCCGGTCGGTCGGTCAATGGCGTGCACCTGCGCGACCTACTGGCCGCGATCGACCAGCAAATGCCTGGTGCGATTGCTAAGTTTGGCGGGCATGCGATGGCGGCGGGCCTGACGATGCAGGTTACGGCCTTTGATGCGTTTGCGCGCAACGCCAATGATGCGCTGGCGTTGTTATTCCCGGATGCTGATTTCAATCCGGCGTTGTTGACCGATGGCGCATTGTCCGCCGCGCATTGGACGATTGAATTCGCACAACAATTGAAAATGCTGGTGCCGTGGGGGCAACGCTTTCCTGAGCCAATATTCGATGGCATCTTTACTGTGCGCGGCGTGCGGGTCGTCGGGGAGGACCACCTGAAGCTGACGGTTGCGAGCGATTCGATGGCTATCGATGCCATCGCGTTTCGGCAGGTGCGCGAGCCGCTGCCGGTGCCCGGCGAACAGGTAGAGTTGTGTTACCGACTCGACGTCAATCACTGGCAAGGTCGCACGTCGCTGCAACTCTTGGTCGAGCAATGGCGCGTGGTGTCATCGTGACATCATGCTAAAATGGCCGGATCACGAATAGCAGGGCCTCACTCGCATGGAGACCAATCAACTCAGCCAGTCAATCGTCGACCTTCGCGATCGCGCCGCATCGCTCAGGGGGTATCTTTGACTACGATGGCAAACGCGAGCGATTGGATGAGGTCCGACGCGAGCTAGAAGACCCCAACGTCTGGAACGAGCCGGAGCGGGCTCAGGCCCTCGGTCAGGAACGCGCCGCTCTGGAAGATATCGTCGATGGCCTCGATCAGATTGACAGTCGTCTAAGTGATAGCGAAGAATTGCTCGAGATGGCTGTCGCAGAAGATGATACAGCCACCGTCTCGGAGATTGAGACCGACGTCGCGTCGGTTGCCACGCGTGTCGAGCGCCTCGAGTTTCGGCGCATGTTCAGTGGCGAACAAGACGCATCACCCGCGTTTGTCGATATTCAGTCGGGTGCCGGCGGCACAGAAGCACAAGACTGGGCGAGTATGTTATTGCGCATGTATTTGCGTTGGGCGGAAGCGCACGGGTTCAAGGCCGAAGTCATGGAAGCCTCCGACGGCGAAGTGGCGGGTATCAAGAGTGCGACGATCCGTGTTGAGGGCGATCACGCCTTTGGTTGGTTGCGGACTGAAACCGGCGTGCATCGCTTGGTGCGCAAGTCGCCATTCGACTCGGGCAACCGCCGACATACATCGTTTGCGTCGGTATTTGTGTCGCCGGAGATCGATGACAGCGTCGAGATCGATATCGATCCGTCAGACCTGCGTATCGATGTCTACCGCGCAAGTGGCGCGGGCGGTCAGCACGTGAACCGGACAGAGTCCGCCGTGCGTATCACGCACCTGCCAACGAATGCGGTCGTGCAGTGCCAGAATGATCGCTCGCAACACAAGAACAAGGCGACGGCCATGAAGCAGTTGCAGTCGAAGCTGTACGAGTTGGAGATGCAAAAAAGACGCGGCGCGGCCCAGGAGATGGAGGACAGCAAGGCGGACGTCGGCTGGGGCAGCCAGATCCGCTCGTACGTACTCGATCAATCGCGCATCAAAGACCTCCGCACCGGGGTCGAGACCGGCAATACGCAGGCGGTACTGGATGGTGGTCTAGACACGTTTATCGAGGCGAGCCTCAAACAAGGACTATAGAAATGGCAGACGAGCAGATCATCGACGAGAATAAACTCATCGCGGAGCGACGCCGTAAGCTTGATCGACTGCGGGAGCAGGGCGGCGCCTACCCTAACGATTTTCGTCGCGATGCGTTGGCCGCTGAATTGCTGGCCCAATATGGTGAAACCGACGGTGACACGCTGAAGGCGATCCCGAAGCGAGTGGCGGTTGCCGGGCGTTTGATGGCCAAACGGGTGATGGGCAAGGCGAGCTTCGCGAAGATCGCTGACCGCTCCGGGCAGATTCAGCTGTACGTGCAACGCGATGCGTTAAGCGAAGGGTTCTACAACAGCGAGTTCAAGACCTGGGACGTCGGCGATATCGTCGGTGCCACCGGTACGCTGTTCAAGACACGGACCGGCGAGCTGACGGTGGAGGTCGACGACATTCGCTTGCTGACAAAGTCGCTGCGTCCTTTGCCCGACAAATGGCATGGTTTGAGCGACCAGGAGACACGCTACCGGCAGCGCTATGTTGATCTGGTGATCAATGAAGACAGTCGACGCGTGTTTCGTGATCGGACTCGCATCGTCGGCTTCATCCGTGCGTTTCTCGAATCTCGGGATTTTATGGAAGTGGAGACCCCGATGATGCAGACGACGCCGGGCGGCGCGATTGCTCGGCCGTTTTCAACGCATCACAACGCGCTCGATATGCCGCTGTTTTTGCGTATTGCGCCGGAGCTTAATCTGAAACGGCTGGTCATTGGCGGGTTCGAGCGTGTTTATGAGATCAATCGCAATTTCCGAAACGAAGGCTTGTCGACCCAGCACAACCCCGAATTCACGATGCTTGAGTTGTATCAGGCATATGCTGACTACGAAGACCTGATCGAGCTGCTGGAAGCAATGATGCGTGGTCTCGCAGAGGCGATCTGCGGCTCGGGCAAGGTGACCTGGCAGGGTACTGAGTACGACCTGTCGCAACCGTTCCGGCGACTGACGATTGCCGATAGCATCATCGCGGCGGTCGACGAGCTGGATGACAATAACCTGCGGGATCTGGCCGTGCTAACGCGGGTCGCCGAGCGGCTCGATATCAAGGTTGAACCAGGTTATGGGGCGGGCAAGCTGCAGATTGAGATTTTTGAAAAGCTGGTCGAGCCGACACTGTCAGAGCCGACGTTCATGTTGCAGTATCCCGCTGAAGTTTCGCCGTTGTCGCGCGCCAATGACGACGACCCATTTGTGACCGATCGGTTCGAGTTGTTCATTGGTGGCCGTGAGATCGCTAATGGCTTCTCGGAGCTCAACGACTCCGAAGACCAGGCAGCGCGTTTTCGGGCGCAGGTTGAGAACCGCGGCGCTGGTGATGATGAAGCCATGCACTATGACGCCGACTATATCCGCGCGCTCGAATACGGTCTGCCGCCGACGGCGGGGCTGGGTGTCGGTATCGATCGGCTCGTCATGTTGCTGACGGACAGCGCATCAATTCGCGACGTATTGCTGTTTCCGCATATGCGTCCGGAAACGTCAGACTGAATCGAACGGCACTCGTGACAGGACTTCGCCATTGGCGGTTTGCAACGCATCGCCAGCGTCGCTTTGTATGACGGCAAACGCCAGGTCACCACTGATCGCGGCGATGCTACCGCATTTGCGATCACCGGCAAACACCTCGTCGCCACAATCGGCATCGCCCAGCGCGGCGAGCTGAAGCAATTGCGGGCCGCGTTTTGCGACACCGAGATGGTGTGTGCGTGCGACGACCTCCTGCCCGGTGTAGCAACCCTTGTTGAAACTGATCGCGCTACGGTCCTGCAGGCCGAGCATGTGGGGGGTGAATTTCCCGCTGCTCACAGGCCCAAAGTCCGGGATCCCGGCACGTAGCCTAGCTTGCCGCCACAGTAGCGGATCTGTTGTGGCCAGGTCGCAATCGTCGTTCTCCACATAAGACTCAACCCAGGTACCGACGCGCCAGCGATTTGCGCTCGCGTTGCCAGCCCCGGTGGTGAGCTGATACCCATCGCCATCTTCTTCGGCTGCCGTCACCACGGCCAACGTCTGAGGGACAATTTCCACGCGGGCGCGGAGACGAAAGCGCATAATTTGGCTGACCCAGGCGTCCGCCAGGTCTTCCCGAATAAGAATGTCGATCGATTCGGGCCTTGCAATTAGTGTGATGACGGCGAGCACACGGCCTTTGGCGTCACAACTGGCGGCCAGCAGGGCGGGGCGCTGTTCTCCAAGCTGACTTACATCCTGCGTGAGCTGGCCTTGCAGAAAGCTGACTCGGTCTTCACCTGAGACGGTCAGCAGCGTCAAATTTGGCAGGTTCATATTGCTATCGGTCATGGTGTCGGTGTTTGTCTATCTTTGCTAGGGGTGACGATCTGCTGTCGAGGCACAGTCGGCGCCAACAGGCTGTCACGACGACAGCGATCTGGCATAATTATAGGGCTATAGTGCAACTCGCAACAGGTTGTGTCATGACTGCAAAAAACGACCGCTCGGTAAAGACTTACCGGCCATCGGCCGATAGCGATGATACGGCATCTGCGATCGGTTCGATCGAGCAATCCCAGCAACGGGTTGCGCGCGAGGGCGACAAGCCCCCCGCAAAGGAGATCGGCGGTCGCAAAGGTCCGGAACCCACACGTTTTGGCGATTGGGAAAAGAACGGACGTTGTATCGATTTCTAGAAGGCTGCGTGGGGGCACGACAGCTTGTGACGGGCGCCACGCGCCGATGGGACATGCAATGACAACAAAAACCAGACCACTTTCGCCACACTTGTCGGCGTACAAGTTCAGGATCACATCGGCGCTCTCGATTTTACACCGATTAACCGGTGTCGCGTTGAGCCTCGGTGCAGTACTGCTGATCGGCTGGATTCTGGCGATCGCGTCAGGCGAGACGGCTTATCAGCATTTCGCGGGCTTCGCCGGATCCTGGTTCGGCCAACTGATTATCGCGGGCTTCGTATTCGGCTTCTACTACCACCTCTGCAACGGTATTCGCCACTTGTTCTGGGATGCCGGCAAGGGCTTTGAGATGTCGACCGCGCGCGCGTCCGGTGGTGCTGTGGTCGGCGCGTCGATCGGCCTGACTATCGTCACCTGGGCCTTTATGTTCGTACTCTGACAGTGTGCTTCGGGGAAATTAATGTCACTTAAATCGCCTCTCGGTCGCGTGCTCGGCCTCGGTTCTGCAAAATCTGGCACAGAACACTGGTGGAGCCAGCGTCTGACCGCTATCGCCATGGTGCCGCTGTCACTCTGGTTCGTCGTTCAGATGTTTGGCATGTCATCGTTTGATTACAACGCGGCGCGTGCTTTTGTCGCGGCGCCTGTTAACGCGATCCTGCTGCTGTTACTCACCTTCACTTTGTTGTATCACTCGATGCTCGGCACACAAGTGGTGGTTGAGGATTACGTGCGCGGGGCACGCAAGGTGGTCATGCTCGTCGTGTTGCGCTTTGCATACATCGCGCTGGGCGTCGCCGCGATTTTCTCTATTTTGAAAATTTCTTTGGGAACTGCATAAATGTCGGCCGACTATCAATATATAGATCACACCTACGACGTGGTTGTCGTAGGCGCCGGTGGCGCCGGACTGCGCGCTACATTCGGTCTCGCTCAGGCCGGATTTACCACGGCTTGCGTAACCAAGGTATTTCCTACACGCAGCCACACGGTGGCGGCGCAGGGCGGTATCAGTGCCGCGCTGGGCAACATGGGTGAAGACGACTGGCGCTGGCACATGTACGACACCGTCAAGGGTGCTGACTGGTTAGGTGATCAAGACGCTATCGAGTATTTGTGTAAAGAAGCGCCCAAAGCCGTGGTGGAGCTTGAGCACTATGGCGTGCCATTCTCTCGCACCGAAGACGGCAAGATTTATCAGCGGCCTTTCGGCGGCATGACCACGCACTTCGGTGAAGGCACCGCACAGCGTACCTGCGCGGCCGCGGATCGCACAGGGCACGCGATGCTGCACACGCTCTATCAGCAATCGCTGAAGCATGATGCCGAGTTCTTTATTGAGTATTTTGCGATCGACCTGATCATGGTCGACGGCGAGTGTCGCGGTATCGTTGCGCTAAATCTCGCCGATGGGACTCTGCACCGGTTCCGGGCTGCCAAAGTGATTCTGGCAACCGGCGGTTATGGCCGCGCTTACTTTTCTTGCACGTCTGCCCATACCTGCACCGGCGACGGTGGCGGCATGGTGGCTCGTGCTGGGTTGCCGCTGCAGGATATGGAATTCGTTCAGTTTCACCCGACCGGTATTTACGGCGCGGGCTGTCTGATTACGGAAGGCTCCAGAGGCGAAGGTGGATACCTGACGAATAGCGAGGGCGAGCGTTTCATGGAGCGCTATGCGCCCAACGCCAAAGATCTGGCATCGCGCGACGTTGTCAGTCGGTCCATGACGATCGAGATCCAGGAGGGTCGCGGTGTCGGCCCCGAACAAGACCATATTTTCCTGCACCTGGAGCACCTCGGACCGGAGGTCATCGAAGAACGCCTGCCAGGTATCGCGGAGACCGCGAAAATTTTTGCCAACGTCGATGTCAACGAAGCACCGATTCCGGTGTTGCCAACCGTGCACTACAACATGGGTGGTATCCCAACCGACTACCGTGGTCAGGTCGTTACGCTGAAAGACGGCAACCCCGATACCGTCGTACCGGGCCTGATGGCGATTGGCGAAGCGGGCTGTGTGTCGGTGCACGGTGCCAACCGACTCGGTTCCAATTCGTTGCTCGACCTCGTGGTGTTCGGGCGCGGCGCCGCGAAGTTCTGTGCTGAGACGATGAAACCTGGCGCGGCACAACCCGAATTGTCAGCGGAAGATGGACAAAACAGCATCGACCGTCTCGATCGACTGCGCCATGCCGACGGTAGTCGTAATACGGCCGAGATTCGCCTGGAGATGCAAAAGACCATGCAACAGCATGCGGCTGTGTTCCGCACCGAATCTTTGTTGCAAGAAGGCATTGAGAAGCTGAAAAACACGCAGGCCAGCATGGCCAATATTCGTCTCGCGGATCGGTCGATGATCTGGAATACAGATTTGATCGAGGCGATGGAGCTCGAAAATCTCATGGCGAATGCCATGGCGACGATCGTCTCTGCGGAGAATCGACACGAGTCGCGCGGCGCGCAGGCTCGAGAGGATTTTCCGGATCGCAACGACGACGAATGGATGAAACACACGCTGGCATGGGTCAGCGAGCAGGGTGAAGTGTGTATCGACTATCGCCCGGTGCATCAGGAAACGTTGACCGATGAGGTGGATGCTATCCCGCCCAAGGCGCGTACTTACTAGAGCTTAGATAGGGCGCAGCAGCCGAGCACGGGGCTTGGTCGGCTGAGCGATGCAGGAGCAAACTGTGGCTGAATTCAGATTACCGAAAAATTCCAGACCGACGCAGGGTAAACATTACCCCGCCGCGGACGGCACCAAGAATGTCCGACGCTATGTCGTCTACCGGTACGATCCTGACCAGGATAGTGCACCGCGCATGGACACCTATGACATCGATGCCGACCAGTGTGGCCCGATGGTGCTGGATGCGCTGATCAAGATCAAAAACGAGATCGATCCGACGCTCACCTTCCGACGTTCCTGTCGCGAGGGCATTTGCGGCTCGTGTGCGATGAATATTGATGGCGGCAATACACTGGCTTGTATCAAAGCGAGTGCGGACATTGGCGACGAAGTCAAAATCTATCCGCTGCCACACATGCCAGTGATAAAGGATCTGGTGCCAGATCTGACTAACTTCTACGCGCAGTACGCGTCGATCAAACCGTGGTTGCAGGCCAAAACGCCGCCGCCACCCGACACGGAACGCCTGCAGACAAAAGACGATCAGGAGCTTATCAACGAGCCCTCTGCTTGTATTCTGTGCGCTTGCTGCTCAACCAGTTGTCCGAGTTATTGGTGGAACAGCGATCGCTATCTGGGTCCGGCTGCACTACTGGCCTCCTATCGCTGGCTTGTCGACAGCCGGGACGATGCGACCGGAGAACGACTGGATGCGCTGGAAGATCCGTTCCGGCTGTACCGTTGTCACACCATCATGAACTGCACGCAAACATGTCCGAAAGGGCTGAATCCAGCCAAGGCGATTGCGGAGACCAAGAAAATGATGGCGGAGCGTCGCCATTAGTGGCGGATGACGCGGCACAGCTTCGTGCGTTGCAATGGCGTTGTCGTCGCGGCATGCGTGAGCTTGACCAGCTGTTGGCGGGCTATCTGCATCAGCACTATGTAACGGCCGATTCTCGCCATCAGTCGGCCTTTTTGCGCTTGCTTGAGCTGCAGGATCCGGTCATCTTCGGCTATTTCGTCAGACGCGAGGTGCCCGAAGATGCTGAGATCCGCGAGATCGTCGAACGCATTCTCGGTGACACTGATACCGCTCAAATCCGCACCTGAGTGTCATTTCGCCATTCTTGTTGCTGCCCTGTGTGGCAGTTGGTTGCTGATATGGCCCGCTGCACAAATCGCTTACGCGTGGTTGGTGTTCGCTCTGCTCGCGATGGCGAGCATTGAGCAGCGGCGCATCCGACGCGCCGCCGTCGTGCCGGATAGTGTGTGCCTGGATAGCACCGGCACGGTTGTGTTGACTACCGGCAACGAGCAGCGATCCGCTTCCTTGTCCCCCGCCAGTTGTGCGTTTCAGCCTTTCGCAGTCCTGTTCTGCGTCGATGCAACGGGCTTGCGGACGACGGTTTGGATCACCCGGCGGCACAACCGACGCGACTGGTCTTGTTTTCAGGTGCTGTGGCAATGGGGAAATCGCGACAGATACCCGCACGATCAGCTAGACTTACAGGATGATCGCTCACGCAAAACGCCGTGAGCCACCGTCGAATTTTTTTCCGGTGACAGCGAACTTTGGTGCCACACGTCGGTCTACTGAAAAGGCAAGCGTGCAGCGCCGCAGAATTGACGATAAGGGGCATGCCCTAATGGGCTCGACGAATAGCGACGCGCAGTTGGTCAAGCGTGTACAACAAGGGGACAAGCGTGCCTTCGATCTGCTCGTGGTCAAGTATCAGCACAAGATCGTTAATCTTGTTTCTCGATATGTGCGCGACACCGATGAGGCGCTGGATGTCGCGCAGGAGGCATTCATCAAGGCGTATCGCGCGCTGCCTCGGTTTCGTGGCGATAGCGCGTTCTATACCTGGCTGTACAGAATTTCTGTCAACACGGCCAAGAACTACCTGGTGGCCGCAAAGCGACGCCCCATGGATTACGACCTCGATTTGCAGGACCCCGAGCAATACGACATGCATGCACGCCTGAAGACAGAGGACACGCCTGAAGCCGTCGTGTTGAAGGACGAGATGCAGCAGCAAATCAATCGCTCGATCGCCGCGTTGCCAGAGGACCTCCGGACAGCGATCATTCTGCGCGAGATTGACGGTATGAGTTATGAGGAGATCGCGCAGACGATGGAGTGTCCCGTCGGTACAGTCCGATCCAGAATTTTCAGGGCCCGAGAGGCGATCGGTAAGGGAATCGATGCGCTCGGTAATCTGCAGTGATAGCCACAATGATTGAAATGGTACGAATGCAATGGCAACGATAGACGAAAAAATCCAAGAGCAAGTGTCTGCATGGCTTGACGACGAATTGTCGGACGAGGCGTCGGCGCTCATATCGCGCCGGATTTGCAGTGACGATGCTTTCTACGCACAGGCGGTACGCACGTTGCAGATCGGACAAGCCATGCGCAACGAGGGCAGCATTGCGCAGTCGGATTGGCTGGAGGGTATCCAGTCGGCGATCGCAGATGAGCCGAGCCTCGATGCGGCGGATTTGCCGGCAACATCTGCCGGTAGCGCGATCTCGCGATGGCTGCGGCCCGTCGCGGGTGGTGCAATCGCGGCAGCGGTGGCGCTGATTGCATTAAATTGGCAACCGCAGCCCGACAATGTACCGGCCCCGGCCCCGGCCGCTGCAGCAGTGGTCACTGAGACCGATGCAGGCGGGTCCGCGGACAATGCGTCGATGCCGGTCGAATACGTCGTGCCGGCCACGGTGACAGATTCGGGGCTCATCAGTGCCGACCCTGAGCTGGCGGCTTATTTCCTCAGTCATAGCCGCAGCACGCGCAATATGATCCCAGCCAATGGTCGCGTGCGCATCATTGCAACGCCAACCGCTGGCGCTGAGAGAGCGATGTCGAAACCACGGCCGTCGGACGATGACACCGAGTCTGACACTAATGAGGCGGGTAGCGACGAATGACACGACTGCGTCACGTTGCCTGCGCGGCGGTTACGGTGTTGCTGACCCACGTGTCGGCAGCGTCTGAGTTGACGGATGCGAATGCCTTTCTCGATACCATTAGTACTGCAGTCAACAGCACCAACTACCGGGGTGTGTTGATTCGCACGACCGGTGGCCAGAGCAATGCGATGCGTATTCTGCATAGCAATGACGATGGTTTCATTCGCGAAAAACTCGTTGCTATGGATGGCGAGGGGCGAGAGATTATTCGCA
Source organism: Pseudomonadota bacterium (assembly GCA_039033995.1). Classification (GTDB taxonomy): domain Bacteria; phylum Pseudomonadota; class Gammaproteobacteria; order Steroidobacterales; family Woeseiaceae; genus CALBPI01. Next base: position 25,730 of record JBCCBP010000005.1, on the reverse strand, counting down.
CGGGTAATGAGCTTATTTGCCTGCTGCCCAGTCGCCGCATCAAGATTGTCGATACCAACGCTGTGCCATCCAATGCGTTCTCGCGACTGCAGGCAGCAACCGAGGCACTGGGTGACTACTACACGCTGCAGTCGTTGGGTAAGGATCGCGTCGCGGGTCGCACTGCGTTGCGGTACTACATTCAGCCGAGTGATCAGTTCCGCTATGGCCACCACTTCTGGATAGATGCCGAGACATCGATGCCATTGCGCATGCAATTGGTCAATGGTCGGCGGGTGATAGAAGAGATTCGCTTCGTCGATATTGCCGTTGGCGTCGAGATTTCGGAAGCCGAATTTGAAAGTGACACAGACAGCCGTGACTTTAAGGTTATGCAGGCGATGTCGCCGCGACCGGGTGCCGTTACCGATGAGTCACCGCGTGCTCGGGTCACCAATATCAGCGGCCGCAATTCGCTTGGCTTCCGGCTTGATAAAGAGCAAATGCAGCTCGTCGAGATCAATGGCCGTAAAACACAGCGGCTCGTTTTCTCTGACGGCCTGGTCACCGTGTCTGCTTTCATCGAACAGCGCCCCGATACCGATCGGGTACGTCGTTCGCAGGTGGCCAGCATGGGTGCCGCACACAGTTATCAGGCGGTCGGGAGCGGTTTGTCGGTGACCGTCGTCGGTGAAGTGCCGGCGGAAACTTTGCGCATCATTGCGGAAAAGGCAGAGCAGCAGTGGTTGTCTGCTATGGACACCGAGGGCGGTAGCGATTAAGTCGGCGCCGGGCACGATCACGGCGATTGCAGCAGACGGTTACCGCGTGGCGGTAGCGCGTCACTCTGGGTGCGCGCGGTGCCTGCGTGGCGAGGGTTGCGGCATGGCGATGTTGCAGTTTCGCCGTGCCACAACGATTGTGGTGTCTGCGAGCGGCGCGCCGGCAGAGTGGACCGTCGGCGACGATGTCACGGTGCAATTGCGGGGCACGAATGTCGTCAACCTCGCGTTGCTGGGTTTCGGCCTGCCGCTGCTTGGGCTATTGGTAGGATCCGTCGTCGGGGACGCACTCGGCGGTGACAGCACTGCCGCACTGGCCAGTGTTGTGGGTGCCATGCTCGCAGCGGGGATCGCACGCATGCTGTTCGGTCGGCGCTCAGTAGGTTATGTCATTGCCTCAGCGGACCATTGCACCCATGACGCTTGAACTTTATACGCGCGTGGGCTGCGATCTGTGTGAACAGATGCTCGAAGCGGTGCTGCCGCTGATACGCGGCAGAGCCAAACTGACTTTGGTCGACATCGATCAGGATGCAGATCTGCGTCAACGTTTCGACACACGGCTGCCGGTTTTGTGCGCCGGCGAAGACGAGCTGATGGCGGGCCAGTTCGATCGAGGTGCATTGATACAGTGGCTGGTCTCTCAGCAAGTTTAAGCGTTTCACGCCGCGGAACCCGCTATAATTACCGATTGTCGGTTGACGACAGTCTTGAACCCACGCGTACTATGAATCGTATCCGTAATTTTTCGATCATCGCCCATATCGACCACGGCAAATCGACCCTGGCCGATCGCTTTATCCAGCGGTGTGGTGGGCTCGAGAATCGCGAAATGGCCGATCAGGTGCTGGACTCGATGGATATCGAGCGCGAACGCGGCATTACGATCAAGGCGCAGAGTGTCACACTGCATTACGACGCCAAAGACGGGCATCGTTACCAACTCAACATCATCGACACCCCGGGTCACGTTGACTTCTCCTACGAAGTGTCGCGCTCATTATCCGCTTGTGAAGGCGCACTGTTGGTCGTTGACGCGGCGCAGGGCGTTGAAGCGCAGAGTGTCGCCAACTGCTACACAGCGATCGATCAGGGCCTCGAAGTACTGCCGGTTCTGAACAAGATCGATCTGCCAGCCGCTGATGCCGACCGCGTGAAACAAGAAATCGAGGAGATCATCGGCATCGATGCGACGGACGCCGCGCTCGTCAGTGCCAAGACCGGTGACGGTGTTGAGGACTTGCTGGAGCGGATCGTCAGCGATGTTCCACCGCCGGTCGGTGACAGTGACGATCGGTTGCAGGCGCTGATCATCGATAGCTGGTTCGACAACTATGTGGGCGTCGTCTCACTGGTCAGAGTTGTCAACGGCACTTTGAAAAAGGGTGACAAGGTCAAGGTCATGTCGACGGGTAATGCGCACAGCGTAGACCGTCTTGGTCGTTTCACCCCGAAGATGACGGACGACACCGCGTTGGCGACTGGCGAGGTGGGCTTTGTCATTACCGGTATCAAAGAAATCGAAGGCGCGCCGGTCGGCGATACGTTAACACTCGACAAAGACCCGTGTGATGCACCGCTCGAGGGTTTCAAGACCGTGCAGCCCAAAGTATTCGCCGGTATGTTTCCCATCAGCAGCGATGATTACGAAACGTTTCGTGAAGCGCTGCAAAAGTTGCGTCTCAACGATGCCGCGCTGCATTTTGAGCCGGAGTCATCAGCGGCGTTGGGTTTCGGTTTTCGCTGTGGTTTCCTTGGCATGCTGCACATGGAAATCGTCCAGGAACGTCTCGAGCGCGAGTACGAGCTTGATCTGATTACAACAGCGCCGACTGTGATCTATGAGATCGAGCAGACCTCCGGTGAGATCGTCTACGTCGACAACCCATCGAGCCTGCCAGATCTCAGTAAAGTGGCAGAGTTGCGCGAGCCGATCATCAACGCATCCATACTCGTACCCGAGGCCCATGTCGGTGCCGTGATCAAACTTTGTGTCGAGAAACGTGGGCAGCAAACGCGTATGCAATACCTGGGCGGGCAGGTGTCTATTGACTACGATCTACCGTTGGCCGAAGTCGTACTCGATTTCTTCGACCGGTTGAAATCCGTCAGTCGGGGTTTTGCATCATTCGATTACCAGTTCGCGCGCTATGAGGCGGCTAATCTGGTACGTCTCGACGTGTTGATCAACCGCGAAAAAGTGGATGCGCTGTCGATTATCGTGCATCGCGATCGTGCGCAAACTCGAGGTCGTGACCTCGTCGAGCGTATGCGCGAGTTGATACCACGACAGATGTTTGATGTGGCCATTCAGGCAGCCATCGGCAATCAGATAATCTCGCGTAGTACCGTCAAGGCGTTGCGCAAGAATGTGACAGCAAAATGCTACGGTGGCGATGTCAGTCGCAAACGAAAATTGCTTGAGAAACAGAAAGCCGGCAAGAAGCGCATGAAGCAGGTGGGTTCCGTCGAGATTCCACAGGAAGCGTTCCTCGCCGTGCTTAAGGTCGACAACTAACACAGGTCAGCATCACGATGGTTCCGGATTGGGTCAATTTGCCTTTGGTGTTCGTCATATTGACTGTCGTCAGCGGTCTCGTTGTCGCCATTGAAAAGTTTTACTGGCGACCACGTCGACTCGATACCGAGTCGCTGCCGGCATTGGTCGATTTCTCACAAGCATTTTTTCCGATTCTCGCCATCATTCTTGTGTTGCGCTCGTTTATTTTCGAGCCCTACCGTATTCCGTCGGAGTCAATGCTGCCAACGCTGTTGATCGGCGATTTCGTCGTCGTCTCCAAGTATTCCTACGGGCTGCGGTTACCGGTCACCAATACGTTGGTGTTTGAGACCGGTTTGCCCGAGCGTGGTGACGTCGCTGTATTTCGCAAGCCGGGAGCGCCGAATGTCAATTTCATTAAACGCGTCGTTGGGACACCCGGGGATGAAATCGTCTACCGAAATCATCAGCTAACGGTGAACGGTGAGCGCGTGCCGCTATCGCCGAACGGTGAGTTCGAGAATGAGAACAATCGTGGCCGCGTCTTCGACGAGACGATGAGCGGCGACCAGCACCGTATTCTGCTGCAGTCCAGCCGCAGCGGGCAGTTTACTTATACCGTGCCAGATGGCTGCTATTTCATGATGGGTGATAACCGGGATAAGAGCCATGACAGTCGTTTTGATGATATCGGCTGTATTCCTGAAGAGAACCTGGTCGGCCGCGCGACACGAATCTGGATGAGTTGGCGCTGGATGAAGATGCCACGCTGGAGTCGAATCGGCGATAAGATAGAATAATGCGAACAGCACACTGGGAGTACGCCATGAATCAACCGAACATGCGCAAATATGGTGTCGCAACGCGACAGCGCGGCATGACAACCGCTGGATTGATCATCATGATCACGTTCGTGGGTCTGTTCGTGTATGCAGGCCTGAGGCTGACGCCAGCCTATCTTGAGAATTACAAGGTCAAGAATACGATCGCCGCTATCGAAGAAGAGTTCTCCGGCACAAATGCAGCCCGTCGCGAGATCATCCAGGCTATCGAAAAACGTTGGAACATTGAAAGCATCAATGTGATCTCATGGAAAGACGTGAAGGTCGTCAAGGCGGCGAACGGTTGGGATGTTCAGGCCAACTATGTCAACACGGTCCCGTTTATCGCCAATATCGACTTCGCACTGACATTTCGCAATGAGGTGTTGGTTGTCAAATAATGGGTGCGTGCGGTGAGCGAGCGACGCACCGCACTGGTCGCGCGCCTGCAAGCGCAACTCGGCTACCAGTTCGAGCAGCAGGCCATACTGGACCGCGCGTTGAATCATCGCAGCGCGCGTGGAGTCAGCAACGAGCGGCTTGAATTCCTAGGTGATGCGTTACTCGACGCAGTCATCTCAGATTGTCTGTTCCATCAGTTCCCGGACGCCGACGAGGGTGTATTAAGTCGTCTGCGTGCATCACTGGTACGCGATGAGTCACTCGCTGCCATAGCCGGTGTGTTGTCGATCGGCAGCTTGCTGCGCCTTGGTCCCGGTGAATTGAAGTCTGGCGGCGCCCGCCGCGGTTCGTTGCACGCTGATGCATTAGAGGCGTTGTTCGCCGCCGTGTTTCTCGATGGTGGCTACAAGGCAGCCGATGATGTCATCCGACGCGTCTTCGCGGATCGACTGGCGAACCTGGAGATCACTGCTGCCCGCAAGGACGCCAAAACGCGCCTGCAGGAATTACTGCAGGCACAGGGGCATCCGTTGCCTGACTATGCGCTCGTGAAGACCGACGGGCCACAACACAAACAGCGCTTTTTTGTCACCTGTGCCATCGATGAGCCCCGCAGCATTGTCTGTGATGGAGTCGGTCACAGTCGACGAATTGCAGAGCAAAACGCAGCGGATGCGGTCTGGCAGGCGCTGACAAATGAGGAGGCACCCGCATGAATTTTCCGGGGCTGGGAGACGACGACTTTCGGGCCGGGTTTGTGGCGGTAGTTGGTCGCCCAAACGTGGGCAAATCTACCCTGATCAATCATTTTGTCGGCAGTAAAGTCAGCATTGTCAGCCCGCGGCCACAGACGACCCGTCATCGTATTCTCGGCGTCGTTAACCGACCGGGTGCGCAAGTCATTTTTATTGACACACCAGGCATGCACGTCGGGCAAAAAAAGGCGATTAACCGCGTCATGAACCGCACGGCGGTCAGTGCGCTGGCCGAGGCGGAAGTCATTGTCTGGATCATCGAAGCCGGTCAATGGACGGCACTCGATCAGAACGTGTTGCAACGACTCGAGTCGGTGAGTCAGCCGGTCATACTGGCCGTGAACAAGACGGATCTGGTTTCCGACAAAGCGGCGTTACTACCATTCCTCAACGATATTTCTTCGCGTCGAGAATTACATGCGGTGGTGCCGGTATCCGCGTTGCGCGGCGATCAGACCGATGCGCTGATGACAGAGATTGAGCCACTCCTACCGAAATCCCCGGCGATGTTTCCTCCCGATATGCGCACCGACCGTGGTGACGCATTTCTAGTGGCAGAAATAGTCCGTGAAAAACTGACACTACGGCTGCGTCAGGAGCTGCCCTACGGGCTAACGGTGCAGGTTGAGCAGATCAAACGCGACGGGGAACGCCTCGATATTCATGCCATCATTTTCGTCGAGCGCAGCTCGCAGAAAGGGATCGTCGTCGGCAAGGGCGGCAATGTCTTGAAGGCCGTTGGTACCTCTGCGCGGCGTGACATCATGCGTTTGCTCGATACATCAGTGCATCTCGAGCTGTGGGTCAAAGTTAAGGAGAACTGGGCAGATAGCGAGCAGGATTTGCGCCGACTTGGATTCGACACGGATGCTGGCTGATAGAGTTGCGTCAGGGTGAGTATCTCGGAACGTATCAAGTTGCAGCCGTGCTGGGTGTTACACCGGCGCGATTTTCGAGATTCCAGTCAGATTATTGAGGTATTCAGTCGCGATTACGGTCGTCTGGCGATGGTAGCCCGGGGTGTGAAGCGGCCGAAGAGCCGTTACCGCGGTCTGTTACAACCGTTCTGTGGGCTGAATCTCTCGTGGGTGGCGGGACGCGAGCTCGCGACGATGAGTGATGCAGAAGCCGGTGCCGTCAAGATGCCGGCATTGCTTGGCGATGCGCTGATGTGCGGGTTTTATCTGAATGAGTTGGTGTTGAAGCTGACCCATCGGTTTGACCCACATCCTGAGTTGTTTGTGTTGTACGCCGAGGCGATTCGACGCCTAAGTGGTCACCAGAATCTCGCGGCCATCCTGCGCGAATTCGAGTGGCATTTTCTGCGCGAAATTGGCTTCGGAATCGACCTGTCGGGCGAAGCCGAGAGCGGCAGACCGTTGCGGCCGGAGCAACGCTACTGTGTGGCCGTTGACCAGGGCGTCATTGCGACGGGCATCGACGACGACCGCGACACCTATGCGGGTGAGACGCTGCTTGCCATCGATCGGTTCGACTGGCAACAGCCAGCGACGCTGGCGGCGGCGAAACGTATACTTGGTCAAGCGATCGATCGTCAGCTCGACGGAAAAACGCTGCATAGTCGGCGTATCGTACGGGAGATGCGTCGCGACTATTCATCCAATCAGCGAGAAATACAATGACTACTTCGATTGACCTTGGGGTCAACGTTGACCATGTTGCGACGCTGCGTCAGGCACGTGGCGAGCAGTACCCGGATCCATTGGCGGCAGCCATACTTGCGGAGCGTGCTGGTGCGGATTCCATCACGATTCACCTGCGTGAAGACCGTCGTCATATTCAGGATCACGATGTGGCGCGGATACAGGCGAGCGCGCAAACGCGCGTCAATCTGGAGATGGCGGTCACCGATGAAATGGTCGCAATCGCCTGTAAGACGCTGCCAGCGGACTGCTGCCTGGTGCCGGAGCGGCGTGAGGAGGTCACGACAGAAGGTGGCCTCGATGTCACAGGCAATCAGGCAGCGATTGCTGCTGCCGTCGCCGAGCTCTCTGCTGCAGGCATTCGCACGTCGTTATTTATCGATCCGAATACGCGCCAAATCGATGCCGCCAAGGCAGTGGGTGCCCCGGTTATCGAATTGCATACCGGTGCTTACGCGGAAGCGCAGGGGCATGCCAAAACGCAGTCGCTCGCACAGCTAGCCAACGCAGCCGCCTATGCGACAGAACGTGGCCTACGCGTCCACGCAGGACACGGTTTGCACTACCACAATGTGCAACCGGTCGCTGCCATCGCGGAGATCGTCGAACTCAATATTGGCCATGCGATCATTGCGCGGAGCGTTTTCGATGGTCTGGACAACGCGGTACGAGAAATGAAGCGACTGATGAACGAGGCGCGCGCGTGATTTACGGCATCGGTACGGATGTCGTCGAGGTTAGCCGGATCCAGGCGACCTACGAACGCTTCGGTGATCATTTTTCGTCGCGATTACTGTTACCCGAAGAGTATGCAGCCTTCACACGCTACAAACGCAAGGTTCGCTTTCTGGCGATGCGATTCGCCGCGAAGGAGGCACTTGTGAAGGCGATGGGTACTGGCTTTGCTAATGGCATGTGGATACGTGATGTGGGTATCGTCAGCGATCCGAAAGGCAAACCGCTGGTGATCTTCTCGGAACGTGGAGACACGCTGCGTCGCGAGCTTGGCATTGGTGAGTCACATGTCAGTTTGACCGATGAGGCAGGGCTCGTGGTTGCGATGGCAATCATGGAGCGTGCGCTAACGGACGAAGGGGGGCGCAGTGCATAGCATGACGTTTGATATCGAGACGATTCCTGACGTCGACGGTGGTCGTCGGTTGTATGGTCTCGATGGGCTGAGCGATGACGACGTCTATGAGGCGATGAGTTTTCGTCAGATGCAGAAATCTGGGTCAGATTTTCTGCCGCTGCATCTACATCGGATTGTTGCAATCTCCGTCGCGTTTCGTAGTCAGGATGGTTTCCGTGTCTGGACGCTAGGGGATGAGTCGTCGAGCGAAGCGGAAATGGTGCAGCGCTTCTTCGATGGTATCGAGCGCTACGCGCCCGATCTAGTCTCTTGGAATGGTTCGGGCTTCGATTTGCCGGTATTGCATTATCGCGCTTTATTCCATGGCATCGATGCCAGTCGCTATTGGGATAATGGCGACGACAATCGCGAGTACCGCTACAACAACTATCTGAGTCGTTTTCATTGGCGACACATCGACTTGATGGATGTGCTCGCGGGCTTCCAGATACGCGCGCGGGCGCCGCTGGACGAGGTGGCCGTTATGCTGGGGTATCCAGGCAAGCTGGGTATGAGCGGAGATAAAGTCTGGCCGACCTATCAGGCGGGTGATCTGAAGGCTATAAGAGACTACTGCGAGACCGATGTCGTGAATACGCATCTGGTGTATCTGCATTTCGAACATATGCGCGGGCGCATTGATTCGGCGACTTTGCGCAGAGAGCAGGCACTGGTACGCCGGTCGATCGCGGAGATGCAGGTCGCGCACTTCGAGCAATATCTCGCAGCCTGGCCGGAGCTCGCCAGCGATGGCTAGGCGAGGGCGCTTCTCCCGCGAGCCAGAAGTCAGCGGCGTGCGGTCGATGACACACGAAGGCCGTGGTGTAGCCGATCGGGACGGCAAGACGGTGTTCATTGACGGGGCGTTGCCGGGCGAAACGGTGGAATGGCAGCGTATGCGTGCCAAGCGGCGATTTGATGAGGCCGCCGTGTTGCGGGTCATTGAGCCGTCGCCCGATCGAGTAACCCCCGCGTGTGACGTTTTCGGTGCGTGCGGCGGCTGTGTTATGCAGCACTTGAGCAATGACGGGCAACTATCTGTAAAGCATCAAGTTTTAGTTGACTCAATCGAGCGAATTGGTCTATTAGAGCCGTCACGCTGGTTGGATCCTGTCGCGGCCCAGCCCTGGCATTACCGGCGTCGAGCACGCCTCGGCGTGCGTTACGTGGATGGCAAGTCGCGCGTGCTCGTCGGGTTTCGTGAACGCTACAAACCCTACATTACGGACATGCAGAGTTGCCCGGTCCTGGTCGAGCCGGTGGCGGCTTTGATTGAGCCGTTGGCGCGATTGATTGAACAATTGAGCATCGCGCGGCAGCTTCCTCAAATCGAGGTCGCGGTCGGTGACGGTGAGTCGGTCGACGCATTGCCCGTCGTTGTGATGATACTTCGGGTATTGGAGGCGCCAAGCGAGAGCGATCTGGGTAAACTGCGCGCGTTCAGCGAGGCGTATGGCATCTGGTTTGCTTTGCAGCCGGGTGGGCTCGATAGCATTGAAGGGCTCGCCAGAGCCGATGGTAGTGAGGCGCCTGAGTTGGTATACCACCTGCCAGACTGGGGGCTGACGCTGCGATTTGAGGCGAGTGATTTCATTCAGGTCAATGCTAGTATTAACATTAAAATGATTCGTCAGACAATTGAATTAATTGGTATTAAATCTAGTGATCGAGTCCTGGATTTGTATTCTGGGATTGGTAATTTCAGCTTGCCGCTCGCGACATTGGCGGCGGAAGTTCATGGGGTCGAGGGCGCCGTGGAGCTCACCACGCGCGCGGCCGAGAATGCCCGCCGTAACGGGATCGACAACGTGAGCTTTGCAACCTCAGATTTGTCGGAGCCGGATGCCATCGATGCATTGGCGAACGAGCCCTGGGATCTCGTGCTGCTGGATCCCGCTCGCGCCGGCGCCGAAGTGTTTGCCGCCAAGGCAGCGCAATTCTCGACACGGCGTATCGTCTACGTGTCCTGTCACCCGGGCACACTCGCACGTGACGCGGCCTTGATCGCTGCGCAGGGCTATTCGATGACGGCCGCCGGCATTCTCAATATGTTCCCGCATACTGCCCACGTCGAATCGATGGCGGTATTCGACCGGTCGGCCTGAGGCGGGCTGAGATGCCGTTGGGGCCGGTCATGCTGGATATCGAGGGGCAGTCGCTGACACCGCTCGACCGCGAGCTAATCGCAAGTCCAGCCGTTGGGGGTGTGATTCTATTCAAGCGCAACTTTGCCGACCGCGATCAGGTCGCGGCGCTGACGGCAGAGATCCATGCCGTTAAGTCCCCGCCGGTGCTGATCGGTGTCGACCAGGAGGGTGGCCGCGTGCAACGCTTTGGACCCCCGTTTATACAGTTGCCGCCGCTCGGCTGGTTCGGTGTATTGCACGATCGCGATCCGACGCGAGCGCTTGGATTGGTGCGGCAGGCGGGTTGGGCGCTCGCAGCCGAGCTGCTGTCGGTCGGTCTTGATATCTCATTCGCGCCCGTACTGGATCTTGATCGCGGGGTTAGTACGGTCATCGGCGATCGCGCTTTTCATCGCAATCCCGAAGTCGTCGCCGCGTTGGCGACACAGATGATGCGCGGGATGGCAGAGGCGGGGATGCAGGCGGTCGGTAAGCACTTTCCGGGTCACGGTGCCGTGGTGGCTGATTCGCACGTCGAATTGCCGGTGGACCGCCGTGAGTATCCCGATATCACTGAGGACATGCGCGTGTTTGAGCGTCTGGTCCGCGCCGGCATTCCCGCGCTGATGACAGCGCATGTGGTGTTCGCGGATCTGGATCCGCTGCCCGCCAGTTTTTCGTCATGGTGGCAAACCAATGAATTGCGACAGCGTATCGGCTTTTCCGGGGCGTTGTTTTCGGACGACCTCAGCATGCAGGCGACCCGTCATTTGGGCAGAATCGAGGTGCGTGCCAAAGCGGTTCTGGCGGCGGGCACTGACATGATTCTGATTTGCAACGACCGACCGCGTGCCGAACGCGTCGTCGAGTCGCTCGCAGACTACCGGGCGCCACAATCGATGATGCGTTTGGCCCGTATGCGCGGCAAACCGCAAGCGGATATCGAAAGCCTGGCAACGCTCGCACCGTGGCGAGAAGCGCATGCAGCACTCGATGAGGCATTGGGCCGCGAGCGCGACGAAACGGCGCAGTGGAGTTGAACATGACGCTAGGCATTATCGGCGGAACCGGTGTGGAGGAATGGGCAGGTGCCAAAATTGTGCGCGAGCAGGCTGACCCCACCGCCTACGGTACACCCAGTGTCCCGCTACAGTGTTTTGAGTGGTGTGGTCAGCAGGTCTGGTTTTTGTCGCGTCACGGTGATGGGCATGTAGTCGCCCCGCATCTCGTCAATTACCGAGCGAATATTCAGTCACTGCGGGACGTTGGCGTCACGACGGTCATCGCGTTGAATGCGGTGGGAGTGATTGGCGAGCGTTGTCCGGTCGGCGGGATTGCACTACCCGCGCAATTGATCGACTACACCTGGGGGCGGGCATCTACGTTTTTTGATGGTGAGGCAGCCCCGTTGCAACACATCGATTTCAGTGAGCCTTATACCGAGTCGCTGCGGCAATCACTGCTGGCGGCGGCGCGTCAACACGACATCGAGCTGGCGGATGGTGGTGTCTACGGCGCGACACAGGGACCACGGCTAGAGACTGCCGCCGAGGTCGATCGTCTCGAGCGTGACGGTGTCGATTTCATTGGCATGACGGGTGCGCCAGAAGCCGCTCTCGCGCGGGAAGCCGAACTGCACTATGCCTGTGTTGCGTTGGTCGTCAACGCTGCAGCAGGTCGCGGCAGCGTCGGCATCCACGTCGAATTGGAACGTCAGCTTGCAACCGCGAGAGCACAGGCAACGGAACTGGTTCGCAGTTTCGTTGCTTCGATGCCACAAAACTGAGAATTCCGTCGAGAAAACAGCGGTCTACGCTCGATATCTGTGACGCTAGCTGATAGCGTCGCACTATGTTGAATGGATTGTCGCAAGATCGATGAAGGCACCCTCCAAAAACATTCTGACGCAGCTCATCAGCGGGGTGCGCGAGCCTGTGATGGTGGTAACGAGGGCGCGCAACGCGGATCGTGTGACGTATTTCAATCCGGCACTGCTGCATTTGCTGGACATGACATCGGGTGACGTGAGCAACCAGGATGCGGAGGTGTTGCTCAACAAGCTTGGCGGCAGTGCCGCTACCGATGCGCTGGATCGCTGTAACAGCGAGACCCCGCAAGTGCGCTTCGACGCGACCTACGTGTCGGCCACCGGTCCGGATCAGCGGATTTCCGGCGAGATTGTTGCCGCTGCTGGTCACTCGAATGTGTGTATCGTCTACCTGCGGGCCAGCGAAATCGAAGCTTCCGCGACAAGCACGGCCGATAGCGGTCAGCAGCGCCAGCTTGAGTTGACCGGTAGTTTTATCGCCAGCGATCCCTGGATGGATCTATTCCAGCGCGATGTAGCGATTGCCGCTCGCGAGCACGTTTGGCTGGCTGTGATTGTGTTCAAAGTTGATGCATTTGCGGCGTATGTCGATACGTTTGGGCAGCATGCGGGTGATTCTGCGATGAAACGCATTTCCCATAGCATTCGTCGACGTCTGAAGCGCGCGGGCGACAGTGCGTCCCGGCTCGGTGACGACGAAATAGCGGTGATCGCCCATGGATCAACAGCGCCCGCCGTCAGGGAGTTTGCACACAGTATCGCGACCGATATTCGTGCGCTGGCAATCCACCATCCAAAATCACCGTTTGGTCGTCATATCACCGTCAGCATCGGCGTCTGCGGTGAGGTACCGGACGTCAAGAATGGTGCTGCGGATCGCATGCTGGCGCGTGCACGTGAGGCAATCAGCCGTCCTATCGATCTCGCCGAAGTCAGCACACCGTTGATCGCCCACTAGCGGCGATCAGTCTCTCGCGTCGATATCGGCCGGCAGGTTCGCTTTGCTGATGAGCGCCAGCGCGCCAAACCGCGGGTGATCAAAGAAATGTAGCTCGGCACTGCGCATTTTGCGTTGCTCCTGCAACTTGAAGACAAGCGAGTCGAGCCCTGTGCGTTGGCCAGCCAGTTGCAGGTCGAGTGTCAGGTGCAAAAAACGATTAACGAACAGGCTGATTTCGCCGCCAAGGTTGGCCGGTGTGTTGCCAGCCACGCTCGATAGTTGCAACGTGGTTTCCTGGCTGGCTGGGTAGACGGGTTGACGCCAGGCGGTATGTACAATCGGACGAAAGTCGCGGCTGTTGCGCAAACGCTGGTATTGCTCACCGAGTCGGCGCTGTTCTGCTGCCAGCGGTTCGAACGATAGCACCACAGGCTCTACTAGGGTTGGCTCTTCGTCGAGGTCCGTCGTGTCGATTTCCAAGGCATCCGCGAGCGCCTCAGGCGGAGACATGAGCGCCTGTTCACGGGCTGCCTGGTCTCGCCCCGTATCGATGTACTGCCAGTCCTCACGGCTGCCGCGAACGCCACTCACATATTCAAATATGATGAGCTCGACATCGTAGACGGGCGGTGGCTCGGGCGTGAGCGTATCGCTGGTTTGGGCGTGCGCGTTGAGGCCAGCGATGGCCAGCGCGGCAAAAACGGCTACCTTATTCATGCCGTGATTATAGCATCCGCGCTCGCCTTAGGCGGCGGGTGTCAGGCGTGTCAGCAGTTTTTCTACCGCGTCCGCACGCGCTTCGCCATCCGCTAGCGTCTGTCGAAAGCTGAGTCGATCGCCGTCCGTCAGCTTGTACACATCCGGCTGTTGTTGCACCAGGCGGACCAGTGTCATTGGGTCCAACTCACCATCGCCGCTGAATCGCAGGTAGCCGCCACCCTGGCTAACATCGATTTTGCTGATACCGAGTGGGGCTGCCCGCAGTTTCAGCTCGGTGATGTGGATCAGCATCTTGGTCTGCGGTGGCAACAAACCAAAGCGGTCGATGAGCTCAACCTGCAAGTCCCGCAATGCGTTCTGATCAGGCGCGCTAGCGATACGCTTATATAGAATCAATCGGAGATGAACATCGGGCACAAAGTCGTCTGGCAATAGCGCAGGTACATGCAAGTTGATGTCGATACCCGCATTGAGTGGCTTGTCGAAATCGGGTGTTTTGCCCGCGCGCAACGACTCTACGGCCTGCGTCAGTAACTCGGTGTACATTGAAAAGCCGATCTCCTGGATCTGGCCGCTCTGACCATCGCCGAGCAGCTCGCCAGCACCGCGAATTTCAAGATCATGACTCGCGAGCGCAAAACCTGCACCAAGGTCTTCAAGCGACTCGATCGCTTCCAGGCGTTTCTTGGCGTCGTCTGTCATCTGTGCACGAGGTGGCGTCAGCAAGTAAGCATAAGCTCGGTGGTGCGAGCGTCCGACGCGGCCGCGAAGCTGATGTAGTTGCGCCAGGCCGAACTTGTCCGCGCGGTTAATGATGATCGTGTTGGCAGTGGCCACGTCGATGCCGCTTTCGACGATTGTCGTGCAGACGAATACATTGAAATTGCGGTGATAGAAATCGAACATGACCTGCTCAAGTTCGCGCTCGGACATTTGTCCATGACCGACGCCGATGGTCGCCTCTGGTACCAGTTCGCCGAGCTCGTGAGCGATACGCTCAATGTCGTCGACCCGATTGTGAACAAAATATACCTGACCGCCGCGTTTAATTTCTCTGAGGCAGGCCTCTCTGATCAATCCGTCGTTCCAGCGGCTGACAAAGGTCTTGACCGATAACCGGTCCGCTGGCGGTGTAGAGATGAGCGACAGTTCGCGCAGCCCGCCTAGTGCCATGTTCAGCGTGCGCGGAATTGGGGTCGCGGTCAGTGTCAGCACGTCGATTTCCGCGCGCAAGGATTTCAGCGCTTCTTTGTGTCGGACCCCGAAACGGTGTTCTTCATCGATAATGACGAGCCCCGCATCTTTGAAATCCTGTGTATGGCTGATTACCTTGTGCGTGCCGATCACAATATCGACCTGTCCAGCGCGCATACCCGCCAGCACCGCGTCGACCTGTTTACGAGAACGAAACCGCGATAGTTGCTCGACGCGGACAGGCCAGTCGGCGAATCGGTCGGTAAATGTCTGGTAATGCTGTTGGGCGAGCAGGGTGGTCGGTACCAGTACGGCAACCTGCCGATGATTTTGCACAGCGACGAACGCCGCTCGCAGTGCGACTTCGGTTTTGCCGAATCCGACATCACCGCACACGACGCGATCCATCGGCGTTGGCTTTGCCATATCGTCTATGATGTCTTCGATAACCGTCGCCTGGTCATCGGTTAACTCAAATGGAAAAGACGCCTCGAATTGACGGTATTCTGCGGCCGGCAGTTTGAAGGCGTAGCCACTGCGCGCGGCGCGGCGTGCATAGACATCCAGCAGCTCGGCCGCGACATCGCGTGCTTTTTCGGCGGCCTTGCGTCGCGCTTTGGCCCACTGGTCGGTACCGAGTCGATGTAACGGCGCTTTGTCGGGCGCGGCGCCGGTATAGCGCGATATCAGCTGTAGTGAGTGGACCGGTACATACAACTTGTCGCCACCCGCATATTCGATGGTGAGAAATTCGCTCTCAAACCCGCCGATGTCGAGGCTCTGAAGGCCTAAGTAGCGTCCCACGCCGTACGCGTCGTGAACGACCGGTGCACCGATCGTCAAGTCGCTGAGCTGGCGGATGATGTTTTCCGGGTCGCTGCCAGCCCGGCGTCTGCGTTGCTTCGGTTTGATTTTCTGACCGAGGATCGCCTGCTCGGTGACAATAGCCAGACCAGCGTCAGGTAAGCGCAGCCCGACAGTGAGTGCACCCGTCGTAATCGCGAGTGTTGCATCGCTTGCGCGAAACGCCTGCCAGTTATCCACGCGGACCGGTTGCAACTGATTCGCGTGACACAGTTCGATCAAGACTTCTCGCCGACCGGCGGACTCAGCGACCAGCAAAGCGCGACCATTCTCACCCTGCCGTTTCAGGAATTCGACGAAAGCACCCGCCGCATGCTCGCGCTGCGGGTCCAGCGCCATGGGTGGCAATTGCGCTGTCAGCGTGGTGTCACTGTCTGGCAGTTTTTCGCGCGAGACCACCATCTGTCGATGGCGACCCAACATCGACCGCCATTGGTCGCCGGTCACAAAAGCATCGTCGGGCCCCAGCTGCGGTCTTTCCGCCGCGACGTTAAGTACTTCGTAACGTTCTTCAATGTCGTTGTGCGTATCGTTGATACGCAGATCGAGTTCAGGCCCGTGCGTTACCAGCGCAGTGCCGGGCAGATAGTCAAGCAGCGTGCTCGTCGTTTCGAAAAACAACGGTAGGTAATACTCGATGCCACCATGGGCAATACCCGCAGAAACGTCACGATAAACCTGCGACTGATTTGCGTCGCCGGCAAAGTACTCCCGATAGCGTTGGCGGAATGATTTGATGCCGGCCTTGTCGAGCGGTACTTCCCGCGCAGGCAGCACGATCAGGTCGCTGCGTTCCGCGCCGGAGAGCTGGGTGTCGGGATCAAAATCGCGAAGCGTCTCGATCTCATCATCGAACAAATCGATGCGCACCGGGCCATCGCTCCCCATCGGAAACAAGTCGATTAACGAACCGCGGACGGCGAATTCTCCGTGCTCGCCAACCTGCGGAACGCGCACATAACCGGCGTCGGATAACGAGCGCAGGAAAGCCTCGGCATCCAGCGATTCGCCGACACGTAGAGACAGTGCGCGCGCGCGGACATACTGTGTTGGCGGCAGTCGATGCAGCAAACACTGTGCCGCGACGATCAAAATGCCGCGTTCGAGTTTCGGCAGTTTGGCGAGCACCGCTAGCCGTTCTGAGATGATGTCCTGGTGTGGACTGAAATTATCGTAAGGCAGCGTTTCCCAGTCCGGGAAATGCAGCACCGGCAAGTCTGGCTCGGCAAAAAACTGGACTTCCGCTTCCAGCCGGTCGGCATCGGCTTGCGTATCGGCGACATGCAGCACGACACCGTTGGCAGCGCTTGCCAGTCGGGCCAGCAACAGCGCATCGGAGGCACCATACAGCCCCCCAATGGCAGCGGGCGGGTCAAAGCGTTCCGTCGTGACGGCGGTCAGCCGCCAGTCAAGGAGTTGCTGAATGGATGATGACATGCGGTCGTACTGTGGAGTGTGCGCCGGCGCTTCATGCTTTCGGGTGGCAGAAAGCACAGCGCCCGCGTTAAAGCGGGCGCCAGTATGCCACAGTTCATCCCATGGCGGGATGAGCCGTCAACGTAGTTGTTATCGGACGGCGACTGAGTGGATGACCTTGTCGTACTCGAAATAGACGACAAAGCCGTCGTATTCCCAGCGCGTGATAGGCGGTTGGCCCACGGCTTGGACGCGCCGTGTCGGCTGTCCCCACTTGGATTCGACCCGCTGCATGCTCATGCCGCGTTGCGGCGCATTAATGGCGGCAGGGTCGGTGTTCATATCTAGCGTGTCAGCCTGGGCGGTAAGCGCTAAGCTCAGACAAGCTGCGAACAGGATGAGTGATTGACGCATAGCAAACCTCCGGTGTGCAGTTGGTGCACCTGATCAGTTGAGAATATACCACTGTCTCCAACGGTGCCGACAGGGGTTCAAGGCGCAAAGCGTGACATGCGTCTCGTTATCGGGCATGTGAGCGCCGAGTATGGTTTAATCCGCCGGATGTGGAAGTCTGTCGAAGGCATGATCGCGCTGCGCTACCTGCGCGCGAAGCGCGCAACACGGTTTGCCTCCTTTATCAGCACAGCGTCGTTGATTGGCGTGGGGCTCGGCGTCACGGCATTGATCACCATCCTGTCGGTGATGAATGGGTTTGAGGCGGAGTTGCGCGATCGACTGCTCGGCATGCAGTCGCATGCCACCGTGTCCGCGTCCGATGGACAGCTCGACGATTGGCAGGCAACCCGAGAACGCGTTTTGGCGGTCCCTGGCGTGCAGTCGGCGACACCGGTCGTCGATGTCGAGGGGATGGCCAACGTCGACGGCAATCTGGTGCCAATGTTACTGCAGGGCATCGACCCGGAGCTCGAAGGGGCGGACTCCGGGATCCGGCAATCGATTTTCGTAGGCTCGCTTGATGCGCTTGTCAGCGGCTCTCGTACGATCGCCATCGGTCGTTATCTTGCTATTGATCTCGGCCTGCAGCCAGGGGACCGACTGCAGATTTTGGTTCCGCAACCCACGGCGGGCGGGGTCGTGCCAAAACTGCAATCGCTGATGATCGGCGCCGTGTTCGATTCGGGTGTGCCTGAATACGATTCCGGCGCTGCGTATCTGCACTGGCAGGACGCGGCCGTGCTGAAAGGTCGCGCTAACGAAGTAACCGGTTTGAAGCTGCTGTTTGATGAGGTGTTTGCTGCACCGGCCCTCGCAAGACGCATTGAACAGGATGTAGCCGATGGTTTGGTTGCCGCCGACTGGACGGCGCAGAATGCGAGTTACTTCCGCGCGATCCGCATTGAGAAAACGATGATGGCATTGATTCTCTCGCTGGTCATCGGCGTCGCTGCGTTCAATATCATCGCCAGTCTCGTGATGGTCGTTACCGACAAAGAAACCGACATTGCCATTCTACGAACGCTTGGTTTGTCTGCGGACGGTGTTGTGCGGGTGTTCTTTATTCAAGGCTTGATCATTGCCTGGCTCGGCGTCACGGCCGGCATTGTCGGCGGCCTCGCGTTGGCTGCCAACGTAACGACCGTCGTGGCGAGTATCGAGCGTTGGTTCGGATTCCAGATCATGCCCGGCGATGTCTACGTCATGTCGGCAATACCCTCGGAGATCAATGCTGGTCAGGTCGTCATCATCGCCATTGCCGCTCTGTTGATTACGACGCTGGCCACGCTATACCCATCGCGTCGGGCGGCATTGGTACACCCGGCGCAAGCGCTGCGCTACGGGTAATTGCAATGGCGTTTGAGCAACTCATTGGTAGTCGATATGTCCGCGCCCGCAGCGGTGGTGGATTCGTCTCGTTTATTTCGGTGATCTCGATGTTGGGCGTAGCGATTGGTATCGCGGTGCTGATTGTTGTGCTGTCGGTCGTGAATGGTTTTGAGCGAGAATTGACAGGACGCTTGCTGGCAATGTCTTCACATGCGACGGTAGAAGGGCTTGATGGTGCATTGCCCGACTGGCAAGCGCGCAGTGCCATGGCGCTTGAAAACACGTCGGTCACGGGGGTCGCGCCATATATTGAAGAGAAGGCGCTTGCGAGCGTCGACGATGCGCTGAGTGGTATCGTGCTGCGCGGCATCCTGCCGGAAGCGGAGCGATCGGTATCCGGGTTGGATGCCTTGATGGTCGAGGGCAGCATCGACGATTTGCGCGATCGTGGGTACGGGATCGTTCTCGGCAGCGATCTGGCCAAGGCTTTGGGCGCCTCGCTTGGCGATCAGGTTGTTGTCATGATCGCCGAAGGACGTGTGACTCCCGCCGGTATCGCGCCGCGCCTTCGGCGGTTCAAAGTTACCGGCGTTTATCGTGCCGGGATGTATGAGTTTGATCGACGTTTGGCGTTGATTCACATGAATGATGCGGAACGCTTGTTCCGCGTGCGCGGTGACGTCACCGGTATTCGTCTGTCGGTTGATGACTTGTTCGCGGCGCCTGTCATCGCGCGCGAGGTGGCTGTCGCGCAAGGTGGCGGGGTCATGATCAGCGACTGGACACGACGCCATAGCGCGTTCTTTCGGTCTATCCAGATCACGAAGTCGATATTGTTTGTGATCTTGTCGTTGGTGGTTGCCGTCGCTGCCTTCAATATCGTCTCGACTTTGGTCATGGTCGTGCGCAACAAGCGCGGCGATATCGCGATTCTGCGTACGCTCGGCGCTTCTCGATTCAGTATCGTCAAGATATTTGTAAGTCAGGGCGCATTGATCGGGTGTATTGGAGCGCTGTTTGGTGTTGCGTTGGGCGCGGTGATCAGTCTCAATCTGGAGTCGCTGGTCGCGTGGGTCGAACGCGCATTCGGCGTCACGGTGCTGGCGGCGGATGTCTATTTTATTAGTGACCTGCCGAGCGACCTGCGCTGGCCGGATGTTGGTCTGGTCGTTGCCATCGCTTTGGGTCTTGTCTTCTTTGCTACGCTGTATCCGGCGTGGCGTGCATCACGCACGAATCCGGCCGAGGAACTTCGTTTTGAATAAGCCTGTTGACTCATCACCACCGGTGCTCGAATGCCGCGGTGTCGCACGCAGTTTTCGCGAAGGCGACAATCGTATCGACGTTCTCCGCAACGTCGATCTCGTCGTTACTGCAGGCGAGCGGATCGCGATCGTCGGTGCATCCGGATCCGGCAAGACAACGCTATTGCAATTGCTCGGCGGTTTGGATGCGCCCAGTGCAGGCGAGGTGCTCGTCGCCGGGCAGAATGTGGCCAGTTTGGATGACAAGCGGCGTGGTGAGCTGCGTAATCGGTCCATCGGATTTGTTTACCAGTTTCACCACCTGTTGCCTGAGTTCAGTGCTCGCGAAAATGTGGCGATGCCCTTGTTGATTCGACGCGAGCCACGCGACACGTCGCTTAAGGCTGCCGACGAGTTGCTCGCCAAAGTGGGGCTTGCAGAGCGAGTGCATCACAGGCCCTCGGAGCTGTCGGGGGGAGAGCGTCAGCGCGCGGCGGTCGCACGTGCGTTGATTACGCGTCCGCAGGTTGTGCTGGCCGATGAGCCGACCGGTAATTTGGATCAGGTGACGGGCGAGCAGGTGCTGCAGGTAATGCTTGAGCTCAACGCCGCTTTCGCTACCAGTCTGATCGTCGTCACTCACGATTCGGCGATCGCAGCGCGTATGGATCGCGAGCTGACACTGTCAGCCGGCGAGCTAGTCTCGCGTCGGTAGGGCATCGAATCAGGCTGCGCCCTGTTTACGTCGCTGCCGTGCGTTCAGATACTGGCCCACCCGCGTGCGCCACAGTCCTTCAATGACCACGTAGCCGAACAACGCGCTGACCAAACCGAGCACCGCGTTGCCGAGCAACAACGGTTGCCAGACGGCGCCGAACTGTTCGCTGAGCACGGCCATATCGAACGATCCGGACGGTAGTGGCGGGCTATTTAGCAGGCGCTTGCCGAGCAGATAGCCTGAAAAATAGATGGGGATGATGGTCAACGGGTTCACCAGCAGTGTCATGAACATTGCCAGTGGTAAATGCACTCGCAGCGCCAGCGCGCTAAGGCCTGCGGCGATACTGTGTGCCGGGATCGGTATCCAGGTCCAGAACAGGCCGAGCGCCACACCGGGAGCGACAGAGCGGCGTCGTACGGCCCACAGGTCGGGATGATCCAGCAACCGCTGGAAGGGTCGCAGCCAGAATTGGCGTTTGACCTTGTCCCGGGATGGCAGGATTTTCTTGAGCGTCTGACGTGGCATGGGTGGTAGTCGGTGATTTGTCGCTGCAGTGTCGCAGGATATCCCGATGTAATCATGACGGGAGTCTGATTTCTGCCCATTCAGTGCCGTTTCGATGCCCGCACCGAGACAGGCGCCACGCCATGCTGGGCCTTCCACCCAAGCGCAAGGTTGAACGCATGCGGCTCGTTGTGCTGGCCGGGCTCGGTTTGTCGGCCTCGTTGTGGGCGCAGTCGGATCGCGCGCTGTGGTTGGCGCTTTGCGTGGCCGCTACGTTCGTGTTTCTGAGTCGTCATTGTCGGGTTGATCGACAGAGTGCGATCCACCTCCTGTTTTTGATGATGTTACTCATGCGCATCGCGTTGCCCGGTCATGGTGATCGGTTGCACCCCATGCTCGAGGACACAGAAGTCCGGGTCGCGCTGCGATTGGACAGTCTGCCGCGCGAGCGCGGGGGAGACCGTTTCTGGACGGCGGAGGTACTGACGTCCGATCTGCCGCGCAAGGTGTTGTTCAAAGCGCCTCGCCTCGCGCCGATTGTTGCCGGCCAATGTTGGGAATATCGGGTACGTTTACGCGCGTTGAACGGCCGACACAATCCGGGTGGGCCGGATCTGGATCTGTGGGCGCAACAACACCGCATCGGTGCGATCGCAGACGCATTGACCGTGATACCGGATAGCGCCTGTGGCGAGCAAATTCTGCGCTGGCATGTGGTCAGGCGCATCCGTGCGAGTCTCGTTTCTGCGGGCGTATCCGATCAAAGCCGCGGCCTGTTGCTGGCTTTGCTAACCGGCGAGCGCATCGATGTGCCAGCCGACGTAATGACGTTGCTACGCCGCACAGGCACGGCGCACCTACTGGCGATCTCGGGTCTGCACGTCATGTTGTTCGGCGGCATTATCGCGTGGCTGGCCCGTTGGACGTTATCGATGAGGAATGGTCCGCTTGTCGATCGTATCCGCTTCGTTGCGGTTGCCGTATCGGCAGGCTATGTCTGGCTAGCAGGCGCTGGACTGCCAGCACAGCGTGCCTGGGTGATGCTCGCCATCGTCTGCATGGCGCTGTTTGTGCGACGGCGGATAGGGCTATCCACCGTTTGGTGGCTGGCCTGCCTGCTCGCATTGGTCGATGCGCCGCAGCGCGTGGTCGGTGCCTCTTTCGTGCTCTCGTTTGGTGCTGTCGCGTTGCTCGCGTTGCAACAGACGTGGACCGCCGCGACCTGGTCGGGCCATCCATCGCCCGTTCGATCGTTGAGTCTGGCGCAGTGTCTGCTGTCGTTCGGACTGGCACCGGCCGTCGCGCTGTGGTTTGGCGGCTGGAGCTTCATTGGCGTGCTGATCAATCTGGCGGTGGTCCCGCTATTCTCGGTGATCATCATGCCGGCGTGTTTGTTCATGCTCGCATTGTTGCCGGTGAGTGAACCGTTGGCCGCCACTGGCTGGCAATTGATCGCCAGCGGCTTTGATCTCCTGCTCGCCGGGTTACGCTGGTTGGTCCATCGAATCGGCGGGGATATTATGGTGCCATTGGCGAGTTCCGTATTCGCTGTTGGTCTCAGCGCTGGCGTCGCGTACGCGATCATTGCGAAACACTGGCCGGGCCGTGGGCTGTTAGCGATCGCAGCCGCGGGGGTGCTTTGGCATGCGCCTCCGGCCACGCCGTATGGTTGTCTGGACCTGGTTGCATTCGATGTGGGGCACGGGACAGCCGTCAGTTTTCAATCCGCCCGTCAAACCGGACTATACGACAGCGGTCCTCGTTGGTTTTCCGGGGGCGATGCTGCCAGCGACATCATTCTTCCGGCATGGCGGCGAGTTGGCATCACCACACTCGATATCGGCATCATCAGCCATGCGGATCTCGATCACGCAGGCGGCTGGTCGACGCTGCAGACGTTCGACCCGGACACCCGGTGGATGGATCCGGACAGGCAGTTCGGACATCGCTGTCAGCGCGGTCAGCAATGGGTGCAAGATGGGTTGCGGTTTAGGGTGCTGTGGCCGGAGGGTGATGATCTCACCGAGCTAAGCGATAACAATCGGTCGTGTGTCCTGCAAATCGACATCGGTTTGCTGAGTGTGCTGTTACCCGGAGATATCGAGCGTGAGGCAGAGGCGGCGCTCGTGCGCGATGAGCGCGTTCGCGCGACGCTGACACTCGCACCGCATCACGGTAGCGAGACATCGTCGACGATGCCGTGGTTGCAAGCCGTACAAGCCGACGAGGTCTGGTTCAGCCGCGGTCGCGGCGGCCGCTGGCGGCTGCCTGATGCACAAGTGCTGGCACGCTGGCAGGCGACTCGCGCCCGCATCCGTGACACGGCGCTCGACGGGGCATTGCACGCCCGATTGTGTCGCCCGGATTCATGGCAGTCCGGGGCGTACCTGGTTCACAAACGCGGCAGTGCGTTGTGGTAGTTGGGGCTGACGCACGGTATATTTCGCAGATTACATAAGACGACGGGGCTCGTATGGTCGAGATCGTACTCGCCGGTGGCTGGATGATGGTGCCGATTGTGTTGTGTGCCATCATCGCAACCGGCATTGTTATCGAACGCTACTGGACGCTGCAGCAACAGCGCGTGATCCCGAAGGATCTCACCTCGCAAGTCTGGGCCTGGGTCAAGAACGACGAGCTGACGCACAAGCATCTGCAGACTTTGCATCACGGCTCACCATTGGGTCAGATTCTTGCGGCCGGCCTCGCCAACCGTGATCGTGACCGTGCGGCCATGAAGGAAAGCATTGAGGATACCGGTCGTCATGTGGTGCATGAGTTGGAGCGGTACCTTGATTCCTTGGGTACGATTGCCGCGATTACGCCACTGCTGGGACTACTCGGGACGGTGATCGGTATGGTCAAGGTCTTTACTGCCATCACGGCTGCCGGTGTCGGCAATCCTGCGGTGCTCGCCGGTGGTATTTCGGAGGCGCTCATTACGACGGCGGCTGGACTTACCGTTGCGATCCCGGCATTGATCGGCTTTCGTTATGCGCGCAACCGCGTTGATACACTGGTCGTGCAAATGGAAAAAGAAGCGCTGAAGCTGATTGAAGCTATCCAGCGCCGACGCGATTCTGCCAGCGAATCGGACTGATATGAATCTGTCTACCCGTCAGCGCGAGGAACCGCAGGTCAATCTGACGTCTCTGATTGATGTAGTGCTGTTGTTGCTGGTGTTTTTCATGGTGTCGACCAGCTTCGTGCGCGAATCCAGTGTCTCGATTCAACTCCCGGAAGCGAGTAGTGAGCCGAATGCTGTCGCGGTCGACAACGATACGCTGGAAATTACGATCAGCGCGCAGAACGTTTACTACGTCAACAATCGGGAGTTGGTCAACGCGCAGCCCGAGACACTAAAACGCGCGCTGGCAGAAATTGCGGATGGTCGCGAGGGCTTACCAGTCAATATCATCGCCGACGCGGATGCTCGTCATCAGGCAGTGATCGGTGCGATGGATGTCGCGGCACAGCTCGGATTCACGCAAGTGAATATCGCCACTGCGCGCACGCCAGAAGACTAACGGTAACGCGGCATGAGCGCTCCTGCGATGAATACGGAAACCGACGTCGGCGCGGTCTATCGGCGTATCCTTGGCTATTCCCGTCGACACTGGCCGATGTTCGTTGTCGCGGCTGTCGGCATGGTGTTGACCGCGGCCGTCGAGGCCGCACTGCCGCTGCTGTTGAAACCGTTGACCGATGAGGCGCTGGTCAGTAGTACCGGTGCGATCGCCAAATGGATGCGCCACGACCAATCGTGATCTGCGCGAGCACGTCGACGCGGGGCACTTTCGTGAGGATCTGTTCTACCGTCTGAACGTATTCCCGATCACGTTGCCGTCACTGGCCGAGCGACCTGCGGACATCGTGCCACTGGCGTTGCACTGCCTGGCCCGCTGTGCCGGCAGCGACCTCTCGCTGAGCGCCGCTGCGCAGGCCAAGCTGCGCCACTACGGCTGGCCGGGCAACGTTCGCGAATTGGATAACGTTGTGCAGCGTGCCGTCATTTTGCGTGGCAATGGTCATCTTGAAGCGGACGATATCGCCATCGACGCCACGCTTGCGACCGCACCGGCGCAGCGCACGCCGGTCGATCAGGCGTTGCAGGACGATCTGCGCTGCAAGGAGAAGGAACTCATTCTGGCTGCGCTTGAGTCCGGGCGCGGCACGCGCAAGGAAGCGGCGCAACGTCTGGGCATCAGCCCGCGAACATTGCGCTACAAGATTGCCAAGCTGCGGGACGCCGGTGTGGCGATTCCGGGCGGCAGCGTCGCCTGAATCGGATCGGAGAACTTCATGGACAAGATGGACATTTCGCAGGTCATGCAGCAAATGCGCGCCACCGCG
>JBCCBP010000004.1:0-158157 GCA_039033995.1 Pseudomonadota bacterium | reverse complement strand
CGGACTTATCCCGGAGGGGGACTACCGCGTGCGCGGACGCGGTCACGGCAATCAGTGGGAGTTCGATGATCCCTATTCCTTCGGACCGGTTCTTGGAGACATTGACGAGATTCGCGATGTCATCGTCGAGCGTTACGGAAAGGAAAACCTGCCGGAGACACAGCGCGATTACCGCACTAAGTCAAAAAACGCCCAGGAAGCGCACGAAGCGATTAGACCGACGTCGTCGGCCAGAACTCCGGGCGCGATGAAAGCCGCGCTCGACGACGATCAATTCAAGCTCTACGACCTAATCTGGAAGCGCAGCGTCGCATCGCAGATGGTGCCCGCGGTATTCGACACCGTTGCCGTCGAATTGTTGCCCGGCGAAAAACCTGGCGATCAAACAGCGGCCGGCGCCTTCCGCGCGAACGGTTCTATTCTGGTGCACCCGGGCTTTATGGCGGTCTACCAGGAAGGCAAAGACGATAGCGCCAGCGAGGACAACGATCGACGCCTGCCGGAGATGAAAGAAGGCGATGTCATCACGCTTGCGGAGTTGCGCGCCGACCAACACTTCACCGAGCCGCCCCCGCGCTACACGGAAGCGAGTCTCGTAAAAACCCTCGAAGAGTATGGCATCGGCAGACCATCCACCTATGCCAGCATCATTTCCACGTTGCGCAATCGCGAATACGTCGAGCTCGATGGCAAGCGATTCCTGCCGACCGATATCGGGCGCATTGTCAACGGTTTCCTGACCGATCATTTCACACAGTACGTGGACTATGAGTTCACGGCCCGTATGGAAGATGATCTCGATGCAGTTTCCCGCGGCGATCGTGAGTGGGTGCCGTTGCTCGACGAGTTCTGGCGACCCTTCTCTGACCAGGTTGAAGACAAAGACAAGAGCGTCACGCGTGAGCAGGTCGCCCAATCCCGTGAACTCGGCACCGACCCGAAATCCGGGAAACCGGTGTCTGTGCGCATGGGACGCTACGGACCTTTCGTACAGATCGGCACCAAGGACGACGAGGAGAAACCGAAGTTCGCCGGCCTTCGTCCGGGCCAGAAAATGAACGATATCGATCTCGAAACGGCACTCGATCTGTTTCAGTTGCCACGTAAGCTCGGCGAAACGGAAGAAGGTGAAGCGGTGTCGGCCAGCATTGGACGTTTCGGTCCGTATGTGCGCTACGCGAACAAGTTTGTTTCGATCAAGGGCGACGATGATCCGTATACGATCACACTGGAGCGAGCGCTCGAAGTGATCAAGGAAAAGAAAATCGCCGATGCCAATCGGTTAATCCTCGACTTCGAAGAACAAGGCATCCAGGTGCTGAACGGCCGTTACGGCCCCTACATCACCGACAAGAAGAAAAACGCCAAGATCCCGAAGGATCGCGAACCGAAATCGCTGACGCTGGAAGAGTGCCAGGAGTTGCTGGCCGCCGCCCCTGAACGCGGCCGGCGTGGCAAGAAAAAGACGACCAAAAAGACGGCTGCGGACGACACCGCTGCTGCCAAGAAAAAAACGAAGAAGAAGACTGCAAAGAAGAAAGCCAAGAAAAAGACCAAAAAGAAGACCGCAAAAAAAGCCAGCGCAAGCAAAAAGAAAGTAACGAAAAAAGCCACCAAGAAAGTGGGCTGATGCTGGCTGGTATGCCGGCCCTGGCCTAGCAGGTGGTCACTACGCAAAGGAGCGTTTTCATGAAGCATTTCATCGCACTGTGTGCTGCGGGGACACTATTGGCCGCATGCAGCAAGACAGAAACCGACACGACCGCCACTGAAGCGGCGAGTGCCGCGGAAGCAGCGGCTGTTGAAACCACAGAAGCCATGACCAAGGCGCCTGATCTGACGGCGATATTGGCATCACAGCCAGAGGCCGCGCAAGCGCGCTACGACGCGCGCAATCCAGCCGCCACACTCGAGTTCTTCGGTATCGAGCCGGGCATGACGGTCGTCGAGGCACTGCCTGGCGGCGGCTGGTACAGCAAGATTCTCTACCCCTACCTTGGCGCTGACGGCAAGCTGATCGGCGTCGACTACGCGCTCGACATGTTCCCATTGTTTGGGTTCTTCAGCGACGAAGCCTTGGAGAAAAAGAAAACCTGGGCTGCCGACTGGGTGGCCGACGTTAAAACCTGGGGCGACGATGACGCTGCTGAAGCCAGCGCATTCGTTTTCGGTTCGATGCCAGAAGACCTTGCCGGCAGCGCAGACGCCGTGCTGATGGTGCGCGCGTTGCACAACCTGAATCGCTTCGAGGCGGAAGGTCAGTACCGCACCAAGGCGTTGTCCGATGCCTTCAACGTACTGAAACCCGGCGGCACGCTCGGAGTTGTTCAACATCAGGCGCGCGAAGAAATGCCGGATGACTGGGCGGATGGCAGCAACGGATATCTGAAGCAGTCAGCAGTGATTGCCGCAGCCGAAGCCGCCGGCTTCGAGTTTGTCGAGTCCAGCGATATCAATGCCAACCCGGCTGACCAGCCGACCACCGAGGACATCGTCTGGCGACTGTCACCGACGCTTGCGACGTCTCGTGACAACGAGACACTGCGGGCAGAGTTATCTGAAATTGGCGAATCGAATCGGATGACACTGAAGTTCCGTAAACCGGAATAAATCCGGGCTAGAACGACACCGAGAAGCCTCGCGGTCTGTCAGATCGCGGGGCTTTTTTTGTTTTGCTAGCAACGCCACGCACACGGCGCCGCCAAGCCTTCGGACTCAGGGCGTGCATTGTTGAGTAGTGCCCTGTGGTCTTGCGCGCGTTACACTACGCAGGGTCGTCTGGGGAGACGATCAGAATCTATTGGAACATCGACAATGAACGAATTTGAGCAAAATCTCGACGCGGTCAAGGCGTACCTGACCGGATTACAAGATACGATTGTGCAACGCATCGAGGCTCTGGACGGCAAGGCACACTTCGCACGAGATGCCTGGCAGCGCGATGGCGGTGGTGGCGGCGTTTCCCGTGTGCTAGTCGATGGCGCGCTGATGGAGCAAGCGGGCATCGGCTTTTCCCATGTCATGGGCGACAACCTGCCACCAAGCGCTACCAAAGCGCGTCCGGAACTGGCAGGCCGACGCTTCGAAGCCATGGGTGTGTCACTGGTCTTTCATCCGCACAACCCGCACGTGCCTACCACGCATGCCAATGTGCGGGTATTTGCCGCGTTGGCAGAAGACAAAACGCCGATCTGGTGGTTTGGTGGTGGTTTTGATCTCACGCCGTTTTATCCGCGAGAAGAGGATGTCCGTCACTGGCATGAAACTGCTAAAGCCGCGTGCGATCCGTTTGGCGATGATGTGTATGCGCGCTACAAAAAATGGTGTGACGAGTATTTCTTCTTGCCGCATCGCGGCGAGACCCGCGGTATCGGCGGTCTGTTTTTCGATGACCTGAATGAGTGGGGCTTCGATCGCTGCTTTGCGTTTATGCAGAGTGTGGGCGATCACTTCCTGAAAGCCTATGAACCCATCGTCGAGCGCCGTCGGGAAGACCCTTACAGTGAGCAGGAAAGACACTTTCAGCTCTATCGGCGCGGCCGCTACGTGGAGTTCAATTTGGTCTACGACCGCGGCACGCTGTTCGGCCTGCAATCCGGTGGTCGGACAGAGTCGATTCTGATGTCTCTGCCACCCCAGGTGCGCTGGGAATACGGTTGGCAAGCGGAGCAAGGCTCAGCGGAACGTGCGTTGACGGAGCGCTGGTTGAAACCGGTTGACTGGTTGCAAGAGCTGTCCGTGTGAGCGCGCTGCGGCCCTTTCATCTCGCATTGCCGGTCACGGACCTCGATACGACGCCACGGTTCTATACCGAGACTCTGGGTTGCACGACAGGTCGAACCGACGTCCGCTGGATCGATCTGAACCTATTCGGTCACCAGGTCACACTGCACCTGGTCGACCAGCTCGACACGGTAGCCGCCAACGCCGTGGACGGCGACGAAGTGCCGGCCCGCCATTTCGGCGTTATTTTGACACCGGACGATTGGCGTTCGCTCGCAACGCGGCTAACGGCAGCAGGCTGTGAATTCATCATCGAGCCGCATACCCGATTCGCCGGCGAGACGGGCGAGCAATCCACACTGTTTTTGCGCGACCCGTCCGGTAACGCGCTCGAGTTCAAGAGTTTCGCGGACGACGGTATGATTTTCGATAGCGACTAGCCGATGCGCGAGCCGCTCAAACGCCGCATCGCATCCGCATGTTTGTCGCCCCGCCGATGTATTGCCTTTTCGCTCTGCATCTTCGCCGCGACAACACAGTCGTACGCACAGATGCTCATGCAAGCGCCGTCGTTTGAACAGGAGCCCTACTACACCGATGTGCTGCTAAACCGCGCGCGTTTTCGCGTACCAGCGTTTCTGGAGGATCTCGAAACACGGTTTGAGCAAGCACAACAACAGCCGGATTTTCCGCCTGATGAACTCGCCCACCTGACGTTCCTTTATGCCGCCCTGTTGCAAAACAACTGGCGACTGGGCACGGGCGCAGAGCCCGAACTACAACCCGGCTTTCATCTTCGGCTAGCGGGCAAACGCGTACGCGAACAGTTCGGCAAGCACAGTATGCCGATGGCGTATGTGCATCTGCTACGAGGGCAATACACCGGGCGCTATGTCGAGGCCAAACGCCACTATCGGCGCGCGATTCACGCGGCCCGAGTGAGTGCAGGTGAGCAGTCCTTGGGACACTTGCGGATGCAGTGGCTGGTCGGCGCGATCGTGCAACAAAGCTATCGGGTCGAGGCGCGTCAGTATCTGACCACGGCACTCAACGGACTCACAGAATATTTCCCAGCCAATCGTCTGGAACTCGCCAGTATCCGTTATCGCCTGGGCCTACTGTTGCTACAAAAAGAGCCTGACGAAGGGGTTCCGTTGCTGCAGGCTGCGACGGAAGACTACGCGGCGAGCGGCCACGGCTGGATGCCGGAAAACCTGTACGCACATATGCTGCTCGCTCAGCACTACGAACGCACGGGTAGTCTCGACGACAGTCAGTTTCATATAGGTCAGCTGTCGAAACACCCGCCGCCGGAGGCCAACGCTCCACCTATGCTGATATGGCGAGCCCGCGCACCGCGGCGACCCAGACCTTTGCTGCATTCCGAGACAGCGGCGTTACGATTCTCGGTGAGCGCGCAAGGACGCGTGACCGATATACGGCTGATCGACGACAGTAACACCGCGAAAATCTCGGAACATGCAATTTCACGACTGCAGCGTTTCTATTATCGACCGGCGTTTCGCGATGGCATCGCGGTCGTGACAAAAGACATGGCGATGGATTTCGACTACCAAAGCGCATTGCCGCTACCCGAATTTCTCAAGCCCGACTAGCGCGGACGGTGTGTTGTGCCCTCACCGACCGTAATGAACAAAGCGGTCGCCGGCTCAGCAACATCGGCCGTGTGCCATACCCCGGGAGGATTGACCACGTAGTCGCCAGCCTGCAGGACGACTGTGCGTGTCTCGCCACTGGGCGACTCCTGATGCAACGTGATTTCACCACTGACGCAAAACACCATTTCGTCACCCGACGGATGCATCTCCCAACTGTCCCAAGGTTCTCGGAAGGTATGGCAGGACACCAGTCGGCCCGCGATCCCGTCTCCGCCATGGCGCTGGCCGTAGGCCTCGTACCACGCCATATCCCCGGTAAACGCCGGTTGGGCGATAACACTGGCATCCGCGCCCAAATGGACTGGATATTGCTCGAGCTGTTTGACTGCCATCGATCGGCCCTCTCTGAAACTTCACTTGCGCTTGGCGGTCTTACCTTGCAGTGTTGCGGGAACCACACCTAAGCAACTTATCATGAGGACGTGAACGATGCGCTTATTCGTCATTGCCAGTCTTTCCGCGCTGCTGGTTATCATCACCAAGAACAGCTATGCCGAACGCGATACGCGCGGCTGGGCGATTGCCGCTGGCGTCGGGGTGTCGCAGATCAAGGACGATGATGGAGATACCAACTTCAAGGGTGACGGTCTTGGTACCGCACTCGATGTTGAGTATCGGTTCAGCCCCCAATTCGCGCTTGGACTTGGCTTTTTTTCACTCGGTGACACCGAAGACACGATCAATGGCGCCGAGACCGAGATCAGCGCGCGCGGATACTCACTGCATGGCCGCTTCTTTTTCCCATCCAATAGCGCGATCGAGCCCTACGTCCGTTTCGGTTCGTCGCTGTTCACCGCTGATGTGTCCTCGACGGAACAGATCGCACTGACGCTCGATGCCGCCTGGGAATTTGGCGGTGGCATCGAGTTCCTGATCGATGACGCCTGGAGTCTACGTCTGGACGGGCGCTATCTGAATGCGGACAACGACGAATCTGCGTTGCTGGTCACCGCTGGTTTTCGGTTCCAGTTCTGAGTAGCCGAGATTGTTTCGCCAAGGTGCAGCGCCCGTTGGAAAAAAGATACCGCCCCGGCAACGATTGGCTGACGGTAGCGAAGCCCGTGTGGAATAATTCTCGAATGTGGCGCGTGTTACTCACTAGTATCTGGATCCTCTCTTGGGCGGTCGCCGCGGCCGACGGTCCTCGTCGCATAGATGGGCCGCTCGGTGATGCCGCCAGTATGCCGGGTGTCGATGCTCGACCAGTCTGGATCGTGCAGCTGCGCGCGCCGGCTGCGCTCACCGAGCGTGCGGTCAGCGCTCGGTTCGTGCAACAAAAACAATACGACCGAACGCAAGTCGTCACGCGCAAGAGCGGCGGTATCGAGTCGCGTGCGGCGAGTTTGAAGCGCAGTCATGAAGCATTGCTCGGCACGCTTGGCGACGACGTCGAGATGCTGCATAGCTATCGCTACGCCTTGAATGGATTCGCGGCGCGTATGACGGCGGAGCAGGCAGCCCGGTTACGTGCCTTGCCCGAAGTACGTGCGGTCTACCCGGACGCGGAAAAATCCGTCGCGACCGATGCCAGCCCGCAGTTTCTGGGCTTGCTGGACCCAACCGACGGATTGATCGGCGCTGAAGGTCTCGGCGGTGAGGATGTCGTGATCGCCATCATCGACAGTGGCGTCAGCCCCGAAAGCGAGAGCTTTCGTGACGAACGCGATGCCGATTCGCCACGAGCATGCCGTTCATCGTGGGGACAAAACTCGCTGCTTGGACAATGGTTATGCCGCGTCTACCGGCGTCGCCCTGCCGTGAGTCTGTTCGACCCGCCCGAAGGCTGGGCGGGCGTTTGTGAAAGCGGCGAGCAATTTACCGAGGACCTGTGCAACAACAAACTCATCGGCGCTCGCTTCTATGCGGATGGCGCCCAGGCGCTCGGTGATTTCGACGACGGCGAGTTCCTGTCGCCACGCGACGCAGACGGCCACGGTACCCACATTGCGGCGACGGCAGCAGGCAATCGCGTACGTGCCAGATTGAACGGTAGTGAAGTGGCTACGATTCGCGGTATCGCACCGCGCGCGCGTATCGCTGTTTACAAGGCATGCTGGCTGCGCCCGGGGGCGACACGCGCGAGCTGCGCAATCTCGGACCTGACGCAAGCGATCGACGATGCGGTAGCTGACGGGGCCGACATCATTAACTACTCCATCGGTAACACCGAGGCGACCATCGCCAATGCTGACGATGCCGCCTTGTTGGCAGCAACCAAGGCCGGTGTCCTCGCGATTGTGGCGGCTGGCAATGACGGCCCCCTGCTCGGCTCGATCGGCTCCCCGGCAGGATCACCCTGGGTGTTGACCGTCGCAGCATCCAGTCGCGACGGTCAACGGTTTGTACCGGCAAGCGAAGTGCTATCGCCAGCGTCGCTGGCTGGACGCTATCCGAGCATCGAGGCGCAGTTTACGCCGTTGCTCGCCGACACGGGCTCCATCAGCGGTGACCTCATCGCCGCTGACGATAATGACGAGAGCGACGGCGGATCGATACGCGATGCCTGCCAGTCATTACAAAACGCGAGCGAATTGAACGGCGCCGTCGCGCTTGTCGTGCGAGGCGGCTGTGACTTCGACGAGAAAATACTCGCTTTGCAACAAGCCGGCGCCATCGCCGCGATTGTCTTCAACAATCTGGGCGGCCCGGTCCGCATGACCGGCGATTCCGCCGACATCACAATCCCCGCTGTGTCGATCGGACAGGCTGATGGCCAACTGTTACTGGATGCGTTGGTCGATGGTGACGTCGTGCAGGTAGAGCTGGCGAACGGGTTATTTCTGAGCGAGTCCGATCGAGGCGATCTCGTCGGTAATTTTTCGTCGCGCGGACCGAGCGGTGGCGCACCGGATATCCTGAAGCCGGATGTTGCTGCACCCGGCATCAACATCCTCTCCGCGTTCACACCGGACGTCGCGAATGGCACACCGGATCAATCGTTTGGCTATCTGACAGGCACTTCCATGGCCGCACCACATGTCGCCGGCGTGGCAGCATTGCTGAAGGAAAGACACCCCGACTGGACGCCCAGCATATTGCGATCAGCCATCATGACCACGGCTCGTCAAGATCTGACGCAAGCCGACGGTGAGACCAGTGCCAACCCATTTGATATGGGCGCAGGACATATCGTTCCGAACGAGGCGCTCGAACCAGGGCTCGTCTACGCCAATAGCAACGACGCTTTCGATGCGTTTACGTGCGGGCAAACGACGTTTCCGATTGCCCGCGCGCGTTGCGATGCACTCGAGAATCAGGGCCTTTCCATTGACCCGGTCGATTTGAATCAACCAGCGATCGGCGTCGCTCGGCTGACACTCGAGAAAACAATTACCCGGACGGTGACTGCGACTGAGTCCGGCACCTGGAATGCACGACTGCTGTTGCCCGCCGGTTTCAGTGGCAGCGTCGTTCCCGCATCACTGAACCTTGCGCAAGGCGAGTCCGCCAACGTTGAAATCACGATCAACGCCGCCGATCTCGCTGCTAATCTCTGGTACTTCGGCGCGCTGGAGTGGGTGGGCGACAACAAAACGGTACGCAGTCCCATCGCCGTGCGGCCGGTGCTGGTCGCGGCTCCCGAGGAGGTGCGCGCCGCCGGGGGCACGGGCAGCATCGATTTCGAAGTGCGCTTCGGCTACACCGGTTCGTACAGTACGCAGAACTATGGTTTGAAACCGGCGACGATCAATAGCGATTTCGTCGCCAGCGATCCGAGCAAACAATTTACACGTCGGACCACCGATGGTGTGACTGCATTCGTTCTGGACGTGCCGCCAGATCAGCTTTTTTTGCGCTTCGCGTTGTTCGATGCCAATACCGACGGCGATGATGATCTCGATCTCTACGCGTTTTACTGTCCCACGCCGACCAGCTGTCGATCGGTCGGCGAAAGCGGCGAAGACACATCGAATGAAGTGATTGATGTGCCGGGGCCAGCCGCAGGCCGTTACGAGGTGTTCGTTCACGGCTTCGAAACAGATAATGTTGCCGGTGGCACAGGGGCCAATTTCGATTTGCACTCATGGCTGCTAGGCCCGGCAGACCTCAACGCAAATCTGGCGGTGGAGGCACCCTCTTTTGTCGCTGCCGGTGGTCGTGAAACCGTGTCCGCTGCCTGGTCGCAGCTGGAGACCGGTCAACGTTATCTCGGTGCGGTGTTCCATCTGACACCCACCGGACTGGCCGCACTGACATTGGTCAGCCTCAATAACTAGACGCGAGACTCAGCGAACATCGCCGCATCTCCGGTGTGATTGCCAAACGGACCAGGCAATGACTCGGGTGGCCGCGTTGTCACGCAGGTACTTGCAGCGATTCTCCGAGTGCCGCGCAAACCTCGTAACGGTGACAGGTGACCAGATGATCATTGACAACACCGACCGCCTGCATAAACGCATACATCGTTGTCGAACCGACAAATTTGAAACCGCGCTTGCGTAGATCGGTGCTCAGCGTATCCGACAGTGGCGAGGTTGCCGGGCATTCCGCCTGTAGTTTCCAGCGATTCTGAATTGGTTTGCCGTCGACAAACGACCACAAAAACGCGGCGAAACTGCCTGCTTGCTGCTGGATATCAATAAACAGTTGTGCGTTGTTGATCGCCGCACGGATCTTCGCTTGATTGCGAACAATACCCGCATCGTTGCGCAGACGTTCCACATCGCCCTCGCTGAAACCCGCCACCACATCGGCATCAAAATCGGCAAACGCTGCCCGGTAGCCGGCACGTTTGGCCAGGATCGTTGCCCACGATAATCCGGCCTGCGCGGACTCCAGTACCAGGAACTCAAAGAGCGTTTGATCATCGGTCACGGGGACGCCCCATTCCTCGTCGTGATAGGCGAGGTAGTCATCCCCGTGGCCCAGTGCCCACGGGCAGCTGTTGTTTGGCGTGGATTGAACGTCGGTCATATCAGTCACTCGCAGTAAATTCGGTGGCTGTCCACACTAACGCGAAACGCCAGTTCGCGACTACGGTCGTTAGTCGCTGCTGCCGTGTATTTCGTGATCAGCGGCAGTGTCAGATCGAGAATTCCACGGCTTCCAGCGCGGCCTTCTGGATCGACTCAACGCTGTCGGCATCGCGACCGATAATGGCGATGCTGCCACCATCGCCAACCGGCAGGATGACACCTTCGACACCGTCTCGCATGATCGACACCGGTCCGTCGACGCGTTCGCCGGGCAAGAGCAACACCGTCACCGGGCCAGCCTCACCCTGCATCACAAGATGCGGTACCAACTGGCCGTTGATGACACAGCTCTTGGCGTAACTCACCAGCGGCGCATCGCTGTCGAGCTGGGTGCCACCGGTTCCCGTCGCAAGCACCTTACCGAGCTTGCTCTGGCTGACTGCGACAGTGGCTGGGACCATGGCGCCTAGTTCGGGGCCGATATGCTCGACGATCTCTGCGGCGAGTTGTGCGCCGTAGTCGACCGTCTCGACTTGAGGCTGACGTAAAACCAACACGGAAACCAGCGCCACACAAGCCGCAGCAGCCAGCCAGACTGGCGCACGCCGACGCCGTCGCGCATCGAGCGAGACCACGTTGTCGTCGGAAGGGCTTGAATGGCCGGGTTCGCCACCGGGCAGCGGTGCGTCTGTGACCGAAGCGGGTACAATGACCGACAGCGCCGCAGTCAGGCGTTGCTCCAGCCTCATCACCTGACGCTCAAGCGCGTTGCAATCGGGGCAGCTGTCGGCGTGCGCCCGCCGCGCGTCGCTGTCAGCGTTTGGCTCGGCTAACACCGCTTGTTCGAATTCATTACAGTTCATTGTTTGATCACACCCGAATCCTGACTGAGTCGCTGTTGTCCACAGATCCGCTACGCCTCGCCAAGATCAAAATTTTCAATCAGTTTCTTCCGTGCCCGATGCAGTCGCGTCAACACGGCGCCATTACTAAGACCCATGATTTCGGCAATTTCTTTCGTCGAATGCCCCATGAGGACCTGCAATACCAACGGCTCCCGGTAGTCTTCATCCAACGCGAAGATCGCCTGCTGCAGATCGTCCTGGTCCGTATCGTCTTCCGTCGCAAGCTGCAGGGTGGGCGCGCCGACCAGCTCATCAATATCGACCGTCTCGAGCCGCTTGCGCTCAAAAAAGCGCGCATTCTCACGTCTTACGATAGTCAACAACCAGGGCTTCGCAGCCTGATCCTCACGCAACGAGTCCAACGAGCGCCAGGCACGCAACATCGCATCCTGCACCACGTCCTCAGCGAGCTGGGGATCACGGTTCAGCCAGTACGCATAGCGATACAAATCCTTGCGGTAAGTACCTACCAACCGCTCATAGCGCAGCTGACGCTGCTTGTCCGCACTCGTCTCCGTCACCAATCAGACCTTGTCCCCAACCAATTTATTTCGCCATTATCGACAATATTTTCGCCCACGGACAGTTTTGCTGATCCGCACCCACCTGAAATAGGGGTCTGAACTTGGACAGTGGGGCCAATAACAGACAGAATTAGGGTCGTTCGGAATCAATAAAAGACGCAGACAGAGATGCTCAACGACAAAACGCCCGGTTATCCGCTGACTCGCATGCGGCGCCGGCGCCGGCACGGCTGGCTCAGAGAGATGCTGAGCGAGCATCAACTTAGCCCTGCAGACTTTATTTATCCCGTGTTTGTGCTGGATGGCGAGCGACGCAGCGAGGACGTGCCGTCAATGCCTGGGGTCAAACGTCGCAGCATCGACCTGCTGCTCGAACACCTGCAGTTGGTCGTGGATGCTGGCATCCCTGCCGTGGTGCTGTTCCCGGTGATTGAGCAGCAACACAAAAGTCTCGACGGTGCCGAGTGCCACAACCCGGATGGGCTTGTGCCACGCACGGTACAAGCGATCAAGGCTGCTTACCCGACGCTCGGCGTAATCACTGATGTTGCGCTGGACCCGTATACGACCCACGGCCAGGACGGCATCATCGATGATGAAGGCTACGTACTAAATGATGTCACCGTATCGATGCTGGAGCGTCAGGCGGTGTGTCACGCTCAGGCCGGCGCGGATGTGGTGTCGCCCTCGGACATGATGGACGGGCGCATCGGTGCCATTCGTCGGGCGTTGGAGGTCAATGGTCACATCAACACGCTGATCCTGTCGTACGCCGCGAAGTATGCCTCCTGTTTCTACGGTCCTTTTCGCGATGCGGTCGGATCCGCTGGCAACCTTGGCGGCGGCGGGAAGCACAGCTACCAGATGGACCCAGCCAACGGCAGAGAAGCCCTGCGCGAGGTAGCCCTCGATATCGACGAAGGTGCCGATCTGGTCATGGTGAAACCCGCGTTGCCGTATCTCGATATCATCCAGCGCGTGCATCAAGCCTACGAGATCCCTGTTCTGGCCTATCAGGTTAGCGGCGAGTACGCGATGCTGAAAGCCGCCGCCGGCAACGGCTGGCTGGACGAGCGCGAGAGCGTGCTCGAATCATTACTATCGATCAAGCGTGCGGGGGCCCGCGCTATATTGTCTTACTATTCGTTGGACGCTGCTGCCTGGTTGGCTCAGTAACCGGCGCTGGCAGTCAGGAGGTTCGCGTGTCAGATCAAACCGCCATACTCGATCGCTACGGCCTGATCGGCTACCCGGTCAAACACAGCAAATCACCGGTGATTCACAAGCTGTTTGCGGATCAGTCCGATCAGCAGATGACCTACGAACTGCTGAGCGCCAGACCTGAAGATCTCGAGAATGCGGTGCGAAAATTCCAGCGCAATGGCGGGCGCGGCCTTAACGTGACGGTGCCGCATAAGGCAGCCGTAACGCGTCTGGTCGATGAGATGTCAGAGGAAGCGAGTATTGCTGGCGCGGTAAATACACTCGCGATTTCACCGGAGAAGATCGTCGGCCATAACACCGATGGCGTCGGTCTGGTGCGCGATATCACGACCAACTGGAAGTATGAGGTTTTGAACAAGCGTATTCTGGTGCTCGGTGCCGGTGGCGCAACGCAGGGTATTCTAAGTCCATTACTGGCCCTCGACCCGTCCTTGATCACCATCGCCAATCGCAGCATTGCGAAAGCTGAGGCCCTGGCCGGACACTTCGGCATGCTGGGCAATGTCGAGGCCAAGCGGTTTACCGAGGTCAATAAGCTGGAACCGTTTGATCTGGTCATCAACGCCACATCAGCCGGCGTGAAAGGCGAACAAGCACCCTTTCCGCGTGCCGCCATCGCAGCGAAGACCGTCTGTTACGACCTCTCTTACGGGTTTAGCGAGACGCCGTTCATCACCTGGGCCAAAAGTCTCGAGGCCGAGACTACCCGCTCGGGCTGGGGCATGCTGATCGAGCAAGCTGCTGAATCGTTCAAGATCTGGCGCGACGTGCTACCCGATACCGCCCCTGTGCTGAAGCAACTGCCCGTTACGTAATTCGCGTCCGTCATCTCGACGGCCGCCAACACCCTATTCCCAACCGCACCTGTGTCGATATCTTGTCTAGTTATTTTGACGAGATGTCGCTATGTCGCCGTTTTGAGACAGTTTTGTCGCAAATTTTCTGCATCCGAATCCGAATGATTGTCGAACTTCCACG
Organism: Pseudomonadota bacterium; assembly: GCA_039033995.1. Lineage (GTDB taxonomy): Bacteria > Pseudomonadota > Gammaproteobacteria > Steroidobacterales > Woeseiaceae > CALBPI01. The sequence continues at coordinate 144,208 of JBCCBP010000004.1, read as the reverse complement.
CGAACCATTTGGAATACGACGTCTCGGTCGTTTAAGGAGCGAAAATGAACTTCAAGAAGTTTTGGCCCGCGGTTGCCATTCTTTCCACGCTCAGCCTCTCGGGCTGCGATTTGTTTGATGACGATGATGATGACGCGCCACCGCCTCCCGCTGCGCTGCGCGTGTTGCACGCCTCCCCTGACGCCCCCGCCGTCAACGTCCTGATCAACGGCGACGTATCGATTGCCGGCGCCAACTACAAAGACGGCACCGGCTTTGGCGCCATCCTGCCGGCGACCTACACCGTTCAGGTCGACGGTATTACACCGGATGGTGACGTTGCGGTCATCGGCCCGCTCGACATCGAACTGGAATCCGACACCACGTATACAATTATCGCGACCGGCGAAGTGGCTGACATCCAACCGTTGATTGTCAGCAATGCGGTCGAAGCGATCAGCGCGGACAGTGCACGCATCGAAGTTGTTCACGGCGCGCCGAACGCCCCTGCTGTCGACGTCTATGCAACCGCCCCTGGCGCTGACCTCGCGAGTTCAAATGCGGTCGGCTCTTTCTCGTTCCGCGAAACGCTCGGCCCGATCGAGGTACCGACTGGCGACTACCAGATCCGCGTGACGCTGGCAGGCGATCCGGCCACCGTCGTCTATGACGCGGGCACAGTCACCCTGGCCGAAGGGGTGGACCTACTGCTGACGGCTGTAGAAAACACGGGCAATGGCGATTCGCCGATCAGCCTCATCGGTCTCGATGGACTGGGTGCGCTGGAACTGCTGGACGTCAATACGCCGGCTTCTTTGCGCGTGATTCACAACAGCCCGGACGCGCCGGCCGTCGACATCGTCGTCAACGATGACTTCGATGCACCGCTGGTCGAGGATTTGGCCTATCCGGATTTCACCGGCTTCGTGGACGTACCCGCTGACGACTACAACGTCAAAGTCACACCAGCTAACGATGCGGGTACCGTGGTCATCGATGCAGACCTGACACTGGATGCGGGCACCGAATACTCGGTCTACGCAGTCGATGCGCTGGCCAGCATCACGGCACAAGTCGTGGTCGACGACCGCCGCTCAATCGCGACTGAAGCAAAGGTACGCATCATCCACGGCTCGCCGACGGCCGGCAACGTAGATATCTTCGTGACGGCACCTGGTGCTGACCTGGCCAACGAAACGCCAGCATTTACCGATGTTGCCTTCCAGGCGGACACGGGTTATGTCTCGCTGGCGGCCGGCGACTATGCGGTTACTGTAACGCCGACGGGCACAACGACTGCGGCGATCGGTCCGGCGAACATCACGATCGAAAATGGTGGTGTCTACACGGCTGTTGCGCGTGATCCGCTGCCTGGCGAAACCGCGTTTGGTCTGATTCTGCTCGACGACTTCGTCGCCGAGTAAACACCCTCTGGTCAACGCCAACAAAGCCTCCCCGATTCTGTCGGGGAGGCTTTTCTTATCGCATCGTGACGAGCTCTTCCGCGCTGGTCGGATGAATCGCGACCGTATCGTCAAAATCGGCCTTTGTCGCACCCATTCGAATAGCAACCGCGAATCCCTGCATCATCTCATCGGCGCCATCGCCGAAGATATGGCAACCGACGATTCGCTCGTCATCGCCCACCGTCACCAGCTTCATGGCCGCGCGCCGTTTGTGATCACCCAACGCGTAACGCATCGGAATAAAGGATGATGTGTAAACACGCACGGCGTCACCATGCTCGTCGCGCGCCTCCGCCTCCGTCAGTCCCATCGTCGCCACCGGCGGATGCGTAAAAATCACCGTCGCAATATCGCGATACGCTAAGTGTCGGTCCTGCATCCCACCGAATACTCGATCGGCGAGACGCCGCCCGGCTGCGATAGCCACCGGGGTCAGCGCAACAGCGCCCGTCACATCACCCAACGCAAAAATGTGCGGCACATTGGTCACCTGATAAGTATCGACCGGCACGAACCCGGCGATATCGCGCTCGACGCCCGCGGCCTCGAGGTGCAGCGCCTCAGTAGACGGCAGCCGTCCGACGGCCCAGATTAGTGTGTCGAAAGGTCCCAATTCCCGGCCGTCCTCAGCGACCAGGACCAGGCCAGCGTCTGTCTTATTGACGCGAGCTGCGATAACACCGCGTTGCACGTCGATACCATCGGCCTGCAGCGCATCAGCAACCGAATCACGCAGCATGCTATCGAACGATCGCAGAACATACTCGCTGCGACTCATGATGGTGGTTTCTGCGCCCAGCGCCGCCAACGCACCGCCGAGCTCGACGGCAACATAGCCACTACCGACCAAGCCCACGCGTTCCGGTACCGACTCAAGCTCGAAGAATCCATCCGAAGTAATCCCAAACTCCGCACCAGGCACTTCCGGGATCTGCGGGTAGCCACCGGTCGCAATGGTGATGTGCTGGCCCACAAATTGTTGCTCGCCGACGGCGACGGTATGCGCATCGACAAAGCGCGCATGACCCGCCACGACATCGATTCCTTTGCGCGACAAATTGTTTTCGTAGATCCCATTGAGTCGCTTGATATAGGCATCACGCGAGGCTTTCAGCGTAGCCCAGTCATGCTGCTCCGGCGCGGCCGCGAATCCATAACTCTCGGACAACACTCGATCATGTGCGGCGCTCGCGGCATACCACATCACTTTTTTCGGCACGCAGCCGACGTTGACGCAAGTGCCGCCAAGACGACCCGACTCAATGACCAGGACGCTCGCCCCATATTCTACGGCGCGCTGCGCATGCGCGAGGCCGCCGCTGCCGCCGCCGATCACAATCAAGTCGTACGCTGTATTCACTCTGTTTCCCTCGGAGGCTCTGCCGAAACCTCGTCAACGTTCCGCCGCGAGGCATGAACATGCTAATATTTAAGGAATAGATTGGTTGCGCTCTACGATGACGTCAAGCACGCTCAATTCCGCTGGCTCGCTATTCGACCTGCCCGACTTCGAAAATATTTCGGCAGCCGATATCCGCCCGATGACCGACGCGCTCCTCGAGGACCTTGAGGGGCGCTGGCAGTTGTTGGCGAGTGGTGCGGAGTATACCTTCGACAGCCTGGTTCATGGGCATCAGGCGTTGCTGCACGAGCTCGGCCGGCGCTGGTCACCAATTTCTCACCTCAATATGGTGGCGCACAGCGACGAGTGGCAGCGCGAGTACCTTGCCGCCCTCGCCGATATCACCGAATTTTCTTCTCGACTCGCGCAAGACCGTCGGCTGTTTGAGGGTTATCAAGCCGTCGCCGCTGCGCTACCGGAGGATAGCGAACCCCAACAACATCAGGTCGTCGCGCACGCCTTGCGCGATTTCCGTCTTGCGGGCGTGAATCTCGACGATGCCGGGCAAGCACAGTATCGTGAGCTCATGCAGCGGCTCAGTGCGCTGCAAGCGCAATTCGCTAACAATGTTCAAGCCTGTACCGATGCGTGGGCATGGCACACGGTGGAGCAATCAGCGGTCGCCGGCATTCCGGATAATCTGCTACGTCAGGCGGCACAAAACGCACAGGATGCAGGCAAGGATGGTTGGCTGTTCGACCTGAGCCAACCCGTCTATCAAGCGGTCATGACTCACGCCCGATCCGAGGCAACACGCCAGCACTTTTATGCGGCCTGGATGACCCGGGCGGCCAGTGGCGACCAGCATGACGCGAGCCACGACAATACCGGCCTGATCGACCAGATTCTGCGTGTCCGTCAATCGCTGGCCGCGTTGCTCGGCTTCCAGTCCTATGCGGACTATTCACTGGCGGCCAAAATGGCCGGATCGGTCGATGAAGTGCTGACTTTTCTGGACGATCTGCGGACGCGCAGCGTTGTCAGCGCACAACAGGAACTGGACGAATTCACCAAACTCGCAGGTCGTCCGCTAAACGCCTGGGACATCGCGTTTTATTCCGAGCGTTACAAGGCCGCGCGCTATTCGATTTCCGATGATGTACTGCGCCCCTATTTTCCAGCTGAGCGCGTCGTCGCCGGACTGTTCGAACTGGCGGAGCGTCTGTACGGATTGTCGCTGCAGGCCCACGATGACCTCTCGGTCTGGCATCCTACCGTTCGGTTTTATTCGGTGCACGATAGCGACGGGAAAGCGATCGGCGGCTTTTATGCGGACTTGTACGCGCGCAGTGGCAAGCGCGGTGGCGCCTGGATCGACGAATGTGTCGTCCGCGCCGGACTGGATCAGCCCGTGACGTTACCGGTCGGCTATCTCGTCTGTAATTTCTCGCCCGCCGACGATGCAACGCCGTCGCTGCTCAGCCACTCCGATGTCGTCACGCTGTTCCATGAGTTCGGGCATATGCTGCATCACCTGCTGACGCGCATCGACTACCCGACTATCGCGGGCATCAATGGCGTGCCGTGGGACGCCGTCGAGTTACCGAGCCAGTTCATGGAGAATTTCGCGTGGCATTACGGTGTGTTGCATTCCTGTAGTGAACACTACGAGACAGGGCAGCAACTGCCCAAAGAGACCTTTGATCTGCTGCTGCAGGCGCGCAATGTCGGCGCCGGTCTGCAAATGTTACGACAACTGGAATTCGCGTTATTCGACTTCCGTCTGCACAACGAGGCCGATGCGCTCACACCGGATTTCGCACAACAACTGATCGCACAGACTCGCACCCAAACGAGCCTGTTCGATGTCCCCGACTATGCGCGCTTCGAGAATAGTTTCACGCACATTTTCGCGGGTGGTTATGCCGCCGGCTACTACAGCTACAAGTGGGCGGAAGTGTTGGCGGCGGATGCGTTCGCGGCCTTCGATGAGGTCGGTGATATTTACGACCAGCGCATCGCACAGTCCTTCCGGGAACACATTCTTGAAATTGGTGGAAGCAGAGACATACAGGACGCCTATGTCGATTTCCGGGGCCGCCCAGCGCAGATAGACGCGCTTCTGGCGAGTGCGGGCATCATTGCTGCCTAAACCGCCCATATATGGATTCAGCTTTGGGGTCGCTTGGGCGATAAATCCCATGAGCAGCCTTGCCTGTGTGGATCACGTACACTCTGGCCCCAACACGATTGATGAGAATGACCGCTAACGTGCCAGCAACCAGCGCCAAAGCCGAGTCAACGTTGCGCCCTTCGCAGGATCGCCGCAACAATTTTGATGTTACCGACAGGGTCGATGTGTCATCGATGCATGCGGTTCGCGACGGCGTGCGGGATCTGTTCCTGACGACCTATCCGCATGCGGCCTACGATCGAGTGTGGTTGGCTTTCCACGACTTCCAGCGCTTGTTCACGGGTCGCTTCCCGGGATATCACGGTTGTGATACCACCTATCACGATGTGCAACACACGCTGGATATGACGTTGGCTGTGGCCCGGTTAATCGCCGGCTACGAATCGGTCGCGAAGCCGGAAATGCAGCTCGGGGCCGCCCGCGCGGAGTTAGCGCTGATCATCTCGCTGTTTCACGATGCAGGCTATATCCGTCATATTGAACGGGACGCGGATATCCGCAACGGCGCTGAATTCACACGCGTTCATGTCAGCCGCAGCGCCGCGTTCCTGGACGATTATCTGGTCAGTATCGGTCTTGGCGACCAGACCGAACTAGCCACACAACTCGTCCATTTCACCGGCTACGAAATCGATTTGCACAGGTTATCGGTGAGCAATGCGCGCGATATCCGCATTGGCTGCATCGTCGGTACGGGCGACCTTCTCGCACAGATGGCAGACCGCTGCTATCTCGAGAAATGTCGCGACCGCTTGTATGAAGAATTCGTCATTGGTGGCGTCGCTCAACAACGCACAGACAGTGGTGATCAACGCCTGATCTACGCGTCCGGCGAGGACTTATTACGCAAGACACCCATGTTCTTCCGCGATGGTGCGCGTAAGCGTCTGGATGAAGAATTCGACAAGACTTACCGGTTCATTGAGCCGTTATTTGACGGGCGTAATCCCTACATCGAGGCAATCAACCGCAATATCCGCTACCTGCAGTGCGTCATTGATACCAACAATTGGGCGGGCTTGCGTCGTGACCCGCCGGTGTATCTCGGCGAGAAAGACAGCTCTGAGAGCATGCGCCTGCTGGTCAAGGAAATTCGCGCCACGATGAGCGACGACGACTCTCAGCAAGTCGCCTGACCGCGCCCGCCACAGTCGCTACTGCTGGGGATCGCGAATAAACGTCGGCGCGTCTTTTGTCGAATGGTCTGCGCTGTAGCGATAACCATCCACGTCAAAACGTAGCAGCCCGCGAGCCGATTTCGTCCGTGACTGGATGATCCAGCGCGCCATCAAGCCGCGCGCACGCTTGGCGTAAAAGCTCAGGAATCGATAGTCGCCACGGTTGTAGTCCAAAAAACGCGGCGTGATGGTTCTGGCCGGCAATGCCTCGACGTCCACAGCGCCAAAATACTCATTGGAAGCGAGATTCACGCACAAGGATGGGCGCGCCTCCTGCAAGCTCTCCGCCAGTGACTGGGTAACGCGTTCCTGCCAGAAATCATAGAGATTGCTGCCGCGCTCGTTGGCCAGTCGTGTACCCATCTCCAGTCGATAGGGTTGCATCAGATCAAGCGGCCGCAGCACACCGTAGAGCCCGGACAGGATACGCAACCGGCGCTGTGCCCAGGTCACGTCACGTTTACTCAGCGTCGCGGCATCTAGCCCGAGATAGACATCGCCTTTAAATGCGAACAAGGCAGGCCGGGTCGCATCGGCAACCGGCGTTTCCCGCCATGCGCGATAACGATCAACGTTCAGCGTCGCGAGCGCAGGAGACAGTTTCATCAACTGGCGCAACTCACTCGCCGACAACTTCTTGAGGCGCCGAATCAGTTTGGCAGCGTCAGCGTTGAACTGCGGCTCTGTGGACGTATTGACGTTTACAGCGGCGTCGAAGTCGAGTGTCTTCGCCGGCGACAGCAAGATAATCATGCCGGGCTCCTACGTGAAATTCTGAATAGTCAGGCTTTGCTGGCTGGTATCTCAGTGAGATAGCGAACAAAACGATTGCGCTCATCGACCAAAATGGCGCTCGGCTCAAGCGGCCGATCTGTCAGCTCGAAGGCCATGATAATGAGTTCTTCGCCTTCGCTGATCAAATGTGCGGCCGCGCCATTCATGCAAATCACGCCGGAATCGCGCTCGCCTGCGATCACGTAGGTCTCCAGGCGCGAACCTGAGGTATTGGACACCACCAACACCTTTTCGTTTTCCCACAAGCCGGCCAGCTCGATCAGACTGCGGTCGATGGTGATACTGCCAACATAGTTGACGTCTGCCTCCGTCACACGGGCCTTGTGAATTTTTGAACGCATTACCCAGCGCAAGGTCGTTCTCCGTTCTGCAAATGCCGTTTTAGACCGGCGTTGTGATCGCGCATTGTACGCGATTTACTGGCTGTTAGAGCGTCTCATCGACGGCGCCACATTGCCAGCAAGCCGCAAAATGCGACTCGTTGCTAGCCTGGCAATAGCGACAGATCCACGGCTCACCGACCTCCGGTGCTTCTTGCGCAGTGGCGATCAGCTCGCGAGCGCGCGGTTCGTCCCAGGTATGCTTGACCCACAGCTGTGGCCAGACTTCAGTGAACGGCACTTCGCCGAGCACGCTACCGAGATTCTGATTGCGGATTTCGGTCGCGATCCCTTCCGCTTCAAGTATGTTGCGATAGTGCGCGACCGTCACCAGGTTGTCGGCACTGAAGACCTTTTTCATCAGCCTCGCAGGCCAGCGACAAACGCGCCAGCGTCACCTCGTTGCTCCAGTACTTCCACCAGCGCCGAGCCGACGATCGCACCATCCGCGCAGGCATTGATCCGAGCGACGTCAGCCTGACTGCGAATACCGAAACCGGCGCAGACCGGCAGCGGTGAGACGTCTCTGACACGTTGCAGATAGTCGCTGACCTCGGCAGGCAATCCGGTCTGACCACCGGTGATGCCCGTCACGGTGACCGCATAGACAAAGCCACGACTCTCGGCACACAAGGTCGCGATGCGTGCCGGTGGTGTCGCCGGCGTCACCAGCTGGATCAAACCAATACCGGCCTCGTCCAACGCATCGCGCACTGGCGCAGATTCCTCAAATGGCAGGTCGGGCACGATAAATCCACACACGCCGGCCTCAAGCGCGTCGCGAGCCAGGTCGTCGAGGTCATAGGCCAGCATGGGGTTCAAATAAGACATCAGCACGATCGGTGTATCCAGATCCGCCTTAACGTCGCTTAGCTGCTGCAGGATCCAGCGCAGCGTGACCCCGTTTTCGATGGCCTGATGGCTGGAGCGCTGAATGGTCATGCCGTCCGCCATCGGATCGGAAAACGGCACGCCGACCTCAATCACATCTGCCGATGGTGCGATCTCTCGCAGCCGATCAACAAACTCGTCACGTATCGGGTAGCCGGCCGTGAGGAACGGCACGAGCGCGCCCCCGCGTTGTGCCGCGCTGCGGATTGATTGGGTGATGCGTTCATGCGCCTGCATTGTGTGTCCTCTTCGTCGGGTGCTGCGTCAACGTTGGCATATCCTTATCACCACGCCCTGAATTGCCGATCAACACAGTTTTGCCCGGGTTAGCGCGAGCCCAGTCGCGGGCACCCGCGAAAGCATGGGCCGTCTCCAACGCTGTCAGAATACCTTCTTCAGCACAACATTCGTCCAGTGCGTCGAGCGCATCGGCGTCGCCGGCCGCAATGTACTGGACGCGCCCGACCGCTTGTAAAAATGCATGCTCTGGTCCGACACCGGAATAATCCAACCCGGCAGAGACCGACTGAGTCTCCTGCACCTGGCCATCCGGGTTCTGCAGGATCATTGTATAACTGCCCTGCAACACGCCCGGCGTACCGGTGGCCAGTGTCGCAGCATTCTGACCAAGACCACTGCCGCTGCCACCCGCCTCGACGCCGATAATAGCGACATCGGTGTCGGCCAGAAACGCATGGAACAAACCAATCGCGTTGGAGCCACCTCCCACGCAGGCGAAAACGGCGTCTGGCAGCTTACCGGTGCGCTCGAGCATCTGCGTGCGGGCCTCATCGCCGATGCAGCGATGCAGCTCTCGCACAAGATACGGGTAAGGATGCGGCCCGACCGCTGACCCGAGCAGATAATAGGTATCGTTGGGGTCGGAGACCCAATCGCGAAGCGCCTCATCGATCGCCGCGCGCAGAGTTTTATCCCCCGATTCGACGGCGACGACTTTGGCACCGAGGCGACGCATCCGGTCCACATTCGGTGCCTGCCGATCGATGTCGACTGCCCCCATGTACACGGTACATGGCAACCCGACGCGCGCACAGGCTGCCGCCGACGCGACACCGTGTTGACCGGCGCCGGTCTCGGCCACGATCCGCTTGACGCCCAGTCGCTTCGCAAGCAGCGCCTGACCGATCGCGTTGTTGATCTTGTGAGCGCCGGTATGCGCGAGATCCTCACGCTTCAACCAGACATCCGCACCCCAGGCACGGCTGAGTCCCGGCGCGTGCGTCAAGGCTGTCGGGCGCCCGACCCACTCCGTCAACTGACGGGTGAATTCTGCCTGGAAATCAGGATCGGGCAGGTGCTCGCGGACACCCTGTTCCAATCGATCCAGCGCGGGTACCAGGGTCTCCGGTACATAACGCCCGCCGAATGGGCCAAAGCGTCCTCGCTGGTCCGGCAACTGGCCAGCCAGAAGCTCGGCCAGCAGATCACGTTTTTCGGAATCCGTGAAAGTCATACTCATTGGTTTTTCTCTGTTTGAAGGTCTGCAAACGCCGTTCGCGCTGCATCGATGAAGCAAGCAATTTTGTTCAGGTTCTTGACGCCCGGTGTGTCTTCTACCCCGCTGGAGACATCGACACCCCACGGCCGGACAGCGCGGATAGCCGCGGCCACATTGTCGATGGCCAACCCACCGGCAAGTATGAGCTGTCGACCGTCGGCAACTGCGCGCGCTGTGTGCCAGTCCGCCGTTTCGCCGCGACCGCTGTCGCGGCCTTCGTAGAGCAGTCTTGTCGGCAGATCATCGGGTTGCAGCGTATGCCCATCGCGGAATACCGGTAAAGCAGAAACTCCGGGCATTACATCGAACGTATCGAAGTCTGCCGCATCGGTCTGCAACCAATCCGGTTGTAGCCTGGCCTGCACCTCAGCCGCCAGCGCTGGCGTCGGATGGCGCATCACCGCGACGACTTTAGCCTGACCACGTGCGACCCCTGCCAGCAGTATGGCATCCGCGATGGTGACCTCGCGCGGTGATGGCGCAAAGACAAAACCAACGGCATCCGCCCCGGCCTCTACCGCAGCCGCTACTGCTTCTGGCGTCGTCAGTCCACAGATTTTCACCGAGGCCCTCATGCGGCTGATCGAAACCTCGCGATGAGTCCGGCGGGATCGTCGGCCCGCATCAGTGCCGTGCCCACCAACGCAACGCGATAACCGAGCGCCGCAGCACGCGCCACATCGTCGGGTGTTTTCAAGCCGCTCTCTGCGACCAATGGGATGTCGTCGGGCAGCAATGGTGCCAGCCGCTCAAGGCGCGTCGCGTCGACCGCCAACGTGCGTAAGTCGCGCGTGTTCACGCCAACCAGCAGCTGCCGGCTGGCCGCGAGCTGTTGCGCCGCCGGAAGCTTCAGTAGTCGCTTGCTGCGGGCGATATCATCCTCGTCAAAACACTCGAGCAAAACGAACAAACGTAACGCGGATGCCCGTTGCAGACATTCCATCAATGTCATGTCGTCCAGCATCGCGATGATCAGCAGCACGCCGCCGGCGCCGGCCACACGCGCTTCCAGTAGTTGGTAGGGGCTTGTAATGAAGTCTTTGCGCATCACCGGCACGCTGGATGGCGCCAGTACCTGAGCCACTTCCGCCAGATGCTCAAGGCTGCCGTCGAACCGCGATGGTTCAGTGAGCACCGATACCGCGCACGCACCAGCCGCCGCGTACTGCCGCGCCAGCCCGGCGCGATCGAGTGTGGCGTGGTCGGCCAACGCACCCTCTGCCGGCGACGTACCTTTGATTTCTGCGATGACCTCAAACGGGTGTCGCAGCAATAGCGCGGGTGCAGCACTACACGACTCCACCAGCGACCATAACGCGTCTTCGCCGCGTTGCTGCATCGCGCTCGCTGCGCGATCACGGCTGTTCGCGGCCATGTCATTCAGAAAATCACTCATGACGAGATCGTTACCAATTGCTCTAGCAATGCAGCCGCTCGCCCATCGTCGATGGCGGCAGCCGCCCGGGACACACCTGCCATCGGGTTGTCGACCAGACCCGCCGACTCGAGCACCAGCGACGTGCCCATCAACAACGCATGCCGGTGCGCACCTTGATCGTCGCCAGTAAACACGGCGCGCAGCGCATGCGCATTATGCGCGGCATCGCCGCCAGCCAGATCCTCTGCGTTGCAGGGTGGCAGACCGTAGTCTTCATGGCTCCGCACTGAGACGGATACATTGCCCGGCGTGACGTCGAACAGCGTGAAGGGCGAGACCGGTGTTGCCTCGTCCCATCCGTTGTCACCATGCACGACCAGGGCGCGCCGAATCGGCAAACCCGCCAGCGCTTCGGCCATCAATTTCGCCACGACCGTACTAAACGCACCGATCACCTGATACGGCGGTGCTGCCGGATTAGTCAGAGGACCCAGAATATTGAACACGGTGCGCACACCCATTGCCTGACGGACCGGCACAACGGATTTCATGGCTGGGTGGTAGGCAGGCGCAAACAGAAAAGTAAAACCGGTTGCCGTCAGGCACTCGCCCGCAGCCTCGGCGTCAAGTGGCAGTTTAAGGCCCAGGCACTCCAACATGTCGGCACTCCCGGACTTGCTGGAGACGGACCGATTGCCATGTTTGACCACCTGCGCGCCTGCGGCGGCGGCCAACAAACCCGTGCCGGTCGACAGGTTGTAACTGCCTGACCCGTCGCCACCCGTGCCCACCGCATCGACGGTCGGCAGGTCCGGCGCAATGGCCGGGCGAATCGCGCGCTCTCGCATCACTCGTGCAAACCCACGCACCTCATCGGCTGTCTCGCCTTTTGCCCTCAATGCCGCGAGCATGGCACCTGCCATCGCGGGCTCGAGCGCATCGTCGGCCAGCGCCCGCATGATCTGTCCTGCCTGATCTTCGCTGAGATGCTCGCCACGTAGCACCGTTTCCAGTAGCCCACTGATCGAGTCTTTCATGGTGCGGCTCCAAAACGCAGAAAATTGGCCATCAACGTATTGCCTTGCGGCGTCAACACGCTTTCCGGATGGAACTGGACGCCTTCGATGGGTAACTCCCGATGTCGCACACCCATGATCTCGCCGCGTGCGGTTCTGGCGGTCACTCGTAAACAATCCGGTATCGCGTCCGCTGCTGCGGCCAGCGAATGATATCGACCAACCTGCATCGGTTCTGGCAAATCGACAAAAACACCCTCGCCATCATGCTCAATATCGGACGTCTTGCCGTGCATCAAGCGCTGCTCTCGTACGATCTGTCCGCCAAAATGCTGCACGATGCTCTGGTGTCCGAGACAGACGCCGAGCAGCGGGCGTCGGCCCGCAAAAGCCTCGATCATTGCCAGCGATTGTCCCGCCTCGTCCGGCCGACCGGGCCCCGGAGAAATCACCACATGGCTTGGATCCAGCGCGATCGCCTCATCCACTCGCAACTTGTCGTTGCGATACACAAGCAGCTCGGCACCCAGCGCGGCGAACGCCTGAACGAGGTTGTAAGTGAACGAATCATAATTGTCGATCATCAACAAACGGCAATGATCAAAAGTCTGTGGCGCACTCATAAACCAGCCCCCGCCAATGCCATCGCGCGACGCAAGATCGCGCTCTTGGCGAGTACTTCAGCGTATTCTTTTTCGGGCACCGAATCGGCGACGATCCCAGCGCCAGCCTGAAAACTGTACTGACCGTCACGGAATACCATCGTGCGGATCGTTATGGCCTGATCCATATCACCGTCATAACCGAAATAGCCGACCGTGCCAGCGTACAAACCACGACCAACGGGCTCAAAGCCATCGATCAGCTGCATCGCGCGCACTTTCGGGGCGCCAACAAGTGTCCCTGCCGGGAACGCTGCTGCGAACAAATCGAACGCGTCACGGTCCGGCGCCACCTCGCCCTGCACGCCACTAACGATATGCATTACATGGCTGTACTTCTCGATCGACATGTAGGGCGCGACCTCGACACTGCCTGGCGTTGCGACGCGGCCGAGATCATTGCGCGCAAGATCGACCAACATAACGTGCTCGGCGCGTTCCTTCGGATCTGCAAGTAGTGTGCGCGCATTGCTCTGGTCCTCCGCCTCGTCTGCGCCACGCGGCAACGTGCCGGCAATGGGTCGCAAGGCAGCCCGCCGTCCATTCAGACGCACGAGCGCCTCGGGTGATGAACCCGCCACTTGAAAATCGTCAAACTCGCAAAAGAACATGTACGGCGATGGATTCAGCAAGCGCAACGCCCGATAGACCTCAAACGGCGCGACCTCGGTCTGGCCCTCGAAGCAGACGGACAGCACAATCTGATAGATATTGCCTGCCGCGATGTGTTCGCGCGCCTCGGCGACACGTTCACAAAACGCGTCTTCTGTCAGACTGCCGACAGGGTCTGAAAAGCGCGCGGCTTGTCCGGTACCTTCGGGTACAGCGCCGCGAAGCCGTTCTATGACCGCCTTTTTCAATGCGAGCCGCGCCTCGTCCGAACCGGAATGCAGCAGTGCAATGCGGCGGGTCAGATGGTCGAACACCAGCAACGACTCCGTGGCCATATAAGCGGCCTCCGGGATACCGGGCGCCGGCGGCGGTGCATCAGGTAGGTGCTCAAATCTTCGAACAACATCGTAGCCTGCAACGCCCACTAATCCGCCGCTGAACGGAAGCTCTTCCACCACCGGTGTCGGGCGCGGCACCTCCGCCAGAATGTCGCGTAGCGCGTCCAGCAGCGCCGCTTGATCGGGCGGATTGACCCGTGTAACGCCGTCTACCGTCAGACCGTCGGACGTCAGACGGATATCGCGATAATCACCAAACCCGAGAAAAGAATACCGCGCCAGACGCTGACCCTGCTCGACACTTTCGAGCAAATAGCGTGGCTTCAGATCCGCGAGCTTCAGATAGGCGGACACGGGTGTGTCCAGATCCGCCAGGATGTCGAACGGTGCCTGCATTGTTGTTGTCCAGTATCCCTATTCTCGTTGTCTAAATACCGACATAAAAAAACCCGCCTTCGCTAATGCGGAGACGGGTTAGTTTTGTCGTGACGTCAGGTCGTACGGTTGAGCCCTCTCCGGATTAACGGGAGCGCCACCACCAAACTGCTTTCGCTGTCAGACCTGCTACGTATGTCATGGGCTCAGTATTACCGCAGCCTCAGGTCTCGTCAACCCCGGACGCCGCAGCGACATAGTCTTCGACAAAACGCTCGAGCACATCGAGCGGCACCGGACCATTACGCAACACCACATCGTGAAATTCACGGATATCGAAATCATCGCCCAGCGCTTGCTCCGCTTCGGTGCGCAAAGCCTGGATTTTCAGCATGCCTATCTTGTAGGCCGTCGCCTGACTGGGCCACAGGATGTAGCGCTCTATCGCCTTGATCGCATCCCCTTCCGGGTTCGGCGTGTTGTCGAGCAGATATTGAATGGCCTCCTCGCGTGTCCAGCGCTTGGCGTGGATACCGGTATCGACGACGAGTCTCGCCGCACGCCAGATTTCCATCGCCAGCCGTCCGAAGTCCTGGTACGGATCCGTATAAGCGCCGATATCTTTAGGCAGGATCTCGCTGTAGAGACCCCAGCCTTCCGTGTAGGCCGTGTAGCTGCCAAAACGCCTGAATTTCGGCAAACCATCCAGCTCTTGCGCGATGGCGAGTTGCATGTGGTGCCCGGGAATACCTTCATGATAGGCCAGCGCCTGCATCTGATAGATCGGCATATCGGCCATCCGATACAAATTGACATAGTAAGTACCCGGACGTGAGCCATCGGCAGCGGGTCGCTGATAGAACGCTTTGCCCGCCGACGCCTCGCGGAACGGTTCGACCCGTTTGACGACCAGATCCGCCTTGGGCTTGCGCAAGAACAACGTGTCCAGTTGATCGCGCATATCATCGATGTAGGCCGTCGCCTCACGGATGTAACGTTCACGCCCTTTATCGGTGTCCTGGTAGAAGAACGCTTCATCGGTACGCAATTTTTCGAAGAACTCGCCGAGCGTGCCCTTGAATCCAACGTCAGCCATGATCGCGCGCATCTCATCGTGGATGCGTGCCACCTCATTGAGCCCGATTTGATGAATCTCGTTGGCGGTCAGTTCGGTCGTCGTGGTTCGCGCCAGTGCGAAGTCATAAAACGCCGCACCGTCCGGAAACTTCCACGCACCGTCATCAGTATTCGCCGTCTCAGCCAGCGTCTCAATTTCTGCAATAAAATTCTGGTAAGCCGGCAGCACCGCATCGGTCAAAGCCTGCTCGGCCGAGGCGATCAGCGCTTGTTTGTCCGCCTCGTCCACCTCCAGTGCATTCACTTTGGCGCGAAAATCGGTGAGCAGTGTCGAATCGGTACCGGTCTCATCGAACGGCGCGCCGGAAATCACATTGCGACTGGCGTCGACGACCTGGCTGAAAGTGAATTTTGGCGGCAGGATGCCCTGATCGGCACGCATCTTGACGCCCGTCAGCGTCTGCTCAAATAGCTTGGGCACGCCCTGCAGGCGTGAGATGTACGCTTCTGCATCGCTGACCGACGAGACGCGATGAATATTGATCAGGAACGCCGGTACCTGCGAGTGAGCACCCCCCATCTGATTGACCGGGTAGTTATGCAGGCGCCACTTGAAGCCTTCAATATCGCGCTCGGCGTCGGCAACCGCGAGGTCGTAGCTGACACGCGTCTGCGGATCGAGCAAGGCGACATCGATCGTTTCACGAATCTCTGCGAGCTCGCGCTGCGTGATTTCAAGTTCCTCGCGGGCCCGTGCATCTGTTTGCTCATCCCACTTGTCGTAGTCGTTCTTGATGCCGAGGTAACTTTGGTAGGTCGGGCTGCGACTCACCGCTTCGTCAAAAATTCGATCGAATAATGCGTTGGCTTTCGCTGACTCTGCCGCGACCAGGGCGGCACGATCCGACGCCTGCGCCTCGGGCGGTTCAGATTCGGTCGTGGACGGCTTGCCGCAAGCTGACAGCATCGCGGCTAGCAGCACGAGGCCTCGCCTGGCGGAAAAAGGTCTGTTCATGGTGGTCATCCCGTGTTGCGCGACGACGTAATTCGTTCGTCGCTGCTAGAGCCCGTAGAGTGCAGGCAAAACCAATGAAAATCCGAGCCACATCACAATCGTCAATGGGATTCCGACTCGGAGAAAGTCTGAGAAACTATAGCCACCGGCGCTCAGAATCAACAGATTGGTCTGATAGCCAATCGGTGTCGCATAACTCATGTTGGCACCGAACAAGACCGCCAGCACGAATGGTCGTGGGTCCACGCCGAGCTGCGCGGCGATGCTGATTGCGATGGGCGTGCCAATGACGGCGGCGGCGTTATTGGACACGATGTTGGTCAACGCGGACATGATCAGCATGAAACCACTCAGTATCACCGGCACCGGCAGCGAGGCGGTCAGTGCGACAAAGCCCGAAGCGAGATACTCCGCGGTACCCGTCGCAAACAGGGCATTACCGAGGGCAAGGCTGGTCACGATAATCATGATGATCGGTACACTGAGTGCCTCGACGACGTTCTCCCAGGTCAGGCAATGCGTCCACAGCATCAGTCCGACACCGATCAGCGCACTGACCGAAATCGGTAACAAACCGAATGCGGCCGTCAGGATCACGAATGCCATGATGCCGAGCGCACGGTTGGCGCGATGGGTAATCGGCAATTCGGTCGTACCATCGAGTACCAGCATAGCGCCGGTAGTTTTCAACGCCTCGATTGCGCTCGCGCTTCCTTGCACCAGCAACACGTCACCGGCGCGCAAACGAATGCTGCCGATGTCTTGCGTCACACGCGAGCTGGGAAACCGGGCGCGGTGTAGGGCCAGCGGCAGCAATTTGAAAGCCTGCGAAAACCGCACGGACTCTAGAGTCCTACGGTGCAACATGCTACCGCGGGTCACAACGAGTTCTGCAAGTTGCTGACCCTCTGCGCTGAAGGTACTGTCGTCTTCGTCCGCCAGGTTGCCATCCGCTTTGAACAATTGTGTGCCGAGCTCGCGCTCGAACTCTTTCAGCTGCTCCGCCGTGTCCTTGACAAAAAGCCGATCACCGACCTGGAAGGTCAGCGAAGGCAGCTTAGCGAGAAACAGTGAATCGCCACGCTGGATCTTGTCGATACGCAATCGGCTGCCCGTTTTCGTGCGCACGTCGGACAACGTTCGCCCAACGGGGAAACTGCCCTCCACGACATATAGTTGAGCGGTAAACACGCGCGGTGACGTGTCCGCCAGCGGCGGTGCTCGCTCCGGGATCAGTCGTGGTGCGATCGCCCACAAAAACAGGATGCCGACGCTACCGACAATCGCGACCGGCAAGGTGAAGTCGAATAGACCAAACTGCTCAAGGCCGAGATCCACCGCCAGGCCGACGACCAGCAGGTTGGTCGAGGTACCTATCGTCGTCGCCATACCACCGATAATCGTCGACAAGCCCATCGGCATCAGAATCCCGGACACCGGTAGTTTGGCCCGCATCGAGACGCCGACCAGAATCGGCAACAGCAATACAACGATGGGCGTGTTGTTCAAAAACGCGCTCAAGACCGCACCGACGACCAATGTGGCCAGCATCGCCAAGGCCGGACGAATCGTCCACGCCCGCGCAATAATGCCAGCTAATGGCTGCAACGCACCGGTCGTTTCGATGCCTTTGCCAACGATCATCAAGGCACAAACGGCAATCAGCGCTTCATTGCCAAACCCGGCAAAAAAGAAAGCAGGGCCGAGCGCAGCGTCATCTACCAAGTAGGGAAACAACTCGAAGCCAGCGATCAGTACTACCAGAATCGCAAGGCTCGAGGTTTCGAGCGGTAAGCGGTCGCGCGTGAACAAGTACAGCGCGACCCCGGTCAATATCAATGCGAAGACGCCATGTGAGCTCAGTTCTGTCATGGCGCAAACGGTATCACGCCGACGCCCGGTCGCAAGCACGATCAGCGGGTAAACAACCTCAGGCCACCTGACCAGCCGCCACTCGGGCATGCAGTGCTACGCTCATGGCGCCGCTTCTGCTAAGGTCAAACCTGACCTGTGACACGGAGATGCGAATGCGATGGCCTTCAAATCACTAATCGATAAGTGGCGTGCGCAACCGGCGGTAACGCAATGCGAAACGCGCTATGCATTTAAGCTCGATGTCGACGATGCCGCACGGGTCGAAGCGCTGGCAGCCCTGTTCCCGGCACTGAATGTTGAGACCATCATCGCAGACTTGCTACATGAATCGCTCGATGCATTGGAGGCCGCGATTCCCTATGAGGCCGGCGACAAAGTGATTCAGCAGGATGAGTTCGGTGATCCGGTGTTTGAAGATGCGGGCTTGATGCCGCGCTACGTCGAGCTGTTGCGTAGCAAGCGCGACCAGATCGGTTGACCGAATCGCCGCAGCCGGCCCGGTTTGGCGCCGGCTTAACCGCCTACGCGCGAGAAGCCCTCGCGCTGGTCTGGCAGACCAGCCACACACTGACGATCGCATTCGCCGCGCTGACACTGATCGCCGGACTGTTACCCGCCGCAATTGCCTGGGTCGGACAGTTGATTGTCGACGCCGTTGTGCTCGCATTGGCGGACGGTTCCGGTCCCCGGGAAACACTCCAGTGGGTTGCGCTCGAAGCATTGCTGGTCTTGCTCGTGAGTGCCGCTCAACGCGGCATCGCGCTGTGCCAGTCACTGTTGCGCGCCCAACTGGGCTTCCGCGTTAACGTAATGATTCTGGAAAAAGCGCTGACGCTGTCGGTCGCGCAGTTCGAGGATGCGAGCTTCTACGACAAGCTCACGCGCGCACGGCGCGAGGCCTCCAGCCGACCGCTGAGTCTCGTCAATCGGACCTTTGCACTGATTCAGAATGGCATCTCACTGGTCAGCTATGCCGTGCTGCTGTTTCAGTTCTCCGGGTGGGCGGTCCTCGTGCTGTTGCTGGCTGGGCTTCCGGCATTTATTGCCGAAACACGCTTCTCTGGTGATGCGTTCCGGTTGTTCCGCTGGCGGTCTGCGGATTCGCGCATGCAGATGTACCTCGAGACTGTTCTTGCGCGGGAGGACCACGTTAAAGAAGTTCGGCTGTTCCGGCTCGGGGAGCTGCTGCTCGGACGCTATCGCGACATCTTCACTCGTCTCTTCGGCGAAGATCGTGCACTAACCATCCGACGCGAAAGCTGGGGTTTCATTCTCGGCATCATCAGCACAGCCGCTTTTTATGCCAGCTATGGCTGGATTGCCTACAGTACGATCACCGGCCAGATCACACTCGGTGAGATGACGATGTATCTGCTGGTGTTCAAACAGGGACAGTCCGCGGTCAGCGCCAGCCTCTCCGCGATTGGTGGCATGTATGAGGACAACCTGTACCTGTCGAACCTCTATGAGTACCTCGACCAGCCATCAACGCAACGCCATGGTCGACTGAAGGCAGGCAGCAAGCCCGGCGCTGGGCTATCGCTGCGAGAGATCAGCTTTCGTTACCCCGGGGCCAACGATTGGGCCCTCAAGAATATCTCGCTCGACATTCAGCCTGGAGAGTCACTCGCGCTGGTGGGCGAAAATGGTGCAGGAAAAACAACGCTGATCAAATTACTAACCGGTATGTATGCGCCGCAGGAAGGCGAGATTCTTCTCGACGGTACACCGCTCGACGACTGGGAAGAAGCGGCGCTACTCAGCCGCTTTGGCGTCATCTTCCAGGACTTTACGCGCTATCAACTCAGCGTCGGCGAGAACATCGGCAGCGGCGATGTCCGCTACTTTGAAGACGAGCAACGCTGGGCCAACGCCGCCAATCTCGGCATGGCAGCGCCGTTCATCGATCGCCTGCCGGCAGGCTACGACACGCAGCTTGGACGGTGGTTCGCGGACGGCCAGGAGCTGTCGGTGGGCCAATGGCAAAAGATGGCGCTATCGCGCGCCTTCATGCGTCAGCAAGCCGACATCCTGATACTCGATGAACCGACTGCCGCGATGGACGCAGCGGCGGAAGCCGAAATGTTCGAACATTTTCAGGCCAATGCGAGCGGCAAGGTGACCATTCTCATATCACACCGTTTTTCGACCGTACGTCGCGCGGATCAGATCGCTGTGTTGGCAGCGGGCCGCATCATCGAACAGGGCAGTCATGAACAACTGATGGCGGCCGATGGGCGCTACGCGAGTTTGTTTCGTCTGCAAGCAAAAGGTTACACCTAGCAAGACTGACGGACCGGTGTTCAATGATGGTGCAAGCTGTTTTTGCGGCTGGTCATCGATGTTGCAAACGCTTTTCGACGTGCAACGAATCGGTCGCTGAGATGGCACAACATCCGCAACAGAGTTTGCTACTCTAGGGGGCCGCTTTCCTGATCATGGTGCCTGATGCCGAGCCTGTCCTTTCGATTGATTCCAGCCCTGGTAGTGCTATTCGCAGCGGGCTGCCAACCTCAAACCAGCGACACGGAAACATCGACGCTGAAGACTGGGCAGTGGCATGCCGATATCGAGTTGCCCGGCGGCAAGGCCCAGTTTGGCCTCGAATTGAGCCGCGAAACTGAAGATTGGACTGCCACGATCATCAACGGCAGCGAGCGCATCCGTGTGCCGGAGGTGGTGTACAGCGATGGCCGTCTCAGTCTTCGCTTCCCGGCCTTCAATAATCGCATCGACGCACTCCTGGTGGACGGCGAACTGAAAGGCTCGCTAACGCTGGTCAAACGCTATGGCAAAACGCAGGTGATCCCGTTTCGCGCGGCACCGGGCGCACGCCAGAGCTCGGCACAGTCCTCAGCCGCTGCCGACTTGTCCGGGCGCTGGTCCGTCACTTTCATCGAGGACGACGGCTCCGAGTATCCTGCGATCGGCGAGTTTCGTCAGCGCGGAAACCGACTGTTAGGCACGTTCCTGACACAAACTGGCGACTATCGCTATCTCGGCGGCAGCATGCATGGCGACACGATGCGACTGTCGACATTCGATGGTGCACATGCATTCCTGTTTGAAGCGAAGCTCGACGACAATGGTGAGCTGGCGGGTCAGTTCTGGTCCGGTAATCAGTCGTTGGAAGCATGGATCGGAAAGCGAAACCCAGACGCACGCCTGGCAGACCCGAGCACATTGACCTTCTTAAAGCCTGGCTATGACCAGTTAGACTTCCGCTTTCCGGACCTGAACGGTGACCCCGTCAGCCTGAGCGATCCTCGCTTTGCGAACAAGGTGGTACTGGTCACACTGGCAGGCAGCTGGTGTCCGAACTGTCACGATGAAGCTGCGCTGATGAGCGAGCTTTACCCGCGCTATCGCGATCAGGGGGTCGAGATCATCGCATTAATGTATGAGCATCTCGAAGATGAGGCGGCAGCGATCGCGCAGGTACAGGCCTTCCGAGAAAAATTCGATATCGAATATGTGACGCTGCTGGCCGGTATCTCCGACAAGACGAAAGCGGCCGAAACACTGCCTGCGCTCAGTCAGGTACTGGCGTTTCCCACCACGATTTTCATCGACCGTAGCGGTAAAGTGCGAGAAATCCACACGGGCTTTTCGGGTCCAGGCACGGGTGAGCACTACCAACGCCAGATTGGCAAAATTACCGATATGCTGGATCTTTTGGTGGCCGAAGCATCGGCGGGCGATACGCCTGACCCAGCTGCCGGGGACTAGTCGTATGCCGTCGTTTGATGTGGTCTCGGAAGTCGATTTGCACGAAGTGCGCAATGCCTGTGATCAGGCGAATCGTGAAGTCTCGACACGTTTTGACTTCAAAGGTACAGGTGCCACCTACACACTGACGGACAACGTCATCACGATGCAGGCGCAGGTCGATTTTCAGCTACAGCAAATGCGGGATATCCTGCATTTGAAACTCGCCAAGCGAAAAGTCGATATCGGATGCCTGGATGTGGGCGACGTGCAGCGGAGTGGCAGCGACGCACGGCAGGCGATCACGATCCGCCAGGGCATCGATACCGATCTAGCGCGCAAGCTGGTCAAACTGATCAAGCAACAGAAACTCAAAGTGCAGACCGCCATCCAGGGCGATCAGTTGCGCGTCACCGGCAAGAAACGTGACGACTTGCAGGCTGTCATTGCCGTCTTGCGCGAGGCCGATGTTGATCTACCGCTTCAATACAATAATTTCAGAGACTAAGGGTCAATCATGGCTGGACCAATCTTACGCCGTAAGGACATCGTTTTTGCCGATAAGGACAAGGCGTTACGCAAGGACGTTCGCACTTTGGGCGCGATGGTCGGTGACCTGTTGCGCGAACAGGGCGGCGAGCGTTTTTTCGAGCTCGTAGAAACCGCACGTCGAACCGCTATCGCGCGTCGCGAAGGTGAGGTGTCATCGGCTGAGCTGGCGGCCACGGTGGACAGTCTCGATGCGCCGGCCGCACAGAACTTTATTCGTGCCTTCTCGACTTACTTCCAGCTCGTCAATACCGCCGAGAAAGTCCATCGCATCCGACGGCGCCGCGAATACATGCGCGAGCATGGCACGCATCAACCGAATGGCATTTATGACATGGTCGCGCAGTTCAAGGAGGCTGGCGTATCGCTGGCCGACGTCATCCATTCGCTGGAGAACACGCTGGTCGAGCCGGTCTTCACCGCGCACCCGACAGAGCCAACGCGACGCACTATCCTGCGCAAAGAGCAGAATATCGTGCGCCGTCTGGTCGACCTCCTCGATCCGGGCATGCCGCCGCAGGAGATCAATGCAGCACTAGCGGTTATCCGCGCAGAGGTCACATCGGGCTGGCAGACGATCGAACACCCGAGTGAGAGCATGACCGTCGCAGACGAACTGGAACACGTACTGTTTTTCCTGACGGACGTACTCTATCGGGTGATACCGCCGTTCTACGAGAACATCACCGACGCCTTGCGCGAAGTGTACGGCGATGATGCTGCGACCGCGGCTTTGCCGACGTTGATTCGATTTGCGTCCTGGGTCGGCGGCGATATGGACGGCAACCCGAACGTCGGCGCCAAAACGATTCGCACAACACTGGCTCGCCAGCGTAACCTGATACTGGATTTGTATTATCGCGAATGCGCCAGCGTGGCCGGCAAACTCAGTCAATGCGTCGGCCGCGTCGGCTTTGAACCCGTGATAGACGAGACGATCCAGAGTTACCGCCAACACTTCAGCAAGGCCTGGGGCGAAATCCCGAGTCGCCACAGAGACATGCCCTATCGCGTGCTACTCAAGCTCATTCAAGCGCGTTTGCAGGCCACCTACGATGATGACGCCTTCCCGTACGAGTCCGCCGACGAATTCCGCGCGGACATCGAAGCGATTGCCGACAGTCTCAGAAAACACCATGGACAGCACGCCGGCCTGTTCTCGATAGAGCGACTGCTGCGCCGCATCGACTGTTTTGGCTTTCATATGGCCACGTTGGATATTCGGCAGGACTCGCTGGTACACCGTGAAGTCATCGGCAAATGCCTGAACGACCCGGATTGGATGCAACGATCCGCGGAGGATCGCCTGCAGAGGATCTGCGAAGCTATCGAAACGCGCGAACCACCGGCTGATACGTCGGACACACAAGTTCGCAAGACGTTGGCGGTATTCCAGACCATCGCTTTCTGTCGACGCAAGTACGGCAGTCGCGCGATCGGGCCCTACATTATCAGCATGACGCAAGGCGCTGACGACGTCGTGGCCATTATCCTGCTGGCGCAATGGGCCGAGCTCGGCAACCGCAAGGGCGAAGTTCCGCTCGATATCGCACCGCTGCTCGAGACGGTAACCGATCTGCAGAACGGTCCGGCGATCATGGGTGCGCTGTTGGAAAACGACCTGTATCGCAAACATCTCGCGCATCGCGATCAGCGGCAAACCATCATGGTTGGCTATTCGGACAGCAACAAGGATGGTGGACTCGCTTCGGCGCGCTGGGCACTGCACCAGGCGCAGGCCAAACTGCGCGATACACTCGCTACACACGAGATCGAACTGATTCTGTTCCACGGTCGCGGCGGCACCGTCAGTCGTGGCGGTAGCAAGATGCATGACGCGGTGCTCGGCGCACCAGCCGGCACTGTGAATGGCCGCATGCGCGTGACCGAGCAAGGCGAGATCATCAACGAGAAATATGGTCTGCGCGGCATCGCGCTACGCACGCTGGAACAGGCTGCGGCCTCCGTGACGGCGGCAAACGTGCTGACGCCACACAATGAAGCATTGACCGAAGAATGGGAAACCATGATGAGCGTGCTCGCCGACACATCGCGCGAGACGTACCAATCTCTGACTCGTTATTCCGATGGCTTCTTCCAGTATTTTCGCACGGCGACGCCGATCGATGTCATCGAGAAGATGCGTATCGGATCCCGCCCGGCATCCCGGCGCGATCAGAAAGGCATCGATGACTTACGCGCGATCCCTTGGGTCTTCGCGTGGACACAAAGCCGGTTTGTCCTACCCGGTTGGTATGGCTTCGGCAGCGGACTCGCGCGCGCCGTCGAGACCTTCGGTGAAGAGAAGTTTGGCAACATGTTTAATAACTGGTACTTCGTGCGCGCGTTGCTTCGTGATGCCGAGATGGTGCTCGCGAAATCCGATCTGGATATCGCCGCACGCTACTCGGCGCTGGCCGGTGAACAGCACGATATTTTCTTCCCACGCATCAAAGCCGAGTTCGACCTCGCCGTAGAAATGATCCTGAAACTATCAGGTAACCAACAGCTGCTGGACGGCGACAAAACCCTGCAGCGCACCATCATGTTGCGCAACCCGTACATCGACCCGATGAGCCTGTTGCAGATCGACCTGCTGGCCGACTGGCGAGCGGGAGGACGGCAGGATGGACCGCTGCTCGACGCGTTGCTGGCCAGCGTCAATGGCATTGCGCAAGGTTTGCAAAACACAGGCTAGTCATCTGTCCAACGACGATACATTCGCTGCGGAGACCGATTTGAAACCTCGCGCGGCCGCGCACACAAACGTTGCCGATACACCGGTTCCGTGCAGCACCAGCACTGTGACGCGGTTACCTACGCCGCGCGTATCTCCTCTATGAACGATACGCTTCAGCCGGCTTCGCTGTTGCGCGAGCGCAGGCTCGCGTTTGGGTTATTGCTCGCCAGTGTGATGGGCCTCGGTATGGGCCAGACCGTGACGTTCGCGGTCCTGCCACCACTAGGTCGGCAACTCGGCCTCAGCGAATTTCAGGTTGGCAGTGTGTTTTCCGTCTCGGCGCTGATGTGGGTGCTCTTGAGTCCCGCCTGGGGTCGACTCAGTGACCGCTGGGGTCGTAAGCCTGTGATCCTGGCCGGCATGAGCGGCTACATCGTATCGACGGCAGCATTCACCTCGGCGATCGCGTTTGGTTTGGCGGGCGGCGTTTCACTGCTGCTGATCTATTTGCTCTTGGTCACGACGCGCAGTATCTACGGCGCGGTCGGTCCCGGTCTGCGCGTAGCAGCCCAGGCCTACATTGTCGACCGCACCAGCCTTAAGGACCGCACTGTTGCCATCGCCGGACTGTCGGCCGCATTCGGGCTTGGCAACGTGATCGGCCCTGGACTCGCCGCGTTCAGTGGACTTGGGCTATTGACGCCGTTGTGGTTCATCGTCGGTTTCATGCTGTGTCTTGCCGTCGCTGTCATGATCTGGCTACCCGAAAAATCGGCGCCTGGTCAGCAACGCGATCAGAGTCGATTGCCGGTGACAGACCCTCGGCTGCGACCGTTTCTGATCTACGGCCTTGTCGCCGGCCTCGCGATCGCCACGCCGATGCAGGTCAGTGCGTTCTATTTCATTGACGTACTGGGTTTTGATATCAATGAGTCCGCCCAGTTTGTCGGCGTCGGCTTGACCGCCAGCGCGTTGGCAGCGCTATTTTCACAATTGGTCTTGGTGCAGCGTTTTCGACTCTCCGCGCGCACCATGATGCTCGGCGGCGGCGTCATACTGGCTGTGGCGCAGGTCGCTCTCGCTCTGAGCAATTCGTTTGCACCCTATGTCTTTGCTCTGATGCTCAATGGGCTTGGCGCAGGGATGGCGATACCGGGTTACAACGCTGGCGCCTCGTTGTCGGTGGGCAGTCATGAACAAGGCGCAGTGGCTGGTATCGCGGGTGCCATGGCCGCGGCAGGATTCATGCTGGTCCCGTTCATCAATCTCAATCTATATCAGATCAATCCACACTATCCGTTCCTGCTGGATGTCATTTTGATGGTTCTGCTGCTCAGCTTCTGCCTGAACAACACGCGTATTCGGCAGGCGGGCGCGCAAAGCGACGCGCTCGATGAATCGTTTGAGGAGCATTTCAGTGAGTAGTCGTTACCTGCTGCTGTTGAGCGTCGTACTGTGCTGTCAGCTAGTGGGCTGCGCGCACGACCATCGCTTCGCGCCGGAGCGTTGGCCTGCGAATCCGACCAGCGAGGCACGCATCGATCACGCCGAGTGGCAACGTTTTCTGAATCGCTATCTGGTAGCAGCCTTTTCAGACCTCAACCGTGTTGACTACGCCGCGGTCAAAGCCCACGGGCGAGCCACACTACGCCATTATCTCGATACGATGACCGGCACGGATATCAGCCGATACAATCGCCGCGAGCAAATGGCGTACTGGATCAATGTCTACAATGCGCTGACCATTGATGTCATCGTGGACGCCTACCCGCTCGACAGTATTCTGGATCTCAATGGCGGCCAAGGCCCATGGGATACGCCGTTGTTTCAAAGTAGCTCGGATCGCCTGACGCTGAACGATATCGAGCACCGGATCCTCAGGGGGCTTTGGAATGAGCCTCGAATTCATTTCGCCGTCAACTGCGCGAGTGTCGGCTGCCCCGACGTTCAGCCCATCGCATTCACTGGCGACAATCTCGAAGCACAATTGACGTTGGCCGCGCGGTCGTTTCTAGCAACACCACGTGCGATTGCAATCCGCGGTAACGAATTGCGGCTATCCAGCTTGTTCAACTGGTACCGAGATGATTTCGCATCGTCCGAGCGAGCGCTGCTTGCGAGTCTTGCGGTCCTTGCCGATGCGAGAACAGCCGCACTTTTGCGATCGTGGTCCGGCAGGATTGGTTATGAATACGACTGGCGACTGAACGATATCAGCGCATCACAGTAGTGCCGGAGCGGCATACAGGCCGATCAACCAGATCAACACCACTGCGATCAGATTCAACCAGACACCGGCACGCACCATATCGCCAATACGGATCGTACCGGTCGAAAACACGATCGCATTCGGAGCGGTCGCCACCGGCAACATGAACGCACAACTCGCGGCGATGGTGACCGGTACCGTCAACAACAACGGCGCCAGATCGGCTTGCAATGCAATCGCACCCATGACCGGCAGCAGCGTTGCCGTCGTCGCCAGATTGCTCGTGAATTCCGTCAGGAAGATCGTCATCGCGACCGCCGCAAGAATCAAGACACCGATGCCCAACGCGTTGAGCGGCACCAATGACTCGCCGAGCCATTGGGCCAGGCCGGAACGGTCGACGACCGCTGCAAGCGATAAACCACCACCGAACAACACCAGAACACCCCAGGGGAGACGCTCGGTCAGCTGCCACGTCATCAATCGGGGCTGACGGTTATCGCCACTTGGAACAATAAACAACGCGATAGCCGCCGCGATCGCGATCATCGTGTCATTCAGACCCGGCAGTCCGAGCCATGCCTGCAACGGTCTGCGTAACAACCAACTCGCCACCATCAGGCCAAATAACACGGCAATACGTCGCTCGGCCGTGCTCATCGCGCCCTGCGCCGCCCTTAACTCATCGAGATGCTCCGCAACCGCTGGCGTCGTTCGAAACGTGACCGGGAAGAGACGTCGGGTCAGTAACCACCACGCCAATGGCAACAGCAAAGCCGTGACGGGAATGCCGATCAACATCCAGCGTGCAAAACTGATGTCCAGACTATGTTGCTCGGCCAGATAGGCAACCAGTAAAGCATTGGGTGGGGTGCCGATCAGCGTTGACAATCCTCCGATCGAGGCTGCAAACGCGACACCGAGCAGCAAACCGATCGCGAATCGCTGCTGTTCGGACTCGCTCGAATCTGGCAGGTTCTCGCGCATCACGGTCGCAACGGATAACGCGATCGGTAACAACATCATCGTCGTGGACGTGTTGGTCATCCACATACTCAGTAGCGCCGATACCAACATGAACCCCCCGATGAGGCGATCGGGATCGGTGCCCGTCCGACTGAGCACCGCCAATGCAATGCGACGATGCAACGACCATCGCTCTATCGCCAATGCCATCATGAAACCGCCAAGGAACAAGAAGATGGTCGGATGCGCATACGCCGCGGCCGCCTGGCGGCTAGTGGCCAGATCCAATGGGGCGAACAACACCAGCGGCAACAGCGCTGTAACCGGCAGCGGAACGGCTTCCGTCGCCCACCAGACAGCCATCCATAACGCCACCGCCGCGGCGCGCCAGGCAGCGAGCGACATGACGGTCTGTATATCACCGAACGCCAGCATCACAACGAACAGACCAGGGCCCAGCAAAACACCGATGCGGCGCGGGTTGTTCGTCGGAGTACTCATTCGCGGTTGGTTTGCCTCATCGCATTTCCCAAGGGTCAACGACAACGACGTCGAGCGTCTCGACAGTTTCTGCGTCGACGATCAGGCTGAACCCTTGCAGATTCTTGTTAATGACCGGTACGAACACCATAGCAGACAAAGCGCGGCCGTGGCGGCGCTCCAATGCCTCGACTTCGTTCCTCAGGTTCGAGTCGTAGTCGATCAGGTCCTGCAGCGGACGGGCGTCTTCCAGCACACGATCCCTGTGTTCGCGCAGCGGCTGCCAGTACTGCGGCAATTGTTCCAGCTCCACGCCCATTTCCAGTGTCTGCTCAAGCAACTTCGCACGCGCCTCGGGCGCCTCATCGACCACAGCAACCGCAACGCAAGGCAGCACCTCGACCGATTGACAGACCGCGCGGGGCTCGTCGTTATCGCGCACGTCCTTGCCCGCCAGAATGACAAACCGGTCCTGCGAGAAAATCATGAACTGGGGCCGCTCCTGGTAAATCACGCTGACGCCGTAGATGAGCGCGCTCAACTGCACGACAGCAATAAACCACATGTCGATCCACAGTCCCTTCTTGCCAGGACGGTACAGGTACGCGGTCAGCGCTGGGCCGAGCACGAGGTCGACGCCGATCAGCGTTTTCAGCACCGACTCAGCGCCGTTGATGCGGAACATGGGTGGCGGGTACCACACCAGGAAAATCACCGCGAGCACGCAGGAGACGATGGTCAGACTGAACAGAAAATGCAAAATAACGGCTTTTGTTTTTGGCATTGTCGGTCTCTCTCGGCAATCAATATCGTAACGGCTGGCGCCAGCGAGTTGGCTCAATCTGAACGCCAGACACGATTCAGTCGTGTTGCGTGTAGTAAAATAAGGTGTCTGATAGCACGTTCAAGCCACCATTGCCGAGGAAAATGTGATCGACGTCATAATTATCGGTGGTGGTGCCGCGGGATTGATGTGTGCCTGCACGACCGCTGCCGCCGGAAAATCGGTGCTGGTGCTTGAAGGTTCGAACAAGATCGGCAAAAAAATCCTGATGTCTGGTGGCGGCCGTTGCAACTTTACCAATCTGTACTGCGACCCGGACTACTTCCTGTCTGCGAATCCACATTTTTGCAAGTCCGCGCTCAGTCGCTATACGCAGTGGGACTTCATCGCCCTCGTCGAAAAACACAAGATTGACTACCACGAGAAAACACTGGGGCAGTTGTTCTGTGATCACAGCTCGAAAGACATCGTGGCGATGCTGCGCGAGGAATGTGAACAACATAACGTGCGTATCCTGACCCACTGTGACATCAGCGGCGTCACGCATAACGACCATTTTGTCGTCGAATCCAATCTCGGGCAGTTTTCAGCGCCGAACCTCGTGATCGCGACCGGTGGCCTGTCGATCCCCAAAATGGGCGCGACCGACTTTGGTTATCGTATCGCGCAACAGTTCGGTCATCAGGTGCTGCCGACACGCGCGGGACTGGTACCTTTCACCTTCACCGGTGCGCTGCACGAGTTGATGCAATCGCTGTCCGGAGTCAGTCTGCGCGCGGCCGTCACGGCAGCGGAGCAGCACTTTATCGAAGGGCTCCTGTTTACCCATCGCGGTCTCAGCGGGCCGGCTGCTCTGCAGGCCTCGAGCTACTGGAAGCCCGGTGCGTCGATCGCCATCGATACATTGCCCGAGCAAGACGCGACAGACTGGCTGCTCACAGCCAAACGCAGTCGCCCACGCCAACAGCTGGCCACAGCACTGGCTGATGCCCTACCTCGCGCCGCGGTATCCGCTTTGCTCGCGCACTGGCAAATCGATGAGTCGTCACGGCTGGCCGATCTGGCAGACCGTATGCTCAGCGAGCTCGGCGACAGACTGAACACCTGGTCGATCAAACCCGCCGCTACCGAGGGCTATCGCACCGCGGAAGTCACACTCGGCGGCATTGATACGAATGAGCTGTCTTCGCAAACGATGGAAAGCCAGCACCAGCCCGGCCTGTATTTCATTGGCGAGGTGGTTGATGTGACCGGGCATCTTGGCGGCTTCAATTTTCAATGGGCATGGTCTTCCGCGGTCGCCGCCGCCACAGCACTGAGCGTGCAGTGATGTGACTGGACAGATGCCGGCGGAACTCTTAGCCTGACGCTCGACAGGCCAACGGAACCCACTATGAGCCGCAGCAAGACGACGTATAGCCTATCCGCCGAGCAGGTGCGCGAGTACGTGCGCGAGCCGCAACCCGGTATGTTGTTGCCGCACTTTGAGCTGAAGGACGAACAAGGTCGTTGGTTGCGCTACTCGGACGACCATCTTTCCGGGCGTCCGTTGCTACTACTGCTGCTCAATGACCCAAACGGTCTGCGTGACTCGACGTGGCTGGCGGCACTGGCGGCGAAGCATGCCGACATTGCGCAACGTGACGCCTACGTCGTCATCGTCAACGCAAACAGCGATGCCCGGCATAACGCCGAGCAGTTGAGACAACACGGACTGTATTGGCCAATGCCCTCGGACTCCTCCGGGCGCATTCTGGCCGGTCTCGGGTTGCACAAAGATTGTGGCCCGAGCGACCGCTTGTTGCTCGTATCGCCCTTTCGACAGATCATCAGTTGGTGGGATGAGGCAGTAACACCCACCGACACCTTACTGGAGGCGCTGAACACAATGAGTAGCCCGAACACCGATCCGGATCGGTTGATGCCACCACACGCACCGGTGCTGGCGGTTCCGAACGTGTTGACACCTCAGGAATGCGCGGACTTGATCAAGGCCTTTGAGTCAGATACGCCGTTCACTGCGCGCCCGCCCAAACCGGGTGAATTGCAAAGCGACTTTCAGATTCCGGTCTACGAGCACAATCGGCAAGATCGGGTCGACCACATCATCCGGGATCAACGCATGATCCAGTTTCTGGACGAACGCATCTTCGGCAGGATCGTGCCAATGGTGAAACGCGCTTTTGCTTTCGATGTCACGCGCCGGGAAGACCTGCATATTGCACGCTATGTCGGGGAACGCAGCGGCAATCAAATGGGACATCGCGATAACATTAGTGCGCAGACAGCACACCGTCGCTTCGCCCTGTCACTGAACCTGAATGACGATTACGAAGGCGGCGACGTGGTATTTCGTGAGTACGACGAACGCGGCTATAAGTCTCCGGCAGGCACCGCGATGATTTTCTCATCGGCCTTGTTGCATGAGGTGCGCGAGACCACACAAGGGACGCGCTATACCCTGATCTCGCACTTTTTCAATGAGCAATCGATGCAGCGACCGCCTGGCTAACGACAGCAGGCTGCCGAACATCCATCCCGGCACAATGGTCCGAGTCGCAGCCGATGGCATCAGAAAAGTGACCGCGTCGATAACCCCATTGGCGACAACTTGGTATATTCCACGATTACCGCCAATTCTCTTGATGGAGCCACCATGACGCCAGATCTGTCACTCAACGCAAGCATCATTCTGTCCAACACAGAGACCATACCGGGCAAGCAGATCGTCGAATTCTATGGTGTTGTTACCGGCAATACGGTCCGCGCCAAACATCTTGGCCGCGACATCATGGCTGGCCTCAAGAATATTGTCGGCGGCGAACTCGCGGGCTATACCGAGCTGCTGCAGGACTCGCGGCAGGAAGCCACAGACCGGATGATTCGCCAGGCTCAGTCGATGGGCGCGAACGCGATCATAAATGTCCGTTTCGCCACCAGTTCTATCGCACAGGGCGCATCCGAGTTGTTCGCTTACGGCACCGCGGTCAAGGTTCGGTAGCGTCGACGATGGGAGACACGATCAGTTTGATTATCAATATTGGCTTGCCGCTGACGCTGCTGGTGGTGGCCTACATCGTCGGTACGATAATCGAACGCCGACATTTTAAGAGCATCGAACGCCGCGAAGCAGCGTTGCGGGCATTCCCCGCGATGACATCCGAGCAAATGCCTGCCGATTGGACAGCCACCGAGAGTCAACTCATGGTCGGCAGCATCGTGGTCTCGCTCGACTACTTCAAACGTATCATCGCCGGACTCCGAGGCTTGATCGGGGGCCGCGTTAAAACCTACGAGCCCCTGCTTGATCGCGCGCGTCGGGAAGCCATGTTGCGACTGCTGGAGCAGGCACGAACGCGCGGCTTCGATGCAGTGATCAATGTGCGACTCGAGACATCGCGCATGGCGAACTCTCAAGGCGATCGCGGCACAGCGGGCGTCGAGATGCTGGCGATCGGCACGGCGATACGGCTGGCCACACGGTGAGCGAATCCCGCGGGCGTTTTGTCGCACGCCAGCCCGATCCTTCCGTCAATGTCAGCGACACACACCCACTCGCAGAGGCAGGCGTATTGTTCGCCGGACTGGGTGCTGTATTTATCGCGGTGGTCATTATTAGTGTCTATCTCGTCGACATCCTGGTGGGTGTGGTCAGCATTGAACGTGAGGCGCAATGGTTTGGTGGGCTTCGCTATGACGAAATTGGCGAACTGATGGACGGTGCACGTATTACGACGGATCATGCCCAACACGAACAAACCGTAGCGCTGCTTGAGACGCTGACCGAATACTGGCCCGACAGCACCTACGAGTTTCGCCTGTTAATCGCGGAGTCGAGTGTCCCCAACGCGGTTGCACTGCCTGGCGGCACAATTATCGTCACCAGTCGACTTCTCGATGACGTGGAATCCGAAAACGAACTGGCATTCGTCCTCGCGCATGAGCTGGGGCATTTTCATGGTCGAGATCACCTGCGACGTCTCGGCAGACTGGCGCTGATCAGTCTGATCTATAATGCGACGATCGGTGCCGGTGGGTTTGCTCCGAATCTGTCAGACCTGTCGTTACGTAGCTTCGATCGTCAGCAGGAGCGGGATGCAGACCGGTTTGGACTCGAACTGTGTGCAGCGCACTATGGCCATGTTGCCGGCACTGGGGACTTTTTTCGACGTCTGGACCCGGGTTCCAGGAGCGTCGTAAACCGCTACGTCGATACCCATCCGGGTATGACCGAGCGGCTCGCCGACATGACGGCTATCGCCGCTGAACAAGGTTGGCCAGAAACGGGACCACTGAGGCCATGGAACGAGCCAACAACGATGGATGCACAACCATGAAAAACCCAATCAACATCGCGAGCTCATTGGCAGCGAGTCTGGTCACCACACCGCGCGGACTGATGTCTGATCCGGCCGAGCGACAGCCGGAGTTCATGCTGCGTCTGTACGAAATGGAAAACTGTCCACATTGCCGTGTTGTGCGCGAAGCGCTGACCCGACTCGACCTTGACGCACTGATTTTGCCGTGCCCGAAAGGGGGTGAGCGGTTTCGGCCAGAAGCCGAGCACATCGGCGGCAAGCAACAGTTCCCCCTGTTGGTTGACCAAAACACCGGACGCATCCTCTATGAGTCCGTTGACATCGTGCATTATCTCTACGCGACCTATGGCAAACGCAGCACATTGCCAAAAGCCCTCATCAAGGCGTTGAACAGCACGGCCGCAGGCGTCGCCTCAGCGCTGCGCATGGGACGCGGGATGCGCGCGCGACCATCGACAGCACCGACCGAGCCGCTGGAACTCTACAGCTTCGAGAGCAGCCCGTTCGCGCGTCTCGTTCGCGAGCGATTGTGCGAACTCGAAATCCCCTATCAGCTACGTAATATGGGCAAGGCCAAATTGAGCGACCTGGTGCCACCGGTTGTCCGACGAACCGCAATGCCGGGCTATACAGCGGTGGGGCGCAACAGACAGCGATTGTTTGAACGCGTGGGTCATGTGCAGGTACCGTTTCTGGCCGATCCCAACACGGATACCGAGATGTTCGAGTCCAGCGACATCATCGCCTATCTTGAACAAACCTACGCGATCGCTGAAGACGAATGAACCGATCCGTTCGGTCAGGCTCTAACCCACTCAGCATCAAGTTTTCGTAACCGGACAAGATCTCATGGCAACACGTACACGTATCCTCGCGCTACTCGCACTCATCATGGCCAACGCCGGCCATGCCGGAGAGGTCATCCTCGATGTATCGGGCAATCGCAGCACCACCACGCGTTCATTCGAGGTTG
Source organism: Pseudomonadota bacterium (assembly GCA_039033995.1). Lineage (GTDB taxonomy): Bacteria > Pseudomonadota > Gammaproteobacteria > Steroidobacterales > Woeseiaceae > CALBPI01. Next base: position 109,448 of record JBCCBP010000004.1, on the reverse strand, counting down.
AGGGGCCGTGGCTATTGGAATGGCGAGTCAACAGCGATTTTCGCGATCAGACGGGATTCGAGTTAAATCTGATGAATGCCGACACCGGCTTCTTTGAGAGCCGTATCCTGCTTACGCGGCGCACCGGTAATGGTCTGAAGTTGTTTAGTGAAACCGGCCGCTTCCAATTTGAGGTCGTTTCCAATTTCGCCGACTGGTATCTGACGGTCGAAGCACTCAGCGAGGAGGAAGCGGCAGCCTATCGAGAAGCGAGTAACTAGCGAGCGTTCTGTCTGTCACGCATTGACGCGTTGGCCAATCGACGCTTGCAGACGACGTGCAAAGGGCAACGGGACTCGTCGCGGCAAGCGATAATGCACCTTGCGTAACGACAGGAATATCCAGCGGTGTTCCAACACATTCAGTGCGGCTGCGAGATCCCAAACCGGTGGCAACACATACACCACCGTCTTGCCGACGCGACGTAACTCACGATCAAAGCGGTCCGGGTCGTCGACGTGTTCGGCGGTGTGTGAACACAACACGGTATCAAACTGCTGGTCGTCAAACGGTAGCTGATACACCGACTCCACCTGCACGAAATTAGGCAAGTCAGCGTGACGCATGATATCGACATTGACGCCACCACCATCAAATTTGCCGCAACAGATATTCAGATCCCAGCGGCGTGCCTGGACGATGCGCGTCTTCAGGTGGCGGTAACTATACCAATGGAGAAAAACGACGATCGCAGTTAGGGTCGCAACCAACACCAGTAATTTGATTAACATAGCTCATGCATCGTAATGCTGCCGACACAGAACGGTAACAGAGGATAGATGACAGCGGCGTGACAGTCTGCGATTAATTATCCGTCGTCAAGATGCCCCGAAGCGGCCAATAGCGCAGCAGCGCCTGGTTTGTGACGCCGGATCTCCTCTGCGGACAAACCCGTTAACTCGTACGGCAACACCAACCATTCATCAGTTTGGTGGAGGAAATAGTCTGGTATCCGACCGGATCGATTCTGTGCCGGCTTGTGCCAGATCACAGCACTCCGGGTGTCGGTCGCCATATTGCGTTTCAGCTTGTGACGCAGACGCTCATGCACCACTTGTAACGTCCAACCGGAACCACAAACATCATCGACAATCAGTAGTCGATCTTCGGCATGCAGCGCTTCCAGCAGATACTGCGTGCCGTGGACACGGATATTGTCCGCAGGATTCTCAACCATCGAATGGTAAGCATCGATACCGCGATACGATGTGCGCAGCGCGATATGGTTAGTTTCGACGCCAAGGTGCTGCAAACACTCCTGGACATAGATCCCAACGGAGCTGCCACCGCGCCACAAACCCACAACAAACGTGGGCCTAAAACCACTGTTAAACACCTGTACGCCGAGCTTGAACGCATCCTCAATAAGTGTGCTTTCAGTGACAAATGTCTTCTCTTGCATGCAGCTCAGTGTAGCACCTGAGTCGACCCCCGTATGCGCTTGCATGCGACGGCTGCGCGGTGCACATTAGCGAGATGAGCGACAAGTTCTACATCTCTCCGCAGTCACTGCTGGACGATGCGTTCCGACTGGGCGCAGCAATCATCGAGAGCGGTTTTGTGCCGACTTTCATTCTCGCGCTGTGGCGCGGCGCGGCCCCTATCGGTATCGCGGTACAGGAATATCTGGCATTTTGCGACATCAAGACCGATCACATCGCGGTGCGCACATCATCGTATACCGGCATCGACAACCAATCCCGTGAGATTGCGATCTACGGCATCAACTACCTGCTGAAGAATGTCACTCATGAAGATCGGCTGTTAATCGTCGACGATGTGTTTGATACCGGCCACACGATCGACGCGATGATTCAACAAATCAATGCGAAAGCGCGCCGCAATGCGCCCGCCGACATTCGCATCGCCGTGCCCTATTACAAACCAGCGCGCAACCAAACCTCGCGCGCACCAGACTACTTCTTGCACGAAACGACGCAGTGGCTAAAGTTTCCTCACTCGCTCGAAGGCCTGACCGACATCGAAATCAGCGAGCATCGTCCTGCGTTGGCGCGCATACTTAAGGAGGCGACTGGTCATGCTTAAGCTCAAACCCAACTGCGAGTACTGCGACAAAGATCTGCCGCCAACCGCGACGGACGCGATGATCTGCACCTACGAGTGCACGTTTTGTCGCGATTGCGTCGACACTCATCTGCACAATGTTTGCCCCAATTGCGGGGGCGGCTTTGTACCGAGACCGATTCGCCCGGCGACAGCGCATCGCGACGGTGTCAGCCTCCTTCATCACCCGGCATCGGCAGAGCGGGTGCATCTCAGCTACTCCCAGACATCGACAGCGGAGCTGGTCGCTACGTTGAAAGATGTGCGGCCCGAAGATCGATAAACAGGAACTCACATGCGCGTCGAACTAAACGAAACTGAAGCACGGGTTATTGGCTGTCTGATCGAGAAATCGGTGGTCACGCCGGATCAATACCCACTGACACTGAACGCATTGACCAATGCCTGCAATCAGAAGTCGAGCCGTGAGCCTGTGATGAATCTGTCGCCGGGCGAAGTACAACACGCCGTGCGCAGCTTGCAGAACAAGCACTTCGTGGTCGTCGATGAGAACTTCAAAAGCAGAACCGAGCGTTATTCGCAACGGCTCTGCAACACACGCTACAGCGACTACAGATTCGACGATGGCGAACTTGCCATCGTGTGCCTGCTGCTGTTGCGCGGGCCGCAGACGCCGGGTGAACTGCGCAGCCGCGCAGGCCGCCTGCATCAATTTGCCGATAATCAGGAAGTGGTTGATACGCTGAACGCACTGATCGACCAACCACTCGGCCCCATCGTCATGCAACTACCTAAGGTCGCCGGTCGCAAAGACTACGAGTACCGACATTTGTTCGGTGGCGAAGTGGATGTAGACCAATATCTGGCCGAACGTGATGCGGCGAGCGAACGGGCACCTAGTGCCCCGCGCGGCAAACCGAGCGATGTGCAGGCGCTCGAGGACCGTGTCGAGGCACTCGAAACCGAAGTCGCCGCACTCAAGGCATTATTGAGTGATCGCTGAGGCAACAGCGAACGATCGTTTGCCCGAACTAAAGTTCAAACGGCGGCAGGTTCGGACGTTGTAGCCAGTTTTCTGTCAGCCAGTCGTCATCTCGGTCGGCGACGTGCAGCGTGAACGCGTGGCGCGAGCGCGCCGACGTATTGGTCGAACTGTAATGCGGCATCCGATCCGAGAAGATGATCACGCTACCGGCGGACACCTCAACCGGTATGCCGAAGTCTTCGCCGCGCCATGGCTCGTCGCTGAGCGTTTCAAGCGCGCCACGGCGGGTTTTCCAGTCGACCAGATAGCGCTCGCGTAGCGGCGACCGATGCTGACCGGGTTGCACCCACAAACAACCGTTTTCCTGGCTGGCATCCTCGAGAGCCACCCAAATGCCGGTGACGCCGCGACCGTCGGCCATCAGGTAGCTGGCATCCTGATGCCAGCGCACTTCACCGCCGATGCCCGGTTGCTTGAAGATATACATCGACTGGTACAGCAGCGGGTTGCTGTAACCGATCTCGCGCAACACCTGCCCAAACACCGGCTGCCGGCAGAATTCGGCAAACACCGGATCGAAATCGTGCATCGCATGCCCGATTTTGTTGATCGCCAACGATTTTTCGCGTGTCAGCTCACCCGCCGCATCCAACGCGCCCGCTTCCAGGAAACAGTGCACCGCTTCGGCCGAATCGAAAAAGTAGTCATCACGACCAGCATCCCGATCATCGGTCGTGAACACCGTTTGATTGGCCGCAATATCGAAATCGTCGACGATCGCCTCTGCTGCTGCGCGTAGTCGACACAACGCAGCATTATCGATCGTATCGCTAAGCACGATGTAACCGTTGCGGGCAAATTCCTCGGCCAGGCTCATGGTGGCGGTATCCGTCATGCGTCGCGCACCAGGCCACCCTTTTGCAAGACAAAATCCGCAACTTTGGCCACGCCGTCGCCAGCCTTGATATTGGTGAACAAGAAAGGGCGTTCACCGCGCATTTTAGTCGCGTCGCGGTCCATCACGCCAAGATCGGCGCCCACGAGTGGCGCCAGATCGATCTTGTTAATGACGAGTAGGTCGGACTTCGTGATGCCGGGCCCGCCCTTGCGCGGAATCTTGTCGCCCGCGGAGACATCGATCACATACAGCGTGATATCCGCCAGTTCCGGCGAGAATGTCGCCGCCAGATTGTCACCACCGGATTCAATGATGATCAAATCAAGATCGTCAAACTGCTGATTCAGCGCATCCACGGCAGCGAGATTCATCGACGCGTCTTCACGGATAGCGGTATGCGGGCAGCCGCCGGTCTCAACGCCGGCGATGCGTTCATGCGGCAAAGCATCCGCCCGGGTCAGGAATTCCGCATCTTCCCGCGTGTAAATATCATTGGTGATCACGGCCAACGAATAATCATCACGCAGACGCCGGCACAGCGCCTCGGTGAGTGCGGTCTTACCGGAGCCGACCGGCCCTCCAATGCCAACGCGTAACGGACCATGTGCTGTCATGAACGAAACAACCTCGTGTACTGAATTTCGTGTTGCATACTGTAAATATCCGACATCAGACTGGCGCTCGCAATATCATCGAGCGGTGTCGCCGCCGCGCGAGCGATCGCTTTCGGCATAACGTCCAGCAACTGGCGCGTAATGCGCTGCCCGTCGGTCTGCCCCAAGGGCACGAGTCGTACAATAGCCGACGTCAGATTGGCCGTGAAAGCATGTGCATACGCCATGGCCAATGAGTCGATGTCGATATCGTGCAAGGCTGCACAAACCGCCACGGCCACCGGATACGCCACATCGCCGTCATCCTTCAGCGCCTGCAACGCGGTAGACGGCCAGCACGCGCAGGCAACGCGCAGGAACGCCTCACCCTGAGCCAGTGATTCCGTGCGTATCTCAAGACTGGGCCACAGCGCCTGACCCAACTCGATCACGGCCGAGAGTGATGTCTTGTCGTCGGATACGGTGGCCGCAAACGCCTGATGCAACAACACCAGATCAACCTGCCCGCTACCGCGCAGTACAAGGTCGGATATCCAGTCAGTCGCGCTCGCGACGTCGGTCACGCGGTCCGCTTCGATGGCGCGTTCCAGTCCATGCGAAAACGCGTATGCGCCGACGGGAAACGATGGCGACAACCAGGTCATCAGTTGGTACAGCGCTGCGGGAGAGGTCATGCGTGGTCGTGATGCGCATAGGCACCACCCTCCGGATGAAACGGTGCTTTGCGCCGTTCGACGTGCCCGCCCAACCCGATCACCATCTCTTCGATGACGTGATCATAAGCGATCCGAACGCGCTCCGCGCTCAGTTCGGTCGGCAAGTGTCGATTGCCCAGATGCCACGCGATTCGCATCAGTGTGCTGGCATCCGGTGTCGTGATATCGAGCACATCTTCATCGATGGCAACGACACGAATATGACTGTCGTCATCGAGCTTCAAGCACATACCGTCCGCCATCGCGATTGCCTGAGGCAAATCCAGTAGAAACTCGCGCCCGCCGTCGCTCGTCATCGTCATCCGACGTCGGTGGCGATCCTGATACGACAGCGCGACCGTGTCCGTCGGTGGCTCGGCGAGTTGCTCCAACGCGATGACCGCGATCGCTCTCGGCAGTGGCATCAGAACAAAAAGTAACGCTGCGCCATCGGCAGCTCTGCCGCTGGCTCGCAGGTTAGCAACTCGCCGTCGGCGTGCACTTCGTAGGTTTCCGGATCGACGCTGATATCAGGACAATAATCATTGAGCTGCATATCCGCCTTGCCGATGTCGCGGGTATGACTCACCGGCAACGTCTGCTTGGCAAGGCCCAGACTCTGGCCAATATTGGCCGCGTGCGCCGCAGCCGATACAAAGGTCACTGCACTGTTCGTCATGTTGCCAGCGAAGCTCGCAAACATCGGTCGGTAATGAACCGGCTGTGGTGTCGGTATCGATGCATTGGGATCGCCCATCGGTGCCGCGGCGATGCTCCCCATCTTCAATACGAGGTCTGGCTTGACACCAAAAAATGCCGGCGTCCATAACACCAGATCGGCGAGCTTACCAGGCTCGACGGTGCCAATGTGTTCCGCCATGCCATGCGCGATCGCGGGATTGATCGTGTATTTCGCGATGTAGCGTCGCACACGCAGGTTGTCATTATCGCCCTGCTCTTCCGCCAAACGTCCGCGCTGTTTTTTCATTTTGTCGGCGGTTTGCCACGTTCGAATCAGTACTTCTCCCACACGACCCATCGCCTGTGAGTCGGAGGCAATGATCGAAAACGCACCCATGTCGTGCAGGATGTCTTCCGCGGCAATAGTCTCTCGACGAATCCGGCTTTCTGCAAATGCCACGTCTTCCGCGATCCGTGGGTCCAGGTGGTGACAGACCATCAGCATATCGAGATGTTCATCGACCGTGTTCACAGTGAATGGACGCGTCGGATTGGTCGACGACGGGATCACGTTAGGGAGCCCACACACCTTAATAATGTCGGGCGCGTGGCCGCCGCCAGCCCCTTCCGTGTGAAACGCGTGGATCGTGCGATTCTTGAACGAACCGACAGTATTCTCGACGAACCCTGATTCGTTCAACGTATCCGTGTGAATCATGACCTGCACATCCATGGCATCGGCAACGCCCAGACAACAATCAATAGTGGCAGGCGTCGTACCCCAATCTTCATGCAGTTTCAGTGAACAAGCACCGGCCTGAACCTGTTCTTCGATCGCGCCTGGCAGCGATGCATTGCCTTTGCCGGACAGCGCGAGATTGACGGGAAATGCATCAAATGCCTGCAACATACGCCCAATGTGAAACGCGCCAGGTGTACACGTCGTCGCATTGGTGCCGGTCGCAGGTCCGGTACCGCCACCCAGCATCGTCGTGACACCGGACATCAATGCTTCATCGATCTGTTGCGGACAAATGAAGTGAATGTGGGCATCAAATGCGCCAGCGGTCAGGATCTTCCCCTCGCCGGCAATCGCTTCGGTGGTCGGACCGATAATGATGTCGACACCGTCCTGAGTATCCGGGTTACCCGCCTTACCGATCGCTGCGATACGGCCATCACGAATACCGACATCGGCTTTGTAGATGCCGGTCACATCGACAATCAACGCATTGGTGATCACGGTATCGACAGCGCCGTCCGCGCGACCCCGTTGCGACTGGCCCATGCCATCGCGAATCACTTTACCGCCACCGAATTTGACCTCTTCACCGTACCGTGTGAAGTCACGTTCGACCTCGATAATGAGATCGGTGTCCGCCAGACGCACCCGGTCACCTACCGTCGGACCAAACATCGACGCATAGGTCGATCTGCTGATGCGCTCGGCCATTACAGTGCTCCCATGATTTTCTGATTAAAGCCGAACACCGTGCGCTCGCCAGCCAGTGGCACCAATGTCACGTCGCGGGATTGCCCCGGCTCGAAACGCACTGCTGTACCGGCGGCAATGTCCAGTCGCCAACCTCGACTCGCCTCGCGGTCAAAATCGAGCGCCGCATTCACTTCAAAGAAATGATAGTGAGAGCCGACCTGCACCGGCCGGTCGCCAGTGTTAGCGACGGTCAGTGTGCGAGTCTCCGCGTCGGCGTTGAGGACGATATCGCCATCAGCCACCATGATTTCACCTGGGATCATTTCGCGCCTCCTAGCGAATCGGGTTGTGGACCGTGACGAGCTTGGTGCCGTCGGGGAACGTCGCTTCGACTTGCACGTCATGGATCATCTCGGCAATACCGTCCATGACCTGATCACGCGAAATCACCTCGGCACCGGCCTGCATCAGATCCGCGACACTCCGGCCGTCGCGCGCACCTTCGACGACAAAGTCGGAAATCAACGCAATGGCTTCGGGATGGTTGAGTTTTACGCCCCGCTCCAAACGGCGTCGCGCCACCATCGCCGCCGTGGCCAGCAGCAGTTTGTCTTTTTCTCTCGGCGTCAGCTGCATGCTGCTCTCCCTACAATCTCTTTCATTGGTCGCCAGGCCGCCATCGCTAGCATCGGAATACGCGAGGTAATACCAACCCAGCAAACGGATTGTCGACAACCGCTTCTGAGACTAGGGCATCGAAAACCTGATTGGAAGCACGACGTAGCGTGTCACCGTCCGTCGCCAGAAAACGCCAGCATGTCACTGCACCAACCTGGCTCACACCGCCCAGCACATCGGACTTCTGAAGTGCATCACGAATGTGATCACGGAGTGCGGGAGCCGTTGGCCCTACCACGAGACCTGTCGCCGCCGCCTGGCGGCCTCCAGCCACCGCCTGCTGCCTGAGCAGTGCTTGAAAATCGACATCATCGTCACTGGCCAGACGCAGGGCATCCGCAAAAGCAAGACGACCATCGATGCGCACACGCCAGCGATCAAACCACAGGCCCTGACGCACTCGCTCGTCCATCGCCTTGCGTCCACACACCAGTGAATCCATCGCAACAAACGCACTGCTCGACTTGAGCGACACCTCGGTCAACCGATCGCAACGCCCCCGATCAAACAAGATGGTTTCCTGGGGCAACCACACGGCGACAGCATCGTCATCAACAGTCAGGCGATTGACGACCCGCGCAGGCGCGCCCCGCGATTTGTAGATGCGCTCCGCGGCCTGCGTCGTGACGATCGCCTTGCTGCTCTCGCCCCAATCAACATCGACCTCGTAGATGTCCCCGTCGGTCAGCCCACCCGCGGTGTTCAACAATACGAACTGCAGTGGTTGCCCAGGTTCGATCAGCGGCATCCGGACCTTGGCGCAGCCCTGTTGATACAGGCGCTGCAAGTGACTGACACCGTCGCGGGTGGCAACGTCAATGCGCGCGCGGCCTACAGCCCGCTGCAATGCCTGCAAGCTCGCCGCTCTTGCGCTCATTCAGGCATACCCATCGATAACGGTTTGTTCGAACAATTGCAGCAAACGCGCTGCGTCGACGTCGGTACACGCGAGCTGCTGTGGGCGAGCACCAAAGTCTGCCTCGGCGAGTGCTCTACCCGAGGTGGCGATCCGGGTTTGACCGATGTGTTCCCCATCGAGCGTCACCGCCAGTCCACCGGTCGTTGTGGTGAACAACGATCGATCGATAACGTAGGCGATCGCCGATGAATCGTGCACCGGAAAGCCCTGGAGATCGGTCGACTGCGCATAAAAGTCCGCGTAAAACCGGGATATCTCATACATGAACTCGCCAGCGTCGCCGGCGCACTCGCGCAGCCGCTGCATGCGGGCGTCATTCATCACGACCTGCATCGTCACATCGAGGCCGACCATGACGACCGGCCAGTCTGCGCTGAATACCTGCTCAGCCGCGTGCGGATCACCATAAATATTCGCCTCAGCGTGTGGCGTGATGTTGCCGTGATGGCCGCCGGTGCCGAGTGCACCGCCCATGACGACAATTTGTCTGACTGCATCGACGATGGCCGGCTCGCGCTGAAGTGCCAACGCCAGGTTGGTCAGGCGGCCGACTGCAACGATGGTGACCTCCCCCGGATAACGCAGGATCGTATCCACGATATAAGCGTCCGCTGGTAATGAGCTGACTTCGCGAGTCGGGGCAGACGGATGAATATTGCCAAGCCCGTCATCGCCATGCACAAACGTTGGCGGATCGCCACTTTCCACCTGCAACGCTGACGCTGCGCCACGAAACACAGGCGCCGGGATATCGAAGCGCTCGACGAGATACAACGCGTTCCGTGTCGTTGTCTCGATTGACCCATTGCCGAGTACCGTGGTGATACCCAACAGATCGATGTCGGGACTTGCCTCCGCAAACAGCAATGCCATCGCGTCGTCGATGCCAGGGTCAGTGTCGAAAATGAGCTTTTGCATGAATCAGCGTTTCTCCAAGGTTCTGGCTGTCAGTGTGGCAGAATTCAGGGCAACGTGGGAGATCTCCAGACCGAGGGACGCTTGAACAATCGACATCGCATTACGCTGGCGGCTTTTCTCGCCTATTTCCTGATGTCCGGCATGCTCGCGCCGATTGGCATCATCAGCGCACCGATGGCGGCGGCCCTTGAGATCCCAGTAACCGCCGCAACGGCGAACTTTAGCTGGCTGACCATCGGCATACTGATCGGTGCGATCATCGCGTTGTTCATCTTTGACCTGGTTGCATTGCGTGGCGTGGTCATCACGGTCAGCGGCGCGTGCCTACTGGCATTGGTCAGTATTCGTCTGCGCGCAGATGCAATGACAATCCGTCTCGCGCTGGGCGTCATCGGCGTCGCGTGCGGTATTGGCCTGGCAGCGGCTGCGTCAGCGATTTCGCTCTGCTATGCACCACGCGAGCGTGCATCTATGCTGGTTGTGACCGATGGTGCATTCAGCGTCGCTGGCATTGCCTGCGCGGCACTCGCCAGTTACGTGATCAGTCACGTCTGGCATTGGGCGACGACCTACGTGGCATTAGCGGGCATCGCTGCAATCATTGTGATGCTGGCCGCCAGTAGTCGTTACCCGGCGATCGACTCGGCAGACACCGAGGCCCAAGATGAACCTTGGCCAGCCGCTGTCTGGTGCTGTGTCGCCGCTTTGTTTTTGTATACGCTCGGGCAATACGCGATGTTGTGGTGGCTGCCTAACCACCTGATGGCGCAAGGCGTGTCGGCGAGTGATGCGGGCAGCGTCGTCGGTCGCTTCTGGAGTGGCATGTTTGCCGCCCAGATCCTCGTGGCGTGGTGGGTGCTGCGCACCGGTGCACGGCGCATGGCGCTGCTGGCCGCTGCCGGCGCGTTGGCCGGTTCGGTACCGATGTGGTTGGTCGATCACTACGCCTGGTTGCCATCGTTGGCCGCAGTCTGGGGCTTCACGAATTTCGGTTTATTGAAAGTCGTACTGTCATTCGCCACGCAGCAAGTGACAACACCGTCGTCTCGCCTTGTCTCACTGATGTTGCTGGGCGCTACCAGCGGGACCGCGATCAGCCCATGGCTGTCGAGCCAGATCGTCGCCGTCAGTGATACGATGACCGTCCTGCGTTTTGCGAGTGTCTGCTATCTGGTGATGGGCGTGCTGTTAGTGATCGCGAGCGGTCAGGATCGCACAAAAGGGAAGGAGCATGAGTAATCCAACAGTGAAGAGTGTCGACATGGGGGCTGGCGATGCTGCCGAAGCGTTTGCTCAGTCGATTCACGAGACGGGCTTCGCGGTTCTCCGTGAGCATCCGATCGAACGTGACCTGTTGACGCGCATCAACGACGAGTGGCGCGCGTTTTTCAATACCGACGAAAAGTACGACTACCAGTTTCCGCGCCGACCGGATGGCGATCAGCATGGCTACTTTTCGCTGGCCGTGTCAGAGCGTGCGGTCGGACACGATGTCAAAGACATCAAAGAGTTTTTCCACGCCTCACCCCAAAGCCCAATGCCTGCGCACCTGACCGACGACATCGTGCGTTACCGCAAACAGGCGATCGAACTCGGCGCAACACTTCTCGGCTGGCTGCAGGATGCACTGCCGACGAATTGCCTGTATGACCCGTCCGTGAAGTTGGCAGAGGTTTTGCGCGATGAACCGAGCGTACTGCGTCTGCTGCACTATCCACCTCTTGCGGGCGACGAACCGCCGGGCAGCGTGCGCGCAGCGGCCCATGAGGACATCAACTTCATCACGCTGCTGCCTGTGGCACTCGAGCCCGGCTTGCAGGTGCAGGCTAAAGACGGCCGCTGGCTCGACCTGCACGGTGAAAGCGGCGAGATAATCGTTAACACGGGCGACATGCTGCAGGAAATGACCGGCGGGTATCTGCCTTCAACAACGCACCGGGTCATCAATCCTGCGCAGTCGGACCACAACGTATCGCGCATCTCAATGCCGTTTTTTCTGGCACCCGATTTATCACTGCGCCTGTCCCCACGCTACACCGCCGGCGAATATCTGATTGAGCGACTAGCAGCGATCGACGGCACCAAGGCCGACGCGACGCCATGACCAGCACCGCCGATATTGTCGTGGTCGGCAGCATCAACGTCGACTATGTCCTGCGCGTGCCGACGCTACCGAGGCCGGGCGAGACATTAGGCGGAGATACGTTTTCTATTTTCGGCGGCGGTAAAGGCGCAAATCAGGCCGTCGCTTGTGCGCGGCTCGGCGCACAGACTGCACTGATCGCGTGTGTCGGCGACGATAGCGCAGGCCGCGAGCGAATCGAGGCGCTAAACAACGATGGTATCGACACGCACGGTATCGATGCGATCGTCAATTCATCGACCGGCAGCGCGATGATCTTCGTTGCAGCAAACGGTGAAAATTGTATCGGCATCAGCGCCGGTGCTAATGCGGCGCTCGACTCGGCCCGCGTCATGACGCATCGAGATACGTTAGCGGCCGCGCGCATCATATTGGTGCAGCTGGAGACCCCGCTCGCCGGTGTGGGCACGGCCGTCGAACTGGCTGCACGCGGCGACGCGACGGTGATTCTGAATCCTGCACCGGCGACGCAGCTCGATGCGGCGCTTCTCGGCCATGTGGATATTCTGACACCCAATCAATCAGAGGCGACCGCCTTGTGTGGTTTGCCGTGCGCCGACCGCGAAGCAGCCGATGCCGCCAGCGAAGCGCTGCGAGCACTAGGCCCACAAACGGTCATCATCACGCTCGGCGCTGACGGCGCATGGGTGAACGACCGGGGCGAGCGATACCACGTGCCGGCTGCAACGCCCGAACGTATCGTGGATACCGTTGCCGCGGGCGACACCTTTAACGGGGCGATGGCTGTTGCTCTGGCGGAGGGAGAGTCGTTGCCGACGGCGGTAGCTTTTGCCAATCGCGCGGCGGCGATTGCGATCGGACGCCACGGCGCACAGGATTCCATTCCATTTCGAACAGAAGTATGACAAGCAGCGCGGGGTAGCACGGCGCTCTGACAGCGTCTATATTGGCTGGAACGAGTCAATACAGGCGACACAGCGCTACATGGGCAAACTCACCACACACGTTCTGGACACTTCAGCCGGCATTCCTGGTCGACACATCGCGGTGCGTTTGTATCGCTGCGGCGAGTCCCGCGCGCTTCTCGTAACGACAGAAACCAATGCCGACGGTCGCGTCGATGCACCGCTACTCGCCGATGATGCGTTTCAGCCTGGCACCTACGAGCTCGAGTTCGATGTGGCGGCCTATTTCGCGGCGCGCGGCGTCGAACTCGCGGATCCACCGTTTCTGGATGTCATCACACTTCGCTTTACGCTCAGTGAGCCATCGCACTACCACGTGCCGCTGCTCGTCTCACCGTGGAGCTATTCAACGTACCGAGGGAGCTGACCGACCTGATGTCTGACTCAGTACGTTTTCTTCTCGACGGCGAGGTCGTCACGATCACTGAGATCGATCCCACCCGCACCGTGTTGCAGTGGCTGCGTGAAGATCGCTGGCAAACCGGCAGCAAGGAAGGTTGCGCAGAAGGCGACTGTGGCGCGTGTATGGTTGTCATCGCCAGCATCGACGACAGCGGCGACCATCTGCAATACCGCGCGGTGAACGCCTGCATTCAGTTTGTCGCGACACTGGACGGCAAGGAACTGATTACCGTCGAATCACTGACAAGAGGCCAGTCCCAACTCCACCCGGTACAGCAGGCAATGGTCGAGCATCATGGATCGCAGTGTGGATTCTGCACACCCGGCTTCGTGATGACGTTGTTTGCCGCTTTCAAATCCCAGCCGACGCTGACGCGCACCGACATCAACGATGCATTGGCGGGCAATCTGTGTCGTTGCACCGGCTATCGTCCGATCGTCGATGCCGCGGTCGCCATGTACGAGTGCGCCGGCACAACGGACGACAGCGACCGGCTGCGAGTACCCGCGGGCCAGGTCAGCGCACGCAGCGAGGCACAGGAACGCGACGTCATCGCCGAGCTCAATGCCTTGCGACACGACACAACGCTGACGATCGGTGCCAGTGGTCGCCACATCAGCGCACCGACGACCATTGCAGCGTTGACGGCGTTACTGGCGGAGAAGCCAGAGGCGACGATACTCGCCGGCGGGACCGACGTTGGGCTCTGGGTGACCAAGCAATTCCGTGATATGGACGAGTTGATCTATGTCGGCGAAGTCGATGCATTGAAAACGATAACGACCACCGACACGCATCTCGAGATCGGCGCCGCCGTGACATTCAGCTCGGCGATGCCACAGTTGGTCGCTCACTTTCCGAGCATGGAACCGTTACTGCGACGGTTTGCATCGCCACCGGTTCGCAATGCCGCGACGATCGGCGGCAACATCGCCAATGGCTCACCCATTGGCGACTCGATGCCGGCCTTCATCGCGCTGGGCGCGGAGATCGAACTGATCAGCGCCGACGGCAGCCGTCGCCTGCCACTCGACGCGTTTTATCATGACTACATGGTCAATGACTTGCAGCCGGGCGAATTCGTAGCGCGATTGCTGGTGCCGTTGTTGAGCGACAATCAGGTATTCCGCGCCTACAAACTGTCAAAACGTTTCGATCAGGACATCTCGGCCGTTTGTGCGGCGTTTTGTATGACGCTGGTCGATGGTCGCTGCGAAGAGATCCGCACGGGATTTGGCGGCATGGCGGCGATCCCCGCACGCGCCGCGCATTGCGAAAAAGCACTGCGCGGACACGTGCTCACTGAATCGGTCACCCGAGAGGCAATGGCGGCGCTCGATACAGATTTTTCGCCGCTGACGGACATGCGTGCCAGCGACGACTACCGACGGACCGCTGCGCGCAATTTGCTATATCGGTTTTATCTGGCCGTCACCGAACCTGACGTCACGCTCGAGGTGTATGACTATGCTCGCCAATAAACCTCGCGGCGGCGTCGGCAGCGCACACGCCCACGACAGCGCTGCACTGCATGTCAGCGGGGCCGCTTTATATACCGATGACCTACCGGAGCCGCGCGGATTGTTGCACGGCGCTTTCGTAGTGAGCAGCGAGGCGCATGCACGAATCAACCACTGTGATCTGTCACGCGTTCGTGCAGCACCCGGCGTGGTCGCTGTCATTGATGCAAGCCTGATACGCGGCAAAAACAACTACGGCGCCGTGAAAGACGACGACCCCATATTCGCGGACACGTTGGTCGAGTTTATCGGTCAGCCGATGTTTCTCGTCGTCGCGGAGACCGTCGATCAGGCACGTCGGGCAGCGCTGCTGGCCAATGTCGACTACACCCCGTTACCGCCGATCCTGGATGAACGCACCGCACTCGAGAAAGAATCGTTTGTACTGCCCTCACAAACGATGCGCTGCGGTGACAGCCAACGTGCCATCGCGGATGCACCGCACACGTTGAATGGCGAGCTACAGCTTGGCGGGCAGGATCAGTTTTATCTCGAAGGCCAGATCGCGATGGCGATTCCGATCGAGGATGGTGACTTCAGGATCTACTCCTCGACTCAGCATCCGGATGAGATTCAACACGTCGTTGCCAGTATTCTCGGCCTGACCAAAAAAGACATCGTCGTCGAGTGCCGACGAATGGGCGGCGCGTTCGGCGGCAAAGAAAGTCAGGCCGCTTTGATCGCCGGCGCTGCGGCGATTGCGGCACAGCATCTGGGGCGGCCAGTGAAGCTCAGGCTGGATCGCGACAGCGATATGGTCAGCACCGGCAAGCGGCACGACTTCTACACGCAATATGCGGTGGGTTTCGATGACGAAGGCCGAATTCTGGGCGTCGAGTTCGAGTATGCGTCGCGTTGCGGCATGTCTACCGATCTGTCCGGCGCGATCAACGATCGAGCGATGTTTCACACCGATAACGCCTACTTCCTCGAGAACGCGACAATCCTATCGCACCGTTGTAAGACGAATACCGTATCGAACACCGCGTTTCGCGGCTTCGGTGGTCCGCAGGGTATGTTCGCTATCGAGTATGTGATCGACGAAATCGCACGAGTACTCGGCAAAGATCCACTCGCGGTTCGGCAACTCAACTACTACGGTCATGACGACCGCAACGTCACGCCTTACGGCCAAGCGATCGAGCACAATCTAATTCACGAGATCACCGACCAGCTCGTCGCGTCGAGCGACTACCATGCGCGCCAAAAAGAGATACGCGCCTTCAACGCCAACAATCGCGTGCTGAAGCGCGGCATCGCTCTAACACCGGTCAAGTTCGGCATTTCGTTTACGGCGACGCACCTCAACCAGGCGGGCGCCCTTTTGCATGTCTACTCCGACGGTACGATTCATCTGAATCACGGCGGCACCGAGATGGGTCAGGGGCTGTTCACGAAAGTGGCGCAAGTGGTCGCAGAAGCGCTGCAGGTCGATATCGATGTCATCAAGATTACGGCGTCTGACACGAGCAAGGTGCCCAATGCGTCAGCGACGGCGGCTTCCAGCGGCTCAGACCTGAACGGGATGGCGGCTAAGGCCGCGGCTGATAAAATTCGCGGACGCCTGACCCGGTTTGCCGCCGAGTATTACGACGTCGCCGAGAGCGATGTGGTGTTCCGTGACAACCAGGTGATTGCCGGGGAGCAAGTCGTTTCGTTTGCGGCGCTCGTAAAACTGGCTTACCTGGCGCGCGTATCGCTATCGGCAACCGGCTTTTACAAAACGCCGAAGATCAACTATGACAAGAAGACGCTGACCGGAAGACCGTTTTACTACTACGCGTACGGCGCAGCAGTCAGCGAAGTCGTGGTCGACACACTGACCGGCGAACACCGCATCACACGCGTCGATATTCTGCACGACTGCGGTCGCTCACTGAATCCGGCGATCGATCTCGGTCAGATCGAGGGCGGCTTTATTCAAGGCGTCGGCTGGTTGACGACAGAAGAGCTCTGGTGGGATCAACGCGGCGCATTACGTACGCATGCACCGGCCACTTACAAGATTCCGGCTTGCTCGGATATTCCGCTCGATTTCCGAGTCGAGATGCTGCAGTCCGTCGACAATGGCGAAGAGACGATCCACCGCTCAAAAGCGGTCGGCGAGCCACCGCTGATGCTCGGCATCTCTGTGTTTCATGCGATTAAGGATGCGGTGACCGCAGCCTGTGCGGACGCCACCCCACCACGTCTCGACGCACCCGCGACACCAGAAGCGGTGTTGCGCGCCCTCAACAGTCGTCACCAGGGCTAGCGCGATGCACGATTGGCCGCGGCAGGTTCACGCATTGATCGAAGCGCAGGGCACTTGCGCGACCGTCACTGTCACAGCGATCCGCGGCTCGGCACCCCGTGAAATCGGCAGTAAGCTTTGGCTGAGTCGCTCGACAGCGGGCGGCACCATCGGGGGTGGTTATCTGGAACACACCTGTCAGGACCAAGCGCGGACCCTACTGCAGGACGACAGTACGATGTCGACTCGTCGGCATCGTTACGCGCTTGGCAGCCAATGCGGTCAATGCTGCGGCGGCGTTGTCGATACATTCACCGAGCGACTCGACAAGACCGCTCTGCCATGGCTGCAACTGTTACGTGATCGTCAGAATGCGGGGCTGACGACAACACTGATCACCGACGAAAGCGGCAACAAGACGCTCTATGACAGCGATGTCTGTCTGATGGGTTCTCCGGTGCCGGTCGATGTCACCCGCCACCGGCCTGGCGCCCACAATCGTACCGCCGACACGTCCTTCGTCATCGAAACCGTCACCCCGGCACCACTAGAGATCGCGATTTTCGGCGCGGGCCATGTCGGTCGCGCCTGTGCACAAGTCATGGCCACTCTGGACGCGCGCATCGCCGTTATCGATTCGCGCGCCGCACAACTCGAGTTCGCATGGCCAGATTCGGTAATACCCGTGCTGGCGGTCGACCCGGTCGATTTCGTCGACAAGCTCACGCCAACGGCGCATTGCTTGGTCATGACGCACGACCATGGGCTCGACCTGAGACTGGTCGATGCTTTATTGTCGCGCCAGCGCAGCGCCTATCTGGGGCTTATTGGGTCACAATCGAAGCGCCGACGTTTCGATTCGAAGTTGCGTGCGCTCGGACATTCGGCTGTCGCGCTTCAACGACTGACCTGCCCGATCGGCATCGACCAGGTAACGGGCAAGCAGCCTGGCGAAATCGCTATCGCGGTGGCTGC
Organism: Pseudomonadota bacterium; assembly: GCA_039033995.1. Taxonomy (GTDB): domain Bacteria; phylum Pseudomonadota; class Gammaproteobacteria; order Steroidobacterales; family Woeseiaceae; genus CALBPI01. Next base: position 91,361 of record JBCCBP010000004.1, on the reverse strand, counting down.
CGAGGTGCTCGCGTCACGTGCGCAAGGCCAAGGTCGACAAACGGTTCGTGCCGTCGTTTAGCGGACGCAACAACAAAGGCAAACACACTCTATGAGCGGTTACTGGATCGAATGGCTAAGCCTGCTGGGGCGCTGGCTGCACTTTATTGTGGGTATCGCCTGGATCGGCTCATCCTTCTATTTCGTATGGCTTGACAATCATCTGACACCGCCCAAAAACAGCGACGATGCCGATAAAGGTGTCGGCGGCGAGTTGTGGTCCGTGCATGGCGGTGGCTTCTACCACGCACAGAAATACCGCGTCGCACCGAGCAAACTGCCGGAAACACTGCACTGGTTCAAATGGGAGGCTTACACCACCTGGCTGTCCGGCATGTTTCTCCTGGTGCTGATCTACTGGTACGGTGCCAGCCTCTACCTGATCGATCCGGCTCAGGCCGCATTGAGTCCGCCAGCTGCGGTGGGTATCGGTGCTGCCACCATCATCGGCGGCTGGCTGGTCTATGACTTGTTGTGCCGCTCGCCGCTCGGCAAGCAGATGGGCTTACTCAGCGTAGTATTGCTACTGCTGCTGACGGCTGCCGCCTATGGCTTGTGCCAGGTGTTCAGCGGGCGTGGCGCCTATATTCACTTCGGTGCGTTGATCGGGACAATCATGGTCGCCAATGTGTTTTTTGTCATCATTCCCGGACAGAAGCGTATGGTCGCGGCCGCCGCATCCGGTGACCCGGTGAACCCTGAAGACGGACTGCGAGCCAAGCAGCGATCCGTGCACAACACCTATTTTACGCTGCCCGTGTTGTTCGTCATGATCAGTAATCACTACGCGATGACTTACGGACATGCCTACAACTGGGCGATACTCATTGCGATCTCTCTGGCCGGCGCGCTAATCCGCGTTTATTTTGTCAATCTACACTTCGGCCGCAACAATCCATGGCCGATCGTTGTTGCCGGTGTGCTGCTGGCGACGGTAGCAGCCGCTATCGCACCCAAACCCGTCACGGCAACACCTGCCGCACCGGTCCCCAATGACAACAGTTCCGCGGGTACCGTTAATTTTGAGACGGTCGTCGGCATCGTGCGCGAGCGCTGCGGTAGCTGTCATGCCGCCGTGCCGACACAGCCCGGATTCATCTCTCCCCCGGGCGGTGTCGTGTTGTACGAGACCGCCGATATTCAGCGTCAGGCCACTCTGATTCATCAACAAAGCGTAGCCAGCAACATCATGCCGATCGGCAATCTGACCAACATGCAACAGGCCGAGCGTGATCTGTTGGGTGCGTGGATTGATGCCGGAGCACGCACAGACTGGACAAGTGCCGCTATCGTGAGAGACTAGTAGCCTGTCTAACTAATATTCAGGAATCAGTGTCTTGTACCGCATCATGACCAAAGTACGCCTGACAGCGCCGTCCTATCGTGCGCCCGCATCGTTGAACGGCGCTCCGTTGTCTGTAAAACCGTTGTGCCTTCAGGGGTCACCGGCCGCATGAGCTATCCTCGCGATCTGATCGGTTACGCCAACAAACCGCCGAACGTGGTTTGGCCGCGCGAGGCACGCGTGGCAGTGCAGTTTGTCATCAACTATGAGGAAGGCGGCGAGAATTGCATTTTGCACGGCGACGACGCATCGGAAGCGTTCCTGTCCGAGATCGTCGGCGCAGCACCAATCACCGGTGCACGACACATGAATATGGAGTCGATCTACGAATACGGTGCGCGCGCGGGTTTCTGGCGTCTGCATCGGTTATTCACCGAGCGCGAAATGCCGGTGACGGTATTCGGCGTCGCCATGGCATTGGAACGCAACCCGCTGGCGGTCAGCGCGATGCAGGCAGCAGACTGGGAAATCGCATCACACGGCTACCGCTGGATCGACTATCAGCACATGCCGATAGAACAGGAGCGCGAGCATTTCGAAGCAGCGATCCGCATGCATACGACAGTCACTGGCTCAGCGCCGCAAGGTTGGTATCTCGGCCGCACGAGCCCACATTCAAATGCGATTGCGGCCGAGTATGGTGCGTTCCGCTATATGGCGGACAGCTACGCCGATGATCTCCCCTACTGGGACTATCACTACCCGACGCCCCAGCTGATCGTTCCCTATACACTGGACAGCAACGATATGCGCTTTGCCACCGCACAGGGTTTCAACAGTGGCACACAATTCTTCGATTACCTGAAAGACGCGTTCGATTGCCTCTACGCCGAAGGAGCCAGCGCGCCGAAGATGTTATCGATTGGTTTGCACTGTCGCCTCGCGGGTCGTCCGGGCCGCGCCCAGGCGCTCGCTCGCTTTCTTGACTATGTCGCGTCGTTCAATCGCAATGTCTGGATTGCACGCAGGATTGACATTGCCGAGCACTGGCGCGAGCACCATCCAGCGAGTGAGACTTAACGATGAGCGTCTTGTCACCGCAGTTTTCACCACGGCCGCGTGATCTGTCGCGCGAGCAATTCATGACGACGTTCGGCGGCGTTTACGAACACTCGCCGTGGGTGGCAGAGACCGTCTTGCGAGATGGACTGCGTGAGCGTCACGATGACGTTGATGGGCTGGCTCAGGCCATGGCGGCCGTCGTCGACGCGGCGAGTGCCAAGCAAAAAATGCAACTGATCAATAGCCATCCTGATCTGGCTGGTCGAGCGGCGGTGGCCGGCGAACTGACAGTCGACTCGACCCAAGAACAGTCCGCCGCCGGGATCGACCAGTGCAACGCTGAAGAATTTGCGCGGTTTCAGGCGATGAACACCCGCTACAAGCAGCAATTCGGGTTCACGTTCGTCATGGCGGTGCGACATAGCAATCGACGCGCGATTCTTGCGGCATTCGAGGAACGCCTGCGCCATTCGCCCGATACGGAGTTTGAGCGTGCAATAACCGAGATTCACAAAATCGCGAGTTTTCGACTGCTCGCCATTGCTGAGGGACAGCGATGAACAGCATTGACCAACACCCATTGACGCGCTTCGTCAATCTCGCGCAGCCGCGTCTCGGCAGCGAGGTCGTTTATGCCACGGACGATTTTTTCGCCGATAGGACTCGATTGATCCTGCCCGAAGAGCCCGTCTATATTCCTGGCAAATACGACACGCACGGAAAATGGATGGATGGCTGGGAATCTCGAAGACGACGTACAGAGGGCCATGACTACTGCATTGTCAGACTCGGCGTACCCGGCCGAATTCATGGCTTCGATATCGACACCCGACATTTCACCGGAAATTTTCCTCCGGCCGCCTCGATCGATGCCTGTTACAGCGACGAGGTGATCCCGGGCGACGATGCGGACTGGGAAGAGATCGTGCGTTCGACCGAATTGAACGGCAACCTGCAGCACTTCATCAGCGTCGATGACGAACGCGAGTTCACACATGTGCGACTACACATCTATCCAGATGGCGGCATCGCGCGGCTGCGGATTTACGGCACGATCACACCAAACTGGGCGCAGATCGATGACAACACAACGCTGGACTTGTTGGCACTGACCTCCGGTGGTCGCGCCATCGCCTGTAACGACGAACACTTTGGCAGTATGCGCAACCTGAACGCGCCAGGGCGTGGCATCAACATGGGCGACGGCTGGGAAACGGCACGACGCCGCATCCCCGGCAATGACTGGGTGGTGATGGCGTTGGGCCATACCGGGATTATCGATGCGATCGAAGTCGACACGGCGCATTTCAAAGGCAACTATCCTGATCGGGTGATGATTCAGGGCGCGCATTTCATCAGCGGCACCGATGAAGCCATAACACTATCGAGCGAACAGTGGGAAGTCTTGCTGCCGGAGACGCACCTTTCCGCGGATCAGGTGCATCGATTCGTCGTACCGGAGGGTGCACCACCGGTCAGCCATATCAGGATGAACATATTCCCCGATGGCGGGGTCAGTCGCCTGCGTGTATTTGGTCGGCTGTATCGTGATGAGCGCGACTGACTCCATCGCACTCATGCTGATGGACTTGACGCCTGAGCGGTTTGCGCCGTTCGGCGATGTCATCGCAATGCGCAACGACTGCATGGAGAAAATGAACGCGGCGCGTTTCGATCGCTTCGTTGATCTGGCTGCCGTCGATGTGGATGGCGGCTGTGCTGCCGTCAATCTCAGTCTGATGCGCTGTGTCATTACCAGCGGCCTGCCCTATCAAATCGAACTACTGGAGCGTCACCCACGCGGTAGTCAGGCGTTTTTTCCGACATCGGGTCACGACTATGTTGTTGCGGTTGCACCGCCCGCCGAACAGCCTGACCCGCACGCACTCGTCGCATTTCGTGTGCGCGGCGACCAGGGTATCAATCTACGACGGGGGGTCTGGCATCTGCCGATGCTCGGCTTTGTCAGACACCAGTCGTTTCTTGTCGTGGATCGAAAAGGCGATGGCAACTGTGACGAATTCGCGTTGACGACTCCGGTCACGCTGCGAGGTTCGTTGTGAGTGTGCGCGCACTACGTGGCAGTATCCTGCACTGCCTGCGCGACCCGGGCGACGATCCATCGCTCGATGGGCCCGCTGTCGAATTCTGGGCCGATGGCCTGCTCGTTATTGAGAACGGACACGTTGCACAACTCGGTGACGCGCAAATGCTCAGCGAGAACCTCGGCGACGATGTGCCCGTCGACCATTACGCGGACGGTCTGATCGTACCGGGACTCGTCGATTGTCACGTGCATTACCCGCAAACCAACGTCATCGCCTCGTTCGGTACACAGCTACTGGATTGGCTGAACACATATACATTCCCCGCCGAGGCCGCTTTTGTCGACGCAACCATTGCGCAGGAAACGGCAAAATTCTTCATCGAAGAGTTGTTGCGCAACGGCACGACGACCGCACTCGTCTTTGCGACCGTCCATGCCCACTCGGCGGACGCGTTGTTCGAAGCCGCCACGGCACGATCGATGCGGCTCGCCACGGGCAAAGTCCTGATGGACCGGCACTGCCCCGACAACTTGCGCGATGACCCGGCATCCGGGTATCGCGAGAGTCGGGCGCTGATAGAACGCTGGCATGGACAGGACCGATTGCACTATGCCATTACGCCACGCTTCGCGCCCACCAGCAGCGACGAGCAACTGCGGCTCGCCGGTCAGCTGGCTCAGGAGTATCCGGACGTGCTGGTGCAAACACATCTCGCTGAGAATCTCGACGAAGTCGCCTGGGTGCATCAATTGTTCCCGGATGCGACAACTTATCTGGATGTCTACCAGCAGGCCGGCCTGTTGCGGGAACGCTCGGTGTTTGCGCATTGCCTGCATCTGCACGATGACGATTACAACGCGATGGCGACTGCGGGCGGTGCGATCGCATTTTGTCCGACGTCCAATCTGTTCCTCGGCAGCGGTTTGTTCGATCTGGAACGCGCACGCGCTCACAATATCCGAGTAGGGCTGGGAACCGATGTCGGCGGCGGCACGAGTTTCAGCTTGTTACGCACACTCGGTGATGCCTACAAGGTGCTGCAGTTGCAGCAACAGTCTCTGAACAGCCTGCGTGGCCTGTACCTGGCGACACTGGGTGGTGCCGAGTCGCTGTATATGGACGATCGGATCGGCAACTTTGCACGCGGCAAGGAAGCGGACTGCATCGTTCTAACGGCCGGCGATGACCGCCTACTGCAACGCCGCCTGGCCGCAGCATCCAATGCTGCCGAAGCGCTATTTGTGCAGGCGACGCTCGGCGACGATCGCTCAGTTGCCGCGACCTATATTCTCGGCGAACGTGTCGAAGACTGATCGGCTTGTCTAACTGGATACTGCCGATACGGGTTGTGGTGGTAACCCCGGCAGGCCCGCTAACACCAAGATCGAAGCCGTTGAAACCGCTGCGCTGATCCATGCCAATGGCACAAGACCCTCCAGGATCATCGGCGCCACAAGGCCCGTGCCCGTCGCGGTCGTGAGCAAGATCATCAAAATCACTAATGCGGCACCGCGTGCGTCGTTGCCATCAGACGCCACAACCGCGGCATAAAAACCCGGCGGACCACGCAGGCCCAGGCCGAAGTTCATCGGCAGGAACAATAGAGCGAGCCAGCGCGGATCGTTGTTGCCGACCAACGCAAAAATCGCGATAGCCAGACCGCCGATTGCCGAGAGTACTGTACCAAACCAGATCATCCGCTCACTGCCAAAACGCTCCGCCGTCCATTGCGCGGCATTGGCGGCGATGATGAAGGTTGTGATCCCCGACACCTGCATGATGATGAAGTGCTGCAGCGTGCCATCCATCGTTTTGGTGATAACCGCAGGCGCACCGAACACGAAGATCAACAGTCCGCCTAACGTCAACGCCTGGCTCAGCGCATAGCGCAAAAACACCCGATTGCACAGCAGACTCCAATAGCCCCCCGCGGCACGCTCCGGGTGAACATTGGGGACCTGTTTGCGCACCGTGAAAATGATCGCAAACATCACGCTGGCACAGATCGCGATACTGACAAACGAAGCCTGCCAGCCGTACCACTGCAGCAGCCAAACACCGGCGATTGGCGCGAGGGCCGGCGCGAGCGACTCGACACTGCCCAGCACACCAATCGCGCGCAACGCCGCTTTTTCGGAAAACAGCACGCGAATGATGCCCGGCGCGAATACCGCAGCAGCGGCACTGGAGATACCCTGAAAAAACCGCACGATAATCAACCCTTGTAGCGTATCGACACCGATGGCGACGAGGCTGGTCGCGGCGTAGCCAGCTAGGGATAGCAACAACAAACGACGCTGATCAAGGCGGGCACCGAGCTCCCCGAACAGCAACAAGCCCAGCGCACCGCCAGCGACGAAGGCAGCGAGGACCAATTGCGACTGCGCGACCGTGCCCTCGAGTGAATCTGGCAACGACGGTACCGCCGGTAATACCAGATCGGTACCCGCAAGGCCCAGTACGCTGCAAATAATCAACAACAAGACCGTCAGCTTCGGATGCCGATAGGTGTGACTCATGGCAGCGCCTCCACCAGAAAATCGACGGTGTCATCGACCAGCTGCGAGGCGATCGCATCACGGCCATCGAATAGTCCAAAGCCATGATCTGCGGCGTCGATGATGGTCAGACTGACACTATTCGCTTCGCCCGCGGCAGCAACGGCAAGCTCGGATACGGCGGGCAACACCACCCGGTCTTCGCCGCCATGAATCAGCAGAAGATCGCCGCGGAATGCCGCGATGGCGTCGAGTGGCATCGACCGCTCCATATCCTCAAACCACTGCAACCCGAGTTGTTGCGCCTGACCCCAGAAGGTCTCAAAGTCAACGAAACCTTTGGCCTCCGCCGTCGCGCGCATCTGCGCATATTGTTCGTCACCGCCGAGCATATCGACTACGTCTGTCGCGCCGTTTTCGACGGCCGGGGCCCACATCACAATGGCACGATAGTCATCGGTAGTGCTCGCGAGTGCCGCGAGGCGGCCACCCATGCTGTAACCCACCAACGCAATACGTTCAGGATCGATCACAACATTCGCCTGCGCATAGGCTTGCGCGGCACGCACATCGGCCAGCATGGTAGTCAAGTTGTTTCGGTAGAAAGGCTCGGTGCTATCGCCGCAGCCCGGAAAGTCCATCCGGACCGATGCGATGCCTGCAGTCGCCAATCGATTGGCTACGCGAGTAAAGCTGCCCGCTTCCTCTCGGCTGCCGCCATGTCCATGAATCAACACGACCAGCGGTATCGCGCCGGATCGCTGGGACGGCACGACCAGCGTCGCTGGGACTCGTGTGTCCCGAGATGGGATGCTGACAACCCGAGCTGTCTCTTTGTTGACCGAGACACTTTCCGGCGTGCCGCCCGTCGTCGCACAAGCCGCGAACGCCGTAACGAGGGCAACGGCTAAAATCATCAATCGGCGGGGTGCAACCATCGCGCTATCCTAGTGTGCCTCACGGCGAAAAGAAACCAGCGGGCGCCACTGTTACACTCAGGGGCGGCGTTATCACGGGGAGGCTGCGAGGACCGACAACAAGCGTTGGTATCAACACTCGGAAATGCTGGTCGCATTGGCTGCACTCATCACCAGTGTCGTGGCGGTCGTGGTCGGTGTGTACTCCGCGTGGATTGATCGGTCTTTCGCGCGAGCCTCAACCTGGCCACATGTAGAAATTTATCGCTCTTACAGCGACAGTCCGACAGCCTACAGCATTGTGGTTCTGAATCAGGGCACCGGGCCTGCGATTGTGCATTATGCGATCGTCGAGCAAGACGGTGAGCGCTTTGACACCTGGGCGAAATGGCTGGCGCAGCACTATCCCGATACGGCCGGCTTTGCCTAATCGCATATCGGCACACGGGTGCTCAGCCCGGAGCAAACGATCACGGCGTTCGAGACCGGTGACTCAGACTTGGCGACTGCGCTCAGGAAAGAGAATCGCATGAACCTAACGCTCTGCTATTGCTCCGTGTTTGAGCAGTGCTGGCTGACGGACCGCAGCAACGACAAACAATCAGTGGAAAATTGTGAGCCGCCTGCAACAGGCAATTTTCGTCAGTAGTTTTTCAGCGTCTTTGTAACCGTACGCGCCAATCCACGCCGGCGCCGATGCCGTATTTTTCGGCAAAATTACCCTGGTTCACGGCGAGGCTGACGTTACCGCTGGAATCGACAAACAACAAATTATCGCCAACTGGCACAGACCCGAATGAGCGCGCGTAAGGTACAGTACCGTTGAAGACCGGCTTGTCGCCGCGCGAAATAACGACATCATACAAGTCACCGTAGCTGGCCTGATCTTCGGCGAACAAGTCACGCGGGATATTGAAATAGATGTTGCCCAACCGTCCCAGGCCGCCAGCGACGTAACCTTCAAACACACCGTTGTCATAGCTGCCGGTTTCCCGCGCGAGTTCGACAACCTCTGCCGGCAACAATGGACCGACCTGCTCGAAACTGATCACGCCGGCTGCGAGTCTCGCGCCGGTGTAGGAATAGACATCGCGACCATGGAACGTATGCGCCCAGCCGGTACCTTCTCGTCGATTCACGCTTTCATCGATCTCACGTACGGCCTTGATGCCATACGCATCGGCTGGCCCTGATAGAGAGCCGTTGTCCGGGCTGACAAAATAGAGATCGTTTTTGGTACGCAGCACCACACTCTTGCGTGGCGTGCCAACCCCTGGATCAACCACTGAGACAAACACGGTACCGGCGGGCCAAGTCTGCGCATTGTAAGCGAGCGATTCGCTGGCCGCTGCGATGTTGTACAGCGGAATCAAAGGCCGAACATTAAACACGTCGATGGTCGGGTCGACGCTATAGGCCACACCCGCCATGACCATGCCGGAAAAATCCGCCTGCAGGATCAGCGCCCGTGGGCCACGATCCGCATCGTCTTGATCGTCAGCGAACGTCGTGCTGCCAAGTGTCAGCCCGACAGCCACAAGGACAATCGCCGGGAAAATCGTGAATCGCGACATGCTCCACTCCTGAGGGTACTTTCTGATGAGAGTAGACAGCCTGCGACGCCGCCGTCAACCGTTGCAGCGTGCAACCAACCGCTCAGCGGCTTCCTGGTGATGCGCGCGCAGCCGCGCCAGATCAAGACCGGGAATCTGGCCACCGCGAACGCGCCATTCTCCATTAACCATCAGGTCACGCACCTCGGACGCACCGCACATGACCAGTGCTGCGACCGGATCACCATGCCCCGAAAAACGCAGAGCATCGAGTGCGTAGATTCCAAAATCTGCCGCCATGCCTGGGCGCAGCGAACCGAGCCGCGGCCTGCCGAGCACATCGGCACCGCCACGTGTTGCCCAACCCAGCGCGTCGTGATGCGTGACGGCCGCGCTACCGTAACGCAATCGCTGTAACAGAAACGCCTGACGAACCTCAGCCACCATATTGGAACCATCGTTCGACGCAGAGCCATCGACACCGAGACCGATCGGACTACCCGCGGACTGGAGCTCGAGCGTGCGACACTGCCCAGACGCCAGCAGCATGTTCGAGCACGGACAATGGCTGATACCGACGCCCGCTTCGCCCAGACGTTGGATTTCGTCATCATTAAAGTGGATACCATGCGCCAGCCAGACATCGTTCGCCAGCCAACCGAGCGACTCCAGATAGTCGAGCGGGCGCATGCCGACCGTTTCGAGGCAGAACGCATTTTCGTCTTCGGTTTCGGCCAGATGCGTATGCAGCCGTACGCCATATTCGCGAGCCAGTGCTGCGCTGTCGCGCATGAGCTCATCGGTGACCGAGAACGGTGAACAGGGTGCCAGTGCAATCTGCTGCATCGCCAGATCGTCGGCGTCGTGATGGACGCGAATCAAATGCTCGCTGTCTGCGAGAATCGTATCCGGCGTCTGCACAACACGATCCGGTGGCAGGCCACCGTCCGATTCGCCACGGCTCATGGAGCCGCGAGTGAGCGCGACGCGCATGCCCAACTGCTGCGCTACCTCAATCTGCCAGTCAATCGCGGGAGCGATCTCGTCAGTGAACAGATAGTGATGATCGGATGCGAGCGTACAGCCGGAGAGCATCAACTCGACCAATGCAAGTTCCGTCGACAAACGAATCGCGGTTTCATCGAGGCCCGCCCAGATCGGATACAACGCCTTCAGCCAGTCGAACAATTCCTTGTTCAACGCGGCTGGCAGCGCGCGCGTCAATGTTTGATAAAAGTGATGATGGCAGTTCACCAGACCTGGCAACACCACACAGTCCTGAGCGTCAATCACCCGATCGATCGCTACCGAAGGTGTTTGTCCGGCCTCGAGCAACTCGGCGATCACCGGCCCGTCCGTCACCATACCCGCACCCGGCATAGTCTGACCGTCGGTCCAGATCGCCGTCGCATTCTTGATCCAGGTTGTCACGCGTACCTCACAGAATTTTTCGTCGCGGCGCGATAGTGGTTATAGTTGGAATAACTATCGCGCGTCGGAATAACTGCATGAGCATACCTGAGATTGATGCCTCAGCAACCGGATGCCTGCCGTCTGCGCTGGATGCGGCGCTGCGCAGTCACGGTTTCTTCCGTGTTACCAACGCCGCCATCGCGCCGTCACTGGTTCATCGTGTGTTCGCTGCGAGCGAGGCGTTTTTTCTGGCGCAACACGTCGACCGCGAGCGCTTTGCTTATGGCTCTGCGCAGGAGAACTTTGGCTATCAGGCGCTCGGCGAGGAACGACTGGATCAGAACGCGCCGCCCGATCTCAAGCAGACGTTCACGATGCGCAATGTGCTGCAAAAGCCGCCGGCGGATTCGCGCTGGCCGACACCAGAGTTCGCGTCTCTGATGCGAGAGTTCTTTGCCGCCCTATTCGATCAGGCGTTGTGGTTGCAGCGCCTGATCGCCGAGGCACTGGATGTCGAACAGGACTTCTTTACCCGCTGCCACGGCGGCGAAAATGTGACATTGCGGTTGTTGCATTATCCGCCCGTCGAGTCTGAAACGATCGCCGAAGGTCAGCTCGGCGCGGGCGCGCACACAGACTACGGTTTGCTGACACTGCTCGTACAAGATGCCGTCGGTGGCCTACAGGTGCTCGGCCCTGACGACAAATGGCTGGATGTGGCACCGGTGGCCGGTACCGTCATTGTCAATGCAGGGGATCTGCTGGAGCGATGGACAAATGGCCGCTACCGCTCAGCGTTGCACCGAGTGCGCCCCACGGCGGCGCAGCAACGCTACCGACAATCGCTGGTGTTGTTTGTCGACCCAGACAGTGCCACCGAGGTATCGGTGTTGGATAGCTGCACGGATGCGGGCAACCCGGCGCGCTTTCCGACAGTCTCTGCCGGTGAACATTTGCAGCAACGCATCAATGCGAGTCATCAATAGATGCCGCATAACCCGCTCGCGCGATCACGGTGATACGGCCGACGGGGCCTTTGGTCAGGCCGCCATCGTCTCCGCGTAGGTATCCATGCGCTCGAGATAGGCATTTCGTGTGGACTCATCCAGCCACGACACGATGAACGCATTGCGCGCCAGCGTGAACAACTCCTGATGAGTCAGACCGGCATCTTCCAACGCTTTGAAGTTGTCTGTCATGTAAGCCCGAAAATAAGCGGGATCGTCGGAATTCACGGTAGCAAGCATGCCTTTCTGCAGCATGCTGCGCAGCTCATCCGCCGTCAGCGACTGGGCGCAAAAGGTGTTGGAGACCGGACATACCGTCAGCCCTAATCCCCGGCGTTTTATCTCTTCACAAAGCCGTGCGTCCTCGAGCGAATTGACGCCATGGTCAATACGGTCCGCGCCGATCGCGGTGACGACATCCCAGATGTTCGAGACGCTATTCTCCTGATTCACGTCGCAGTGCATCGTCAACTTCAGGCCCAGCTCCCGAGCACGTTGAAAGACCCGCTCGAACTTCAGCGGTGGGTTGTCCTTTTCATCCGAATCCAAACCCACCCCGATCAGCTTGTCGAGATAGGGTTCGGCCATCTCGAGATGCGCCATCGCAGATGCTTCGCTCATGTCGCGCAAAAAGCACATGATCAGGTTGGATTGCACACCGAGCTTCTCGGCTGCATCCTTCTGTGCCCGCGAGATGCCGCTGATGATCGTGTCAAACTCGACGCCACGCGTCGTGTGCCCCTGCGGGTCAAAAAACGGCTCGACATAGACTACGTTGTCTGCGGCAGCGCGCTCGAAATAGTGATAGGTCAGGTCGTAGAAATCCTGCTCGGTGTGCAGCACATTCATACCGGCGTAGTAGATCTTGAGAAACGACGGTAGGTCGTCAAAGTCATAGGCATCGATCACCGCTTGCGGGCTGTCGTAATCGAGTGCAATACCATTGCGGGTTGCCAGTTCAAAGATGTGTTCCGGTTCGAGGGTCCCTTCCAGGTGCACATGCAACTCGGCTTTGGGCATTTTTTCAATAAACTCAGACATGGCACCGCCTCTTCAATAATTGCGCTGCGTCGATGCTAAACCCACGCCGGTCGGACTGGCAAGCAGCACCAATTCGGTGCGGACATGAAGCGACACGACAGCTACCATGAGCGGTCATGGTCAAACCAACACCAATAACCTATGGCCTCGGCGACAAGCCCCCATTCGGATTCGCGGCTCTGGTCGGCCTGCAGCACCTGCTGGCAGTGTTTGGCGGCATTGTCACGGCGCCGTTGCTGATCGCACTCGGCATGCAGTTATCGCCGACGGATACCACCTACCTGATCAGCTCGGCATTGTTCGTGTCTGGCGTTGCGACCCTGCTGCAGGTGAGCCGCATCGGTTCGGTAGGCTCTGGTCTGCTGAGCATCCAGGGGACCAGCTTTACCTTTATCGGTCCACTGATTTATCTCTATTCGCTAAAAACTGCAGCGTTCACCAGCGCGGAAGCGCTGGGCTTTGTATTCACTGCCTGCCTGATTTGCGCCGCGCTGATCGCGGCCCTCAGCCCATTTATTCACACACTACGCCACGTGCTCACGCGCAACGTGTCGGCGACGATCATCCTGTTGCTGGGCGTGACACTCGTATGGACAACACTGGGCAACATTAACCGCAGTTTCGAGCAAGCGCTCCAGGAGAATCAGCCCGTCTGGCCGCTTGTGGTGTTGTCCGCCGGCGTATTCACACTCATTCTAGTGCTCGCCACAAACCGACGCCCCACGCTGCGCATGAGCAGCATTGTCATCGGTCTGGCCGCAGGCTTTGTCGCCGCCATCGGCTTTGGCATGGTCAACTTCGAGCAGCTCGATCAACAAGCGCTGTGGTTTGTGCCGGAATTCCAGCGTTACCCGTTTGCCGTGGACTGGGCGCTGGTCGCCATATTGCTGCCCGTGTTCCTGGTCTCGGTCACAGAGTCCATCGGCGATCTGACGGCGACCGCCAGCCTGTCAGGGCTGGCCACGGAAGGGCCGAGCTTCTGGCGACGCCTGCGTGGCGGTATCCTCGCAGACTCCATCAACTCAGCCATCGCGGCTTTGTTTTGTACGTTTCCAAACACGACCTTCAGTCAAAACAACGGGGTCATTCGCTTGACGGGGGTATCCAGCCGCCGCGTTGGTCGGTTTGTAGGGCTGTTCTTGATTGCGCTTGGCACGGTGCCGTTGGTCGCGGCCGTCGTGCAACGCATTCCGGGCATTGTGATCGCCAGTGCGACGCTGCTGATGTTCGCGATGGTTGTCGTTTCTGGCTATCAGATTGCCGCGAGCCACCATGCAACCCGACGCGACTGGGCCGTGATTGCATTGGCCATCGCCTGCGGCCTGTTCACGACCACACCGTGGGCTGCACCGATACTCGATAGGTTGCCGCCCGCCGTCAGCCATTTTTTTGGCTTTCCGATTTCAAGTGGCGCATTTTTTGCCATACTGCTCGACGCTGTCGTACCCGGCCGCCAACGTAGGGAGATATGATGCGCCGCATCCAGAATATAATTGCAATGTTACTGTGCATCTTTGCAGGCACGGCGTCTGGTGCCGACTGGTTCGAAGCCTTGAAAGCGAGCGACGACGATCGCGCGCTGTATGCCGTTCTGGCCGCGATGCCAAAGGGCGCGGACCTGCATAACCATAATTCCGGCTCGATCTATCCAGAGTGGTGGCTCGCCAATGCGTTGGCTAGCGAGGCCCGGGGTTACCGTTACTACACCAAGGTACGCATCAATAATTGCCGGCCATTCGATCGTCGCGATGACACCTATCACCTGTTGTTTCGTAACATTGACCAGTCCGACTACGACGCGCTCGACACCTGCGAGCGCGGCGAGTATGTCGCCCTGCGTTCACTGACCGATGAGCAGCGCGCCGGGTGGCTGTCCAGTATCAAACTCGACCAAGATAGTGAAGGTCGCGAGGAGTTTTTCCAGAAGCACTGGCAGCGGCTGAACGCACTGCTGTTCAATCCCTACATCCGGGAGCAAAACCTGGCGCTTAATCTACAGGCACTGGCGTCAGAGGGCGCGATCCACGCGGAGATCATGGTCGCCGTATTGGGCGCTCGCGAAGCGGACGGCACGCGAATCACCCCGCAGCAGATGATCGACCGGTTTCGCGCCCGCCTGCTCGAGCGGGACATTATCGAGACTGGCATGACGGTTCGACTGCAGCTGACGCTGCTGCGCTTCGTCGGCGATGCAGAGGACGACTTGCGCAATTTGTATCGGCTTGCGGCCAAAAACAGCGACCTGATCGCCGCAGTCAATCTGGTTGGTCGGGAAGATAACGACAAAGGTCATCCAAGACGATTTTTACCCACCTTACGTGAGCTCCGACAGCAGTATGACGTCGGCTTGGCGATCCACGCAGGCGAAGTGGACGAGCCCAACGATCATGTCCGCGATACCCTGCTTCTCGGCGCATCGAGGATCGGCCATGGGCTGAATCTGATCACCGATGACGAAGTCATGCTATTGATGAGAAACGGCCCCTATCTTGTTGAAATCAACCTGATTAGCAACCTACTGCTGGAGTACGTTGTGGATTATTCGCAACACCCGTTTCCAGAGTATTTGCGGACCGATATTCCGGTGGCGCTGTCCACCGATGACCGCGGCATGTGGGATTCCACGCTCACGGACGAGTTCTTCGTGGCGGTCAGGGAATTCAATTTGAATTGGCGAGAAGTCAAGCAACTGCACATCAATTCATTGACCTACGCGTTTGTTGACGACGACGTAAAACAACGACTTATCGATCGACATACGCAGCAAATGCGGGAATTTGAGGCAAAAATACAACGCGACGGACTTGAAAATCCCGAACGCTTGCCGGACACTCGGTCCTTCATTTGTGCCCGCTATCAGCTCTGTGACTGACCGTTGGCGCGAACCTGGGGGGTATCAGGTTTGCACGATGAGCAAAGTGAATGACAAAACCGCATTGCGGCTATCCGAACTCCGCTTATCGAGCGTTGGTGTGCTGACGTTTACGTGTGTCAGTAAAAAACAACAGCGTTTTCTTACAGGAATCGCTTAAAAAATGATGACAGCCAGTCATTAGAAAACGGGAAAGCTACGCGCCTTTAGGAGGGTGTCAAATGAAACGATCGAAGGCCCTGTATTCAGGGGTTGCTGCGGCTGTTGCTGCTGCGTTGGCCGGGACGGCCATCGCCCAGGACAGCGATGAGAGTATTGATGAGATTGTCGTTGAGGGATCACTAAACAGTCTGCCGACACAAGACGTCGGCTCCGTCTTCGGTCTTGATAAGACACTGTTGGAAACGCCACGTTCAGCGTCAACGATCAGCTCTGACCAGCTCGATCGTTTCGATATTGTCGACATCGACGAACTCGTGGCGCTGGCCCCCGGTACGTTCACGCAGTCGTTCTTCGGCGTTGCCGGTGCGCTGGATATTCGTGGTACATCGGGCGAGACTTACTTCCGCGGCGTCCGTCGCCTCGACAACCCGGGTAACTACCCAACGCCGATTGGTGCATCTGACCGCATCGATATTGTTCGCGGACCGGCGTCGATGATTTATGGCCCTGCCAAAATCGGCGGCTACCTGAACTTCGTGCCTAAGTCAGCGCGCGCTGATGGCGGTCAATATCTCGATGAAGTGGAAGGTCGTGTGTCTTACACGACAGGTTCATGGGATCGCAACGTCATCACCGGCGAAGTGGGTGGCCCTGCTGAGTTCGCTGACCGCGAATTCGGCTACTACATGTACGGCGAAGTCGAAGACTCCGAGAGTTACTACCAAAATACGAGCACCAACCAGACACTGTTGCAGCTTGCGATCGACCATGACGTCAACGAATCACTGCATATCCAGTTCGGTGGTATGTATCACAAGTATGAGGGTAACCAGGTCGCAGGCTGGAACCGCCTGACACAGGACCTGATCGACAACGGTACTTACATCACGGGCCTGGCACAGCCGCTAGATACCAATGGCGATGGCAGCATCTCCCACGACGAATACAACGTCGCCGGCATCAGCCAGTTTTTCGTCGGCACGGGATCGGTCACACAGGCGGACATCAACCCGCTGTCTGCGCTGGAAAACCCCGGCACGGCACAGCTCGATGGCAGCCAGGTTCTGGTCGCACCGGACGATACACTCGACAACGAAGTCATGACGCTGTACTTCGACGCGATTTATGACACCGACAGCGGCTGGGAAATCAAAAACCAATTGTTCTTCGAGAAATATGACAACCTGAACGAAAATGCGTACGGCTTCTCGCAGTTCCATGACTCCTGGGTTATCGAAGACAAGCTCGTGTTCCAGAAAGCCTTTGATATGGCGTCCGGTACAACGACTTTGCAGATTTCGCCATCGATTCGTCATACCGACTTCAACCACGGCAGTGACTTCATCAACGAGTACTTCGATCGTCGCGACCTGACCGGTCCGTCAACAGCACGTGATCGTCGCCTGCTCGCCACACGCAGCGGCACGGACTTCGCCGATCGTTACGAAGGTGACTACACCAACCTGGGTCTGGCCTTGCTCGGCGACCTGGTGCTCGACAACGGTTTCTCAGCGTTGGTCGGCGTGCGCTATGACACGATCGACGTCGAAAGCAACAGCATCGACGAAGTGCTGCTATTCCCCGGATCCAATCCGTTGTTCGCCGAGGACACGGAAGACGGCATCTCGTGGACAGCCAGTATCTCGTGGGACTTTGAGTTGTCCGCTGGCAACAGCCTGATCCCTTACTTCACGGCATCTGAGCAATCTACTGTCATCGCCGGTCAGGGCGCTGAAATCCAGACTGGCGCTATTATCGGCAATGGTTGGTTCGACACGTCTGAGTTGATTGAAGCGGGTGTTAAAGGCAGCTTCCTCGATGACAGCCTGTACGTAGCACTCTCCATTTACGAGCAGGAGCGTACGGACTTTAACGCGCAAGCGATTGTGACCAACCAATCCAACAAGACAGAAGGCGTCGAGCTGGAAGCGCGTTGGGTCGTGAACGAGAATCTGGTTCTGACAGCAGGCTATACACACATCGAAGTCGTTAACCTGAACACGCTCGAGAATGCGGGTCGCTTCAGCTTCTTCGGTGCAGACGACATCCCGCAGATCGACCCTGCCAGCATCTTTGGTGGTCAGGCGATCGGTATCGTGTTCTCTGAAGGCGAAGCCGGTGCTAGACGCGCAGGCATGCCGGAGAACATCTTATCGTTCACCGGTACCTACGCGTTCGAAAACGGCATCGCGCTGAACGGTAGTGTGGTTAGCGTCGACTCTGTGTTCTCAGGCTTCTCGCAAGCGGTTGAGCTGCCATCGTATACACTGGTCAACGCCGGCGTCGTTTACGAAACCGACAACTGGCAGTTTGCGCTGACTGGTAAGAACCTGACCGATGAGCGCTACTTCCGCGCGAACTTCCCGAACCTGTTTGGTTCGCAGATCGTACTGCCGGAACTGCCGCGTAACTGGCAAGCCAGCGTATCGTTCCGCTTCTGATCGAACGCTGACTTGATCAGCCATTCGGGCCCCGGCATCGGTATCGCTGCCGGGGCTTTTTTTTGCCACACTGCGAATCATTAAACGGAGCACCGTATGTCGCCTTACGTTGAAGTCAGATTGCAGATCCGCCTGTTGATCAGCCTGCTAGTCGTCATGCTAGTCGGATGCGCCGCGCAGAAACCGTCGCAACGCGGAGCGATCAAACCGAAGGTCGTGATCATCACGATGTTTGAGCGCGGCGCAGACAGCGGTGATGCGCCGGGCGAATTCCAGTTCTGGAACGTACGCCGCGATCTTACGACGGTTTTTCCATTCGGTGCGCATCATGATTTGCATTACAACCCCGACAGCGGTCTGCTGGGTGTCGTGACTGGTATCGGCACCGCGAAAGCCGCAGCGTCTATCATGGCACTCGGCATGGATCCACGCTTCGATCTGACGCAAAGCTATTTTCTGGTCGCCGGCATCTCAGGTTTTGACCCGGCCGATGCATCGATCGGATCGGCTGCATGGGCCGAGTACCTGGTAGACGGCGACATCGGCCACGAAATCGATGCCAGAGAGAAGCCGGAAGACTGGCGTTGGGGTTACATCGAGCGCTACAGCCAGCGCCCATTCCAGCAACCGCGACGGCAAGACGAGAACGGTGAGGTGTATCGACTGAACGGTGCGCTGACAGAATGGGCCTATCAGCTGACCAAAGAGATTCGGCTGCCTGACGACGTCGACATCGCCGCCGCTCGCGCACGCTACACCGAACATCCCAATGCGCAACGACCGCCGTTTGTACTGCGCGGCGACCATATCGCCGCATCTACGTTCTGGCACGGTGAGATCCTGAACAACTGGGCCAACGCCTGGGTCGACTACTGGACTGACGGTCAAGGTGAGTTCGTCTCATCCGCCATGGAGGAGACCGGCACGATGCAATCGATGACGTATCTGGATCGCATGGGTCGCGTCGACAAGCAACGCGTGCTCGTGTTGCGTACCGCCAGCAACTACACGATGCCGCCGCCGGGCGTCTCTGCCGCTGACAATCTGCTGTCGGAAAACAAAGGCTATAGCGGACTACTCGCCGCCCTCGAATCCGGCTATATCGTCGGTTCGGTCGTTATCGACGAATTGCTGGCGAACTGGGATCGCTACCAACACACACCACCCGGAACAACGGAATAAAACGCTATGTCACAGCGCCTCTTTCATTTGGTACCGAAATCACGCTGGGAATCGCTAGCGCCCGATGAGATCTATTTTCCAGCTACGTATGAACAAGATGGCTTTATTCATGCGACCGCCGACGCACACCTGCTGTTGAATGTCGCGAACCACTTCTATGCCGGGAGCGATCAGGCATGGTTATGCCTTGAGACGACCGTAAAACGGGTCGAGGCCACTGGCGTCAAAGTCCTGTTCGAGCCAGCAGCCGCCGTCGGCGAGACACCACCGGAAATACCCGGAGTGACAGCAGACCAATTGTTTCCGCATCTGTTTGGCGGTCTTTCGCAAGCGTGCCTGGTGGCCGTTCATCCAGTGACGCGAGCGGCGGATGGGACGTTCACCGCGATCGGTAATCTGACGTCATAGCAACAGGTACTTGGCGGCAAATATCGCGGCGATCACGTAGACCACCGGCGCACACGATAACGCCCGACCGCTAAATACCTTGATCGCAGCATAGGTCAGGAAGCCAATGCCAATACCGTCGGCAATCGAAAATGTCAGTGGCATCGCGAGGGCTGCAACGACAGCAGGTGCACTCTCGCTAATGTCTGTCCAGTCCAGGTCGGCAAGACTGCGGGCCATCAGGCACGCAACGAACAGCAGCGCTGAAGCGGTGGCATAGGCGGGAATGCTCTGCGCCAATGGCGCCAGAAATAGACAGGCGAGAAATAACAGCCCACAGACTACCGCCGTCAGACCGGTGCGTCCGCCAGCTTCGACGCCGGCAGCACTCTCGATGAAACTGGTGGTCGATGACGTGCCGACCAACGCGCCGACGACGGTCGCGCCAGAATCTGCAAGCAGTGCCGGACGCAACCGCGGTAGTCGGTGTTGGTCATCCACGAGTCCGGCACGGGTCGCCACACCGACGAGCGTTCCGGCGGTGTCAAAGACATCGACGATCAGGAAAGACAGGATGACGGTGATCATGGACCACTGTAGCGCACCAGCGAGATCAAGCTGCAACAGCACCGGTGCCGGTGATGGCGGCAAAGAAACGAGCCCCTGAAACGCCGCCTGACCCGTCACCCAGCCGATGACGGAAACGAGCAAAATACCGATGATCACCGCACCAGGCACGGCGCGTGCCGTCATCGCGGTAATCAACACAAAGCCGAGCAAACACATCAGTGGCGCGAACCCGGCTAGGTCGCCGACCGAGGCCAGCGTCGCCGGATTATCCACAACAACACCCGCGTTTTGCAGCGCAATGAATCCGAGAAACAGGCCGATGCCTGCAGCCATACCCAACTTTAAGTTGCGTGGGATCGCATTGATCAGCCATTCGCGGAACGGCAGGACACTCAATATGACAAACAAGACGCCCGAAATGAAAACGGCGCCGAGCGCGGTCTGCCAACTATGCCCACCCCCGATCACGACTGCGAATGTGAAGAAGGCGTTTTGCCCCATGCCAGGCGCCAAAGCGACTGGATAATTGGCCAGCACACCCATCACGATGGAGCCGAACGCCGCCGCGATGCAAGTGGCGACGAAGACTGCACCGAAGTCCATGCCGGTCTCGGACAGAATGGAAGGATTGACCACGGTAATGTAGGCCATCGCGAGAAAGGTCGTCAGCCCAGCCACGGTCTCGCGACGAACGGTGGTCTGCTGCGCGGATAACGCGAATAGACGTTGCAACATGGGTGGGTCCCCGTTTGTTATGAATTATTTTGCTGGCGCGGGTAATTGGTCGCGATACTCTGTCCAGTTGTCGACGAGTGCCTGGACCACGACATTGCCAACGCGGAAAGCACTATCGAGCGCTGGAAAACCATTGTCGGGGTACGGTGCCGTCTTGCTCCAAACCGCCGTCTTGCCCTTGGGCGGCATCGTGAAATTGCTGGCGGTACGCAGCACCAGAACGCGCCGTGCATCGATCACATCGGTCCTACCGAGTCGATGCAAGGCGGTTAACGTGCCGCTGTCCTCCATATTGGAGGTCATAAAATTAGCGTCGGCACCGGCATACAGTTGTAGCCAGTCATTAGCCCACGTGTTGAGCTTCTCGCCATGCCAATACGTGCTGGCGCTCAGCGTATCGCCCACCGTCACAAACGGCGGCCGTTGCGCCTGAGGATATCCCGTGTAGAGCTTACGAAATTCGCGGATGCCAGGCGCATCTGGCAGTTGCAAATCTTTGGTCAGTGCATAGGCCCAATCAACCAGCGGCTGGTGTAGCGAAAAATAAATGGTGTCCAGTGTCCAGCCACCATAGAGATCCGCAGGGTCTTGCGTGGGTCGCTCCGCACCGAGCGGCACCATCCCGTACGGCCAGTCATCAGGAATTTCGCGGCCATCGATCTCGTACAACAAATCGCCATCGACAATGTGCCGGGCCCAGGCGGCAGACCCAAGCGACAAATCCGCCGGGTCAGCGCCCGCGATGCCGGCGATCAGAAAATAACTATGCGACAAATCAAATCGATCATCGAACCCAAGCGCCATGATCGATGCCGTGGCATTCGGGATACCACCACCCAGCAGAATAGCGATGACGCCATCATCATTGCCGTACAGTTTGGCCTCGCCCAGTGGGAAATCGTATTCCGTCGTTAGCGCCAGGCGTTCTATCCAGAGCTGCAGCTCACCAGGATCATCACCGGTCGGCTCACCACGTTCGAACATGGCGGCAACCACCACTTTGATCTCAATTGGCTCCGCTGCCTGCGCGACAGTCGCCCACATCAACCAAACACCCAGTGCAACGATTTTCTGCATTAGTGCAGCTCCCCTGATCTATGAATAGATAACGATTCGCGGAAGACCCGGTCATCTGTGCGCAAAAAACCACACATGAAACCGAAATCTCGCTAATCGTAACTCGCTAAAAGAACTGAACTAGCTACCTGTCAAGCGATTTACTCGCCGTGAGCAAGCTGCTCAGCCCTTCGGTTGTGTCACACTGCCCCGTATAATTGTTACAACAATTAAGACAGTACAACGAAGGAGAATAGCATGGTCTGGTGGGGATGGATTGTCCTGGGATTACTGTTGATGGCAGCCGAGCTGGCGTTGATCGACGCGGCGTTTTATTTGCTGTTTATCGGCTTATCCGCTGTTTTGACCGGCGTACTGCTCGTGGCTGGCATACCCATGGCGCTGTGGTTGCAGTGGGTTGTTTTCGGTGTCACCGGTGCGGTGACCGCCGTCCTGTTTCGCCAGTCACTGTACGACAAGCTGCGTGGTCAGCCGATCGGGTTTGAAGACCAGGTAGACGGTCGCCAGGTCGCGATACTGGAAGACGTCGCTGCCGGCGACGAGACGCGGGTCGAGTTTCGTGGCTCACGTTGGGATGCCACCAACGTCGGTTCGCGCACGCTGAAAGCGGGCGAGAAAGCGATCATTTTGAAAGCCAGCGGCTCGCGGCTCGAAATCGACGCCCGCGCCTGAACACATCGAACACAACTTAGAGGATAATAATATGGATGGATTACTTATCGTCGGCGGTATTCTCGCCTTCGTCATCATCTTTGCCCTGTCAAAGATTTTCGTCATCGTGCCGCAGCAGAGCGCGTTTGTCGTTGAAAGCCTGGGCAAGTACTCGCGCACACTCAGCGCCGGCTTCAGCTTTCTCGTGCCTTTTCTGGAGAAGATCGCCTACCGTCATAGCCTGAAAGAGCATGCGATGGATATTCCTGAGCAGGTCTGTATCACACGCGATAACGTACAGGTAGGGGTCGACGGCGTACTCTACATTCAGGTCACCAACCCGGAACGCGCGTCTTACGGCATTGGTAACTACGTGTTCGCGATCACGCAGCTCGCGCAGACCACGTTGCGTAGTGAAGTGGGTAAGATCGATCTCGACAAGACTTTCGAGGAGCGCA
The DNA here is from genome assembly GCA_039033995.1 of Pseudomonadota bacterium. GTDB lineage: Bacteria > Pseudomonadota > Gammaproteobacteria > Steroidobacterales > Woeseiaceae > CALBPI01. Next base: position 67,963 of record JBCCBP010000004.1, on the reverse strand, counting down.
ATGCGATCAACCTCGCTGTTGTCGACGAACTGGATAAGGCGTCTGACCCGTGGGGTGTGAAAGTACTGCGTTACGAGATCAAGAACATCAACCCGCCGCACGACGTGCTTGGCGCGATGGAAAAACAGATGCGTGCCGAACGTGAAAAACGCGCCACCATCCTGAAATCCGAAGGTGATCGCGACGCCAAGATCAATGAAGCTGAAGCTGAGAAGCGGCGTGTGATCATGGAATCCGAAGCGGCGCAAGCGCAGCAAGTCAATGAAGCCCGCGGTGAGGCAGAGGCGATTATGGAGGTCGCCAAAGCGACCGCACAGGGTATTCGTATGGTCGGTGCGGGCATCAAGAGCGAAGGCGGCGGAGAAGCCATGCAACTGCGGATCGCTGAAGACTACCTCAGCAAGTTCGGCAACCTGGCGAAGGAAGGCAATACGCTGATCATCCCCGCGAATCTGTCGGATATGACATCGATGATCAGTGCGGCAACGAAGATCATCAAGCAAGGCGACAATCAGAACGCAAGCTAGACAGAAGATTGCATAAGCCAACCAGAGCCGGCTCTTCCCAGGGCCGGCTTTTTTTGTGCGCATAATGTGTGTCACCATTTGCGCTAATCATTCAACGGATACCCGCATGACCTCATTCGATCTTCAGGAACGGCGCGAGCGCGTCTTCCTGATTCTGGCCGGCTTCTTTCTGTGCGCCATGACGTTACTCAATGTCATCGGCATCACTCGCTTCATTCAGCTTGGCCCATTAAGTCTGGCCGCTGGGGTGCTGCCCTATCCACTGACCTTCTTGTGTACAGATTTGGTCAGCGAGCTGTACGGAAAACGCCGTGCCAATTTCATGGTCACCGTCGGCTTGATTCTGAACTTCTTCATCATCGGCATCATGTGGCTGGTGAACGCGATGCCAGCAGTTCCGGATGACAGCCTGCCACCCTGGCAAGTGCTGCAAATCGCTGACACGATGACGATGCCCAGCGGTGCTACGATTTCCGGGAGCGTTGAGTTATTCGAGATTATCTATGCTTGTACGTCCGGCGCCGTGTTCGCCTCGATGCTGGCTTATGTGGCCGCGCAATACTGCGATGTCCAGGTGTTCCATTGGCTGAAGCGACTAACGAATGGCAAACACCTGTGGCTGCGCAATAACTTATCGACGCTGACCAGCCAGCTTGTCGATTCGATCGCTGTTGTCAGCGTCACATTCGGCGCCGCGTTTCTGGCCGGCGATTTCACGCTGAAGGCGATCCTCGTGCTGATCGGTAGCAGTTACCTGTTCAAAATGCTGAGTGCGTTGCTAGATACGATCCCCGCCTACATCCTGGTCGCAAAACTCAAACACTACTTGCAGATCGACAACGAAACCGTATTCGACTAGTCGAAGCTTGCGGAAACGGATGTTTCCTCGCCCTTGAATTGAAGGTGTCCGTCGTCGATGCGTGACCAGCGGAACGCTTTGAGGTCCAGAAAATAGTTTTGGTTCACACGCCACGGCCGTTCGGCAGTCTGGCGTGGCATTTCGGCTTCCGCTCGCCGAATATAGCCGGACTCGAGGTCGATCAACGGCTGTCCCTCGCCGGCCGATTTATCCGCTGGCGTCACGCGCTGCAGACCGCGGCGCTGCATAAAATTCAGAAGCCGCACCGACCATTTGCAAATCAACTCGCTTTTCAGTGTCCAGCTCGCGTTGGTATAGCCGAGTGTCATGACCAGATTAGGTACGCCGGACAACATCGCGCCTTTGTAAGTCGTCAGCGCATTCGGCAGCAGTTCGACACCGTCAACACTTAACGTTGCCCCGCCCGCGACCAGTATCCGCAAGCCGGTCGCTGCCACAACAATGTCCGCATCGATGCGTTCGCCGGACGCCATGTGCACATGACGCGGACTGAAGCTCGCGATCGTGCCGGTACACATTTCGGCCTTGCCGGTCCGCAGCGGCTCAAAAAAATCGCCATCGGGCGCCACACACAAGCGCTGTGCCCACGGGTTGTATGGCGGCGTGAAGTGTTTGCGCCAATCCAGCGTGTCACCCAACTGCTCGCGGGTTTGTTTGGCGATGGCACGGCGCACGAACGTAGGCCAGCGTCGTGACAACTGAAATATGCCCATCGTGTACAGAATATTCTTCCAGCGCGTCAGCCAATGCCCCGCACGCGCCCCCGTCCAGCGGATAAATCGCTGCGACCAGCGATCGATTGCCGGCGCCTCAATGATGTAAGTCGGCGTACGTTGGATCATCGTCACCTTGGCGGCTTCTTTTGCCAGTTCAGGCAACAGCGTCACCGCCGTCGCACCACTGCCGATCAACACAACGCGTTTATCTCGTAAGCTCAGGTCCTGCGGCCAGTGCTGCGGCTGGATCACGAGACCTGAAAACCGTTCAATCTGCGGGAACGCCGGCAGATATCCCGAGGCATAGTTGTAATAGCCGGTGCATAACATCAGAAAGCGACTAAAGCGGATTTCTTTATCACCCGTTTCCAACTGAAATGTGAGCTTCCAGCGATTGTCGGCGGTGACAAAATCGGCAGACACCAGTCTGCGCCCGAATACAATGCGCTCTGCAATACCGTGTTCGGCTGTGGTCGCCTCCAGATAATGGCGAATACTCTCTCCGTCGGTTATTGCTTTACGCCCAAGCCAGGGTTTGAAGGTAAAACCCAGAGTCGCCATGTCAGAGTCAGAGCGTATTCCCGGATAGCGGAAGAGATCCCACGTACCACCGACCGAACTTCGGGCCTCGGCGATAACTAAGTCGTCATCCGGCCGCGCGCGGCGATGATGCCAGGCCATGGCGATGCCGGACAATCCAGCACCGACGATCACGACATCATGACAAGACAATGCCGCCCTCATACGAGACCGCTCGTGAGACCAGTGTCTACTCCATGGGTAAACACGGACTCGTAAGCGTCGCGGCAGACGCCGCTACCGAAAAAAACGGTATACAACGAAAACTTGCGTACACCGTTCGGGCCAGACTGAGCGCTGGTAGCTCGAACATTATCCTTGTTCAAAAGCGGAACTCTCTTTCATCGCACACATCCGGGAAAACGAAATCTCGGGCCCGATATACACCTAACGTTAAGCGAGGGGATGACACATGGCAAGCACCGACAAACAACTTCAACATGGCATAGACGGCGTAACTGGTCCTATAATTCTGGCCTAGGCGCTATCGGCATCAACATGACTATCAAGCAGACTCAGACGATTGAATTGCGACCGGATGACGACAATGTCACCAACCCCAGACCAATACGACGCATGTTGTTTGACCTGTGCATCGCGAATCCTGTGCCATTATGAGTAAGGCCGGTGGCGGGTTCAGAAAAATCGGTTACACGCTGGCTACAGCGCGCAAAGCAGGCATCGCGAAAACCGGCAAGGCGCTGCGCTCGAAAAACACCTGTAAAGCCTGTGCGTTTGGTATGGGCGGTCAACTGGGTGGCATGACCAATGAGGCCGGCGAGTTTCCGTCGGTTTGCAACAAGAGTGTCCAGGCACAATCCACAGACGTACAACCAGCGATCAACGATACCGCGCTGACTCGACCACTGACCGAGCTCGCTGCGTTGAGCGCCCACGATCTGGAACATCTCGGCCGTCTCGCAACGCCACTGCACAAGGCGGCAGGACACAACCATTTCATGCCGTTATCGTGGTCATCGGCGACATCGCTTGCGGCCCAGCGACTGGCCAATACCGCGCCCGACCGAAGCTTCTTTTATGCGTCGGGTCGATCCTCCAATGAGGCGGGATTTGTGTTCCAGTTGCTCGCACGCTGCTACGGCACCAACCACGTCAACAACTGTTCTTACTACTGTCATCAGGCGACGGGCGTCGCGCTCTCGCGCACCATCGGTACAGGCACTGCCACCATCGAGCTCGAGGACCTCGATCACACCGACATGATTTTCGTGATCGGTGCCAATCCGGCATCGAACCACCCGCGCTTCATCCACAAACTGGCAGCGTGTCGAGAACGCGGTGGTCGGGTGGTTGTGATCAATCCCGCGAAAGAACGTGGCCTCGTCCGTTTTGCGGTGCCAAAAAGTCCGCGCTCTCTGTTGCGGGGCGGCACTGACATCGCGTCGGACTATTTGCAGCCCAACATCGGTACTGACGCAATCCTGCTCGCGGGTCTTGCCAAAGCGACGATGGCAATGGACGCGTCGGACCAACGCTTTATTGATCAGCACACCACGAACAGTGACGCGTGGATGGCAGAGGTTGCCGCAATGTCTTGGGCAGACATCACGGCGACAACAGGAATTGCTCAAAGCGACATCGAAGCGGTCGCGGCCCATTATGCCGGTGCCAAGCAGGTCGTGTTTGCCTGGGGCATGGGCGTGACCCATCACCTGCACGGCGTCGAGAACATCGAGGCGATCAGCAATCTCGCGCTACTGCGTGGCATGATCGGCCGCCGCGGCGCGGGCTTGTTACCACTGCGTGGTCATTCGAATGTGCAGGGGATCGGCACGATCGGCGTTAAGCCGGTATTGGGAGACACCGTACTGGAGCGTCTGCAAGACTTCTTCGGCATCGCAACGCCAACAGCGCCTGGCTATGACACGATGGGGGCGATGCAAGCCGCGGCGCGCGGTGCTATCGATACTGCCGTACTGCTCGGCGGCAATCTGTTGTCCGCCAATCCGAAACGCGACTGGGCAGAAACGGCGTTGAACAGGATAAATACAAGAATAGCGCTGACAACCACACTTAACGCATCGCACGTGAATATCGACGATGACGCCGAACTGATCGTACTGCCGGTTTGTGCGCGCGACGAAGAATGGGAATCGACCACACAGGAATCGATGTTCAATTTTGTGCGACTCAGCGATGGCCAAATTACCCGCCACGAAACCGTACGCCCCGAGGTCGCGGTGCTCGTCGACATTGCCAATGCGCTGCTGCCCGATAGCCCGGTCGACTTTGATGCGTTTCGCCAGCACCGCAACATCCGCGAAGCGATCGCGGCGATTGTTCCCGGCATGGCAGCGCTGAAGGACATCGATGTCGCGCGTCGCGAATTTCATATTGCCAACCGACTGCTGCATGAACCGACGTTCAACACGAGCAACGGTAAAGCCGCTTTCAGGCTCAAAACGGTCATCAAACCGGAAGCCTCCGCTCACCGGTTTCGACTGGCAACGGTGCGCAGCGAAGGGCAGTTTAATTCGATTATCTATGAAGAATCCGACACCTACCGCGACACCCGTACACGCTGGTGCGTCATGATGAATGTCGACGACGCGAAGGACGCCGGCATCAACGAAGGCGACGCCGTGACGCTGGTCTCCGATTTTGGCGAGATGCGAGAGGTAGCCGTGTACGTCCGCGATTTGCCACGGGGCAATCTGATGGCGTATTACCCGGAGGCGAATGTACTGACGGGCACGATGGTCGATCCCGCCAGTCGCACGCCGGCGTTTAAAAACACCCCAGTGTCATTGCATTCGCTGCAACGCTAATGGTCATCCGCCGGGTGCGGAAAACAGTCTTCGTCCCCCGCGCGTGCCGTCAGGCAAGCAAAGTCCTTCTCCACCAGGATTGTCAGTGACGCATCCGACGCGACCGCTAACACCGCATTGATCGACACATCATCGCCACGCGCCCACTGCACCAGGGATTGCGACGGAGCATCGATATGGACAACGTTGTTGGCGATACGCGCCTGCCACTGCGATGCTGCATGGTGCCCGAGAACGAATTGCAGACTAGTGCCCCCAGGGAAACGCGTGCGATTGATGACCGATTCGCCGGCAGCGACCTCGGCAACTTCGCTCCGTGACAAGCGGAGTCGTAGTGAATCGTCAAGCAAGCGCGCTTTCATTTGAACCCTCATCCGGCCAGAGTGTTGCAGTGTACCAAGACACGGACGCTGGCGACGGACTTGCAATGGATGCATCGCGCTAACAAGATGACGGCAGAGCGATTCAAGGAGCTTACGCCATGCCAAGAGGTCTGACCGCCATAATCGTCGCGGTGATCATCACGCCGCTGTCCACCGCCGTCGCAGAGGACTGGCCTTACCCGGAGGACACACCGGTCATCACGCCGGTCACCGTCGGACTTGCCGGTGAGAAACCCGCGGATATTGTTCGCTATCTACTCGCCAATGGAGCACTGCGCGCTCGCTTGTCGCCGGACGGCAGCCAGATCGCGTTTTCGTCACGCATTACCGGCGAGCCGCAACTCTGGCTGGTCGATGCAGCGGGGGGCTGGCCACGCCAGATCACCTTTGGCAGCGGCATCAGCTTCTTCGAATGGGCGCCGGACAGCGAGCATCTGGCGATCGGGCGGGATGCCGATGGCAATGAACGCGATGGCTATTTTCTGATCGACCTCAAAGGCGAACAAGAGGTAGAGCTGCTGCCACAAAGCGACGCTTACCGACAATTCGGTCAGTTCTCTCGGGATGGTGCCGAGATCGTATTTTCGTCAACCGAACGCAACGGTCGTGACTTCGATATTTATTTGTATGACATCGCCGCCGGCGAGCAACGACGCATCTACGAGGGCACCTTTGGTTTCTATCCAGCGGCCTGGCAACCGGGTGGCGATCTGCTGCTCGTCGATGAGACCCGAGGTGAGGACGGCAACGATGTTCACTTGCTCAATGTTCGCACCGGCAAGATCGAACCATTATTCCAACCGTCAGTCTCGGCCGCTTACGATGGCTACGCATGGACAGCGGATGGCAGCGCGTTTTACGTCACGACCAATCAGGACCGAGAGTACATGGGGTTGGCCTTGTACGATCTGGCGAGTGGCACACTGCGCTGGGTGGATACGCCGGATGCCGATGTCGAGAATGTCAGCCTCAGCGGCAGTGGTCGTTATCTCGCCTGGACTCGAAACATTGATGGCTTTGACAAACTGCAGATCCGTGATCTGAAACAACAAGCCACCGTCGAAGTTTCGGCGTTGCCGGACGGGGTCTATGTCAGCGCCTTCGCGGGCGACAGCGACGATCTCCTCATTCATGTCTCCGGCCCGACCAGCGCCGGCGATGTCTTCACGTGGCGGCCCGGCGCAGCGCAGCCAATGCATGCCGTTAAAGCCTCGCTAGCCGGCCTCGGTCGCGAGCACTTCGTCACACCGGAAGTGGTGCGCTTCCCGGCGCGAGATGGCGTCATGCTGCAGGGACTGTTGTATCTCCCGACACTGGCTTCCACCGATGCCACACCGCCATTGGTGGTCAACGTGCACGGCGGCCCTACGGCACAGGCCAGACCCCGGTTTCGACCGCAGTTGCAGTATCTCGTCAACACCGGCATCGCAGTACTCGACGTCAATGTCCGCGGCTCAACCGGCTTCGGTAAGACTTATGCGCGACTCGACAATCAGGAGAAACGACTCGACTCGGTGCGTGACCTGGTCGACACCGTTGCCTACTTCGCCAACGACGACCGCATCAATGGCAATCGCGTTGCCGTCATGGGCGGCAGCTACGGCGGTTACATGGTGAATGCCGTGCTCGGCAGTTTCCCAGGAGTATTCGATGCCGGTGTCTCGATGGTCGGTGTGTCCGATTGGGTACGCGCGCTGCAAGACGCCTCGCCGGGCCTGAAAGCGTCTGACCGAATCGAGTACGGCGATATCAGCGAGCCCCGCTGGGTGGAGTTCTATCGTGAGAATTCGCCGATCAATAACGCACAGAACATCGACGTGCCATTGCTGGTGGAGCATGGGGTCAATGATCCGCGCGACCCCGTCACCGAGTCCGACCGGCTGGTACAAAAAATTCGTGATAACGGCGGCGATGTGCGCTACCTGCGTTTCCCCGATGAAGGACACTCGCTGTCAAAACAGCCCAATCGCGTAGCTTTTTATCGCGCCATGGCCGACTTTCTGGCCGAGACGCTACAACCACAGGATCGCCGCGACAATTTGTGACAAAGACTCTGCATTTTCGTGACTGACTTAACAAAACACTAGACGCTGACTTGCTAACATCCTGTTTGTAAAACAGTTTGCCAGCGGACGGTAAACCGTTGCACAACCACTATTGTCAACGGACCGCTATCGTCACATGCGCCAAATTGTCGTTTTCTTGCTCGGCTGTCTATCGGCCGCGAACACCGTCTGGGCGGGCCAGTGTGCCAACCCGGCTGTGGACGGCATTGGCCCGTCGGGTGGCGGTATCATCAATACGTACTACCCAGGCGTCGGCAACGAGAATCCCGGCAGCACATCGCTGTCCCTAGGTCCTTCTCGTGGTGCTGCGACTCCCATCGCAGTCGGCGATTTGCTGCTCGTCATTCAAATGCAGCGCGCGACATTTAACAGCAGCAACAATGCCAACTATGGCGACGGCAATGGTAATGGCAGCGGCTACACCAGTCTGACTACCACCGGACGCTACGAGTTTGTGCGTGCAGCGAGCAACGTCGGACTCGGCGGCGGCACACTCGCGTTGGCTCAGGGTTTGCAATTTCGCTACCAGTCCCGCTCGGCAACAAACAACTCGGGACAGCGCAGTTACCAGGTCGTGCGCGTCCCACAGTATGCCAGCCTGGCTTTGTCCGGCACGATCACCGCGATCGAATGGGATGGTGAAACGGGCGGCGTTGCCAGCGTTGATGTCGCCGATACGCTGACCTTCGCGGGCGGCAGCATCGATGTGACAGGCACGGGCTTCCGCGGTGGTGGTGGGCGCGGCTCCACGAGCGGCTCGGGTGCCAACACCGACTTCCGAGTGGCGTCTACCAACGGTGCCAACGCTAGCAAAGGCGAAGGCATCAGCGGTACGCCACGTTTCGTACATCGCGCGAACGTCGTGACCGACCTGACCACAGAAGGTTACCCAAACGGTAGCTTCGCACGCGGCGCGCCCGGCAACGCCGGTGGCGGTGGCACGGACGGTCGCCCTTCTATCAACGACCAAAACACCGGTGGCGGGGGCGGTGGCGGATTCGCCGATGGCGGTCGCGGTGGCCATGCCTGGTGCCCAGGCGGTCCATCCGTTTGCCCGCAGACGGGAGGTCTCGGCGGGACCGGTGTCAGTGAGCAGGCGGTCGACCTTGCGGTCATGGGCGGTGGTGGCGGTGCCGGAACGACGAATAACCGGACCGGTACGCCGGGTAACGGCGTTGCCTCAAGCGGCGCGAGCGGCGGTGGCATCATTATTGTGCGTGCTGGCACGATCGCCGGCAGCGGCCAGCTGGTCGCGGATGGCGCGAGCGCCAACAACTCGACCGGTAACGATGGCAGCGGCGGCGGTGGTGGCGGCGGTAGCATCATTGTCTCAGCCAACCAATCGGCGATTACCTTGCTCACCGCATCGGCCCAGGGCGGTCGTGGCGGCGATAACAATCGCAGTACTCCGCACGGCCCCGGCGGCGGCGGCGGTGGTGGATACATCGGCGTGTCGCCGGTGCTTGGCGGTATCAGCGGCAATTCGGGCGGCGGTGAACCGGGAACAACTGATGGCAATCCCGCCCCGTTTACCATCAACTACGGCGCGACGACTGGTAGCGCGGGCCTGCGCACGACTGTGAATCCGATTGGCATACCGGGTCTCTCGGGTGGCGCAGAATGCGACATCCTGATCGGCAAGTCGTTTGCGACCACGGTGACAACCACCAATACGCCGCTAAGGCTCACACTGACTCTGCAAAACCCCAATCCCACCGAAACCTACGCGGCACTCGCGATCACCGATAATTTGCCCACCGACATGCTCGTTGCGCCCGTGCCGAATATCAGTAACGGCTGTGGTGGCAGCGTCGCAGCGACGTCAGGCAGCGCAGCTGTCTCACTGTCGGGCGGCAGCCTCGCAGCGGGTGCGACGTGCGCGATCGAACTGGATGTACTGGTGACCTCGAGTGGCGATGTGACGAACACGATCAACACCGGTGATGCCAGCGCCGATGTTAGCGGCGTAGCGATTAATAATCAGATCGCAGACGATGCCACGGTGACGGTCATTCCACCGCTGGAGGTCACGAAGACGGTCAATGTCTTCAACGACCCGGTCAGCAGCGGTGGCGATGCCTATGCCATTCCCGGCGCGGTGATGGAGTATACGATCTCAATCACCAACAGCGGGTCTGTCGCTATCGATAGCGATGGCATCACGCTGACCGATCTGATTCCGACCAATACCGTTTTCGTGAACGAACCGATTGCCGCGGGATTGCCAGTGGCACTGGATGGCGGTGGCGCCAGCGGTTTAACGATTACTGCCGGCAATATCGCCTTCTCAGATGATGACGGTGCGACGTATGCCTATACGCCGACGGCCGGCAATGATCCTGCTATCGATGCCGTACGCATCGATCCGGGCGGCCAATTGGCACCGGGCGGTAGCGCAACATTCCGGTTCCGGGTCGCACTGCAGTAATCAGCCTTTGGGCGGTAGCGGGATTAACACGGATGTGTTGTCGGTATAGCGACGAAAATCGGGATCGTCGCCCCAGCGTTCTTCGGCGCGCGCCTCCAGCATCGGAATACCGCTTACTTTGGTCAACAGGAACGTCACGAACACGGGCGATATCAGCGTGACCCATTGCCATCCCTGCAGCACCGGCAAAGCCATAATGGCCACACCAACCCAGAGCACGATTTCGCCAAAATAGTTCGGGTGTCGCGACCATGACCACAGGCCCGTCGTAATGAATTTGCCGCTATTGTCAGGATCGGATTTGAAAGCAGACTTCTGGCGATCGGCGATCGCTTCGATTAGGAAGCCGATCAGCCAGATCGCTGCACCGATCCAACCGAGCACATCCATCGGTACGCGTGCTTCCGATGTAATGATGGCTAACGCGCAAGCCGCTGTCAGCAACACCCACAAGCCCTGCAGCGTCCAGGTCATGAAAAAGCGCCACGGCCGAGTCTTGATATCATCGAACCGACCGTCTTTGCCATCCTTGCTGATCCGCAGGAATAGGAATCTGGCCAATCGACCAGCCCACACCACCACCATGCCGGCGACGATAAACGCGCGTTGGTCGAGTTCCTGAACGCTCAGGCAGGCCACAGCCGTCACAGTGAGATAGGTCAGACCGCCGGTAAGATCATAGAATTTTTCGGTCTGGGCGAATGCCGAGGGCACATACACTAGCCAGTTGATGGCAAAGGCAAGCGCACCACACAGCGCAAAGATAGGCCAACCGGCGATTTTCTGACTGCCGTCGCTGCCGGCGATGGCGACACCCGCACCAATCGCAATACTGATCAGGACGGCAACGGTAATTTTCGAATTGCTGCGCTCGGACATGGCACTCTCTCTTTTCGCGGAATAGCCCGCTATCTTCGGGATCGGGTGTAGCGCGCGTAATAAAGCCGCTACACTGTCGGGCAGTTATTCGACAGGAACAGACCAAGAGATGCAAATCAGTCAGGTGACCGCGGTGTTTGGGGCAACCGCGGGCAGCGCAGATGAGAATGCGGTGAATACGGCCCTGATCACCAACGATGCGACGGTACTCGGCTTGCTGCTGTTGATACTGGCTGTCATCTTTTATACCTCCAGCAGCGACAATCCGCGGCTAAAGCGGTTCTACAGCGTCGTTCCGATGTTGCTGCTGTGCTACTTCGTGCCGTCATTGCTGACCACTTTCGGCATCGTCGACGGCAACCAGTCCAATTTGTATTTCGTCGCATCGCGTTACCTGCTGCCCGCTTGTCTCGTGCTGTTGACCTTGAGTGTCGACCTGAAGGAAATCGCCAAACTCGGGCGTAAGCCGCTCATCATGTTTGGCGTGGGCACGCTAAGTATTGTTATCGGCGGCCCACTTGCGATGATCATTGTCAGCGCAGTCGCGCCCGATCTTGTGGGTGGTCAGGGGCCGGAAGCAGTCTGGCGCGGCCTAGCGACGGTGGCCGGAAGCTGGATCGGCGGTGGTGCAAATCAGGCCGCGATGTATGAAATCTTCGAGCCCAGCGATGCGTTGTATTCAATCATGATCACTGTCGATGTCATCGTCGCCGAGGTTTGGATGGCGCTAATGCTGATCGGCATCGGACACCGCGACCGGATCAATCGCTGGTTGAAGGCAGACGCATCGAGCGTCAATCAGCTTCGCGATAAAATGGAAGCCTATGGCCAACGTGTTGCACGCATACCGAGCACAACGGATCTGATGGTCATTCTTGGCACCGGATTCGCCGCGACAGCGCTGGCGCACGGAGTTGCTGATTTCCTCGCGCCTGCGCTGGCACAAGTCGATGAGCGACTCGTACTGTTCGGCGTGGAATCGCCACTCAGTAAACTGAGCCTAACCTCCAAATTCTTTTGGCTAATCATTATCGCCACCGCGATCGGTGTGGCGTTATCGTTTACGAAACTGCGCGAGTACGAAGGCGCTGGCGCCTCGAAAATTGGTACGGTGTTTATTTTCGTGCTGGTCGCGACTATCGGCATGAAGATGGATATTCGCGCCATAGCAGAACATTGGCAGTTGTTTATCGTCGGTGCCATCTGGATGGTCATCCATGTTGTGGCGTTAATCGTCACCGCCAAGCTGATTCGGGCGCCCTATTTCTTCCTCGCGATTGGCTCGAAAGCCAACATCGGCGGGGCGGCGTCAGCGCCGGTACTGGCCGCCGCATTCCACCCCGCGCTGGCTCCAGTCGGCGTATTACTTGCCGTGTTCGGTTATGTCATTGGCACCGGCGCGGCGTGGGGCTGCGCGCAGATTATGAAGGCAATCGCTGGAGGATAAGCACCAATCACGCAACGCTAAAGCGCGATTCGTAATGTAACGATTCGCCGTTGAGTGGGCAGGTAAAAGCCAGCGACGCACTCACTAATTGCAGATCCTCGTCGGTTGCATCCGCATCGCCGTAGAGCCGGTCGCCAACAATCGGCCAACCAACCTCTGCCAGATGGCGACGCGCCTGATGTTTGCGCCCGGTGTGTAAAGTCACTTTGAGTACCGTACGCTGACGTTCAGCGTCAGGTCGCAGCAGATTGACTGTCGAACGTGCTGGTTTATCGTCGATCGCCTCAGTAATTTCCAGCGGAAAATTCACAGCCGGTGGTAATCCAGAGACTGTCGCGTGGTAGGTCTTCTCGACCTGACGCGTCTTGAACAAATCCGACAGTGCCGCTGCCGCCGCTTTGTCATGTGCGATCAACATGACACCGCGTGTCGCACGGTCCAGCCGATGGACAATGAAGGTCGGCCGCTGCAGCGCCTGTTCTACCAGACGCGTCATCGCGCAATGATCCCCCCAACGCGTACCGTGCGACCACACGCCAAACGGTTTGTCCCAGACACTGTAGGCAGCCCGATTCTCTATCAACAGCGGTGCGCTCACGCGCTGTGCCAACACGCCGGTATCGTAGTAGCAATGCAACGTGTCACCCACTTGCAGTCGGCGCTTGTGGCGCCGCAACCGCTGCGTGTAGCCATCACGTGTCAACCAGACAGCACCCGCCTGCATCGTACGTTTGATCTCACCGATCGACAGCCCGGTGGCATCAGCCAACAAGTGTGTTGCCACTGGCGTGCCATCGGTCACAGACACATGCCGTTCGAAGGACTCGTGTGAATCGGTCATAGCAGAGATAATACCGGCGCGCGTCATCAAAACGGGAATACATATGTCCGGATGGAAGAAACTTGCCTCACGAATCGTTTTCGATAACCCATGGATGCAGGTACGCGAAGACCAGGTGATCAACCCCGGCGGTGGTCAAAACAACTACGGTTACGTGCATTTCAAGAATCGCGCGATCGCCGTGATTGCACTCGATGCTGAGCAGCGGGTCTATCTGGTACAGCAGTCTCGCTATACGCTGGGCATGAAAACCTGGGAGCTGCCGATGGGTGGTGCGCCACTCGATGAACCGCCGCTAATTGCTGCGCAGCGCGAACTGAAGGAAGAAACAGGGCTCACGGCAGACGACTGGACGACACTGATGACGTTGCATCCCAGTAATTCGATCACCGATGAGGTAGGTATCGCTTACGTAGCCACCGGGCTTCACGTCGGTGAAACCGCGCTGGAAGAATCGGAAGATATTGTCGTAGCCGCGATGCCGATCGATAAGGTATTGTCGATGGTCGATGGTGGTCGGATAACCGACGCCATCTCTGTCGCGGCATTATTGCAAGCTGACAGACAGGGATTTTTGGCACGGACTCAATAAAACCTCGCCACCCGCACTAACAGGAAGGCCGAGAGTCACTTCACAAACATCATGTCTATCCGCCACTACTTCCCACTGGTTCTCGCAGCTGCGCTCTTCTTTGCGAGTGCCTGCCGTCCGACGAACAGAATGCCTATGCATCCGCCGACGCCCGCCGGCACCAGCAGCCAATTGTCTCACCTTACGGTTAGTCAGCAAGGCGATGTGGTGATGAGCTGGATTGAAACGGCAGACACCGTGGCATCGCTGAAATTTTCGGTACTAGACGATACGCGCTGGTCTCCAGCCCGCACGATCGCCAGCGGCAAAGACTGGTTCATCAATTGGGCCGATTTCCCGTCGGTGCAACCGTTCGGCGAACAGAGCTTCGCCGCGCACTGGCTTGTCAAAAAGCCTGGCAGCACCTACAGCTACGATATCGCAATCGCGCTCTCGACGGACGGCGGCCAACAGTGGTCTGCGCCGATCACTCCGCACCGAGACGGTACGCCGACCGAGCACGGCTTCGTCAGTCTGTATCCGACTACCGATGGCGTCGGCGCAATTTGGTTGGACGGGCGGGAAACCAACAGCCGTGATCATGGCCATGACCACGGCGCCATGTCGGGCGCCATGACGCTGCGACACGCACATATCGCGAGCGATGGAACATTGAGCGAAGAAGCGGTGATCGATACGCGCGTATGCGACTGCTGTCAGACAGACGTGACGCTGATCGATGACCAGCCGCTCGCAGTCTATCGAGATCGCAGCGATACAGAGATCCGCGACACGTTTTTTAGCGCGAGACGCGATGGGCGCTGGCGAGCTCCACAGCCCGTCAATGACGAGCAATGGATGATCGACGGCTGCCCGGTCAATGGCCCGGCGATCGACAGCCAGGCACAGCACGTGGCGGTCGCCTGGTACACGGAAGCCGGTGGTAGCCCCACTGTGCGCACGAGTCACTCGCAAGATGGTGGTCAACGATTCGCGCCCACCACGATCCTGGACGACGCGGGACCAATCGGTCGGGTAGATGTCGCGTATTTACCGAACGAAGACTACCTGGTCAGCTGGATCGGTCGAACGGACGATGGGGACACGGCGCTGCTCGCGCAGCGTATTAGCCAGGACGGTACGCTCTCGCCGCGCCGGATCATCGCACCGATGGACGCCGCGCGTCGTTCCGGGTTTCCGCAGCTGGTCGTCCAGGACGGGCGCGCTGTCGTGTCGTGGACGACCATAGTGGCTGGACAAAAGCAGGTGTTGACGCGGATTATCGCAGTCGATCAGTTCTTCTGAAACGCCCCTACTTCTGCCGTATTCGCTCGGCCGCCTGGCCATCGCTTGTAGACCGCATTGTGACTATGTCAAAACGTTTGACAGCGCTGTCAAACGATTGCCGTTTGCGCTATGATTCTAAGACTTCTGGGGTTTCAACATGCGCAGAGTCTGCGCATGTTTTGTCTAGTATGGCAGTGTCGGTCCACATCGCTTGGACAACGCCGACACAAGTCGCCTTACCATTTCAGACCGATCTGAAGCTTGGACTGTTGCCGTGAGGGGGTCACGGCGCATGCCGACGTCAGGGACAACACCTATGGCCACAACAGAGCAGCAAATCTTCGAAAAAGCGGATCAACAGGTTCGCGGCTACTTCACCGACATCGATGGCGAGCGCTTTTATGCGATCGCCAATGTTGATGAGATGGCGGACTTTTTTATCAGCGTCGTATCGCACTCGGACCACTGGCTTTTCGTATCGTCGAACGGTGCGCTGACGGCGGGCCGCGTATCGCCGGATCACGCATTGTTCCCGTACGTCACTGTCGACAAGATTCACGATAGTCGCGGCGACGCGGGTTGCGTTACCTTGATTCGCGTTGTCGATGCACAAGGTCGCGAGCAGGTTTGGGAGCCTTTCGGTGCGATGCGCACACCGGCCATCGCCAGCCGTACCTTGTACAAGAACACGCTCGGTAATCAGTTGTGTTTCGAGGAAACCCATCACGAGTTGAAGCTGCGCTTTCGCTATCGATGGATGTTCAGCGAGCGCTTCGGCTTTGTGCGGCGTTGCGAACTGCAGAATTTTGGCAGTAGTGCGACGCACCTGGAAGTGCTGGATGGCCTGGTGAACATCCTGCCTGCCGGCACACCACGGTTTGCCCAAACCAACACGAGTAATCTGGTCGATGCCTACAAATGGACCGAACTCGACCCGGCCAGCGGCCTCGCCTGTTATACGCTCTACTCCGGCATTACTGATCGCGCAGAGCCGTGTGAATCTCTGCGCGCCAACTACTGCTTTTCGCTCGGCTTGAAAGATGTCGACGTTTCGCTGTCAGCCGCCTCGGTCGAGACTTTTCGCCAAGGCGGACACATTGACAAGGCCACAATGACACGCGGCACGCGCGGGGCTTACCTGGCTCGCTTCGATGCATCACTGGACCGGCACGAGACCCACGAATGGCAGTTTGTCGCCGATCTGGAAAAAGACCAGGCAGACATTGCTGCGCTAATGTCCGCGTTGTCATCGGGCGACGACTTGCAGGCGGCGATCGACACCGATATAGCAACGGGCAGTGATGCGCTCGCGCGCCTGCTGGGTAGCAGCGATGCGTTCCAGAAAACAGCCGAAGAACAGGTCAGCGTCCACCACTACGCGAACGTACTCTTCAACGTATTGCGTGGCGGCATCGTCGACCATAATTACCAGATCGCTCGCGATGAATTGCGTCACGCACTCAGCGTTTTTGATCGCCGACTCGCCAACTCGCAGGCAAACTGGTTTGATACGCTACCCGCGCATATCAACCTTGGACAGTTGCTCACACAGGCCGAGCAGAACGGTGACCGCCAGCTGTTGCGCTTGTGTCGGGAATACCTGCCAATACGCTTCGGTCGTCGTCATGGCGACCCGAGCCGCCCGTGGAATCAGTTCGCTATCGAGCTACGAAAAGAAAACGGTGATCCATTGCTGGCGTATCAGGGCAACTGGCGGGATGTCTTCCAGAACTGGGAAGCATTGGTTTACAGTTTCCCGGGCTTTGTCGAGAGTATGATCGCGAAGTTCGTCAACGCATCGACCGTTGACGGCTACAACCCCTATCGTATAACGAGTGAGGGCATCGACTGGGAAGTCGAAGAGCCCGATGATCCGTGGAGTTATATCGGCTATTGGGGTGATCACCAGATCATTTATCTCCAGAAACTGTTGGAGTTATCGCAGAAGTTTCATCCTGAGACGCTGACCTCTCTGCTGCAGAAATCGATTTTTTGCTATGCCAACGTCCCGTACAGAATCCGGGACTTCGAATCGATCGTCGCGGATCCGAAAAACACTGTCGACTACGACAACGCACTTGCCGAGCGCATCGAGTCGCGCGTCGCAGCCCGCGGCGCCGATGGCAAGCTGGTTTGGAACCAGCAAGAAGACGTCTATCTCGTCACGCTGACGGAAAAACTGCTGGTGCCATTGCTCGCCAAACTCGGCAATCTTGTTGTAGATGGCGGTATCTGGCTGAACACACAGCGACCGGAATGGAATGACGCCAACAATGCACTGGTAGGCCACGGCTTGTCGATGGTCACGCTGTACTATCTGCGCCGTTACATCACCTTCATCGACACGCTGTTTGCAGAGCTTCCGGAGAGTGTCAGCTTGTCGCGCGAGGTTGCCGACTGGTTGATGGAAACACGCGATAGTATCGCAGCTTGTGCCCGTTGCATTGCCAGTGGTGACGTCACACCAGAACAACGCGCAGCCCTGATGACGGATCTTGGGCAAGCTGCCGCAAACTACCGACTGCGCGTCTACGACGAGCCTGCTTTCTCCGGACAGACGATGGTCGACATTCGCGAGGTAAGCGGCCTACTGTCAGACACGCTGGTGGTGATTGACCATTGCATCGAAAGCAACCGGCGCGCCGATGGCATGTATCACGCGTACAACATTCTGCAGCGGCAGGGGTCTCGTGCTTCTGTTGATAGCTTGTACCCGATGCTCGAGGGTCAGGTAGCGGCGTTAAGCTCCGGCGCAGTCACACCACGTGAAGCGGTTAAAGTTCTTGAGGCCTTGTTCGCGAGCCCGGTCTATCGAGCCGATCAACAATCATTCATGTTGTATCCGGACCGCGCTTTGCCGAGCTTTCTGGAACGAAACCGAATCCCAGCCAGTGCCGCAGCGGAAATCCCGCTGTTAGCGGAAATGTTGAACAACGGCGACCACCGACTGATTCAGCAAGACTGCGACGGTCACTATCGGTTCAATGCTGATCTGCAAAACACCGGCGCACTCAACGAACGCATCGATCTTCTCGGTGTGGACTACGGCGACCCACTGACATCCGCGCGAGACAGAATTATGGCCCTGTACGAAGCGGTGTTTGACCATCGCTCGTTTACAGGTCGTTCCGGAACGATGTTTGGCTTCGAGGGTCTCGGCTGTATCTATTGGCACATGGTGTCGAAACTCCTTTTGGCTGTTCAAGAGGTCTACAACACCGCGCAGTCTAGTGGCGCCAGTGCAGCCTACGTCAAACAGCTGGGTACGCTGTATTACCGCGTTCGCGCTGGCATCGGCTTCAACAAAACGCCCGCCGAATACGGTGCCTTCCCAACCGACCCGTATTCGCACACACCCGGGCACAGCGGCGCGCAACAGCCTGGTATGACCGGTCAGGTGAAGGAAGAGATCATTACGCGATTCGGTGAACTGGGCGCTGACGTCAAGGCTGGGCGACTATCGTTCCGGCCTTCTCTGTTACGCACACAGGAGTTCTGCGAGCACGCGACAGAATTTCGATTTACCGATGTTCACGGGAGTTGGCAAACGGTAGCGCTGCCAGCCCATTCACTGGCATTCACGTGGTGCCAAGTACCGGTGGTCTACACGCTCGTCGATCGCGTCACTCAGGCGCGGACCGTGGTTCGTTGTAATGGCGACGTGGAGATCGGCGACAACGCTGAATTGTCCGTCGAGGACAGTACCGCGATCCTGCGACGCAGTGGCGCTATTCAACAGTTGTCTTTGCAAATCTCGCGACAGCAATTGTTCGACTAGTCCGTTAGGACGACGCAAACCCAACGAGACGTGTTTACCGAGTAAGTCCGATGTCGAATTTATATCAACGCAAACTATCTTTAGCCGGTATTGATTTCACCGGACACCGCATCGACGACCTGCGTCGACTGGTGAAAGACCTGTTGGATGGCGGAATACACGGCCTGTCGTTCAGCCCTTACACCGAAGGTCAGGGCCCAGGGACGGAACTTGGTGGGGCGCAGATTCAAGAGCGACTCGCCATCATCAAGCCGCACGTACAGTGGATTCGAACCTTCTCCTGTACAGACGGACACGAACAGATTCCGGCCATCGCGCACGCGGAAGGTTTGAAGACGCTCGTCGGAGTCTGGCTCGACGATGACAAGGCGCACAATGAGAAAGAGCTGAACAACGCGATTTCTGTGGCGCGTAGTGGCCACGCGGATATTGTAGCCGTCGGTAACGAAGTCTTGTTACGCGGAGAGTTGTCAGAAGACGAGCTGGTCGCACATATCGAGACCGTGCGTGCGGCGTGCCCCAACGTGCCAGTTGGCTATGTCGATGCGTACTTCGAGTTCGAGGACCATCCTCGTATCACCGCAGCATGTGACATTATCCTGGCCAATTGCTACCCGTTTTGGGAAGGCTGCCCTGAGCCTCATGCGCTGCTCTACATGAAAGAGATGTATCGGCGTGCGCAGGCGGTCGCGAATGGTAAACCCGTTATCATCAGCGAGACAGGCTGGCCGAATATCGGCTCAGCCACCGACGGTGCGATACCTTCAGAAGAAGCCGCCATTAGATACTTACTGAACACCTTCAAGTGGGCCGAAGAAGAACAGATACCGGTCTTCTATTTCTCCGCATTCGACGAAGCCTGGAAAGTGGCTGACGAAGGTGATGTCGGCGCTTATTGGGGTCTGTGGGACAAAGACGGACAACCAAAGTACACATGAATCTTGGCGAATCAAGCTGAGCCATTGACAGCGCTGCCACCGCTCCTCTTTAATGGAGATGGGGGATGTCACAACAGCTAAGAAGGTCGCGTGGATACCGCGAAAGTCACTATTTTTGAAGTCGCGCAACGCGCTGGCGTTTCGATCAAGACCGTGTCACGGGTCATCAATCGAGAACCTAATGTTCGCGATGCAACCCGCGTGCGCGTCGAGCAGGCGGTTAACGAGCTCAACTACCGTCCGGATCAGTCAGCACGCAATCTTGCGAGCCAGAAATCGCACCTGATCGGCCTCGTCTACGATGATCCGGCAGCGTATGAACTACCGAGTTCCGGCTACATCATTCGTCTGCAAGAGGGCGCACTACGCGCCTGCCGTGCCTCTATGCATGAATTGCTGATTCACCCCTGCGACTTTCGCCAGCGTACGGTCGCGAGCGAGCTGCGCGCGTTCATCCGGGATACTCGTTTGGCGGGGGTCGTGTTAGCCGCACCGCTATCCAACATGCAAAAAATTGTGCGAGCGGTACAAGCGACCGGTACACCGTTTGTGCGCGTATCGCCCGGCAAACCCGTGCGCAATCAGCCTTGTGTGCTGACGAACGACAGAGAAGCCAGCGCACAGATGGTCGACCATCTCGCATCACTGGGACACCGACGCATTGCGTTTATCAAAGGTGACCCTGACCACGAAGCAGTCCGCCATCGATTTGATGGTTTCGTGGCCGGCATGCAACGCAACGGATTGAAAGTAGAGACGCGCCTAGTTCGCGATGGCGACAACGCGTTTGCAACGGGTGCCGCGCAAGCTCAGCTACTGTTGGAGCGCAAGCTTCGACCCACCGCCATTTTTGCCGCGAACGACGACATGGCCGCCGGCATCCTGCGCACCGCGGGGAAATTGGGGCTCAGCGTGCCGCATGATCTGTCTGTCGCGGGGTTTGATGACATCATCCTCGCCCGTCAGCTTGATCCGAATTTGACCACGATACGCCAGCCCCTGGCGCGCATGGCCGAGTCAGCTGTCACGATGCTAACCGGCAACATCAAAGGTGAACGTACGGTACTCGAGACGATACCAGCGGCCTTGCAGATACGTGAATCGACGGGCCCGGTTAGCGAGTAAACCGAATCCGATCGAGATAAATCGTCACGGCCGTTTGCCGACCGGTCAACGTCACCACGAAACCTGTTTTGATGCGCGACAAGTCGAGTCCTCGCAAAGATACTTCGTAGCGCCGCCATTGATCGCTCAACTCAATGGACTTGGTTTGTCGTTTGCCGCTATCAGGGTAAGCGACATCATCCTCCAACAGCCCAACGCCGAAAGTGACTCGCTCACCGCCATACTCACCGCGGGCCCAGAGCTCGAGGCGCTTGGCGCCCGTCAAATCAAACCCGCCGGGCTGATCACCCCAATCGTTCGCCGGGTGCTGCCACGCAATACCTGCCCATGCGCGACCGGCGAACCGAATCTGTATGGCGCGCTCGCCGTCGTAAGCAGCGTTGCTGTCCGTTAGCGTCAATGCATCGGTATCACCCATCCATCCCGAAGGCACCCACGGCATACCCGCCAGATCTTCGTGGTATACCGATAGCGGAAAATAGGTGCGCGGCTCACCGAGCACCTGCAATGGCACATTAGCTGTCGCCGCATTGCCTTGGCCGTCGTACGCCGTCGCATACAGTCGATAATTGCCAGGCGTGTCCGGGAGTTCGACCTGCGCCGCACCGTCGCCCTCAGATTTGATCGAAACCTCTATTGGCGGTGGGATCGCTCTTGCATCACCACCGGTCACGAGCTCGCCCGACTCCGGCAGCAATCGCCAACGTACTGTCACGGTATCGTCGTCAGGGTCACTCGCGGTGGTACGCGCCGTGATGACGTCACCAGGCTCAAAGCGACTGCTGCTACCGAGATCAATACGCGATAACTCGGGCGCCCGATTATCCGGGGCCTGACCGGACCACAGTTGTTGCATCGTGTCGACAGCCGCTAGCCGACTACCATCGCGCAAAAACATGCCGATCCATGTATCGGTGATCTCGATTTTCGAGCCCCAGGCAAACGCGTAACTGCCGAGCGACGGCGTGTTGCTATCGGCCTCGTTGGCGCGATAGGTTGTTGCATAGGACGCTGCCTTTTCATTGCTTGTCGGCTCGAGCGGCGCACCCCAGTCGGTCAACGGCACTTCCCAGGCGCCATTGGGCCCGAACTCGGTAATCAGGTAGGGCTTGTGAGCCCCCGCTTTCTCGAGCCGGGCAGGCAGGCTCGGCGCGCCGCCGTAGGAATTGATGCCGTGGATATCGATGGCATCGCAGAACTCGTGCACGAAGCGAATACGTTCGCCACCGATGTCCGCTGTCACCGTCATCGTCGGGTGATGTGGATCGAGCGATTTCACGAGTTCTGCTGCTTCGTTGACGGCCTCCCAGATGGCCGGGTTATCGCCGTCAGCGAAACCTTCCATTTCGTTGCCAAGCCCCCAGATGAGTAGCGCCGGATGATCGCGATAGGTGAGGACGGCCTGGCGCACGCGCTCGAGTTGAGCTGCCACTTGCGCGTCATCGCTGTAGTCAAAGCCGTGACGCTCGTGACCTAACCAGATGCCGAGCGTCACGGTCAACCCAAGGCGGTGCGCCTCGTCCATGATTGGACCGGCATCGGCGTAATCCCACAGACGGATCGAGTTGCCACCCGCGTCTTTCAGCGCCTGTAGCGACTGGTCGCCACCCGCACCTTTGACAACGTAGATATCACCGTTGCGGCGTAGCTGCCAACCGGATTCGGTCCGTTCCGCGCTGACATGAGACGGGGCCTGATCCGTGCGTGCCGCCCCCATCAGACAAACGCACAGACCAAGCCCCAAAAGTAAGCGAGTCGGCAGGTTCATACGCGACTCACTCAAGCTCGAACGACTAGTCGCCCGGCCCAAACACGAGACCGTCGGTGAAATCCGGCGGTGTCGCCGGCCGATATGTGTAGCCCCACTCGGCCAACTGAGACAATGCCAGCAGTTCGTTACCCGGTACGAGACGCGCAAATCCTGTCGCACCAGTGCGGTAGATATTGTCGGCGGTCAACTCGGCAAGTCGGACCGAGAAGGGAATCGGATTGCCATCAGGGTCGAGGTCGGCGCAGCAGCTGAAGAACACGACCGAATCGAAAAAGTGATCCAATACCGACCGATACGCACGCAGCGCTTGTGTCTGAATCAGCGGATCGCTATTGGCATCGAATAGCTCGTGCAACGCCAACGCGGTGAAATACTGGTTCTCACCGGAGGGGCGTCTCGCGAGTGCCGTGGCCCACAGGTAGAAGCGAGCCTTCGCGCCCGTTGGCCCGGCCGGCAACTCTGCTGCAAGATCGAACTTGGTACGACCATCCGGGTTGTTTGGGTCAAACTCGGGAATCGACACCGTGACGAACGGGTTCTCGGGATCGCCAAGCACGCAGGACTCCAGATACAGACCAACATCTGCGCACGCGAGGTTGAGCAGCGTATCAGTCGGCAGGAACACCTGGTTAAACAGTTGACCGTCATTCTCGTCCGGCTCGGCACCGCTGCCACAGCCGACAATCGTCATCGTGGCGACGGCAAGACCGGCGATCATGGCCCGCCTTGCTCGGCGGGACGCGGCGGAGAAGTGTGCTAAAGATTGCATTAGTTGAGTCCTCATCATCGTACCGTCCCGATCAGAAGTTCAGCGTGAAATAGGCAACAACTTGGAAGATGTAGTCGTTGTCACCATTCAGGAACTCGTCATCCGGTGAGTTTTCGTCATTGGTTCGCAGCAAACCACGAATACCAATCTGTGTCGCGAAACGCTCGTCCAGCCCCTGGTCAAGAATCATGGTGTAGTCGAGCTTGTATTGTTCGGGGAACGTCACGTTAAACTGGCGATGGAAGTCGTAGGGACCCCACGCATCCTTCTTGAAGTAAGTAGAGAGCACATGCTTACCATGCCAGACCGCCTTACCGTGAAGCTCGTAGTAATCGCGTGTGCCGCCCTCCGGATCACCGGTCGACTGATTGAAGCCACGAATAACGGTGGCGATATATCGTGATGTCGGACTCGGGTTAAACACCATTCGGCTAGACACCGTCCACACATCTTCAGCTGGCAAACCGCGACCAAACGAGGCGTTGATACTTTCTTCCGGGAAGAAAAACAGGTTTGCGTCGGTTGCTGTCGGATAGCTCGTGTAGTTCGCTCCGACATTGAACGCGAACCCAGCGTCTTCACGCCAGTCGTTGTCCCACTGGTAGAACGGTGTCGCACCGGTCGGGTCGTAGGTGATAAACAGCTCGGCTGCACGTGCTTCCCGGTTGTCGAGTACTGCAAACGGATCGCTATCCCGATCGCGTGGGAGAATGCCTGGGTTGAGAATACCCCCAGCCTGAATGGAACTCTCGACGAATGGGTTCGCGTGCACGAGGTTGTCACGATAGAAGATTCTCGGGAATGCCATCCAGTTGCCGAAGTTGATCATCGAGCCCGCTTCAAACACTTGCTTGTTGCCGAGGCCGCTGTATGGCAAGCGAGTTCCGAACTCACGCAGTGCGTTGCCGCCTTCGGCGACAAGGCCCGCATACTCACCGGCGACATAAGATAGCGTGCCGAAGAGTGGGAACGACAGTTTCGCCTTGAGCCCCAGTGTGTCTTCAAAGTCAATTTGGTCCACGAAGATATTGCCATCGTCGAAGCGATCATAAATCTCATCGATCCGTTCTGGTGCGGAGATGATGCCGCCAACTTCGAGCTTGACGCCTTCGGCAATATTGGTCTCAGCGTAAAGAGTCGTCTGACGAGTCTGTCGAACGGTTGCGCCGGCGGCACCGGTTGCCTGACCCAAACGCGCGATGTCTTCGGAGTGGATCACCGTCCAGTCGACTGGACCGGTTTCGAAGTCATACTTGACGATGGCTTTCGGGTTAGCTCCCCAGTAAACCTCAGGGCCTGCAATGACCGTGAGCCCATCAAACTTGCCTTTACCGACGAACTCCACACCTTCCGGCGCTTTGCCATTCCAGATATCGATACCATCGATATCTGTCGCTTCACGGATAAGACCGAAGAAATCACCTTCGTATTTATAGTGATAACGCGGCGTGTGATAGAAGGCCGTTATGTCGAAATTCTCACCTTGATAGGTAGCCTCGAAATCATAAATCTCGACACGTTCGCGGTCGTTGAAGACTTGCGTACCGACAACATTGGTATCGATGATCTGGCCCGCATCGTCTTCGGTTTGTACGACGATGGGCAGTCCGCGGCGACCGTATTGGATTTCCAACGGCTCAAGATCGGCAACGCGACCGAGCACGTTGATGCTGAACTGACCTTCCAGTTTCTCATTGGGCTTGAAACCAAAGTCCAGGAAAATCATCTGGCCACTTTCGAACTCCGCACCGTTCTCGCCATCGATACGAATGTCCTGCTCGGTACCTTTAGTGACGAACTGTGTTCGCAACTGACCGCCGGTAAAAGACAACGCAGCTGACTGCTCGCGAGAGTCCTCTTTCAATAGACGGACTTCACCTTTGAGGTTCATGTAGTCCATATTGATATCTGCAATGCCGGCATTCATGACATTTTTCTTGAGCATGTAGGGATCCATGCTCCAGATTTCCGCTAACACGTCGTAAGCGGTTCGAGGGCGGGCTGTATAGACACCATCCGAGTTGGCCGGACCCAAAGCGGTGATCCCAAACCACTCCTCGTTCATATTGTTTTTGCCGGGCGCCCAGTCGAACTGGTAAGCCTCGTTGGACCAGGACGCGTTGTTGTCCTGAGTATCGAGGTTTTCTTCCTGAAGGTATTTCCACCATTCGTCGCGCCATTCGAATACAAAACCACCGATCGCGTTGCCTTCCTCGCCGTTGCCATAGGATTTGTTGTACATCTCCTGCCATTGGTCTTTTAGCACTGAAGCTTGTGCACCCTGATCTTCCTGCAACTCGCGGGCGTTGTAGGCATCGCTACCAAATTCAAAGAAGACCACCGGCAAATCGAGTTTGTCATCGACTTCAGACCACAAGCTGGTGAAGCTGCGTCCGCGATAAACGTTGCTGCCAAGGATATCGAGCGATGGCACGAGCTCCTCAATCAAGTCGATGTATTGGATATCGCCGTTGACAATCGAAAACGGATGATTCGGCGCGATGCGCTTTCCGCCCGCGACTACCTCTTCAAAAAGGCTGTACAGGAAACGCGCCTTGGCGGTGTTCTGCTCGCCTTCTGGCAGGTTCTCGATCTCAAAGCTGGACCACGACAGGCCGTAGTTACTCTCGTTACCGAACGCAAACATCAAAACGCCCGGCACATCCTTATAGCGATCGACAATTTCCAGCGAGTCTTTCAGCAGTGTCGCGCGTGTCAGCGGGTCCGAGTAATCGGTGAATGGCACCCAACGTCCGCCAATGGTGTAACCGTAGCGACCCATCAGTGGGTTAATCACCGACATGATGCCGTGCTCTCGATAGATGTAAGTCACCCACTTCGGTGGGATCATGGCGAAACTGCGGATCGCATTGACGCCGGCCGCTTTCATCAGACCAAAGTCATAGTCCAGCACTTGGCGAATATGATCGTCGCCTTTATCCCAGAGGTTATAGGTGTAGTTCTGTCCGCGCGGCGTATAACCCCATACGACCCCTTTGACGTAGAAGTCTTCACCATTGACTTGCAGCTTCCAGCCGTTCTCATCTTTGTAAGTGGTGACACGATCCACCTGAGCGTGACTGATGGCCGGCATCGCCAGCGCCACAGCAGCGATGACCAGCATCGCAAACTTGACCACCCCGTCCATACCGCCGCAACGTGTCGCGGTGAGCACTTTGTCATTCATTTTTTTACCCATTGTTTTCACCACTTAATTCAGTGTGATGCTGACGTTGTCGATAAACACATCGGCGAAGCAACCCGGAACATCGCCGCACACCACACCAATCTGGAACGTAATGCCGCGTGTCACATCGGCACCGGTGGTCGTCGTATAACTGAACGTCGTCCAGTCTGCAGGCGGTACTGCGATTGTTTCCAAAATCTCATTGGTTGCACCAACTGCGGCCTCCGAGAACAACTCGGGGAAGATCACACCGCCAGCACCCGCAGAGCCGCGCATATCAAACGAGACCGTGACCGACTGACCCGGAGTGACTGTGCCGACCGCCAGAAACTCCTGCTTGAACGTAGGGTTTTGATTCCGAGCGGCGACACCGCGCGCCGAGAACATACCGTCGTTAGCATCGGTATCGACGACCGTCGCCGAACCGTTGTTTTCGAAGATTGTCCAACCGGTAAAGTCGCCCGACTCAAAACTGCCATTCACGGCGAGCTCTCCCGGCGCTCCCCCGCCACCGGTGTTACCACCACCGACAGCGATGTCATCAAACAGGAACGTGAGTTCGCCGGCCGTTGCGCCATCAACCCCGAAGTTGAAGAAGATCGAGATACGGTTGTAGGTGTTGGCCGCGTCAAACATACCGCCAGCTGGGTTACCAAAGTCAAAACTCAGCGTCTCCCAAGTATCCACGGCAGTGGTCATCGTATCGGTCTCAATGAAGATGCCAGGATTGCTAGCATCCTCCACTTTCAAGCGTATGGTTGCACCGGCGATCGGCGAATACACGCGCACCGACATAACCAGGTTGTCGGCATCGATCGGCTGGACAATCTGATCGCCTGGCAGAGTCGAAACCGTGGTTCCTGCCCACACTTGTGCGCTGTCCGATTTTATCGCCTGCGCCACCATGTTGGCCGCATCCGTCGGGTCAGCGACGATGCTCGACGCGTTGCCTCCAAAGTCGACCAGTGAGTACGTGATCGCGGCATCGTCGAACGTGATGGTCTCAAATACCGGTGGTGGTGGCGCCAAACCAAGATCATCGAAGAAGTAAATCTGCTCGCCAGCATCCGCACCGGTGGCACCAAAGTTGAAGAAGATCGAAATCCGGTTGTAGGTGTTGGCAGCATCGAACGTGCCATTAACCGGATTGCCAAGATCGAACGTCAACGTCTCCCAGGTATTCACCGCACCGGTGGTCGTATCGGTCTCGATGAAGATCGCGTTATTCTCTGCGTCCTCGATCTTCAATCGTACCGTCACACCCGCAACCGGCGAATACACTCGCGCCTGCATCACAAGATTGTCTGCATCGATCGGCTGGATGATTTGATCGCCCGGCAGTGTCGAGACGGTTGTACCGGCGAAGACTTCTGCACCAGCGGACCGAACTGCCTGCACGACCATGTTCATGCCACCCTCCGGATCATTGGTAATCGTTGATCCGTTGCCACCAAAATCAGTCAACGTGTAAGTGGTGTCGGGATCGTCGAATGTGATGGTCTCAAACATTGGCGCTGGCGGTGCCGGACAAGGGTCGCTTGTTTGCACGATATCGTCGAACTGGAAGGTCCAGTTATCTGGATCATTCGCTGCATCGCCCACCGTACCGTTGTCAAATATCAGCGTGATACCGGTGATTTCGGCGACAGTCACGTCCGTGAAGTCAAAGCACAACTCTTCCCACGTGCCACTGCCGCTGTGTGTCGCAGTGCGTTCGTCGCCTTGCGATTCGAGCTTGAGCAAGACATCAACCGGACGCTGCGACCGCACCTTCATCAGGTACGAGTCACCGGCAGCGAGCGCCACCGGGGTTGGCAATTGCAGCGTGCTGCCGCCGAAGGTGGCCCCTGCAAACTTCTGCATTTGGCCGACCTGCGCGCTGGTATTGATGCCACTCATGTCCGGGTTCGCAATCACCGTCGCGGCGCCGCCTTCGAAATCGTTGAAGGTGGCCATGCCGGTTTCAAAGTCGCCAGCGGAGGTATTGCCCCCGCCACCAGCGCCGACCGCGATATCGTCAAAATAGTAGGTCTGAGCGCCAACGGCGGACCCCTCTGCACCGAAGTTCGGGAAGATCGCGATCTTGTCGTAGACCGCATTCGCATCGAAAACCGCGGTGCCGTCCACTTGATTCGTGAAGTCGAATGTCAGCGTTTCCCAGGTATCGGCGGCGGTAGTCATCACTTCGGTCTCAACCGAAATGCCGTCGTTTCCGGAGTTTTCTATCTTCAGGCGGATGGGAATCCCCATTGCCGGCGCACGAACCCGCATACTCATCTGCGTGTTCATGGCATCGAGCGGAATCACCCCTGATGACTCGTTCGCAAACGTGGATACAACCGTACCTGCAAATGTCGCTGCGTTATCGGCGCGGTTAATGCGGACCGTGTTGTTGCCGGCATCATCGGGATCCGGCTGCACCGACGAATCTTCGGCACCGCCAAAGCCCCGCAATGTATAAGTCAAAGCCATATCGTCGAATGTCAGTGTCTCAAACGCCGGTGGTGGTGGCGCAGCGCCAACGGCGATGTCGTCAAAGTAGAACGTCTGCGCGCCGACTGCGGACCCTTCGGCACCGAAATTCGGGAAGATAGCAATCTTGTCGTAGACTGCCGTTGCGTCGAATGCTGCGGTACCGTCCACCTGGTTCGTAAAGTCAAAGGTCAGCGTTTCCCAGGTGTCGACGGCTGTTGTCAGAACCTCAGTTTCCACCGAGATGCCATCGTCTCCGGAATTTTCGATTTTCAGTCGAATCGGGAGGCCCGCGGCTGGTGCACGTACTCGCATCGTCATGGTCGTTGTCGTCGCATCGAGTGGAATGACGCCAGATGACTCGTTGGCTAAGGTCGATACGACGGTACCCGCGAAGGTGGCCGCATTATCAGCGCGGTTGATTCGCACGACGTTGTTGCCAGCATCGTCCGGATCGGCTACCACACTCGAATCCTCAGCACCGCCGAAACCACGTAATGCATAGGTCAGCGCTGTGTCATCGAAGGTCAACGTCGCGAACGGTGCTGTTGGTGCACCACCACTACAATTCGCAACTTGCTGGATCTCCTCAAAATAGAATGTCCAGTTATCGGGATCGGCGTCAGCATTACCGGCAACGCCATTGTCAAAGATGAATGTGATCGAGCTGCTGGTCAGAGCGTCGAGCGAGCCTGAGAAATCAAAACACAGTTCCTCCCAGGTGCTGCCGCCGCCATGGTCCTCGCTGCGCTCTACACCATTCGCGGGATCGCCACTGATCGCATCCTCCCACTTGAAGAGCACCGGCACCGGGCGCGGTGACCAGACCTGCATCGTGAATGCTTGCCCTGCCGTGAAATCAACATTGCCAGCAAGCGATAGCGTGCTGCCACCGAATACTTCTCCAGCAAACTTGCGCATGCGCGCTGTTTGCGCCGTTGTGTTGGTTCCGCTTTGATCGGGATTCGCGATCACCTCGGCTGCACCACCGCCGAAGCCGCCATCCGCGCCAAAGTCGTACGTTGCGGGGTCACCTTCAAAATCGACTGGCAACGTTGTCGTTGGCGCGCCCGGACAGACATCGACTTGCTCGATCGCGTCCATGTAGAACGTCCAGTTGTCAGGATCGCCACCGGCGTCCCCGACCACACCATTATCAAAGATAAACGTGATGGCACTGGACGAGAAGCCGCCCGTCGCGCCGGAAAAGTCAAAGCATAGTGTTTGCCATTCGCCGTCGCCGGAATGCGTTTCGACACGCTCAATACCGTTGGCCGGATCGCCGCTGACAGCGTCTTCAAACTTGAATGTCACTGGCACAGAGCGCGACGCCCATACCTGCATCGTGAATGCTTCGCCAGCCGTAAAGTCAACGGCCTGAGGCAAGGTCAGTGTACTCCCTCCGAAAGGTTCGGCGGCAAACTTCTGCACCAGCGCGACCTGCGGCGAGGGATTATCGGTGCTGCACTCCGCGTTTTCCTGAACAGACGTGGCACCGCCACCAAAACCTGCGTCCATACCGAAGTCGTAGGATGCCGCGAGGTTCTCGAAGAAAATTGGAAATGGCGATCCATCCGGCGCAACCGCCGCCGGATCACATTGTGACGGCGGTGGTGGCGGTGCTGGTGTACCCGCGATGCGCTCCGGACCATCACCGGTACCGAAGCAACCGGCGATAGCGAAACAGGAAATTACACTGATGAACGCTTTTGGCAAGCGCATGAGTTTTATTGCGTGCATGGCATCACGTCTCTGCAAAAAGAAGAAAAGGAAATGCGGCTGACGCTCGGATGTCGCGCCGCCACGATGTTGTATTGTTGTGTCATCCCGATCTGCCCCCCGGTCAGATGGTCTTGCCCCGTGCGCCAACCCCATTGGCGCGAGCGATAAGCTCCGCTTATCGTGATGCCGTAGCCTGCGCTATGGCTCCCCGGAATACACGCGCACCCAGTCGATCTCCATCGTCACAGGGAACACGGTTGTTGTATTTGGTGCTCCCGGCAGATTGCCGCCGACAGCTACATTGAAGATGAGATAGAAGTCCTGATCGAACGGTGCGGGAAACGCTCCCCCCGTTGAGGACCATGAATTCTGTGTCAGATAAAGCGTGTCATCGACATACCAACGAATCTCTGTGGCATCCCATTCAACGGCATACACATGAAACTCGGTTTGCGGATCGGCTGGCACAGTGTAATTGCCGCCGGTAAACACGTTATCGGGAAATTCCCCGCCGTAGTGGATCGTACCGAGCACGCGATTGCCACCGGCTGCGCCCAGGTTAACGGCTTCCATAATGTCGATTTCACCAGATGCCGCCCATGTGCCATAAGGGCTGTTTTGCGCCAACATCCAGAAGGCAGGCCACAAGCCCTGCCCACCTGGCAGTTTCATTCGCGCCTCGATCCGCCCGTAGCGGACAGCGATGCGATCCCGCGTATTAATTCTTGCGGACGTGTAGCGAAAAGCGCCAACGTCTTCTTCACGTGCGGTGATTTTGAGAAGCCCGTCCTCGAGCTGCGCGCTGTCAGGCAGATAATACTGAAGCTCGTTGTTTCCCCAGCCCGGAATACCGTACTCCGAGCCGTCCCCTGTTTCGAAAAACCAGGTAGCAGGATCAAGGGCCGCCCCATCGAAGTCGTCTTCAAAAACCAGCGTCAGCGTATCGCCAGGTGACACCTGATCGTTGACGAAAGTGGTGAGACTTGGGTTGGCGCTGTTGACGTTTGACTGAGGCGCGACACTGATCGGTGGTACCGCGTTCACGTCAGCCAGCTGATCCGGGCGGTTGTCGGAACACGCCGTCAGAACACCGACGAAAACTACCCCCAACGTCGCGGTACGCGACGCGCGTCTTTGAAAACTCATGGCCACCCCCGAGGCTTGATACGCTGCATCAGAGCAGTGTTGTGCTGCTCCGAAGCGTATTGGTATCAATAATTGACAGCGTTGTCAATTTTGCGAGGCGATCGCACAGTTTATGTTCAGCGTCAGATTAGACGCCGTCGAGACAAGGCGAATCAGTGCGGGTTTGCACATCGCCGCGTGTACCCAATAGCGACGCGGATTTCCCGTCTGTGTCACGATTAGGTGACGGTCGCAAGCGATCAGTCATAATGACGTATGGTGTCAGACCGACCACTGCGCGATATCCGCGCGTGCTGAAAGCGAACGGGTTCCGTTGAGATCGTTGCAACTGCTTCATGGTTAAGTCCTCGCGCTCGAAACGGGGCGCCTGCGTCCGCGCTGACCTGTGCGCGTGATGACAGATTAGGACCCTATCCCGATGACGACAAACGGATAGAACTCAGCCTTAAGATGAAAAAAATTCAGCAGTCTTCGGCGAATGTATCTAATACCCATCGCCGGAATAGATCGATCGCATCATCTTTGCCGCGCTCCTCTCGCCAGACTAGATAGTAGGCGCTGCTCGACTCATATTCAGCGTCGAACAATCGCACGACACTGCCTTCGGTGAACCAAAGCTCGCCCATCGGAACCGGCACCAGCGCGGCGCCGAGACCCTTTTGCGTGGCGCGCAACACAGCGATCATCGATTCGAGGCGAGTGACTTTTTGCCGCTCTGGCAGCTGGAACCCAGTCGCTCGAGCCCACTCCTGCCAAGCGTTCGGCAGTGTCTCGTGTACGATCAGCGGGAAATCTGTTTGGATCGTTTGCTTGCGTACTCGCATCGCTTGTTTGAATTCGACAGATCCTGCCGGCGCCAGCCGTAACGGAAACAATCGCTCTGCGCTGAGACCGGTCGGCGGGCTGCGGTACAGGCGGATGGATAGATCGGCATCTTTCGGGTGCGTGTCGGCGCTTTCGTCAGAAGACGCCACATAAATCTCAATATCGGGATACGCCTGTGTGAATGCACTCAGTCGCGGCACGAAGTACTCGCTGCCGAAGAACGGCTGCACCGAAATCCGAATTCGCTTGCTCGGAGCAGCGCCAACATGCGCGTTAACCACGTCATCGATCTGATCGATTAGCGGCGCAAGCTTCTCATAAAGCGACCGCCCCGCGTCCGTCAACTGTAATTGCCGCCCGGTTCGATCGAACAACCTGAGATCGAACTCATCCTCGAGTGACTTGATCTGGTGACTGACCGCGGACGCGGTGACGAACAACAAGTCAGCCGCTACACGAAAACTCTCGAAGCGAGCAGCCATGCAAAAGGTGCGTAGCCCACGCAGTGATGCACGGTGAGTCGTCTGCATGACAGCTCGGGTCAGCGCTCGCGCAGATAGCGCTTCGGTGTGCGATCTTCGAAAAACAGGCCCCAGTGTTTTTCTGCGCCATCGGGATTAGCGGGATTGCCTTTCCACGGCTCGTCGAACGCCTCAAAGAAAAACACTGTCACATTGCTGCGTGTCGCCCAAGTCTGCAGCTCGTCGTAGTAGCGCGCCTGATTCGCTTCACTCGCGCGCTCGGAGAATTCGGACGCTGTCGTCGCCCAGCCCGCCTCAAGAATCGCGAGGTTGGCATCGGGCAAAGCCGCGTGCACGCGACGCATGTTGGCTCGCGTATAGCTCAGCCCTTCGTCAATCGGCTTGCCCTCCCAGACCGGATAGGTATGCACGCCCACAAAATCCAGCTCCGCGGCCAACGGTGCACCATCGCTGATCCACCATTCATAATTCTCCGCGACCGTCACCGGTTGAGCGATCGCCGCTTTTACCCGTTGCACGTGCGCGATCATGCTATCGAGCGGCAGCATATGATCTGTCCAGCTTACGAGGGCCTCGTTACCGACATTGACCGCAATAACGATATCCTCATATTGGCGCGCCAGCTCAATGCCGCGTGCCACCTCACTCTGATTCTTGACGATATTTGCCTGCAGCTCGCTATCCGGTATCGGGGTATCGAGCCACGGACAGCCTTCGTGGTTGCTGATCTCGGCATTCAGCCAGATACCTTGCATCACCTTCAGTGGGAGCTGCTCTCTCTGAATTAGCGCGAGCGTCGTCGCCGAATTTTCGCCGGCATCATAGAGTCGAATCAAACCGAAGCCGGCATCCACCAGCAGCCGCAGATCTTCCAGAATCTGCTCTGGCGTCGGATTCTTGGCGCCGTCGCCTCGATCAGGGTGCTGGCCAGCGCGGAACCCTGAATAGGCAAGCGCCATCACTTCGCCAGCAAGTAGTGCATCGGTATCTTGTTGCCATTCGATGGTTGGCATCGACTTAGTCTCCGCAATCGGTTTGTTACTGCACGCGATCGACAACGCGGCGAGCGACATTAAGCTAATGCGACGAATCATGTAACCCCTCCTCCTGTTCTGACAGCGCTGACGTGACGCCCGTCACGGCTGCCAATGAAATACTGCCTGGTTGTCGGTTACTGCGTTAGAACCGACCCAGAGATGAAACTCACCAGGCTCGACACGCCATTGTCCGTCGTGCCCGAAAAAGCCGAGATCCTTCCGGTTAAGCTCGAACCGAACCTCACGTACCTCCGCCGGTCGGAGCGCGACCTGTTCGAAACCAATCAACTCACGCACCGGACGTGTCAGGCTAGCCGCGACATCTCGCAGGTAGAGCTGAACGGTCTCGATCGCAGGGTGGCTGCCCGTGTTTGTGACTTCCGTGGTCGCGATCAGAAGGTCGTCGCCCTCGAGGCGCTCGGCCGATAACGTGAGTGGCGAGTAGTCGAGCGCTGAGTAGTTCAGCCCGAAGCCGAACGGATACAACGGACGAAATCCAGCATCCAGATGATAGGCACTCATGCCGACCGATGTTTGCGGTGCCCGCGAATCCAGCGCGTCAATGTGGGCGATCGTGTCGTCCGTCGGCGGCTTTCCGGTGTTCTTTTGGTTGTAGTAGATCGGGATCTGGCCAACGACTCGAGGGAACGTGATCGGTAGTCGTCCGCTCGGCGCATGCGTACCCAGCACAACATCAACAATGGCGGGCCCCGCCTGACTGCCGGGGTGCCACGCGTAGATCAGTGCGTCAAAGCGCTCGTTGACGGCGTCCAACGCCAGCGGCCGCCCCGCCATAATGATGCCGACGACTGGCACATCCAGCGCGGCCAGCGCTTGCACCAATGATTCTTGCGCCCCAGGCAACCGGATGTCCGCGCGGCTATGTGCCTCGCCAGACAAAATCGACTCTTCTCCCAGGAATAGCATCACAACGTCCGCGTTGCGCGCGATGTCGAGCGCTTCATCGAATGCGGACACATCGCAATCTCGCGAATGCTTCAACACACGATGATAGTAAAGCTGCGTGGTCGACGGTAATGCGGCTCTGAGATCGGCTAACGGCGTGACGCTTTGCGACTCATCGCCATCAAACACCCAAGTGCCCATCTGCTGATACGGCGCATCAGCCAATGGGCCCAACACGGCGATGGTTTGATTAGCGCTGGGATCGATGGGCAATGTTGAGCCTTCGTTCCGCAGCAGCACCAGGCTTTCTCGGGCCAGACGCCGTGCGACATCTGTTAGTTCTTTTCTCGCTGGTGCGGGTGCGGGTGCGGGCCAATCAAACAATCCCCGTCGAAATTTTACCCGCAACACATTCGCGACCGCCTCGTCGAGCCGCTGAGAGGAGAGCTCACCTGAGTCGACCAGATCTGCGAGATGCCGAGCGAAACTTTCGCCGGTCATCTCCATATCGACGCCCGCCCGGCAAGCCGCCAGAGCAGCGCCGCGTTCGCCATCGGTCAACCCATGTACCGTTAGCTGACGCACTGAGTCCCAGTCGCTGACGACAAGACCATCGAAGCCCCATTCGTCCCGAAGCACTCCTTGCAACAGCGGCTCGTTTGCCGTCGCCGGCAAACCGTCGATATCACTGAACGAAGTCATCAACGAACCAACGCCGGCTCGAACGGCAGCCGCGAACGGCCGCAGAAAGACGTTGCGCATCTCGTTCTGCGGAATGTTTGTGCTCGCATAATCGCGCCCACTCTCGCTGGCACCGTAGCCGACAAAGTGTTTAGCGCAGGCGAGCAAAGGGCCATCGTGGTTGTCCCCCTGCACTCCCCGAACCTGAGCTTCTGCCAGACGCTCGGCGAGAAATGGATCTTCGCCAGGGCTTTCCGCGACACGCCCCCAACGCGGATCACGCGTGATGTCGATCATCGGCGCGAACGTCCAGTTGATGCCGGCCGTCGCCGCTTCCGCCGCCGAGAGCCGTGCCGCCTCGCCGACGAGCGCGGGGTTCCAGCTGGCCGCCTGTCCCAGTGGAATCGGCATCACCGTTTGGAAACCGTGGATGACATCACGGCCCGCCAGCAATGGAATACCCAGACGGCTCTCGTCGCGCGCAATCCGCTGCAATTCAGCCACAATCGCAGCATCCGCTGTGTTCAGGATCGCACCCAACCCACCGCGACGGATTCGATCCCCCAGGTAGTCCGGCGGATGGCCCCAGCTTGCGTCCAGCTGCACCAGTTGGCCGACCTTTTCCTCGAGCGTCATACGGGCAAGCAGATCGGTGACGCGCGCTTCGACAGAGGCTCGACTGGGTACTGATTGTCGCCGTTCGCTGCTGATGACAAGTCCCCTTTGCTGACGTCGGGCCGCGCGAGATCAGCGCCGATGTTTAGCAACGTTTGACAGCGCTGTCAATTTGAGTGACGATGATCCTCTGCATTACTGCCAACGTTCACCGGGGGGATACGAACGGCATGAGTAATTCCAGCGCGCAGACAACTGCACCAGAAGACCGCATACCCTTTCTACAGAAAGTCATCTATGGCCTCGGTGGGTTCGTTAACAACCTCCTCGGCGCTGCCATCGGCGGTATGGTCGCAGTACTCAACATCGGGCTGGGCATGAACCCGGCATTGGTCGGTCTGGTGGCGGCATTGCCCCGCATCATGGATGCATTCACCGATCCGATGATGGGCTACATCTCGGACAACACCCAATCCCGCTGGGGAAGACGACGACCCTATATTTTCATCGGTGCAATCGTCGTTGCCATCGTCTTTGCTTTGCTCTGGCAACTGCCGCGCGGCGTTAGTGAAAGTTATCTGTTCTGGTATTTCCTCGGCGGCTCGCTCATCTTTTATCTCGCCTACACGATGTTCGCGACACCGTGGGTCGCACTGGGTTATGAACTAACGCCAGACTACAACGAACGCACCCGATTGATGGGCGTGCAGAACTTTTTCGCTCAGCTCGCTTTCGTCGTGTCGCCGTGGTTTCTTGCCATCATGCAATGGGACATGTTCGACGATATGGTCGACGGTGCCGAAGGGCTCGGCTATATCATCGCCATCTTGGTCGTACTGGTCGGCGTGTTGCCTGCCATATTCCTGCGTGAACGGCTATCAAACGACGTTGCTATCGACTGCCCCGTCGACGAAGACGAAGCGAAAGAATCGTTAGGCGCTGCCCTGATACGCAATCTCCGTTGCTTCTTCGCCGGCTTCTTAACGACGCTTAAGTTCAAACCGTTTCTTAAACTCTGCGCCGCGACTTTTCTGGTATTCAACGGCTTCATGCTGATCGCCTCGTTCCAGTTGTATGTATTCATTTACTACGTCTTTGGTGGCGATACCGAAGCGGGCTCTAATTATTTCGGCATCGCTGGCACCGTACAAACGGTGTCAAGCTTCGCGATCATCGTGTTGATCACATTCATGGCCACACGCTTCGGGAAACGCAAAACCCTGATGGCCGCCATCGCTATCTCGATGATCGGCTACGCATTGAAATGGGTCTGCTACAACCCGGAAATACCTTGGCTCGTGATCGTGCCAGCGCCGTTCATGGCGTTTGGACTCGGCGCCCTGTTTACACTAATGCCATCGATGATCGCCGATGTTGTCGATGCCGACGAACTCAACACGCAAGAGCGTCGGGAAGGCATGTACGGCTCGATATTCTGGTGGGTCGTGAAGCTCGGCATGGCCGCGGCACTTGCGGCCGGGGGCTTCCTGTTAAACGCGACCGGGTTCGATGTCGCACTCGCGGGCGCACAATCGCAGGAAACGCTGACCATGATGCGTATCTTCGACGCGTTCATCCCGGTCGCTACCTCAGCGTTGGCGATCTGGGCCATCCTGTCGTTCTCAATCACAGAAGAGCGCGCACGTGCGATTCGTGAGGAACTCGAACGGCGCCGCGGCACGATGGACGCCCTGCCCGCCTGAGCCAAACCTCGGATGCGCGAGCGCATGCTACGCTTGCGAGTATGTTTGCTTTGAATCGTGCTTGGCTGTTTTGGTCACTCATCGTTTTGACGATCGGCGTGTCGCAACCTTGTCGGGCGGACGCCGAGGCCGAGGTACTGGCCGCCGCCAATGCACTATTTGTGGCGATCGAAGCGGGTGATGCTGAGCGCTTCGCTGCGTTGCAGATCCCAGAGGGTGCCAGCCTGTCGATGCGCGCTACAGAGGATGGTCAGTACACGCAGCGATTGCGTCGCAATAAGGAGTTGTTCGCGTTAGTTGCGGAGCCTGGGCGTCGGCTCAAAGAGGTCTGGCTGGGACAACCGCAGGTGCTCGTCGATGGACCCATCGCTTTGGTCTGGGGGCGCTACCGGTTTTACGTTAATGATGAGGCGTCGCACGACGGGGCGAATGCGATGCAGTTCATCCGCGACGGCGAGCGATGGGTGTTGGCCAACTGGACTTGGACTGTGGAACCGTTGGCCGACGACTAAACGGTGTCTTCACTTCGAATCACGTAGACATAGGCCTCGACCACTTCGCCGGTTTGCAGCATCACCAGCGTCAACACGCGCTGATACTCATCCCCCTCGAATGCATCGAGTGATGACCATGCGGTCGCCAGCGCCTCACTGGACAACACATAACCGGCGACGACCTCACCAGAGCGATCCAACACGAGGCCGGGATAGCCCATATCCGCGCCCCAGCCTGCCTGTCGCAATACACCGTGCACCTGCGCCGGCTGCCAATCACCTCCGAGCGGCTCCAAAACGTGCGCGTTGGTCCCACCGGGCTGCAGCGAGCCGTAGACAAACAAGCGGCGAGGATTTTGTAGGGCCTCTGGTTTAGTCATTGATTTAACAGTGAATAGTGGTGACTGACAGCCCGGGGACTAGCGCGCAGCAACAAACCGGAGCAGGCAGATTAGCAGAGACACGGGACGCCGGCACAATTGCGATGGCGACCGGGAGAAATCCACAGCAGATCCTACTGTCCGGGACATTTCAGAAAAATTGACAACGCGAGACATTTCGCTATTGTTGTGCGTGGGGACAGTCTGAAATGGAGAACAAAATGGGGGGTCAAATGATCCGTATTTTGCGGCGCTCAGCGCTGCTGACGGTGGTTGCCGCCGGCGTTCTCGCTTGCAGTCAGCCGGCTGAAACGCCAACCGCGACTGCAACATCCGACACGAAGGATTCATCGCTCGCCGTATGGCCGGTGCTCAGTCAGAAGCGGACGCTGGATCCGGCGACAGAGGCGCGCATCGATGCGTTACTGGCCAAACTGACGGTTGAGGAAAAAGTCGGCCAGTTGATCCAGGCGGACATCGCACATGTCACACCCGAAGATCTGAAGACCTACCCGCTCGGTTCCATTTTGAACGGCGGCAACTCGGCACCGGAAGGCAATGTTCGCATTGGGCCAGAAGCCTGGCTTGCTCTGGCGGATGCGTTCTACGAGGCCGCCGGCCAACGCGACGGTACGCATGTGCCATTGCTCTGGGGCACCGACGCCGTGCACGGACATAACAATGCGGTGGGCGCCACGATCTTCCCCCACAATATCGGTCTTGGCGCAGCGCGCGACCCCGAACTCATGGCGCGCATCGGAGAGATTACCGCACTGGAAACGGTGATCACTGGCCAGGACTGGAGCTTCGCTCCAACCGTCGCGGTCGCGCGCAATGATCGCTGGGGCAGAACCTACGAAAGCTACTCAGAAAATCCGGAGATTGTGGCGAGCTATGCCGGCAAGATCGTCGAAGGCCTGCAAGGAGAGATCGGCGATCCGCGTCGACTGCGTGACGGTCATGTCATTTCCAGTGCCAAGCATTTTGTTGGCGACGGCGGTACGCATGATGGTATCGACCAGGGCGATACGCGCGCCAGTGAACAAGAGCTTGCGGAGATTCATGCAGCGGGCTACCCGAGCGCTATTGAAGCCGGCGTCGAAATCATCATGGCGTCGTTCAACTCGTGGCAGGGCAATAAACTGCACGGCCACAAATACCTGTTGACCGATGTGTTGAAGGAACACTGGGGGTTCGACGGTTTCATCGTCGGTGATTGGAATGGCCATGGCCAGGTCGCCGACTGCATGCCGACCCGGTGTCCGGCCGCCATCATGGCGGGCCTGGATATGTACATGGCGCCTGACAGCTGGCAAGCGCTTTATCGAAATACACTCGACGACGTTGCGAACGGCGCCATCACCGAGGTGCGTCTCGATGATGCGGTTCGGCGAATCCTGCGCGTCAAGATACGGGCCGGACTGTTCGCAAAACCCAAGCCGTCCGAGCGCTATATGGCAGGTGATTTCAAGGCTTTGGGCAGCCCCGCACATCGTGCCGTGGCGCGTCAGGCAGTGCGAAAATCGCTGGTCCTCCTAAAAAACAACGACGCCGTTTTACCGGTTGCCGGTGACGCGCGGGTGTTGGTGACTGGCGATGGCGCGCATGACATGGGCAAGCAAACGGGCGGCTGGACTTTGTCATGGCAAGGGTCGGGGAACTCGCGTGAAGACTTCCCTAACGCCAACACGATTTGGGAAGGCTTCGAAGAGACACTTCAATCACTCGGCGGTGAAGCGGTCTACAGCGCGGACGGCAGTTACGACCAACGTCCGGATGTTGCCATCGTGGTGTTTGGTGAAGGACCCTATGCGGAGTTCACCGGCGATCGTAACGACGTCGCGTTTCGCGAGGATGGCACTCACCTCCGGCTGCTCGAGCAATACCAGGCGGCGGGCATCCCCACCGTCGCGGTCTTCCTGTCCGGTCGGCCGATGTGGGTGAATCGCTATCTGAATGCCAGCGATGCGTTTGTCGCTGCGTTCCTACCCGGTAGTGAAGGTGGTGGGATCGCCGATGTATTGATTGCCGATAGCGACGGCAAGGCGCAGCATGACTTTGTCGGACGCTTATCCTTCTCGTGGCCGAACCATCCCTTGCACGCCACATTGAACGTCGGCAACGATGGGCCGGACCCGCTGTTCGCGTTCGGCTATGGACTCGACTATACGGCGACAACGTCGCTCGCAGCGGTTGAGCCGCTGCCAGATTTCGATCTAACGGCAGTCGACACGCAGCAAATTCTCGTCGTTCGGGGCGCTCCCGTGCGACCCTGGTCGGTCACGCTTGAGTCCGGCGACTACTCACAAGATCTGAGTGGACGCTCGCGACTATCGGTGCCGGCACTGAGCGCGGCGAGACAAGACTATCGGTCACAGGAAGATGCGTTGCGGCTGGCCTGGACCGGCGGACACGCCACAGCGATCGTCGGCGGCCAAAGTGTCGACTGGACGCGCGCTGCCAACGGCGATGTATCCCTCGTGCTGGAGGCCCATGTCGATCCCGCGACATTGGGGGATGTTGCGTTGCAGCTCGGTTGTGGCGATGCCTGCAACAGCCCGCGCGCGGTGGCGGATTTTTTGCCCGCAGATGCGACTGGCGGCTGGCACACGCTGCAGGTTCCGCTAAAATGTCTGACGAGTGACACCAATGCACTGGCTGGCATGAACGAGCCGGTTTCGCTATCGGCGACACGGAACTCAACCATCGCGCTGCATGCGGTTCACCTCGGCCCGACCGAGGGTCCTGTCCGTTGCGGAAAATGACAACGCGAGACAATTATGCGACACTTGAGCCAATAGGCGGGGCGACGGTGGCCCTGTCACGACGGAGGAAATGGCATGGCGACCAGAGCACAGTCCGCATTGTCATCACGCAAGGCGACGATCAGCGACGTTGCCGATCAGGCTGGCGTCTCGATCAAGACCGTCTCCCGCGTATTGAACCGCGAACCTCGGGTGCGCGAGT
Source organism: Pseudomonadota bacterium (assembly GCA_039033995.1). GTDB lineage: Bacteria > Pseudomonadota > Gammaproteobacteria > Steroidobacterales > Woeseiaceae > CALBPI01. The sequence goes on along the minus strand of JBCCBP010000004.1, from coordinate 25,572 downwards.
CGACAAAACTTCGCGTCGAGCAAGCCATGCAGGAGCTGCGCTACAAGCCAAACTCCCCAGGTCGAATGCTCGCGAGCAGCCGCACCTATCTGATGGGGCTGATCTACAACGATACCTCGAGCTATATCAACCGCATTCAGAGCGGCGTGTTGCAGACCTGTCGTGACGAACATTACGACTTGCTGATTCACCCATGCGAGTTCACTGATCCAAACTTGCTCGATGAGATTCGAGACTTGCTGACAGCCCCCAGAGTCGACGGACTCGTGCTGGCACCACCGTTATCAGACATGCAGGCGGTGCAGGATCTCGTTAAGGAGCTCGGCGCAGCCACCGTTACCTTATCGAGCGACTCCGAGGACGCGAATGCCAATACCGTCCGCACAACGGACCGCGAGAGCATGCTCGAGATGGTGCGTTACCTGACCCGCCTCGGACATCACCGCTTCGGCTACGTCGATTGCCACCCGGAGCACAAGGCCATGGCCAAACGTTTTGATGGCTTTCGTGAAGGGCTGACTGAAACCGGTCTGACGGTCAACGATGACTGGGTGGTCCGCGGCGACAATACGTTCGAGTCAGGCATCGAGTGTGGACGCAAGCTGTTGCAAGCCAGCAGTCGACCAACCGCGATCTGCTGCGCGAACGACCATATGGCCGCCGGTGTTATGAAGGTCGCGCACGAAGCGGGCCTGCGTGTGCCGGCCGACGTCTCGATCACCGGTTTCGACGATGACCCGAGCGCGTGCCATGTCTGGCCGGCACTCACGACTATCCGTCAGCCGCTGACCAAAATGGCGCGGCATGCGTCCAAGATGCTCCTCGATAGTCTGCGTGGACAGGAGCCCAGCGAGCGCAATATTGTGGTCGATGCGGATATGATCATTCGCGACTCGACCGGACCCGCGCCGCGCCAGTAGCCGCGATCGCGCGTAGCCTCATGGCCAGCGAAACCGATCTGCTCCGACGTCATATCCTCATGACTGTGTCCGCGGGACTGTCTGTCGCGGCGACGGGTTGCCACCATTTCTCGAGTAGGAGACTACAACGACCCGTCGACTGGCACGGCCAGCTGCGTATTACAAATGGTCGCGTCAGCGATCAACACGGCAATCCCCTTTCGATCGCCGGTCCGAGTCTGTTCTGGCATAACCTGGGTTGGGCGCAGCCCGGCGGGCTCGAGCCTGGCAGCTATTACAAAGCCGACGTCGTAGCCGCCGTGCTACGCGACTGGAACGCGCCGATTATCCGGGCGGCCATCGGCGCGGAGCGACCGGGCGGCTATATTCCCGAGCCCGACTACGCGTGGCAAAAACTGACTGCGGTCGCTGATGCCGCCATCGACAACGGCATGTACGTCATTGTCGACTGGCATACCCATCACGCTGAAGACTACCCGGAAGCCGCCGCGCAGTTTTTTACGCGCGTCGCGCGTCGTTACTCCGGCAATCCGAATATCATCTACGAGATTTACAACGAGCCGTTGCCCGCTGCCGATTGGACCGGGGTGATCAGACCCTTTGCTGAGCCGCTCATCAAGACGATTCGCGCGATCGATCGTGACAATCTGATCGTGGTCGGCACACCAAGCTGGTCACAGGACGTGGATGCCGCCGCTCGCGCACCACTCGAAGTATCGGACAATCTCGCCTACACGCTGCACTTCTACGCCGGAACGCATCGCCAGGGGCTGCGCGACAAAGCGCTATTCGCCATGGACCGCGGATTGCCATTGTTCGTGACCGAATGGGGCGCCATCAATGCCGATGGGGACGGTACCGCGGATATTGCCGAGACCGAGCGCTGGATGGCATTTCTGCGTGAACATCGTCTTAGTCATTGCAACTGGTCGCTGCACAGCAAAGCGGAAGGCGCCTCTATCCTCAAACCCGGCACACCCGCGCATGGGCGCTGGACAACAGCGGACCTGACTGCGACTGGTCAACTAACGACAGGCATCATGCGCGAGTGGCATAGGCGGCGGTACCGGTCGATATAGCAACGACTCTCCGTTGAGGGTATCGCGGCCCTGGCGTCTCAGTCGCTGTAAGGGCCTATCTGCTTCAGACAATGAATTGCCAGCGATTAGGCGCGGCTCTCGTCCCTCGCATGTTCGACGAGGTGCCAGCCTACAGGCGCCGCTCTCGGCCATCCGACGTTTAAGAATGTGCCAGCGTTCAGGCGCCGCTCTCGGCCATCCTGTCCTCCGCGGCATAAGACCATCCATGGTCAAAAAAACGGGTCATCTCGGCTGAGATGACCCGCTATTACGCCATGTCGGACAAGGCGCACCCTTGGGGGGGTATCGGTATCGCTAGAAATTACCGCGAAGAATAAACGTATAGCGACGATCGTTGCGGAAGAACGATCGTGGTGCTGTACTCAGATCTTCGGAGAATACCGCGCGAGTTTCTGTGATCTCATCAGTCAGGTTGACACCCTGGAATCCGACCTCGAAACGATCATTGATGCGGTAGAACAAGGACGCATCGAGCTGGCCGGTCGCTTCATGCATGATCGGTGTGAACGGGAAGATCACATCACGTACCGTAAGCGTGTACTCGGACCGGTAGTTATAGGCCATCCGCGCACTGATCTTGTCGTTCTCCCAGAAGGTCACGAGGTTGGCCGTGTGCTCCGATAAGCCCGGCAAACTCAAGCCACTCACATCGAAGTTAGGTGCGGAGGAAGTACCGTTGGCGCTGGTGTTATTCGCGCCGATGTTTGGCACACCGCTCGTATCGATGTTCGTGTAGTTCGCTTGTACGCCCAGATTCGACCAGAAGCTCGGAAGCCTATCGAACGTCTGTTGATAACCGATCTCGAAACCGCGGACATCACCCGTCTCCGACGAGTTGCCGACACCGTCGACACGCACGTTGAAGGTCTCACCATTATTGGTGAATTCGCGAATTGACGTCGCCGGCACGATGTAATTATCGAGCTCTTTGTAGAACAACGATACCGTCAGGGATCCGACGTCACTGAAGTACCATTCATACGACAGATCGATCTGATCGGCTTCGATCGGGTCGAGACGAACCTCAGCAGTCGAGGCCTGCGGGCCCAGCCACTCGCCGGTTACCGGATCGTCACCACCAAAGTTGATCGTGAAGAAACTCTTCAGAAGCCCGAAATCGGGGCGACTGATCGCTCGGGAAAGCCCGAAGCGAATCAGCATATCGTCATTGAGACCGAGCTTCAGGTTCAGACTTGGCAGAACGTTGCTGTAATCATAATCGTCGTCAATTACGGTGCTCGCGCCATCCGCCCAACGGAGATACGCCGCCTGCGTTGCGGGATCAACGGCACAGAACCCAGGCACCGGCTCGCCGGGGGCATTGGGCTCGCAACGTGCTGCGATGTCGGCATCCGAGTCGAGGAACTGCTGGATGTTCGGGAAGTTAATGCCACCCACCGCGCTTTGGTCGGTTGTAACATAGCGAACGCCAACATTGCCGTCGAGTGTCATGCCGTTATCAAAGGCGGTGCCAAAGTCGAACCGGAAGTACAGCGCACCCGTGTCCTGCTTGGCGATATTGACCTCACCCGGTAAGAATGGGGTTCCTGGAATGACACCGCCACGATCTTCCAAAGGCACCCAGCTGGCCACAGGCGATGTTGCAGCAAACGCGCGCAACGCGTCCGCGCTGAATTCGCCTGCATAGAACAACGCGCCGTTGGTGTTTACCGGCACGCTACCGCGCTGGTAATTATCGAAGGCGAATGGTGCGTAGGTACCAGCCGGCGCATTCGACTCGCTGATGCGCAATGGGTCGTTCCACGTTGCACTCATGTTACCCCAGTTGAACGTCGAGGCACGCACGGTCTGATCGCGTTCCGCGTAGCGCGCACCGAAGCGAATCGATTTCGCCCAGCCTTCGCCCGTGAAATCGAACTCGAAGTCAGCTCGCGCGGCTGTCTCATCACCCTCGTTGTCCTGCAGGTGATCCATGATAGAACGCGTATAGAAAGCTTCTTCGCTCGACAAATAGTCGGCGGGTGTGCCGGTCGGCGCAATGTAGTCGACCGTCGGGACATCACCAGTCAACTGCAAAGCCGTGTCGGTAAAGAACGCGTTGTGTACCGTGTAGTCTTCGACCTCAACAGTTGAGCGAATATGCTGAACGTCAAATTGCGCCCGCATGTTATCCCGCGGCGACCACAGCACGTTCATGCTGTACTCGTTCGTCACCGGGTTCTCTATCCGTTGACGCGTCAGTGCGAGGTTGCGGACACCGTTCAGCGGCAGCGCCGGATCGTTGGAACGCCAGCCAACAGACTGCGACACGATGCCGCTCTCGAACAGCCCACCGCTGCCGAAAGTGAACGAGCCACCCGGGCGAGACGAGATGCCGGGTGCATCATCGATGCTCGGCTCAATGGCGTGCTCATTCCAGGCATTGTCATACGCAGAATGGAAAAACTGCGTGGTCGCTTCGAGCGTGCCATCAGCATTCGCCCATTGCAGAGCCGCAGATACACCAACGCGCTCCCGGTCAAATTCCTGCGTGCGGATACCACCGCCGCTCGGGACAAAGTTGCCGGTGCCATCTCGATCGAGCCAGTCGGCAATCAACGTGCCATCGGCGCGTGACTGCAGCTCTGAGTAGGCACCTGCGAGCAATGCACCAAACTCGCCGCCACCGGGCAAATCCCAGCGTGAAGACCACAGCGCAGAAGCGGTCGGCGACCATTCCTCGCGAAGATCCGAGTAGTTATTTTCGGCCGAGAAACCGATGGTTCCAGCGTCGTTATCAAATGGTTTACGCGTCACCAGGTTGACGGTACCGCCGATGCCGCCCTCGACCATGTCCGCAGACTGGTTTTTGAAGACTTGTACCGCTTGCATCAACTCCGGTGAGACGTTCGAGAAGCCAAGCGCCTGCCCGGCGTCGGCCGTAAACACATCACGACCATTGAGCTCACTACGCACGAAGTTCAGGCCACGAATGACGGTACCTGACCCTTCAACCGAGAAGTGGTCCGGATCATCAGCGCCGGCGAAGCGTGTAATGGAAACACCGGGTATGCGCGCCAGCACTTCCGTGATCGACCGGTCTGGCAATGCGTTGATGTCTGTTGCGGTTACCGCATCCACAAAGACTTCAGCATTGCGCTTCAAGGCCTGGGCGTCCATCAGACTGCCCCGCACGCCTCGAACGACGATCTCTTCAACAGGTTCGTTGGTATTGGTATCTGTTTCAGTCTCTTGCGCGACGACACCACCAGACATGGCGGTTGCGCCGAGACCCAGCAGCGCCAACTTCACGCCGTACGCGACCGTACTCAAACGTGGTTGACCGACAGCTTTCTCAGCCATTGGATTGCCCCCTCATTGTTTAGGCCCGGCTGCAGCGCGGTTTTGGCGCATCGGCAGGTGCCAATTCTAGTATCACCCCTGTCAAAAATGGCTTGCGTTGTCATTTCCGACTGAGTCAGAATAGCGAAAAAGGGGAATAAGTCAACGGTTATGGGGCAACCTAGACAAAAAATAGTCGTCATCGGCGGGGGGACAGCCGGTTGGATGACAGCGGCGGCCATTGCGACGGCACTGCCCAAAGACCGCGTCCAGATCACGCTAATCGAATCCGAAAGTATCGGCATTGTCGGCGTTGGCGAGGCCACACTGCCCCATCTGCGCCGATTCAACGAGAATCTTGGCATCGACGAGGCAGAGTTCATGGCGGCCACGTCCGCCACGTTCAAGCTCGGTATCGAGTTCCGCGACTGGCGTCGGCCTGGCGACGCCTACATCCATCCTTTCGGCGATTACGGCAATCCGGTCAACGGCGTGGGGTTTCATCATTACTGGCGGCGGCTGGCGCACGAGTCCCCACTGGGCGATATCAGTGATTTCTCACTGCCGATTGTCGCGGGGCTGGCCGGCCGCTTTGCGCATCCTGCCAGCACGCCCGACACGCTTGCCGGCACCTACGGCTACGCCTACCAGATGGACGCGACACGCTATGCGCCATTTTTGCGGCGATTAGCCGAGTCGCGCGGTGTCGTGCGTCATGAGGGCCGCGTGGTCAGCGTTGATCAGGCACCGGAATCCGGCGACATCACCGCGGTCACGATGGAAGATGGCCAACGCCACGCCGGCGATTTTTTCATCGACTGCAGCGGCTTCTTTGGGCTCTTGATCGAAAAGACACTCGGCGCGGGCTACGAAGATTGGCGCCACTGGTTGCCGTGCGACCGTGCCGTGGCGGTGCCGACCACACGCGCGGAAACCGCACGACCCTACACGCAAGCCTCGGCGAAAACTGCTGGCTGGCAATGGCGCATCCCGCTGCAACATCGCGATGGCAATGGCTACGTGTTCTGTAGTGAATTCCTGAGCACCGACGGCGCGACCGCTGCATTGCAGGAAACGCTGGCCGGAGACCCGCTCGCAGAGGTTCGCGAATTGCGCTTTACAACCGGTATGCGCAAACGCCAATGGCATCATAACTGCGTTGCGATCGGCCTGGCGGGTGGCTTTCTCGAGCCGCTGGAGTCGACCAGTATCTATCTGATCCAAGCGGCCATCGAACATCTGATCACGCGGTTCCCGCTGGACGGCGACTACGCGCCGGAACGCGACGACTTCAACAAGACGATGCAGCAGGAGTTCGAACGCGTACGAGACTTCCTGATCCTGCATTACGTGGCGACGGAGCGCACCGATAGCGCGTTCTGGCGCCACATTCAATCTGTGCAGATACCCGACTCACTCGCCGAGCGAATTGCACTGTTCCGGGAGCGGGGCGTGTTCGATGAGTATCAGCAGGGGTTGTTTCTAACCCCAAGCTGGCTCGCCGTGTTTCTCGGGCAAGGCATACTACCGATGAGCTATGACCCGCGCGTCGATCAAATTGAGGAAGCGGTGTTGCGCCAGCGTCTGCTCGAATTGCGACGACGCGTTGCTGACCACGCCGGCACCATGCAGGTCCACAACGACTATCTGGCAGACTACTGCCCGGCGAACTTGTGAACCGCGTCAGTGCACAGCCCGTCAGCCGTATCGCCATCCTCGGCGATGGCTTTGCTGCGTGGCTCGCCGCGACCTGGCTCGCGCAGCAGCTAAACACGAAAAAGACTGAGATCACTGTAATCGGCAACTCGGTGGACGAAGCCACAGAACTCAGTTTTGCGGCCTTGCCGAGCACACCGGATGATCTACTCGGCGCGATCGGTATCTCAGCGCTCGACCTGTTGATACAACATGACGGGGCGTACAGCCTCGGGCTCGACATCGAAGGTCAAGTCGTGCCGTGCGGCGCCGTTGGGCGCGCGATTCAGGGGGCAGCGTTTCACCATCATTGGCGGCTCGCGAATTCACCACAATCGTATTTTCAGTACTCGCCATCGTATGTCGCGCTACAAGACAATCGGTTTGCGCCACCGCTACCGCGCAATGCGATTGGCGGTCTGCAACACGAAGTCATTCGTCACGCCGATCCGCTTAGCTTAACGGCCGCTTTACGACCTATCGCCCGGCAACGTGGGGTCCAATGGGTTGCGCACGACGCGCATGGTCTGAACTGTGATGCCAGCCATATCATCTCTTCGATCCGGTGCGATGACGGCACGACGGTCGCTTGCGACTGGGTGATCGACGCCAGCGGTGTATCGCGACTGGCTGGCGCGGACGACTGGCTTACCAGCGGCGAAGCGCGAAGTCTGAGCGCGACTCGTGACGTGCCGGAACAGCCGCTGCGGCCCTGCATCACTATTCACTCTGACGCAGCATCCTGGCAAACACGCATCCCGTTATGGCAACAAACAATCACCGTGCATAGCCGTATTGCCGACAGTGACACGACGCCTACGCCGGGTTATCGACAGACTCCGTGGATCGGTAATTGTGTCTCGCTTGGCGCCAGTGCCTACCGCAGCAAGGTCGTACTACCGTGGCAGAGCCTGCTGCTGATGCGGAGCATACGCAAACTGCTTGAGTTCCTGCCGGACGCCCGCCACATGCAGGCGGTTCGCCGCGCCTACAATCGCCAGACCAGCGCCGAGCACGCAGAGCTGGCCGGCTTCGAACGACTGCTCGAGTGTCGGGCACTACCGGACAACAAGCGGGCATCGGCGTTAGGTGCGACACTAGCGCGCCGCGTTGCGCTGTGGCGCCGGCGCGGGCACTGGGTCGATGGTGACGACACACTGCTGGACCACGTTCACTGGACCAACGCGCTGATGGCATTTGGCGTTGAACCGGATCAACATGATCCTATCGCTGAGCGCTTGGCCGCAGCCGAAAGAGACACAAAGATGGCAGAACTCGCCACCAAAATCACACAAATTGTTCGCGAATTTCCGCCACTCAGCCGTTACATCGAGGCCGCCCACCGCGCGGTAGCGGAGCAGCGTGCCGGGCGCAGCGCATGACGACACAGCGCATCGTCATTGCCGGGGGCGGCACCGCAGGCTGGATGACGGCAGCCGCGATGTCGCGTTTTGTCCCGAAGAGCACCGAGATCACGCTCGTCGAGTCGGCAGCCATCGGTACGGTGGGTGTCGGCGAAGCGACGATTCCACCACTCGCTGATTTCAATCACATGCTCGGCATCGATGAACATACGTTTCTGGCGGCAACCGGCGGTACCTACAAACTGGGCATCGACTTCCTCAACTGGGGCGACAACGGCGAGCGCTATTTTCATCCGTTCAGTGCCTTCGGGTTCGACATTGAAGGCATCGGTTTTCACCAGGTTTGGCACTGGCTGCAGCAGCAGCAACACATGCCGCCGCTCGACGCCTACACTATTGGCGCGCAAGCCGCCGCACGCGAGCGTTTTATCCGGCCGCGTACCGATGACCCGCGATCGCCACTGGCACAAATGCGCCACGCGTATCACATTGATGCAGGGCGCTACGCGACGTTCTTGCGAGAGTACGCAGAAGCACGCGGCGTCACACGGCTGGAGGGCCGTATCCAAACGATCGAACAGCATCCGGAACACGGTGACATCGTCGCGCTGCATCTCGAACAGGGTGTTGTCGTGCCCGGCGATTTCTTTGTGGACTGTACTGGCTTTCGGTCGCTGTTGATCGGCCAGACGCTGGACAGCGAGTGGCTCGATTGGTCTCACTGGCTGCCGTGTGATCGCGCTGTTGCTGTGCCAAGCGCACCCGCACCGACGCTTGCGAGTCACACCCAGGCAACGGCGCTAGCCGCCGGCTGGCAGTGGCGCATCCCACTCCAACACCGCACCGGCAATGGTCACGTGTACTGTAGCGCATTGATGGACGAGGACTTAGCGACTGCACAGTTGCTCGATCATCTGGCGACCACGCCGACAGATTCGCCACGCACTTTGAAATTTACAACAGGCCGACGGCAAACGCTGTGGGAAAACAACTGTGTCGCTATCGGCCTGTCCTCCGGGTTTGTTGAGCCGCTGGAATCGACCAGCATCCATCTGATTCAGGAAGGCATCAGCAAACTGCTGGCACTGTTTCCCGGGCAGGATGATCCTGCTCCCCAGCGGCATGAATACAACCAGTTGATGGCGCGCTTGTACGACGATATTCGTGACTTTGTGATCCTGCACTACACAGTGAATCACCGGCAGGACTCGCCGTTCTGGCAGCAGTTGGCAACGATGGCCTTACCGGACTCCCTGAACGAGCGCATCGACCGCTTCACACCACGTGGGCAGTGGTTTGCGCATCGCGCGGACCTATTCACGGAAACCAGCTGGGTCGCTGTCATGATGGGTCAGGGTTTGCACCCGCAAGGACATCACCCGCTCCTCGGCGCGCTGGAACGCGATACGATCGCCAATCAGTTCAGCGACATGGCACAGGTCTATCAGGAAGCGAGTGCACACATGCCACCGCATGCGGCCTACATCAATAAATTTTGTGCGGCCTCGGATAACGCGTACCTGGAGCATCAACGATGAGCGAAGCCCAAACACCGATCAGTAAGGTCGTCATCGTCGGCGGTGGCACCGCTGGCTGGATGGCAGCGGCCGCGCTCGCGCGTTTGATGAGTAACAAGGGCCTGTCGATCACCCTGGTCGAATCGGAAGCGATTGGTACCGTTGGCGTTGGTGAGGCAACGATCCCACAGATCACACTATTTAATCGCCTGCTAGACCTCGACGAGGATGCCTTCATCAAGGCGACCCAGGCGACCTACAAGCTCGGCATCGAATTCGTTGATTGGACACGCAAAGGCGAGCGCTACTTTCATCCGTTCGGCAACTATGGGGCCGACATGGAAGGCGTCGCTTTCCACCATTTCTGGCTGCACCAACAACAAACGGGCCACGCACCACCGCTCGGCGAATTCTGTTTGCAGGAAATCGCTGCGCACGAAGGCCGGTTCATGCGTCCCGACAAACGTCAACGTAATTCGCCACTGGCGTTTATCGCTTACGCATTTCAGTTCGATGCGAGTCTCTACGCACGATTTCTGCGCACGTTCGCAGAACAATACGGGGTGCAGCGTATCGAAGGACGTATCAGCCACGTGCAGCAGGATGCAGAGACCGGGCACATCCGATCCGTTCAATTAGAGGACGGCCAACAGATCGACGGCGAGTTGTTCATCGACTGTTCCGGCTTCCGCGGACTGCTGATCGAGCAGACGCTCAGTGCCGGCTATGACGACTGGTCGCGCTGGCTGCCCTGCAACCGCGCGGTCGCCGTGGCATGCGAGCGAGAACAAGCGCCGCAACCTTTCACTCGCTCAACAGCCCGAGATGCTGGCTGGCAGTGGCGAATTCCGCTGCAACACCGAACCGGTAACGGACACGTTTTTTGCGATGGCTTTATCGAAGAACAGCAAGCGATCGATACACTTTTGAACAATCTGGAAGGGGCGCCGCTCAGCGATCCGCGACCGCTGCGATTCACAACCGGAATCCGACGTCAGGCCTGGAAGCATAATGTGGTCTCGCTGGGTCTCGCTGCGGGTTTCCTGGAGCCCCTGGAGTCGACCAGTATCCACCTCATACAGACCGGCATCGCTCGCTTGATGACACTGTTCCCGACGCGGCAGTTCGATCAGGCTGATATCGACGAGTACAACCGAGCGACGCGAACCGAATACGAATATGTCCGTGACTTTCTGGTCCTGCATTATCGTCAGACCGAACGCGATGACACGGCTTTCTGGCGGCATTGCCAATCGCTACCAGTCAGCGACCATCTGCAGCGCAAGCTTGAGCTGTATGCCGCCAATGGACGCATTGTGCGCGAGCGCGACGAGTTATTCACAGAAACTAGTTGGCTTGCGGTGATGCATGGCCAAGGCGTGGTACCACGCGGTCACCATCCGGTCGTGACCGGGCTCGGCGATGCAGAAATTCAGGCACGACTGCAGGAAATGCATGCGGTCGTTCGTAATGCTGCCAATGTCATGCCGACCCACGCGCAGTTTCTGTCGGACCCGGCACGCCAGGGCGACACGCCGTGAGTCGTCGCCAACATACGCTCTCCGTCGGTGAAAAAGCCGGCTACGGTGCAGGCGACTTCGGCTTCAACCTGTACTGGACCACGCTCAGCTCGTTTTTGATGGCGTTCTACACGGATGTGTTCGGTCTGGCCGCAGCCGCGGCAGGCACGATGCTGCTCGTCACTCGAATTGTTGATGCGTTCACCGACCCGATCATGGGGGCAGTGGCGGATCGAACCGACAGTCGTTTCGGCAAGTTCAGACCGTATCTGTTGTTCGGCGGTTTGCCACTCGCGATTGCGGGCGTACTGGCGTTTACAACACCCGAGTTAAGCGATAGCGGAAAACTGATCTGGGCTTATGCGACCTACACGTTGCTGATGTTGTGTTACACCGTCATCAACACTCCCTACTCTGCGCTGTCCGGCGTGATGACCGCCGACAGTCAGACACGCACGACTTTGATCACCGTGCGTTTTATTTTCGCATTCGCGTGCGGCGCTTTCGTCAACAAATTCACGATGCCGCTGGTCGCGTATTTTGGCCAGGGCGACGAGGCGCACGGTTGGCAGGTCGTCATGGGCTTGTATGGTATCGCGGCCGTGCTGATGTTCTGGATCAGTTTCGCCACCACGCGCGAACGGATTCAACCGGTCGTCGAGTCGAGCAATCCGCGCCAGGATATTTCTGACCTACTGAAAAACAAACCGTGGTTGATCCTGTTTCTGTTGTCGATGCTGGTCATGATGACGGTGACGATGCGCGGCGGCTCCGCGTACTATTACTTCACCTACCATATCCAGCGTCCGGAATTGCTGGGCAATTACCTGCTCATGCAGTCACTGGCCTATGCGGCAGGCGCTCTGGCAGCACCCTTCTTGACTCAGTTCATCGATAAGGCACGCCTGTTGATGATATTGATGGGAGTTGTCGGCGTGTTGTCGATCGGATTTTGTTTCGTGCCTGCAGACCAGATCGAGCTGATCTTTGTATTCAATATACTCATCAGCCTTGCGCTCGGGCCGAAGTCGCCGATTACCTGGTCGATGTACGCGGACAGCGCCGATTACAGCGAGTGGCGGTTCGGACGGCGCGCGACGGCGATGACGTTCGCTGCGGCGACTTTTGCACAAAAACTTGGGGCATCGATCGGCAGTGCAGCGATGCTGTGGATACTCGCAGGTATCGGCTACGTCGCGAAACAAGCGCAAACCGATGCCTCGCAACAAGGCATTAACCTGTTGCAGACATTGGCTCCCGGTGTCTTCGCCATCATCGCGATGATCGTTGTCAGCCAATACTCGCTCACTCGCGACCGTCTCGCCACCATGCAGGAAGAACTGGAGCAACGCGATGCAACCTGAGCGGCGTGGCAAAGCGCGTACGACCCAGTCAATCGTCTCCCAGAGCACAGATGGTGCGGAGGTCAGTCTGCACTCTCCGGTGCGTATGCCGCATGCGAGTGGCTTTCTGTGGAACGAGCAGATGCTGGCACGCTTTAATGTGCGCGGCTTCGCACATGCTCAGTTTATGCAACCGGAACCGGCCAGCTATTCGACTGGGCCCGTGTTGGAGGCGACGACGTTTCTGCAGCCGGAACTTGGTTTCTATGCCCATCATCCCGGCCGGTTTGTGTACATAGTCGATACCGAGAGCGAACATTGTTTCTCGATTCCTTATGAACCGATGCGTCGCCAAAGCGATGCATTTTGCTTCACCGTCACCGATGATCGCGTTCGCTGGCGAATCGCGCACGACGATCTGACCATCGATTGGTCGGTCACACTAGCCAGCGATGCGGTCGCGGAAATCTGGTCGCTAACAGTCACCAACGCGTCGGCTCGTCCACGTCATCTGCGGATCTACCCGGTGTTTTCGATTGGATATATGAGCTGGCTCAACCAATCCGCGAGCTTTGATGCCGATCACCATTGCATCATCGCGCAATCCGTGCCGCCTTATCAAAAACTTGAGGAGTATCCGCGCATTGCGGCAATGCGCGCCTGCACTTTTCTCGCCGCCGATCGCGCGCCCGTGAGTTATGAGACCATTCAGTCAGAGTTTGAGGGCGAAGGTGGTTTGGCTAATCCAGACGCGATATCTCGCAACGAGCTGCAGCGCGGTACGGCTGCTTATGAAGTGCCTATTGCAGCGATGCAATTCAACGAATCGGTGGCCGCTGGTGACACCTACAAACTACGGTTGCTGTTTGGCCCGGCACATGACCCAGCAGAAATCGCGTCCCTTCGTGCGCGTTGGCTCACGACAGAAACGGCAACGGTCACGTTACCGTCAGCGCTTCGTGTCACCGCCGCCGTCGGAGATCTCAGCACACCGGATGCGGCGCTCGACAGTTTCGTGAATCATTGGTTACCGAGGCAAGTTGATTATCATGGTGCCTTGCATCGCCTGACCACGGACCCGCAGACTCGCAACTATCTGCAGGATGCACTGGGACAGGTCTACTTACGACCGGAACGTGCGCGCCAAGCCATCATGACGGCGCTGTCGCAACAACACACCGATGGCTCGATGCCGGATGGCGTGCTACTACACGCGGGTGCCTCCCTGAAATACATCAATCAGGTGCCACACACCGACCATGCGGTCTGGTTGCCCCTGCTGGTCGCCGCCTATCTCGATGAAACAGGTGATCATACCGTGCTCGATGCCGAGATCACGGCGAGTGACAATACCACCCGAAGCGTCAGGGAACGGGTGCTGGCCGCCGTCGAGGCACTGCTCAGGAATCTCGACGACCGTCACTTGTCACTGATCGCACAAGGCGACTGGTGCGACCCGATGAATATGGTCGGCCATCAGGGGCGCGGCGTCTCTGGCTGGCTATCGATGGCGACGATCGTCGCAGTTAACCGCTGGGCGGACGTGTGTCAGCAAATCGGGGACACCGATATCGGCGAGCGTTTACGTACGCGATCCGCGCGGATTGCGTTATCGGTGCAACAACATCTCTGGACCGGTGAGTGGTATGCCCGCGGCATTACCGACGACGGTCGACGTTTTGGTGTCCCCGAAGAACAGGAAGGCCGTATTTATCTGAATGCCCAGAGCTGGGCGCTGCTCGCTGATTTGCCCGACAAGGACCAGCAGAACGCTCTGCTTTCGGCCATCGACGAACACTTGCTGACGCCTTTTGGACCGATGCTGTTGGCGCCACCTTACACCCGCATGGTCGAAGATATCGGGCGCCTGACGCAGAAGCATCCGGGTTATGCCGAGAACGGGTCGATCTACAACCACGCCGTGATGTTTCTGGTCCACGCGCTGTATCGCTGTCGCGACGCCGAGCGAGCGTATAGCTTGCTGCAACGCAGCCTACCTGGACCCGAACAAGATGATCTCGTGCAGCGTGGTCAATTGCCGACCTTCATGCCGAATTACTATCGCGGTGCGGTTCTTGAGTTTCCGCGCACAGCCGGGCGCTCCAGCCAGTTGATCAATACCGGCGCCGCTAGCTGGTACCTGCGTATTGTCGTCGAGCAACTATTCGGGCTGCGTGGCACACCAGAAGGCCTCGTTGTGGATCCGCAATTGCCCATGGCATGGCAGACGGCTGAGCTCACGCGACAATTTCGGGGCGCCACCATCAGTGTGCACTATCGCCGAGAAGGACAGGCATTGAAGGTGCTGTGCGATGGCGAGCACGTGCCCGACCACACACTCAGACGCATTGTCGCCGGCGCTCGCTACGCCGTCGAGGTGCGGGTACCGGAGTTATTATGACCGCCGCGCCACCCGTCATTGTGTGTATGGGCGTGAGCGGTAGCGGCAAGTCGACGCTGGCCGCAGCGCTGGCCACATCCATCGGCGCGGAGTACATCGATGCCGATGATTTTCATAGCGTAGAGAACCGTCAGAAAATGTCGGCCGGGATCCCATTGACCGATGCCGATCGAACACCGTGGATGCAACGTGTGATCGACCATCTGAATCGGCTGCACTCACCCTGCGTTATCGCACACAGCGCGTTGCGGCGTGCGCACCGCGAACAGTTACGCCGACAGTCCGCTGCAACGCATTTCCTATTTTTGCAGAGCGATCCGGATGATCTGCGCGAGCGCCTGCGCCGACGGCTTGGCCACTTCATGTCGCCAGCGCTGATCGATAGTCAGTTCGCGGCGCTGGAGCAACCGGACGATGAGGCAGATGTCACCGTTATCGATGCGGGCAACGCGCCGCAACGAGTGTTGGCAGATGCGCTACGCGCGATCGAAGAATACAGGAACGCCTCATGAAACGAATTGCCTTGATTACCCTGCTGGTGAGCCATGCTGCTTGCGCAGACACGCCAACGATAACGACCTTCGATGTCTCGTACACCGATACCGTACCCGTGATCGATGGCACGATGTCGGAATCCGCTTGGGACAAAGCGCTGTGGCGAACAATGGATGCAGTGATTCTCGGCGCAGCGCCGACGGCAGACGACTTTAGTGGCCGCTACAAACTGCTATGGGATGAGCAGGCGTTGTATCTGCTTGCCGAGATTCAGGACGACCATCTGGTCGACAGTCGCCCGGATCCGCTGGAAGCGTATTGGGACGACGATGCATTGGAAGTGTTTGTCGATGCCGATTCGGAGCGCGGTCCGCATACAAACGATTATCGTGCGTTTGCTTATCACATCGCGCTCGACAATCAATCCGTGGACATCGGTCCCAACGGCCCAGCGTTGTTTCCCGAACACGTGAAGTCACGTTGGCAGCGCAGCGCACAGGCGCCACACACAGTGATCTGGGAAGTGTCGATCCGTATCGCCACGCAGGCGGACAACGGCCAAACACTCACTGGCTTTCGCGGCCTCGAGGCTCTTGAGGTGATCGGATTCATGCTGGCGTACTGCGATGCCGACGACGCGGGGGGGCGCCAGCATTTCGTGGGTGATGTCGACATTCCACCTCGCGACGGCGACAAGAACCTGGGCTATCGGGACAGCAGCGTATTTGGCGCTATCCGATTGGTCCGAGACGAATAACTCCAAACCTTCAGGGGACAACCATGACTCTTCATACGCTCGATCTGGCCGTGGTCGCCGTCTATGCGGCTTCGTTGCTGATGATCGCACTCTGGGTCTCACGCGAAAAAAGCGGGCAGGCGAAAAACACCAGCGATTATTTTCTCGCGGGACGCGCACTGCCTTGGTGGGCTATTGGCGCCTCATTGATCGCAGCGAATATTTCCGCCGAGCAAATTATTGGCATGTCGGGCAGTGCCTGGGCCATGGGAATAGCCATCGGCGTCTATGAATGGACCGCAGCGATCGCGCTAATTGTGGTCGGCAAATATTTGCTACCGATTTTCCTACAACGAAAAATCTACACGATGCCGCAGTACGTCGAGCAGCGGTTCGATCATCGTGTTCGCAATGTGATGGCCGTTTTCTGGCTGGCGGTGTATGTGTTCGTCAATCTGACATCGATTCTGTGGCTGGGTGCTTTGGCGGTCAACACCGTCGCCGGCGTCAACCTGGATATTGCCTTGTTTGGACTCGGTACGTTTGCCGTCGCCTACTCGCTCTACGGCGGCCTCCGGGCCGTGGCGATGACCGACATCATCCAGGTGGTGCTATTAATTGTCGGTGGTCTGTTTATCGTGCACATCGCACTCGATCAGGTGGCTGGCGGCGCTGGCGCGCTGGCGGGTTTTCAAATGCTGCTCGCCGAGATTCCAGAAAAGTTTGATCTGATCTTTACGAAGGACTCACCACACTACAACGCCCTGCCCGGCATCTCGGTACTGATCGGCGGCATGTGGGTCATGCATTTCTCTTACTGGGGCTTCAATCAATACATCATCCAGCGGGCGCTTGCCGCGAAGAGCCCGCAGGAGGCGCAAAAAGGCATTCTGTTTGCAGCCGGACTCAAGATGCTGACGCCGATCATCGTGGTCTTGCCGGGCGTCGCAGCCATTCTGTTGGCACCCGATCTGGCGGCACCCGATCAGGCTTATCCGACCATGATGAAATTGCTGCCCGCCGGTCTGCTGGGCTTGGTATTCGCCGCATTGATCGGTGCAATTGTGTCGTCACTGGCTTCGATGCAGAACTCGATTTCGACGATTTTCACAATGGATCTCTATCGTCACTTCTCTAGCGGCGAAAAGTCGGAACAGCACCTCGTCATGGTCGGACGTATTGTCGGCATCGCCGCCATGTTGATTGCAATGCTGCTGGCCCGACCGTTGCTCAGCCAGTTTACGCAAGGCTTCCAGTTCATTCAGGACTTCACCGGTTTCTTCACACCCGGTGTCTGCGCACTCTTCGGGATGGGTATTTTCTGGTCCCGTATGACGGCCAATGGCGCGCTCGCGGTGGCATTTGGCTCATTCCTGTTTTCATTGGCGTTTTATGTGTGGTGGCCCGAGCTACCGTTCATCGACCGCGTTGGTATCGTCTTCCTGCTCTGTGTGGCGGTTGGTGCCATTGTGTCGCTGATGACACCGGCGCGACTCGCTACCGAAGCGACGACACCGGTGGATACGCGAACAACCGCAGGCTTCAACATCGGCAGTCTCGCGGTCGTTGCGATGCTGGTCGCGCTCTACGCGACATGGTGGTAGCCATGTCACGATTTGCCTTGCCAGCGTTAGCGATTTTGCTCGTTGCGTTCGAAACGGGCTGCGTCAGCTCGGCGCCGGAATGGCAAGTCGTTGCAACCACTGGTGACGCGGTTGCACGCCACGAAGCGAGTTTCGTCAGTCACCGGGGCAAGCACTATCTGCTGGGTGGTCGCGGTACAAAGCCCGTCGCAATTTTCGATCCGGCTTCGGGGCAATGGACACAAGGCGCGATCCCACCGCTTGAGATTCACCATTTTCAGGCGGTCTCATTCGGCGAGGCAATCTACATTGTCGGCGCGATGACGGGCGGCTATCCGGACGAGCGCCCATTGCCGAGAATCTTGCGCTACCTCCCTGACGAGGATCGCTTCGAGTGGACACACAGCATTCCGGGAGCGCGGCGACGCGGTGGTGCTGGTGCTGCGGTTCATGATGGCGCGATTTACCTGGTCGGCGGCATCGTTAACGGTCATCGCTCGGGCTCGACCGCATGGGCGGATCGCTACGACCCAGAGAGCGGCGACTGGCGGGTACTGCCGGACGCACCCGATGCGCGTGACCATGCACAGGCTGTCGTGATCGACGGGACACTGTGGACCTTTGGCGGACGGCGTACATCGCTCGATACCAATGAGGTACTGAGTTTGACCACCCGCCACGGCAATCGGTTTAATCTCACGACCGAACAATGGTCGGTCGATGACAGCATGGCTCTACCAACGCTTCGCGCTGGCAACGCAGTCGCAGCATGGGGACCGTGGGTCGTTATCGCGGGTGGAGAAAGCGCGACGCAACAGCTCGCCCATAGTGAAGTTGAGGCATACCACACGGTATTGAAGCGCTGGCAAACATGGCCAAGTCTGCAACGCGGACGGCACGGCACGGGACTGGTCGAGCATGGCGATGCGTTGTGCATCGCTGCCGGTAGCGGCGAGCGCGGCGGCAGCCCGGAGCTGTCAGATATCGAGTGTTTTGAGCCGCAACCGGTCTCGATATCGTCAATACAGGCGCCAGCGATCGATGTCTATCAGCAATGGCATACGGTGGCGCTGGACTTGACCGGGCCGATGACCGACGAGCAGGCGACGCCAAATCCGTTTACCGACTTTCGACTCGATGTCGTCCTGAGCAAAGGCGACACGAAATATCACGTGCGCGGTTTTTACGCCGCCGACGGGCAGGCGGCAGACACAGGCGCGCGCAGCGGCGATCAATGGCGCGTCTATTTTCGACCCGGCGAGATCGGCACCTGGTCCTATCAGATGACGCTTAAGCGGGGCGACGGGGCTGCGTGGGCCGCGGCGATCACTGAATCCGTCGTCGCCGAGCGCAGTGGACAATTCGAAGTGATAGCCAGTGATAAGTCAGCACCAGACTTTCGTGCGACCGGACCGGTGCGCGTCGTCGACGGACATTTCGACGTCGCGGGTCAGCGCTGGTGGAAGGTCGGCGCCAATAGTCCTGAGAACCTGCTGGCCTACAGAGACTTTGACGACACGTATCGACAGCGTACACAAGCACGCGACGGTGAAGCGTCGACGGGCGCAAGTATCCATCGTTTCGCGGCGCACAAGGGAGATTGGCAGCCAGGCGATCCTACCTGGGGCGACGACCGGGGTCGCGAGATGATCGGCGCAATGAACTATCTGGCGTCGGTCGGTATGAACAGCAGTTACTTTCTGACGTTGAACATCGGTGGCGACGGCGACGATGTGTGGCCGTATGCGACATACGATGACCGGCATCGGTTTGATATCAGCAAACTTGCGCAATGGGAGCGCGTCTTCGCACATATGCAGTCGCTTGGCATCGCCCTGCACGTTGTGCTGCAAGAGACAGAGAATGAGCGACTACTCGACGATGGTGACACCGGCGTCGATCGCCAACTATATCTACTCGAGCTGATCGCGCGCTTTGGGCATCACCCAGGATTGATCTGGAATCTTGGCGAGGAAAACGGTCCCGCGAGCTTCTCGCCGAATGGCCAGACAACAGGGCAACGCATCGCGATGGCCGAGTTTATCGGCGCGAATGACCCGTACGATCATCCTGTGCTGATTCACACCCATGCCGACGCGCATGGCCAGAACGACATCCTGACACCGCTGCTCGGGTATCCGGCTATCGACGGCATCTCATTACAAGTCAACGATCCACAGCGTGTCAGCGCCGATGTGCAGCGCTGGAAAAAGGCCTCGGCGAATGCAGGCAAGACCTGGATCGTCAGCATGGATGAGATCGGTCCGTGGCAAACCGGCGCACCGCCCGACCAGGAAACCGCGATTCACAAAGAACTGGTATCACACGTGTTGTGGGGCGCATTGATGCACGGCGCCGATGGTGTCGAGTGGTACTTCGGCGCACACTATCCGCATAACGACCTCAACGCGGAAGACTGGCGGACCCGTGACACTCTTTGGCAACGCACTGCTTACGCGGTCCTAGTGCTGAAGCGTGCGAAGCTACTCTCACGAACATCCTGCGCGGCAATACCTGAAAATGCCATCGCCTGTTTGCAGGGCACTGGGGAACGCATCTTGTTTGTCGGCGGTGCTAACAGCGTCATCATCGATGACTCCCCCAATCACACGCTGCGTGTGCTTTGGATAGATGCTGTAGCGCGACGAATAGAGGGGCTCGATGTTATCAGCGAGCCGGAGAACGGCGTGCATGAGTTGCAGGCTCCGACCTGCACCGAAGATCAGTGCGACTGGGTAATGGTAATCCGGGCAGCGGACTAGTCGACCATTAGCGACGACATGTACGGAAAATAGATCGACAACTCCATCGGGCCCGTAACGCGCCAGCGCATTGGCTCTTCAAGGCCTAGGATAGACACCTGGTACTGCTGGCCGAAAATAGCACGTAGTGATTCGTTGTCGGCTGCGATCATTCTGAGTAACGTTTCTCGATACTGACTGATATTGACGAGACTGTAGTTGGGGTCACCGCTATCGGTAACAACAGCACGGCCGGTCACTCGCACACTGTCCATAAATGCTTCGATGCGCTCGAAGATCTTCTCTGGATCGTCATCTGTTTCAAGGATTGGCGATTTAATGACCAGTTCGACCCGTGACGTATCCGATCGGTAGCCAGACGTCACCTTGCTGTCGTTCAGATCGAACGGCACGACAAACTCTATTTCGTTGTTATCCGTTTCGAATACACGCAGCAATCCGAGCTCGATATTTGCCGTTTTGGCGGCTTGTTTCGATACGGACTGAAGCGTCTTGCGAACCTCAGTCAATCGCAGATCACGGTCTCGCGAATCGGATTCAACGTAAGCGCTGACCACCATGAAATCCGGCCGACGCTTCAAGTGCACGACGGGAACGGTGTCGTCCTCGAAACTACTGATTCGAGACCCCGTTACGACAATTTCTTCGAGATTCTGTGCTGATGCATCGTCGACGATAGACAGCATCACAAGCAAAACAGCGGTCAGTAAAAACACACGTAGCATGAGTCCTCTCCGGGATCAGTCTTAAAAGATAGTGCCATGGTGCTGCTCGATGCCGTCATCAATCTGGCGTAGCAGGCGCGGCAACACAGGGCTCTCGAACTGGCGCGGCAATGTCACCGCGTAGAAGGTCTCGGTGAGGCCAGGAATCTCTACAAATTCTTTCATTAAGCCCTGATTCAGCTCATCCCGGACAACAATCGGCGGTACCACCGCCAAACCGAAGTTTTCTCGAATCATCAGACGCATAAGCGCCATATCATCGACCTCAGCGCGGATGATTGGCTGAATCTGGCGACGATCGCACCAGGCGTCGAAACCGATGCGGATCGCGTTTTCCAGCGTTGGTACGATGAGCGGCAACCGCCGCAACAAGTTATCGATCGACTCGTCATCCACCGCCTGACTGGCACGGCCGATCAGTCCGACGGGTTGTTCCGCAATTTTGTGAATCAGCCAATTTCTATCCTGATCACGCGTTGGCGGTAAATTCGTCAATACAATATCGAGTTCTCTGGCCTCGAGTCGGGCGAGCAATTGCGTTTGGGTATCCGAGCGAAGGACGGCCGTAACGTCATCGAGTGAAAGCAGTGGCTCGAGAAACGTGATTTGGAAATTTCGCGACAAAGTCGGCAACGCGCCTATGCGCAGAATTTGTCGTGTGCCGACGCTCTCGCCTTTCAACACGTTGACCATTTCGTCACTCACGGCAAACAAGGTGTCCGCATACTCGAGCGCCACACTACCCGCTTCCGTCAGCACAAGACTTCTGCCTTGTCTGGCGAACAGCGGCTGTCCGATCCACTGTTCGAGTTGGCGGATCTGAACTGACAGCGCCGACTGCGATACATGCATCTTCTCGGCCGCGCGTGTCAGGTTGCCGACCTTTGCGACGGCCCAAAAGTACCGTAAGTGTTTGAAATTTAGCGCCATACTGTTCGTTCTGATAATTGGAATAATCGATTAAGATTATTGTATTTTAATTGACGATAGCTGTCAGCTAGTGTCTGTGCCGTGTGTAAAGACAGGACGGAGGACTCTCGGTGATCTCGTCACAATTGATCAGTTTGAGCCCGCCGGCAGTCACCAACCCGTTCCTCGTTGTGGCGTTGTAGTGGCGTTTTGTCAGCGAAAAACTCGCCAGCGCTGTTTCTGCCGATTTCACCAATATCAAAAGTCCAATCGCGATCACCGCGATGATCCTATCTGCGACGGCCGGCGTCGTAACTACACCGGCGTGGTTCGCATGTTGTGTGCCCGTCAGTGAAGACGCTCAGCACTATGCCAGCAAGCGAACGAGGAGGATGCCGCTAATGTCCAGTCGGTGCATGGTCGCGCAAGAGCTCGCCAGCTTACTCAAAGTGTTGGCGCACCCGGACAGGCTTCTGCTGATCAATAAGATCTCTAATGGAAGATCCTATTCGGTCAATCAGCTCGCTGATGCAGTCGATTTGTCGGTGACTCGCGTTTCGCAACACCTGTCGCAGCTGCGGGCTTTCAATATCGTCAGTGAGCGGCGCGAGGGTCGGCGCAAAATCTATGAGCTCGCCCTGCCGGAAATCTCCCAGTGGCTGATCAACGGTATCGCCTTTATTGCCAACCCTATCGCTGAAGCCGACAACGATATCGTCACCGACGCAGATAGGCTGTGGGATGACCAGAAAAATCTCGCTGTGGTACCCAACCGATCCGACATGGCCTGATCGGCACAGTATAAGACTCACTCTGGCACCGCTTGCGGCAGGAACCTGCATCGCGGTGATGCCAGGACCTGAGCCAAAAGAATGCCGCTCAATGCGGCTGCAGTTTGACCGAACATCCCAAAGCCAATATCAGTGAAAGGCCTTGACGCGTCGCTCCCGGGCATCCTGCCCTGCGCGACATTCGATCATCCATGGACCGCGCCGCTCTCGGCCATCCATAGCCTCCGCGGCATAAGCACGTCTCTGTGCCAAAAAAAAACCCGCTGGGGTGGCGGGTGGAAGGGTGAACAATTGACTGTTTTTGCTCAGGGGAATGGTGTGTTGGCGTTCAGACCAGGCGCAAGCGCGGGCGGTTTCGCTGCTCGGGAGGGGGTAGGCTCGCAGCGATATAGCGGGGGGGTATTGCCGACCGCTCACGCAGCGCCTGGCAGAACTCAACCATCGATAAGACTGTGGTGTGGGATTGCACGGAGAGATGGCCGTCCGTGGCCAATCCGTCTTCCAAAGAATGCAGCCAGGCGAGTTCCAGGAACCTAGCTGCATCGGACTCGTTACGTAAAGCAAGCAATGTAATCAACGCCGGTATCAAGCCACTCAGGTGGCTGCGGGAATGAGCGCCAGCCGCACTCACTCGCAATGCACCATCATGAATAAAGGTCGATGTCAGATCGTCGGTTCCAGCGAGACTCGCCAGCACATCCGCGACCGCTTGCTGCATTCCGGTGGCAGTGGCCACGACAGCACGCGGCGCGTGCCCCCCGATGAGTCGCTGCGTGAATCCGGCCAGCGTCATGTGCTCAACCGACAACCCTCCGGGCAGTGCCGGTGCCTCTGGCAGACGTGCCAACGCAATCGGATCTTTCGCGAGAACAATGATCCGGTCGCGACCAAAACGTCGCGCCAGATAGGCAGCAGCATCCAGCGTCGGCACGGCATCGATATCGATACTGCTCGGACGCGCAACGACCAACACATCGAAGGGCGAAACGGGACTCTTGCGAACGCCTCGCAATGAACGAATCGGGGTCATGACGAATGACGGCGCCGACAGGCTCTGATCGATCATCAGATCCGGGTTGGTCGTTAGGGACTGAGAGCCTGAAAAGGTGATCCGCAGGTGCGCTTCGGCGGCCGCAAGCACTGCGTTCACTGCCTGTTCGACGTCGGTCGAAGCGGGCAACGAAACCGCAAGCCGGACCGGGTCCGCGAGTGCGGCCTTTTCACCGGTGACAACCTGCAAGTTGGGGCTTTCAGCTTGCATAACTTCCCTTTGCACAATGCAATGCTTAACGATTAGGCTATAGTTTAGGTGCCGACGATTTTTAATAAAAATTCAATTATTTAAATTGATTGATAACTTTTTTAGAACGAATATCAGGTGTCGCGACGGGACAATCGCGGGCCTTGAGGGGACAGCCAGGAACCCTGCGTAAGGAGCAGCGCATGCCAAGCAATAGACAACTGTCGGTATCGAGCCTGATCTCCGGTATCGAAAAAGTCATCCTCGTTCTGATCGTCATGCTGACGGTCGGCGCAGTTGGTATCGAGCTCGGTGTCGTCTGGAAAAACCAGACGATCGAGATCGCCGATATCCTGCTCTTGTTCCTCTACACAGAAGTGATTTCGATGGTCGGTGTGTTCTATCGCAGTCACGCCATCCCGGTCATCTACCCGATTTTTATTGCCATCACGGCGTTATCCCGACTCGTGGTGCTGCAAAGCAAGGACATGGCACCAGAGACGATATTGTTCGAAGCCTCCGCCATCCTGATCCTTGCACTGGCAGCGATTGCGTTGCGGTTTACCTTGATCGAAGGTCTGGATGGCACTGCAACAATCAACAAAGACTAACGAATCCATTCTTTTCCCAGGAGCTCGATCATGACTCGAAGACTGGCGCTTATCGGACTGACAGCACTACTGGCAGCCTGCATGACACCGCGCGGCACACCGGATCAGCAACGCACCGCTATTCGCGAGATGCGCGACGACGTACTGCAAAAGCTGTACGCAGAAAAATCGAGCGCACGCTCAGAGATTGCCAATGCGCCCGGCTACGGCGTGTTCAGCAACGCCAACGTCAACCTGATACTCGCGAGTTTTGCTGGTGGCTACGGTTTGATTCGGGATCAGGCCAGCGGCGCAGAGACTTTCATGAAAATGGGCGAAGTCGGGATTGGTCTCGGCGCTGGCGTCAAAGATTACCGCGTCATCTTCGTATTCCACGATCGGGACACGCTGAATGACTTCGTCAATAAAGGCTGGTCGTTTGGCGGCCAGGCAGATGCCGCCGCCAAGGCGAGCGAACAGGGCGCAGCCGCCGGCGCCGAGGCGATCCTCGATGGCGTGACCGTTTATCAAATGACGGAGAGTGGCCTCGCGTTGCAGGCGACGGTCAAGGGTACAAAATACTGGAAAGACGACGAGCT
>JBCCBP010000003.1:0-162148 GCA_039033995.1 Pseudomonadota bacterium | reverse complement strand
ATATCGGCCGCGCTGGCATAGGCCTGTGATTGCAATACTTGCAACTCGGCCAAGACTTCATCATGCAGCGCGTCGAGGGACGGCGACTCATCAAATATTTCAACCTGCACGGCTGGGCGAGCCTCCGGCCGCTCCGTCACCGCAGTCTGCACAGCCGCGCGAATCCACGCTTGAACCTCAGTCTCGCTGATAGTGCTTGCAGCGCTTTGTATCGGTTGTGCTGCTACCTCACGCTGTACCGTTTCCGAACCGGTCGGTTGAGCCAGTTGGAGCAGTAACAGGATGATGGCGCCGGACTGGCATAAGCAAATCCATGAGAGCATACGCATAGCTTCCTCCTTGTTGCGGTGCTGCTTTCAGGCTGCGACGACAATGAGCGTTGTCCCATGTCGGCTTTAGAACCGTGTTCGACGATAGCCGACGAGCCAAGCCTTTAGTCGGGTACTTCGCGACTTCGTGATACGGTATTGGCAACTGGGTAAACGCAAGATATTCACCGTGTTAACCGATCTCAAAATTGCGGCGGACCGGCGACCGATGACCACCGGCGAACGCTGGTTTAGCGGCATCGCCATCACCGCTTTTTCCTGCGCATTGCTGATGGATCTATTCACCGAGTATTCAGCGGTCAAGCTCAGTGTGTTGTTGATTTTCGTATTCTGGATTCCGCTACTCGTACTCCATGAATGCGGCCACGCTTTCGTTGCCGCGGCGGTAGGCTGGCGGGTGCGGGAGATGGTGATCGGATTCGGTCCGACACTTTGGCGTGGCCGAATTGGCGACACACTGGTCAAACTGCGACTGGTGCCGCTCGAAGGCTATGTGTTGCCGGAACCGCAAGGTGCCGCGGGCATGCGCTGGAAGTCAGCCTTGGTGTATGCGGCCGGGCCCGGGGCAGAACTGGCCTTACTCGGCATCCTGGTAACGATATTCGGTTGGGGACAGATTTTTCAGGAAACCGAGGCGATGGCGTGGATCGCGCTCCAGAGCCTGGTCATCGCGATCATTCTCGGTGTTGTCATGAATCTGCTGCCGTTTCGCGTCGGCCATGGCGTATCCGATGGGCTTGGCATCCTGTTGAGTCCATTCATGACCCAACAGACCATTGACGAACGACTGATCGCGGCGGAGCGAGACCACATTATCCAGCTACTCGACAAGGGTGAGTGGCAAGCGGCTTACACTGAAACGACACAGCTCATCGAAAAGTATCCGGATAGTCGCTCACTCGCCGCGCTCCACACACAGACGATGGCGGCGCTGGGGCAAGTCGACACGGCGCGTGCCCGTGTGCGCGAGCAAGTCGCTGGCAGTGATAAAGCCGACAAACTGCCATTGCTACTGCTGCAAGCCGATATCGAACTCGCCGCCGAAAGCCCTGACTTCCTGACACTCGACAGCGCCTTGCAACAAGCGAAGAAGCTCACACCGGCGCAGTCGGCAATCCTGGCGAGACAAGCGGCCTCGCATGTATTGAAACGCGAGGAGAGTATTGCTGCACCGCTATTGAAAGACGTTTGGCGCAAGAACGATGGTAGTGTCGACGATGCGTTTGTGCTGTTGTATCTGACGATCGCGGCGCATCGACTTCGAGAATTTGATGCCGCGGCTCGTTTCCACCAGGCGTTCCAGCAAATTAATCGTCAGGCCTTGCTGACCCGGAGAATGCCACCGTTGACCGACACCGGTCAGCTGTAGCGCTAAGCCAGGCGCATCAACACGGCACTGTGCGCTGCCAGCGCAAGCGTCGTCTCACCCTGCACATCACCCACAACGAACCGAGACGCCGATGCCGGAGATGCCGGAGATGCCGGAGATGCCGGAGATGCCGGTAGTTTGAACACTGTCGGGGCATCGGTGACGTTGAACACGCCGAGCCATTGCTCATCGTTATGCCACCGGCGAATAACGATGAGTTCGTAGGCGGACTCGAGAAACTCGAAGTGCCCGCTACGCAGCGCCCGCGAAGCCTGACGCAGGGCTATCAGCTCGCGGAAAAAGTGCAACACCGATGCGGGATCGTCCAGTTGCTGATCCACAGCCGCCGACCGATGACTCGGCGCAATCGGCAACCACGGCGATTGTGTCGAGAACCCGGCCTGAGACGCGTTCTGCTGCCAGGGCATCGGGGTACGTGCGCCATCCCGGCCCATCGTATTGGGCCAATGCTTGATGGCTTCAGGGTCGACCAACTGATCGAACGGGATGTCGGCTTGTGCCAGGCCAAGTTCTTCTCCTTGATAGATAAAAACATTCCCGCGCAATGACAACAGCAGCAGCGCGAACAGTTTGCTGCTGCGTGGGTTCGGCTGATTGCCTGTCCAACGACTCGCCACGCGCGGTGCATCGTGATTCGAGAACGCCCACGATGGCCAGCCCGCCGCTGGCTGTTGCGTCGATACCGACGCGGCTGGCTCATCGTTGGGCCAGGCGGTCAGCGATGCGCGCAGCACCTCAGGATCACAGTGTTTGGCCGACAGAAAATCGAAACTGTACGCGGAATTCAACACCCCGGGCGCGGTGAACTCACGCATCTGGGGCAGCGGGTTCGCGGAACCGACTTCGGCCACGGTAAAAATCCCGTCGTACTGGTCGGTCAGC
Source organism: Pseudomonadota bacterium (assembly GCA_039033995.1). GTDB lineage: Bacteria > Pseudomonadota > Gammaproteobacteria > Steroidobacterales > Woeseiaceae > CALBPI01. The sequence goes on along the minus strand of JBCCBP010000003.1, from coordinate 159,547 downwards.
ACCCGCATCCGCCGCAGGAACTCGACAACATCAGGATGCCCCTGATCGTACAAGTGCTGTTGCATGTGATACGGCCGGTCCGCTGCCGGATTATCGCTCGGTGGATTGTCGCGCAGAGCAACATCATGCATCAGGCACTGCAAGGCATCGAGACGAAATCCACTGACACCGCGCTCCAGCCAAAAACGCGCCACATCGAGCAAGGCTTCCTGCACCGCGGGATGGTGAACATTGAGGTCCGGCTGCTCAGGCAGAAAATTATGCAGGTAGTACTGTTGTCGTTCGCCGGACCAGGTCCACGACGGACCGCCAAATACCGCCTGCCAGTTGTTCGGCGGCACGCCGTCAGGACCGGCATCCGCCCAGACATACCAATCGCGCATGTCGCCGCTGGTTGCTCCCGCACTGGCTTGGAACCAGGGGTGGGCGACGGAGGTATGCGAGTAAACCTGGTCAATGATCAGACGCAAACCGAGCTGACTCGCGCGCGCCGCTAGTGCGTCAAAATCATCCAACGTGCCGAACATCGGATCGACATCACAATAATCGGCCACGTCGTAACCGAAATCCGCCATCGGCGACGTAAAAAACGGTGACAACCAGATCGCGTCGACGCCTAGATCACGCACATACTCAAGCTTACTCGTGATGCCGGGCAGGTCGCCGACGCCGTTACCCGTCGAGTCACAAAAACTCCGCGGGTAGATCTGATAGATCGTCGCTCCTCGCCACCAGGGCGTCATCTCTGTGGTCTGATCTGTCATTGTTGCACCGCATGACAGTGCTTCGTGACATCAGATTTTGAATGGCTCATGGGCATGCGGCATGATGATAGTCAAATCCGCGGCTATTACACCAGTGTCGAGTGACCCTTTCATGACCATTCTCGTCTTCAGCGATCTTGACGGTACGCTCCTCGACCACTATGACTATCGCTGGCATGCAGCCCAGCCTGCGCTCGACACGCTAAGGGCGCGCGCGATACCACTGATTCTCGTCAGCAGTAAGACTCTGGCGGAACTGGCCTGGTATCGTCAGGCGCTCGCCATCGATCATCCCGTTGTCGCCGAAAATGGCGCTGTCATCGATATCCCGGCTGGCTATTTCGACAGACCGGTTGAGACGCCGGCATCGCCGTTCGACCGCGCGTCGATTCAGTCGATCTACCGCAAAGAAAAAACGGCAAGTGACTACGCCTGCGATGCATTCTTCGAGCTCGGGATTGATGGCATCGTCGCGGAAACCGGGCTCTCGCCGGATCAGGCTGCGCTTGCCAACACACGGTTGGCTTCGGAGCCCATTCGCTGGCGTGACAGTCTCGAACGCCGCGAACGGTTTGTCTCTGCGATGCAGGCGGCGGGCCTGCATTGCGTGATGGGTGGACGCTTCTTGCACTTGATGCCCGCCACCGATAAGGGCCTAGCGGTAACAGCACTAACAGCGGCCTATCGCCAGCAGATGCCCGACCGCGTCGTCACCAGTGTGGCGCTCGGCGATGGCCCCAACGATCTGGGTATGCTGGCAGCGACCGACATCGCTGTCGTCATTCCGGGCCAGCATTCGCACCCGATGCCAATAGCGAGCGGCAATCATGTGATCCGCGCAGAAGCACCAGGCCCAACCGGCTGGAATACCGCAATGTTGGCAATTCTCGCCGCACGCCCAGATAATCCATCAACGACAAACAGGCGCGGAGAATAGACCTTGGGCGATTTTCATCAGAACGGCAACATAGCAACCCTGCACAATCTGACTAATCGCCCGGTGGAGGCGCTCGAGGATGAACTCATCGAGTTTTCGCGCCACCGTCTGCTCGGGCTTGTGATTCCGTCGTTGTACTCCGAACTGGAAACGCCAGCGCTCGAGAAGATTGTCCGAGAACTGTCGCGTGTGCCTTATCTTAATGAGATCGTCATCGGGCTCGACCGCGCCACGGAATCCGAATACCAACAGGCGCTGACGTTTTTCGGTCGACTCTCGCAGAACCATCGCGTGCTCTGGAATGATGGTCCGCGCTTGCGCGCCATCGACAAGAAGCTCGCGAAAGAGGGACTCGCACCGACCGAACCTGGCAAAGGTCGTAACGTCTGGTACTGCTATGGTTATACCCTCGCTTCCGGTCGCGCATCCTCCGTTGCCCTGCATGATGCGGATATCAAGACCTATACGCGCGACCTGCTCGCTCGCCTGATCTATCCCGTCGCAAACCCAAACTTCAATTTTGTGTTCTGTAAGGGTTACTACGCCCGCAGCAATGGCGAGACCCTGGGTGGTCGTGTCACCCGATTGCTCGTGACACCATTGATTATCGCCCTGCGCACGGTCTGTGGACGCAGCGAATATCTCGACTTCCTGCACAGCTTCCGTTACCCGCTCGCCGGCGAATTCGCGATGCGTACCGATGCGATCACCGATCTACGCATCCCGACAGACTGGGGACTGGAAATCGGTGTATTGAGTGAAATGCACCGCAACTATTCCAACAGTCGCATCTGTCAGGCGGATATTGCGGATAACTACGATCACAAACATCAGGTCCTGAGCGCGGATGACCAGACACGCGGACTGTCACGGATGAGTATCGATATCGCCAAGGCGATGTATCGTAAACTGGCGATTCAGGGCGAGACGTTTTCGACGGCCAAGGTGCGCACGATCAAGGCCACCTACTACCGCATCGCATTGGATTTCATCGATTTGTTTCAGGCCGATGCGGTCGTCAACGGCCTGAGTTTCAATCGGCATGCAGAAGAGGCTGCGGTCGAGTTGTTTGCCGCCAATATCGTGACCGCCGGTAATAAGTTTCGACAGGACCCGATGGATACGCCGTTCATCGCGCCGTGGAACCGCGTTATCAGTGCCATGCCAAACATCCTCGACGAACTGCGTGATGCGGTGGAAGCCGACATGGAAGATTTTCGGTCATGACGGCACAAGCGATGAGCCGATTGATGGCTCGTGTGCAGGCCCACCTGGACATTATCTACGATGACATGCCGAAAGACTTGACGCAGCGTGTCATCGACACGATGCAGTATCCTGCCGACATTGCTGAACCCGCGCCCTATCAGAACTACTGGGATCAATCCGACTGCTGGATGATTACCTACGCCTCGTCGGTGCAGGACGGCGACGAACCTGGCTTGAAGACACTCAGACGATTTTGCGACGAGCACCTTCAGGATGTCATCAACGGTTTGCACATCCTGCCGTTCTTTCCTTACAGCTCGGACGACGGATTCGCGGTGATCGACTATTACGCGGTCGACCCCACCAACGGAGACTGGCAGGATATTCAATCGCTCGCTAGACGCTACCGAATGATGGCAGATCTCGTGATCAATCACGCATCCAGTCAATCGCAGTGGTTCAAGAATTTTCTCGCCAGGCAGGATCCGGGCAAAGACTACTTCAAGGAAACGTCGCCGGACGAAGACCTAAGCATGGTTGTTCGACCGCGGTCCACACCGCTGCGCACTGAAGTCGACACAGCGGACGGCAAACGCTGGGTCTGGTGTACGTTCGGGCCAGATCAGGTCGATCTCGACTTTGCGAATCCCGAGGTATTGCTGACCTTCATCGAAATTATTCGTACCTACCTCAATCACGGTGTATCGGTGCTGCGACTCGATGCGGTTGCCTTCCTCTGGAAAGAGCCGGGCACCAGTTCGCTGCACGACCAGCGCACGCATGAAATCATCAAGCTGCTGCGTACGTTGGTCGAGTTTCGTGATGCCTCGGTCATGCTGATCACCGAAACCAATGTACCGAACCGCGACAATCTCACCTACTTTGGTAATTCGAACGAAGCGCATGCGATTTATAATTTTTCGTTGCCGCCTTTGTTGATCCACACACTACTGACTGGCGACTGCCGTCATCTAAAAACCTGGATGATGAGTATGCCGCCTGCCCGGTTCGGCACCACGTACTTCAACTTCATCGCATCACACGACGGTATCGGCATGCGACCAGTCGATGGCTTGTTGTCGGAAGCCGAGCGCACGCGTTTGCTCGAAACGCTGACAAGCTTCGGCGGCAAGATATCGCTGCGTACCGGGCCAGACGGTGCAGCCCACCCCTATGAAGTCAACATCAGCCTGTTGGACGCGTTGGCAGGCACAGAAAAAGGCAAGGATGACCTGCAGCTCGATCGGTTTATTTGCGCTCACGCGATCATGCTAGCGCTGGAAGGCATCCCCGGCTTGTATATCCACAGCCTGCTGGGCACCGACAACGACTATGAAGGCTTGGCACGCACCGGACAATACCGCTCGATCAATCGCCATCGCTGGGATCTGTCCGCGCTGCGGGCACAGCTCGACGATGACGCGAGTACCCAGGCCCGCGTGTTAAGTCGCCTGAAGCATCTCATTGCCTTGCGTCGCGGCCAGCGTGCGTTCCACCCCAATGCGGTGCAATTCACGCTGCAACTTGGTTTACAAGTGTTTGGGGTCTGGCGCCAGTCACTCGACCGGCGCCAGGATATTTTCAGCATCTCGAACGTTAGCGTTGAGGAGCAAGTTGTCGAGCTCGCCAACATCAATCTCATCTCCACAGACCACTGGCGCGACCTGATCAGTGGCGATGCGATCGACGACCAACAAACCACCATGACGCTCCAACCCTACCAAACCGTATGGCTGTCGAATCAGTAACACTGGCGGCGTTTATCGAGAAACATCGATTGCCCGCGGCGTACACGACCAGCGCCCGCCAGCACTTCTTGCCGTTGATCGAGGGCTTGATCGAACGACTGCATAGCACGCACGGCAAACCGAGAATCATCGGTATCAACGGCGCACAGGGCACGGGCAAATCCACGTTGGCTGACTTGATCGCCGACACGGTAACCCTTGCCGGCGACCGTCGCGTGGCCGTCATCTCTATCGACGATCTCTACCATACGCGGGAAACGCGGGAGGGGCTCGCCGCCGAAGTACACCCACTGCTCAGGACGCGCGGTGTTCCGGGTACGCACGATGTGACGATGGGCTGTGAGTTGTTGTCGACACTAACAGTCTTAGCGGCAGGACAGTCGTGCCTGATACCTCGCTTTGACAAATCCGTCGATGATCGCGCCGAAGAGTCAGACTGGGACCGAGTAGAGGGCCCGATAGATCTCATCATTCTCGAAGGGTGGTGTGTTGGCTCGACCGCCTGCGACAACGCATCGCTCGTGACAGCAATAAACACGCTGGAAGCGGAAGCCGATCCTGATGGCGAGTGGCGTCGCTTCGCGAACGAGCAACTCAGGCATCGTTATCCGGCACTGTTCGAGCAACTCGACGAACTGTGGTTTATGCGCGCACCCAGCTTCGATGCCGTCGCGCGCTGGCGGCTCGAGCAGGAGCATAAACTCAAAGCACGCGTCGGCGGCAGCGGCAAAGGCATCATGAGCGATGCTGCAGTCGCCCGCTTCATTCAACACTACGAGCGTATCACCCGGCACAATCTGGAAACGCTACCCGAGATTGCGGATGTCGTCATTGAGCTCGCGGAAGATCATAGCGCCGTCTCCAGTGTCGGCTACTGAGACGGTTGCTGCTCCAACGCCCCTCTGAGCTGCTTACGGAAGCGCCGACTCAGCGGTACGGTCTCCCGGTTTATCAACGTCAATTCACCATCGCCGGATTCGAAAACGTTCAGTTCAGCGATACGCTCTAGGTTGACGATGGCCTGACGGTGTACGCGAATAAAGCCAACCTCACCCAAACGCTCAGCTATCTGAGCCATTGTGCTCCGCAGCGGGTAGGCTTTTTGCTCGACGTGTAGATTGACGTAATTCCCTGCACTTTCAATCCAATCGATATCTTCTGTTTTGACCAAAAATTCACGCCCGAGTTTTTTGACCAGAAAACGGTCGAGTGTTGGGGCCGCATCGGCGTTGGCTCGCTGTTCGGTCAGGAATCCGGCCTCGCCCTGCAGGCGCAGCAAAATGAAACGTCCCAGATAAACAACCGAAATGATGAGGAAGTAAGTACGGAAATCCTTGAGATACTCATAGAAGAACTCGCCAATCGGGTCACCCCAGCCGTAGCTACTGCCAAAAACCAATGGAAAAATGACCACACGCGCGACGAACATGATGCCCACATGCACTAACGAAAATGCGAGTGAAAACGCAAGATGCGCTGGCAGGCTGACTTTCCAGCTATCAAACCGCAATGGAAAAAACCGATCGAACCATAGGACCAAGGGAATGCTAAAGAGCAGACCGAGGTGACTGGTGCCCTCCAGCACCCACGCCATTGCGACGGGCTGAGGATGACCTAATCGCGCGTGATCGATACTCTCCGTCGCCACGTTGGACAGGCAACCGACAACGACCAGTCCCACAAGGATCGCAAACTCGAACCAGGTGCGATGTTGCAAATAACGCTGCAAATTCATGCGCACAGAGTACCGTGATCCACTCGACAACCACCACCGGTTATCACCGCATGCTGTCCGCTTATCACAAACATTGCACAATCAGTCACTTAGCACTCGGAACGGATCGCCGGCACAGACATAGTCTGTGGCCAGACTGATGGAGCACACCATGACTGACAACTCGACACGCCGCTATGATATCGATGCCCTGCGCGTCATCGCTTTCGGACTACTGATCCTCTACCACTGCGGCATGTTTTATGTCGCGGACTGGGGCTGGCATATCAAATCGGCGTATACGTCGGAGTGGTTACAGGAGCCGATGCGCTTCATGAATCAGTGGCGAATGAGTTTATTGTTCGTCATCTCCGGCCTCGCGGTCGCCTTTGTACAGCACCGCTACACCGGTTGGCAGCTAGCAGGACGGCGCCTGTGGCGGTTGGGTGTGCCGTTGATTTTCGGCATGGCGGTCGTTGTGTCACCGCAGCCGTATTATGAGGCGTTGGGCAAAGGCATCATCGAGCCTGGCTTTTTCAACTTCTGGTGGGACTATTTTCGCGGTCAGGATTTTCCGGGCGAAGCATGGGGCGGCGAGAACGTCATTGTATGGACCTGGAACCATCTGTGGTATCTGCCCTATGTTTTGTTTTACACGCTGCTGACGATTCCGCTAGGCGGATTGCTGCGCCGCCTGAAAGCCGATCAACTGATGCAGAGTCTGCGCGGCATCTGGCTGATCCTCGTGCCGGTCGTTCCACTGATGCTGTACGGCAATTTTGTATTTCCGTTTAACCCGGGCATCGAACACGGTTTCATTGGTGCCTTCTATGCTCATGTCCTGTTCGGCACACTGTTTTTCTATGGCTATCTGATTGGGCGCGCGCCCGCCTGGTGGCAGGCACTGGCGGCACAACGTCGGCTGTATCTGGCGATTGGAATAGTCGCCTACCTAAGCCTGCGTTCGCAGGAATGGTGGGTCGCAGAGGAACCCTCGTTCGTCGTCGAACAGCTCAGCTTCCTGTCGGTCTACATCAACCGCTGGTGCTGGATTGTGGTACTGCTCGCGTACGGCTTTCAATATCTCAATCGACCCAGCCATCGCGTCCACTACATGACGCAGGCGATTTTTCCGTGGTACATCCTGCACCAGACACTGACCATCATCATCGGCGCGCAACTGACGCCATTGACACTGGGCCCGGTCATCGAACCAATACTGGTGCTAGGCGGCACAGTTGTGGGTTGTGTCGTGCTGTACGAGTTCGCCATCAAACGCGTTGCGTGGTTGCGACCCCTCTTCGGTATGCCCATCCGCATCGCACCGCCAATGCTCAGCGAACCAGACGCAGCGTCTGCCCGCGTATCCGCGGCTTAGTAGCCAGCAGCGGCTACACCGACCATTATTGGCGTGCCGGTATCGCTGCTGGCAGGATGTGCTCGCTCATGAATCGATCGCGGAACTCATTGCGCGTTTGCCCATCGCTATAGTTACCAGCAAAAATCAACACGACGAGTTCGAGCTCCGGTACGACAAACAACAGTTGCCCACCATTACCGCTCGCGTAAAACGTATCCACGGCGACGCCATCGACGTCATACGTCTGGCGCCACCACGCATAGCCGTAATCGTCAGTCATGTTGATCGACGACTGCGCTGCGGCTGAATCAGTCACATAGGCCTCGCTGAGCAAACGCGTCCCTTGCCAGACACCGCCATCCAGGTACAACTGTCCGAGCTTCAGGAAGTCGCGCGGCTGCAACCTGATACCGCCGCCCATATAAGCCTCAAGAGTCGGCGACAGGTTCATCTGGTAGTAGTCGATACCGAGCGGCTCAGCAAAATAGCGATGAAAAAACTGTCGCAGACTCATACCCGCCGAACGCGCCAGCACGCTGCCGACTAAATTGATCCCGCCGGTGCAGTACACGCCCGCCGCGCCAGGGTCGCGGACCATCGCCAGGTTCAGCGTATAGCGATACCAGTCGGGTTCATCCTGTTGATTCTGCATTACATCCTCATTTCCCGGCGAATCGAAATTGCCGTCGTCGCAATCAAGCCCGGAGGTCATGGTGATCAAATGCCGGATGGTAAGCGCATTCTTGGCATCGCTCGGGTTATCGTATTGCGACGCACCACCCAACAACGGATACACAGCCGTATCGATGCTATCGACAAAACCCTGCTGTAGTGCAATGCCGAGCAACGCGGACGTCAGAGATTTTCCCGCGGAACGTGAGTCATGGGGTGTAGCGCCATCGTAGCCATGGAAATACTCCTCCAACACCAGCTTGCCGCGGTGCGCAACATGCAGGCTGTGGATGTACGGCTGCTGCAGAGCGGTCGGCTCGAAGTTCGCCAATGTATTGACCAGCGACAACAGCGGCGCTGTTTGCAAACCGGACTTCGCCGGCGCTTCCGTCTGCCAGCCATCGCTCAGCTCGACAGGACGTAATAGCGTCGTCAGCGTGGCCGCGCGTCGGCGCGGATAAAAGCCCGGTGCCGTGGCGCGATCTCGACGGGTGAACTCGAGCGTTTCTCCGGTCCGACCAAACAGTAATGAGAACCGCTCACCGGGGTCGAGCGCGGTACCAACAATCAGATCCTCACCGTTACGTGCGATGAACTGCAGGTTGTCGTCGACCTCGACCGCTGCCGCGAAAGGCGCAAATACGCCAAAGTTTCGCTCTGGATTTCTGAGGAATGTCCGGTAACGACGGGTGTTCTCGTAGTCCTCGTCGGGAAACAACGGCAGATTGAGCGACACCGTATCGACCAAAGGTCGAATCATGCCGGCGAAACTACCATCCGCGCGTTTCGACAATACGACCGGTGTTGCTGTCGGCGAGTACGCGATGCTGCCACCAGGTTGTACCCAATGACCCACTATTGACCTAGCTCCGCCTTCTTGTTGACCCGAAAACTCGCCTTGGCCCTCAAACGAGAACTGCCATTCAATCACTCCATCCTCGCGTTGGCTGCGCGATACGGTGCCGACCTCGCCCTGCAGACGCGCCTGCCACTGATCACCATCCGGCATCAGTGTGGCGAGTCCTGCGAAGGCCGGCCCGTAATTGCGCTCTGCGACCCAAAGACCCTCCCACGTCGCGCCGCGCTCCTGTGCGAGAGCCGCGCTGCTCGCCATTAACCAGCCACTGACCATGAACGGAATAACCAGGCAACCTGACCAAGCGGCCCTTGAAATGGACATTGTCATCTTTTCTTCCTAGTGAAGCGATTCGCGCTTTTTTAACCAGTTGAGAATGGCCTCATGGCCGGTCTGCATGTTTTGTCGCAGCAACCGCACGGCGGCGCGTAAGTCATCGGACTGCAGCGCTGCAATGATCTGCGCATGTTCGTCGCCCGCCACCCAGACATGTTGTGTCTCGCGAAACAACGCATGCTCATAGCGTCTGGTTCGCGTCATGATCTGCTCGATGAATTCGAGCAATACGCGATTGGGACAGCCCGCCAACAACAGCCTATGCCAGGCATTGTCGATATCGATAGCCCGCGAAGGTGATCGCGCGTTCACTAGCTTGTTATTCAAGCGCTCCAGATTGGTGAGGGTCGCCGAATCCGGGCAACCAGCCAGTCGCAGGGCTTCCGGGTCCAGCAAAGGCCGGATGGTGTAGAGCTGTTGAAACTCTTCGCACGTCATTGGCGGTACGAAAAAGCCGCGACGTGGCGCTTGGGTCACAAGTCCATCTGCCTGCAAGTGACACAACGCTTCGCGTAACGGCGTGCGGCTGACACCCAGCTGTTTCGCAAGATGCACCTCGTTGATACGGGCTCCGTCGCTCAGGCTGCCATCCACAATCAATTCATGAACTGCGCCACTCACGGCCTGACTGATATTGGTTTGCTCAATCTGCATACTGTATACAATATGAAAGAACGTGGGAGATAGCAACTTTTCAGTCACCTGCGATGCAGCGAACCATCGGAACAGTAATGCTCGTGGTAGTTTGTTACTTTTGAGGGAGCGGAATATGAGAATCTTCCGGTATCGACAGCTCGCCATCGTACTGAGCCTTGCGAGTGCCAGCGTACTGGCTCAGACCAACGAGGTTAGCGACCTGCAGACGCGTAACAAGCAGATCGCCACCGCTTTTTATGAGCAACTCTGGAATAGCAACAACACCGATCGCTATGCCGATTTCGTCGCCGATCGCTACGTCGTGCATGACATCGGCGATCAGAAAAATCTGCAAGAGAACGCCGTCGAACAGAAGAATATCGCGGACTTTTTCTGGTCACATGGCGATATGCAGGTCGACTACGATTACCAGATCGCCGAGGGCAACCTAGTCGCCACGCGATGGCGATGGCGGTTCGAACCGACGACGTTTTTCGGTCGCTGGGTCCTCGGCCCAACCGATATTCCCATTATCAATGTGTTCCGCATTGAGGACGGGAAAATCGTGGAGATCTGGAATCATCGTCACGACATTGATACCGGCATGACGCTGCGATTTGTTATCAAAGGGTTTGTTTTCGGCGTGCTATTGATGCTGATCCCACTGTGGCTGCTGCGGCGTCGATGGCGCAGACTCGCATTGGCAACACAGGCGTAGCAGCAACCACACAAGTTGGCTTATCAAACGACCGCCGTTCTACTCGCCCGCAATGAAGCCACCAGACTGGCGCGCCCAAAGATCCGCGTAAAGACCACCTGCTGCGACTAAGGAGTCGTGACTACCCGTCTCGATGATGCGACCCTCGTCCATCACGACCAATCGATCCAGCGTGGCGATGGTCGACAGCCGATGCGCGATTGCAATCACGGTTTTACCTGCCATGAGTTCGAACAGGCTCTCCTGAATGGCTGCCTCCACTTCGGAGTCGAGCGCCGAGGTCGCCTCATCGAGAATCAGGATAGGCGCGTCTTTCAGGAATACACGTGCGATGGCGATACGCTGGCGCTGACCGCCCGACAATTTGACGCCGCGTTCGCCCACGAAGGCATCGAGACCGACCCTGCCGGCCTGATCGGTCAGCGTCTCAATAAACTCCCAGGCTTTTGCGCGTCGAGCTGCCTCAATAATCGCTTCGTCAGAGGCATCCGGTCGCGAGTAGCCGATATTCTCGCGGATAGAACGGTGCAACAAGGACGTATCCTGCGTTACCACGCCGATTTGTGCGCGCAACGAATCCTGGGACACGCTCGCGATATCGACGCCATCGATATCGATTCGACCGGACTCGACATCATAGAAACGCAGCAGCAAGTTGGTGAGTGTGGTCTTGCCTGCGCCGGACCTGCCGACCAGGCCGATCTTCTCACCCGGCTCAATCGTCAGTGACAAACGATCGATGGCACCGGAGCCCTTGCCGTAATGAAACTGCACTTCATCAAATTGAATGCGGCCCTGCGTGACATCCAGCGGGTCCGCGGTCGTTGCATCGGTCACTTCCCGCTCGCGTGACATCATGCTGGCACCGTCGTGCACGACGCCAATGTTTTCGAACAAGGCGGAAACTTCCCACATGATCCACTGCGACATACCATTCAGTCGCAACGCCAGTGCGACTGCGATTGCGATCGCACCGACGGACACTGCCGCCTGCAACCACAACCAGATCGACAGCGCCGCAATGGCGAACACCAGCACAGCATTATTGAAGTAAATGCAGCTCTGCATCATCGTGACCAGCCGCATCTGCTGATGCACGGTCTGCAGAAATCCATCCATACCCTCTTTCGCGTAATGCGCTTCGCGGCCGGCATGCGAGAACAGTTTGACGGTCATGATATTGGTGTAGCTATCGACGATACGCCCGGTCATCAGAGAACGCGCATCGGCCTGCTCCCGACTCACTGCAGCGAGTCGCGGTACAAAAAAACGGACGGCTGACGCATACAGCATGAACCAGATGATCAACGGCAAGGATAGTCGCCAATCGGATTGCGCTACCATGACGACGACCGCGATGAAATAGACCGACACATACACCAATACATCCGTCACCTTCATGACGGTCTCGCGCACCGCCAGTGCTGTTTGCATCACTTTTGTAGCGACGCGACCGGCAAACTCATCTGAGAAAAAAGACAGACTCTGGCCTAACAAATAGCGATGCATTTGCCAGCGGCCAATCATCGGATAATTGCCCAGCAGGGTCTGATGGATCACGAGCGCCTGCAACAAGACAGCAGCAGGTAGCACGAGCAGCAGAAAAGCGCCCATCCAGGCGAGGCGCGTACCCTCACGCGCCATGAAATCCGTTCGATCAGCCGTCGACAGCCAGTCAACCAGAGAGCCGAGGAATCCGAACAACGCCACTTCGCCGACGGCGATGAAAGCACTCAGGCATGCCATCAGCGCGAGCCAGCCAACGACAGACCGCGTGTAGCGCCAGCAAAAACCTAGCAATTCGGCCGGCGGTCGGGTCGGTGCGGCCTTAGGATACGGGTCTATTCTGGATTCAAAGAAACGAAACATGCACCACCTATTGCGCCCCGCCATCGGACGCTCTTCCCGATAATGGCCGAGCGTTGTGCGCAAGGCAAAAGGCAGATCAGCAACAACCGACGTCACGATGATGCAGATCCCTGAAATCCGTTAGAATGCGTTCTTCATTATTTGGACACGAGTCTTCGACCACACAATGACAACCGGCAATATCCGCAAGATGCGCAGCACGCTAAACGATGTCGTGCACTATGAACTACCGCTGGGTGACGCGCAGGTCGACATGAATGGCCTAATTGGCACGACGATCCATATGCGCTTCGACGGTCAGATCAATTGCATCAATTGCGGTCGTAAAACGAAGAAGTCATTTGGGCAGGGCTTTTGTTATCCGTGCTTTCGCGATGCCCCAGAGGCGAGCGAATGCATCATACGACCGGAGCTGTGTCGCGCTCATGAAGGCGAGGCACGGGACATGGCCTGGGCTGAGAAGCACTGCCTGACAGAGCAAGTCGTGTATCTTGCCAAGAGCTCCGCCGTTAAGGTTGGCATCACCCGTCACTCGCAGGTGCCCACACGCTGGATCGATCAGGGCGCGTCCGAGGCGATTGTTTTCGCACGAGTCCCGAATCGATATACGGCCGGTCTTGTCGAGGTCGCAATGAAGTCTTTTTTGACGGATCGCACCAACTGGCAGCGGATGCTGAAGAATGAAATCGCTGCGGACGACCTGCTGGAGCGGAAACAAAACATCACGGCGGAGCTTGACGAGACTTATCGCCAGTATGTCACCGACGATCAGGATGTCTGCAAACTGACCTACCCAGTCGACACATTCCCCACCAAGGTGAAGAGTCTATCGTTCGATAAGCTACCGGAGATCGAGGGAAAACTCGCCGGCATCAAGGGCCAGTATCTGATTTTCAACGATGGCCGTGTCATCAACATCCGCAAACATGCGGGATACTTCATCGAGTTTAACCAGCGCTAATCCACCAGGACGGCGCTTTGTACTGATTGTTAAAGAGGAATACACATGCTGAATCATGTCATGATCGGTAGTAGCGATATCGAGAAAACCCGCGCTTTCTACAACGCAGTACTGGGCGTACTCGGTGCCAGAGAACCGATGGAGCACACCAACGACACCGGTCAAAAGCGGCTCTTTTACATTCACAACGGCTCGACGTTCAGTATTAGTGAGCCTATCAATGATGAGCCAGTCACCGTCGCGAATGGTTCGACCATCGGCTTCAAATGTGACTCGCCCGAGCAGATTCAGGAGCTGCATGACGTCGCCATTGCGAATGGAGGGGTGAGCATCGAGCAGCCGCCGGGCCCGCGACACAGCAACATGGGCACCATGTACCTGTGCTACTTCCAGGATCCGGATGGCCACAAGATTTGCGGTATTCACCGACCCAAGAGCTAGCGCGTTGTCTGGTGGCTTGTCTGCGGCGTCGCTGAGCCAGATCACCAACCGCAGCAGGGATTCACAGTCATGGAGCGCTGTTTGATCGCAACGTGACCCGAGCACTGCGCACGCCATTACCAAGCCGAACACTGTGCGATTTTTGGCATATGTTGCGCCACGGTTTTGAGGCAGACTGCTGACAGGCCTCAACGGAGAACCGTGCCAATGCGAATACTCGCCTTTCCCGCTTCGGTCGTCTGGGTCGCAGCAGGCTGTTGCGCGATATCCCAGCACGCCGAAACGCGAGACTGCCTGCCACAGTACAGTCACGCTGCGCTTGAGACACTGGCGATCAACCAGTTTTCAATCGGCGATGCTGAAGCCGACGCGCTAGCCCTCGCACTAAGCGATTGTCTCGGCGAATCTGATCCATTCCTCCGCGATGACATCGGTTACACCGGGTTCGCACGCCTGCTGCGGTCTGAGAAAGTCAGCGCCGAGACGATCAAGAAGCTGAACCGCAAGCTGCAAGTGCAGTTAACAACACAGGATGATGACGGCTTTCAGCAACCTTTTGCGTCGTTGGCACTCGCTGAGATTGTGCGGGCCGATCGCATCGGCAATATCTTCTCTGACGCCGAGCGCACAGCGATTGTCACGACCGCCACGGACTACGTACGTCAGGTGATCGACTATCGCGGGTTTAGTGATGAAGAAGGTTGGCGTCACGGTGTCGCGCATGGCGCTGACCTGCTGATGCAGCTGGTATTGAACCCACATATCAACGATACCGACATACCCGCACTGGTCGATGCCGCATTGAGTCAGGTTGGTGCGAACCACAGCCACGCGTATGTGTTCGGCGAACCGCGCAGACTGGCACGACCCGTGCTATTCGCCATGCAGCGTGAAGTGATGAGTGACGACGACTGGGCTGAAAGGTTCAGTGCGCTAACCGAACCCGACGGTCAATCGTGGGATAATGCCTACGGAAGCGAATCCAGCCTCGCTCGCCTGCACAATACACGCGCCTTTATGTTAAGCATTTACGCCAGTATTGCGGAATCTGAGCAACCGGTCTTTGAGTCACTAAGGCCCATAGTACGGGCATCGCTGGCAAGCTTGCCTTGATCAAGATCGGCAGCATTGACCACCAGCTCACCACCGACGCATACTGTCGCCACGACAAACGGCGGGGAGAGTGTTTCGTGTCAGACAGTTTTTTGGGTGGCATATTCAAAGCGATTGCCAACGCATTCGCGCAAATGCTAGCCGCGTTTGCTGTTGGTACGGCTGTCGCTGCAGCGGTCTGCTGGTATTACGGGTTACCGCTGATCCTATCGCTGGGCGGCGGACTGATCGTTATAGGTGTTTGGCTGGCGTTACAGTCGGAGAGCTCTCTTTTTTGAATGAGCGTTCGTCGATAACCATGTGTCGACAACGGTACTCATCAGCATCGTAATCACCGGAATTGCGTGCGACATACGAGACTACGCGTCAGATTCCGAAGATCATTCACTAACGCATAAAAAACCCCGCCCTGAAACAGGACGGGGTTATCGTCGAAAGACGCAGTGCCGATTAGCGGCGGCGTGCCGCACCCAGACCAAGCAGGCCCAGGCCCAACAATGCCAGCGTCGCCGGCGCAGGAACCGCCGTTGTCGCTGATGAGAAGTTGAGCCTATAACTGCCGTTGCTACGCCCGCTATTACGACGTTGCCAGTCGCTCAGCGCGTAGGCGCCACCCGGACCGGTTGCGCCAACTACGCCCGTAAACGTATTCGGAAAAATGAAACCACCGGCAGAAACGGGATCCAAGTCGTAGCCAGAGATTCCGATGAAGTAGTTACCTGCTGCCAGACCCAGCAAGTCCATTCGTGAACGGAAGCCAGGCAGGCCATCGTCATTGGCAAACAGTCCCATGCCATTCGCGTCGAACAGGAACAGCTGCGTATCAAAACTGGAGCCAGCGGTGTCGATCGTCAGATCGCCACCGGACCATCCGAAACCCCACAGGTCTGCACAGCAGTTCGCGAGCCAACCGTTAACACCTGTGGTGCCACCATAAAGAATGTCCGCCGTCGCAATCGACTGGCCGGTATCACCTTGCTCGGTAATGACCGTTGCCTGTGCGCTGCCGGCAAACACGAGGCTCACCGCCGCCACCGTTTGTAAAAGTCGTCTTATCATTGTTATGTCATCCCTACGTGTTTTCTTGGAAAGAACACAAGAGATAAAGCAATTGATATGCCAACCTTTAAATTATTGTTTTCGCAAACTATTTCTAGAACGCGATGCTGATTTTTCGAACCACTGTAAGCATTTTCGACAATATTTCGGGCGATACCGGCGTCAAAATATGTCGTCGGCATCACTGCAATACGACCGCTTGAAACTCACAAGGCCCGTTGTAGGAGAACTGGGCACGGGTTTGGCTGGCCTTCGTTAACGCAGCGGCATTGACGATATCGGCTGCCACAGAAAGATCGATCGACCAGAAGTGCGGACCACTGCCAAGATCGTCGATGCCCTGTAAATCGTCGGATTGAATGTCGTAAGCGTCACCATCAACGAGTAGCTCAAATCGACTGCTTGGGCTGGGATTCAGTACGGTGTCTTACATCCACAATACGTCACGACCCGTCATACCTGGGGGTTCGTAGCCAAGCGTCATCGTAGCGGGTTCTTCGTCCGATACTACGCCACCGGTGTAACTGAAATCGCCATTGCGATCGTCGTCGGATTCACATAGACCGGTCGGGTCGCAGCTTTCGCCAATGACGCTCAGGGAGATCGTGATGTTGGCCAGCTCGTCACTGAGGATGCGTGTGATCACGGCATCGCATAGTGCTTTGCCGGAGCCCTCGGCGGCAGTCAGCGACGTCGTGAACTCGCCGAACGGTAGATCATCGAACGATTCAGTGGTCTCGACGTCGTCTGCCAACGCAGCGTCGACGAGCGCATCGCCCGCATCCGAATCGACAGCAGGTTCCGACTCACCGCCACAAGCGCTCAACATAGCGCCGATCAGCGCTATCGCAATTCGTACATGCTTCATATCATCACCTCCAGTGATTGCGTTCGCTGTCCTATCGTTTCGTACTCAGACTAGACGACTTTCGTTACTATCGCACACATGGAAACACTGCTGATCTTCGCCATCAATGCTCTGCTCACCGGCGGTGCTCTTTGGGTGGCTGGCCGAATCACGGTGACACCGATTGCCGGCAACGCTGCCGTACTTACCGCTCTGGGTGCGGCATTGGCTGGGCTAGTGCCGGGTTTCGGCTGGGCGCTGTCGTTCGTCGTGTTGTTCATACTGCTCAAACAATTCACGCGCGCCGAAGTGTGGCCAGACCTCGTCTTGTTGGTCGTTGTGTCATGGGGTGTCACGGTGTTGGGTAGCTTGTTGCTCGGCAACTTGATCGCCGGAATTTTTTAGTATTTTCCAGGGTCAGTTAGCACCGCTAGCGTCGCCAGGAGCCGACACCCAAGCGCCGTTATGTCAACATTGCGACGCGCTGTTTGCAGTACAATCGAAGCGTCTTGAGCAGACGAGTACGATCATGGACACGACTCTGAAATGGCGCTGGCGAGTTCTCGCGCCGATGGTTTCGCTATTAGCAAGCACCGTCTCATTCGCCGTAGAAATCGGGCCGAGCGACGACCTGGAAGCAGCGGTTGCCGCACTCACCCCCGGCGAGGAACTGGTCTTGCGTGGCGGCACCTACGCATTTAATGAAAACGTGACGCTGTCTGCCAATGGCACGGTCACGCAGCCGATCGTCGTACGAGCCAAAGCCGGCGAAACACCCGTGATCACGCAGGCGACAACGAACCACAATGTTGTCGAGATCAATCTATCGACCTACCTGACCATTCGTGGGATCACATTTACCGGGGGCTCACATGGCATTCGCCTGATGAACTCTGACTACGTGACGATCGAAGATTGCGAAATCTACGAAACCGGCGACGTTGCGATTTCAGCCAATGCCGGCGGCACCTATGAGGGACTGATGATTCGCCGCAATCACATCCATCATACGAATGGCACTGGCGAGGGCATGTATCTTGGCTGCAACAACGACAATTGCCGTGTGGCCAACAGTGTCATCGAGTCCAACTACATTCATCACACCAATCGCAGCAGCGTATCGCAGGGCGATGGTATCGAGCTCAAGGAAGGTAGTTTTGGCAACGTCATTCGCAACAATGTGATTCACGATACCGGATATCCGGGCATCATCACCTACAGCACCGTCGGCAACGGTGCGCAGAATGTGATCGAAGGCAACGTGGTTTGGAATTCGTCTGACAACACGATGCAAGTTGCAGCGGATGCCGTTATTCGTAACAACATCATTCTTGGCAATGTGGCCTTTCAGTCTCACCAATCCGGGCGCCCATCCAACATCGAGTTCGTGTACAACACGGTCGTCAACACGGGCTCCGGCGTCGCAGTGCGCAACGTCATTGGGCCGGTTTTGATCGCTAACAATGCGATCTACACACAGGGGACTGCCATACGACTGATCAGTGGCAGCCTGAACGAAGTTACGGTTGCCGGTAATGTCGGCGCGGGTGGCATGTCCGGTGGCAACGGTGGGTACACCAACGGTAACGGTCTGACAGCCGATACGGTCGCCGGCAACTATGACGGAGCACCGCCGGTCGACGTATTCCCATCGGTTGGTAGCGCATTGGTTAATGGCGGCGATACGTCGTATGTCGTCGGCACCGACTTCAACGGTACACCGCGCGCTGGCCGCGCAGATGCCGGCGCCTACCGGTTTGACGGCGACGGTAATCCCGGCTGGGAGATCGCAGCAGGCTTTAAAGACGCTGTGGCTTCCGTCGCGCCAATGCCACCAGAGAATCTGGAAACGGACTAGTGCTGGCGACATTTGCTGCGAGCTACCGCCGACGAAGACCGGAGCGTCGCGACTACCAGCCACCTGCGAGCCAATCTACACCGAGCCGCGGTACAGCGGCATTGGCTCGATGTTAAGTTAGCACCATGATCAGTGATCCCAATAACTCGGGTACGTCGGTTGTAGAGCCCAAGCAGCAGCGCGCTAAAGCCACTTACGAGGCTTTGTTGGCTGCCGCCCAGGATATTTTGGCCTCCCAGGGTTTGTATGCGCTGAACTCTAACGCGGTTGTCACAGCCGCTAACGCGACGCCGCCAACCTTTTACCGATACTTCAAGAACAAACAACAACTGCTGCTTACGCTCGGGCAACGTTTGATGGCCGTGCAAAACCGGGAACTCGAGGCGGCCACGGATGCTGTACGGCACGATGACTATTTCGGGCAGATCATCGCCACGCTGCGTGCGACGTATGAGGTAACCGTTCGCTTTCATGGTGCGCATGCATTGTTGCTGGCGCTGCGCACGACCAACGACTTGCAACACATAAGACTCGAATCGCACAACGCCATGGCGTTGGCCAGCGCACCGGCCATTGCCGCCGCCAAACCGGCATTATCGGACGAAGAAGTTTTCAGGCGGGCGCGGCTCGGTGTAGAGCTCGGTTACGCCGCGATAGAAATGCTGCTCGAACTACCCGACTTCGATGTAGAGCGCATCCTGCACGCGACCGCGCACGGCATCCTTGCCATGTACCTTGCGGATGACTAGCTCTGAATCAAGGCTGCTGGACGCCAGTGGCAATGCACGTTGAGAAATCGAATTCAGCCGTCAATCGTTGCGCCCAAATGGAATTCAAGGCGTTGAATCTGCAAGCATACTCATTGGTTAGTGCCGCGTTATCCAACTTGCGTGACAACCTGGCCGCACGCAGTGCGATTCGATCCCAGTCAGGCGCCAGCTTGACGGCGCGCGCTACCAATGCAGTCGCGTGTTCCGCGTCGTCTTCGCGCGCCGCACGAAATAGTAACTGTCGGGCGAGGTTGCGATCGTACAGGGCAACAAGATCACTTACTGCACTTACGGGGGCAAAGTCGACCCGGAGATCGATATCGACCGGCCAGCCTTCTTGGGTTGTCACTAGCAACGCGGCCGACGATACGCCGATCGATTGTCCACCAGCGTCGTGTCCGGCGACCAAACCCGCCAGTAATCGCTCGGCCAGCGGGCCGCTACTGGATTGGTACGCGGAGAGCATGGCGGTCAGCACCGAATCACCCTGCAATCCATTGCCCTGAACAGATACAAAGGGCGCTGTACGATGACCGGCAAACGCACCAGCGCACGTGCCGGTGTGCGCAGCAGCAATGCCGTTGGCCGACACAACGGCAATCTGGCGATAAGACGCGTCCATCCCGTCGGGGCATTGCTCCTCGGCGGCCAGAGCTTGCTCAATCGACGCGTCAAGGTCATCGCTGAATGGTAACAAGCGCAGCAACGTGTCTTTATGGCAAGGATTGGTTTCGAACTGAGAAACGCCAGCACCGACGGCGTACTTGGCGAAAGGAACGCTGCTCCCGACCGCCAGATTGTGCGTCGCGACAGCCACACCGCAGACGCCAGTGTCGCGCTCGCAGGCTACGATCGACAGGGTCGCTGCGGCGTTGTGCATAGCGCCCAGGACCAGCGCTGTGATTAGACTCCGCCACCAAACGGCCGCGTACTGGCGTGAGTTATCTGTCACCTCTGCTCGCATGTCCTGCTCCATTTTTGATCGGATCGTCTGGAGTTGGACGCGTAACATGCCGTGTTGTTACCAAATCAGAACAATGCCAACCGGACAATCGAAGCGCTGACGCCTCGCCCCCCAACGTAGGACTCAGAACAACTCGTCGAGACGGCGATAAACGCGCTGCACGGCCGCCGACCGGCAACCCGCTTCCAGGTGCGCCTGCACAGAACGACGCTTTTCTGTTTCAATGCGAACGCGAGCGGAAACATCCGATTGCAAACGTCGCAGATCGGCCTCGCTGGTCACCGCCATTTGCGAAATCGCGCCGATGAATTTATCGGGGTCCATCTTCGCATGCTTGTCGTAGATCGCCTTATAGCGCTGGGCATGTCTGCGTTCTACGTAGGTCCGATCGCGCTGCACTTCGTTAGCGAAGGTGCCCGCATACGGATCGGTCGTATATTCCGTGACCACATAGTCAAACGGAATCGGATTCTCGATCTCGTTCTCACAGTAGTTCGAGTAAGCCTGCAAATAGATGATAAAGAAATTTTCCTTGTAGAAGTCCGACGTTTCCAACCGCAGGATGTCTTTTTCCAATTGCCCAATCATCCCGGCAAACGTGTTTGGCGACACCATCACGGCATCGAGCGAATCGCAGTCGGGGTGCAATGTTCTGTCCGGGTTGCTACAACGTCGGCATACCTCACCTAGACGGTTGTAGATCTTGTTGTCGTCGTTGTACAGGCTTGCACGCTGCACCAGCGTCGAAAAATCACGAGCGTAGCCGGCGAGCTCGGCTCTCGGGACACGTTCTCCCACGCCGAATTTGTAAGTCATACACACGCAGTAGTACTCGGCATTGCCAACACTCGGATTGGATGCAGACGCCTGACTACAGCTGTTGTAAAAAGGTGCTAGCTGCGGATACTCAGGCAATGCCTGCAGATTGGCGAGCTTGTCGCGTCTTCGGGCATCCTCGCTGTTGTTCTCCATTGCGGACACAACACTAAACAGTGAACGCAACTTTGCTTGATCCAGCTGTTTCGCCTGCAACGCACGACTCTCGAAACGGGTGGCGGTAATCAGGCGACCCAAGTCGTCGTAAAGGCGCAACATGAGTCTGCGCGAACTCGCATCCTCGTCAAACGCGATTGGAAATAACAGCCCACGCGTGACTCGCGGCTCACAACCCTCACCGGTTCCCGGCGCTACCTTGAGATGCAGCAAATAGCCGTCTTCGCTGCGGTGCGACTCCATCAGGTCGCCCACACAAAGCGTTTTAATGTTGCCCTGGAACTTCAGCTGGTAACCGTTGCGGATGCGTTTGAAATCGCCTCTGGCTCGAATCTTTGCGTACACCGAACTATGCGGATTCCAACGGAATTCATTCCACAGCGGATAACGCACCAAACCCGCGAATACATCGCTGCCGTCATCGACGGGAGTGTTGGCCACCGCCGGTTTCGCTGCAGGTGCTGGCTGTGGCGCCGTTGGCTTGGCTCTTGCCGCGGCGACCGCGAGTAGTTTCTGCCGGAGTGCATCGCATTCGGCCGCGATAGGCTCGATCACATTGCCATACACCGCGCGCGGATCAGATCCCGCTGTGCGCACACGTTGTGTCAACGCAGTTTGTGCGCGCTGTAATACCGCGCGTTGATCGCTGGTACCGGCAAGCTGGTCAGAGATGATTTGCTGCCATTGCTCAGCTTCGCCCAATACCGTCGATAATTGCGTTTCCCCACCAGGCACGGCACCGGCAAACTGCATGCGAAGCGTATTCGCGTAAAAACAATACGCTGCTCGCTCGCCGTCGGTATCGAACGCAGCCAGCTCCCCTGCGGCCTGGGCGATCGACGACAAGCCAACTAGCACGACGAGAATCCCTACACGCATTGTCTCACTCCCATCCCGGTTGCTGGCAGCATACCCCAGCCTTGCCGACCATACAGCGTGAACATGCGGCGACTCGGATAGCAGTACGTGTCGATCTCGTGCCATCGCAAGTGGCAGGCGTCTGTCTTAGCCCGCCTTGATCCGTCTGTCGTATCGCCTCCAAATGTTATAGTATAACGTTTTAATGACTGGCACAGATCCCGCTGATGACCGCCAACTCCGAAACACTACTCCCGGTGACCGTCTTATCGGGATTTCTGGGCGCTGGAAAAACCACGGTATTGAGCCATGTGTTGAACAATCGCGAAGGCAAGCGCGTCGCGGTGATCGTCAATGACATGAGTGAGATCAATATCGACGCGGCAATCGTCAAGAACGAAGTGTCGCTGAACCGCAGCGAGGAAAAGCTCGTTGAAATGAGCAATGGTTGCATTTGCTGCACATTGCGTGAGGACCTGTTGGACGAGGTACGACGACTGGCCGACGATGGTCGGTTTGATTATCTGCTCATTGAGTCGACGGGGATTTCTGAGCCACTGCCTGTCGCCGAGACATTCACCTTCGCTGACGAAGACGGCGTATCCCTATCGGATGTCGCAAAATTAGACACCATGGTAACGGTCGTTGATGCCGTCAATTTCCTGCGGGATTACGACGTTGCGCAATCATTGCAAGACGCTGGCGAGTCGCTTGGCGAGGAAGACGAACGCAGCGTCACCGATCTGCTCGTGGATCAAGTTGAGTTCGCCGACGTCATTCTAATCAGCAAAACCGATGTCGCGCCGCC
This sequence comes from Pseudomonadota bacterium, assembly GCA_039033995.1. Lineage (GTDB taxonomy): Bacteria > Pseudomonadota > Gammaproteobacteria > Steroidobacterales > Woeseiaceae > CALBPI01. The sequence goes on along the minus strand of JBCCBP010000003.1, from coordinate 136,056 downwards.
TGAAGATGTTGAGCGGTTGACCGCGGTACTGCGAACACTGAATACAACCGCTCGCATCGTGCCGATCGCACACGGCGCCGTCGACATCGACGCCATTCTCGATACGGGCCGATTCGATTTCGAACAAGCACAGCAAGCGCCGGGTTGGCTCAAGGAAATGCGCGGTGAACATGTGCCCGAAACTGAAGAATACGGTATCGGCAGTTTCAGCTACACCGCTCGCAGGCCGTTTCACCCGAAGCGATTCTATGACTTCTTGCACGGGACTGAGCGCTTCGGAAAACTGATTCGCTCTAAAGGCTATTTCTGGTTGGCAACCCGCCCTGAGTTTGCCGGGCAGTGGAGCCAGGCCGGTGGCATGGCGCGCTATGGCTTCGCAGGCTTGTTCTGGAAAGCAGTGCCTAAGTCCAACTGGCCCACAGATCCCGAGTATCTCGCCGCCATCGAAAAGATGTGGGAGGAACCCTTCGGCGATATGCGTCAGGAACTGGTGTTTATCGGTCAGGGCTTGGACCAGACCGCGATGACAAAAGCACTCGATGCTTGCTTGCTCAGCGAGGACGACTTGCTGCGCGGCCGTGACCATTGGGCGACGTTTAACGATCCATTTCCAGCATGGGGACAGACAGCATGATCAATTTCGGTGGCCACAGTGCCAACACCGACAATGTGACGCCGATTACGATAAAGCAGCGAATTCCTGTGTTTGGTGACGACGCAAGCGTGTTGGCGAACGTCTACGAGCAAAACGTCGGGCTCGCTGTCTGGCATCGGAAGATATCGAGCGAGTTGCAATCGGCGGTTGATGAGGCATTGACGAAAGCGACGCCGCCGAATATTGCGATTGCGCTGGCACCGGACGATGCATTAGGTGCAGTAGCGGAAATGCTGTCCACGGATAAAGACAACGCACTCTGCCGGGATGTCGCGGAGTTGGTTGAGATGTTTAGCTATCTGTTCGATGCGAAGCGCATCGGATTGCGCCTGGCCGCGCTGGACCGAGCGATGTGCCCGCGGTTTCATGTCGACCGTATCCAGTGTCGCATGGTGACCACTTATCACGGCCTCGCCACGGAGTGGCTGCAGCATCGCAGTGTGGACCGATCGCATCTGGGCGTCGGTCGTCCCGATCGCTGTGATAGGTCGGCTGGGTTGTATCAGAGTGAGGACGATATTCAGACTCTGGCGTGTGGCCAGGTCGCCATTTTGAAAGGTGAGGAATGGCCGCAAAATGAGGGCGCGGGCCTGGTGCATCGTTCGCCAGCAGTTAGGAACGGAGAGCGGCGCCTTTTTCTTTCACTGGACATTGCCACCTAGCAACCGGGGCGCGCGACTGGCCTTACTGGCATTTTGTTGATGCAATGGCACGATAGAAGATGGTGCCTATCGCGCCAACCTTTTCGGTTCCCAGAGCCACCAACGGGGCAAAAAACGCTGTCAAAACCGTATGTTGTAACGTTTTTGAAACCGTACGTTGTAACGTTGACACCACCCCATGACGAGTCTACTGTCCGCACAAATCAACCGGACGTGGTAGACCACTATGAAGATGAAAGTACTGTTGGCTTGTGCGATCGGAGCGATGGCTGTCGGCGTTACCGGGTGCGCGACGCCGACCCCAGACTTGCACGTTAATGAGCACGACCATCACCACGGTCAGGACGGCCATGCGAACGAACACGAGCACCATCACGGCAATGATGGACACGCCAACGAGCACGAACATCACCACGGCAACGATGGCCATGCCAACGAGCACGAGCATCACCATGGTAATGATGGGCATGAAAGCGAGCACGAACACCACCACATGGTGGCGTCGGCCGGGGACAGTCACCACCATCATCAGTGACCATGATCTCGATGGGTGAGCAGCCACTCTCACTCGTCGATCAGATCGGCTCGGACCTAGGTGCTGCGACGTTGAACCGGTTGTGAGCGCAAACCCGTGAAGCGCATCGCGCAGAGTGTTTGTTGTTTCCTGGTGCTAGCAGCGGGCTACTTGTTGCTCTGGCCAACCAACGTAGCGCCCGTCGCCTGGACTACGACAGCCGATGCGGGGTTCACCGGCCAGTTTGCCGTCAATTCACGACTATCCAACGCAGATACCCTCTCGCTCGGCGCGTTTAGTGGACCGGAAGATATCGTAGCCGCGCGTGAGGGTGAGCGTGTCACGCTTTTCGCATCGTCAGCGCAAGGCGCGATTCTCAAGATCGATCCAGAGTCAGGCGACATTGAGGTCTTCGCACAAACCGGTGGACATCCACTGGGAATGGAACGCCAGGCGGACGGGACGCTGATCGTCGCCGATGCGCATCGCGGCTTGCTATCGATTTCGCCCGACGGCGACGTCACTACCCTCGCCGACAGCCATGACGGTGTGCCACTGCAGTTCACTGATGACCTCGATATCGCGCCGGACGGGATCATCTATTTTTCGGACGCCTCATTGCGATTCGGTGCCGAAGCCATCGGCTCACCGCTGGCCGCAAGCGAGCTCGATATTCTCGAACAGTCGGCAACCGGACGGGTACTAGCCTATGACCCGACGGACGAAACAACGACCGTCGTGGCTACAGATCTGAGCTTCGCGAATGGCGTGGCACTGACCGCCGATGGCGAATCACTGCTGGTCGCCGAAACAGGTCGATACCGTGTGCACAAGATTGCTTTGCGGGATCAACGGCGCGACACGCGCTCCACTGTACTGGACAACCTGCCCGGGTTTCCCGACAACATAAACCGTGGCCCGGACCTGAGCGACGGGACAGCCACGTACTTTTTGGGTTTGGCAGCACCGCGCGTGCCGGTCCTCGACGATCTTGCGGATCGTCCTTTTGTTCGCAAGGTAATATCCAGATTGCCGGCCGCCCTAAAGCCTGCACCGGTGCACTACAGCTTCGTCATGCAGTTCACGGAAGACGGTCGAGTCCTGCAAACCTGGCAAGACCCGGACGGCTTTTTGATTACGACGACGGGGGGCATCGCGCCCGGTGACGGATACCTGTATGTCTCAAGCGTCAGCGACAACAAGATCGGTCGAGTGCCTTATCCGTAAACGCACCGCAGATCATCGGAACTAGATGTCAGACCACTACGACACAATCGGTATTCACTATGACGAGTTGCGTGTGCCTGACCCACGTATCGCAACACAAATTTTCGATGCACTCGGTAGCGCACGGCGGGTCGTCAATATCGGCGCGGGCACTGGGTCTTATGAGCCGGTCGATCGAGATGTCATCGCAGTTGAACCATCGAGACTAATGATCGAGAAGCGCCACAACGAGGCCGCTCCGGTCGTACAAGCCAGCGCAGAAGCGCTGCCGTTCGACAATAAGGCGTTCGATGCCGCAATGGCCGTGCTCACTGTCCACCATTGGCAAGATCCAGCGGCGGGGTTCGCCGAAATGAGACGAGTCACGCGAGGACCTATCGTGGTCCTAACCTATGACCCTGACGCGAGACCCTGGTTAGTCGACTACCTGCCCGAACTGGCCGCGCTGGACGAAGCGCAAATGCCGGCGTTAGATCGGTTTGAAGACTGGCTAGGGGGTATCAGCATCGAACCAATTCCCATTCCTGACGACTGCACCGATGGCTTTTTGCATGCGTACTGGCGACGCCCGGAGGCCTATCTCGACGCTCGTATACGCAGCGGCATCTCATCCTTTTGGGCGTTGGATAATCTGGCAGATGGGTTGACGCAGTTGCGCCGGGACTTGGACACCGGCGCGTGGGCACAGCGCTACGCCTCACTTTTGCAGACAAGACGCTATGACGCTGGGTACCGGCTTATTGTTGCGGACGGGCGGTAACAAACCAAAGGCTGTGATCTTGCGACCACTGCTCTTGATACTCGATCGATTAGCGATTCGTCTAAGGACAGACGAATACCAACAAAATGCCACAAAACAACGATGAATAATTTTCCCGTGGGGTTAGTGGAATTCTGTGTGTGGCCATAGCAATACTACATTCAGATTTGGTGCGCAGTTTGCGCAGCGGTCGAAGCCCGTTTAACGAATGTAACGCCTCAGTAGCACGTGCACGCCGAGTAGCACCAGACCCAATACGCCGGCGACCGAGTTAATCGGCTCTATCAGGAACGCGGCCCAATCGTCTTGTAACGAAATCACCGGCGTTTTCATGGCCGAGCCAAGCACCCCTAACGAATGACTGATCGGAGATTCGAACACCAGCTCCAATAGTATGAGACCTGCGACAATTGCGGCGCGCCACGCGAGCCAATGCATCCGTCGTCGACCTGCGGCCGCTATCACGTCCGCAACAAAGGCTTCGCTGTTCTGCACGACAGGCTGCTGATCAAACAACGCCTGTAAATCGGGGTCGTTATGATCACTCATTGGCTGTCTCCATAGTCGATCAAGCGCTCGCGCAACCGTGCACTACCTCGGCGGATATGTGACTTGACGGTGCCACTCGGCAAGCCTGTCAATGCTGCGATCTCCGGATGCGTCATCCGCTCGTGATAGGCGAGTACGATACAAACGCGAACCACTGCCGGCAGTTCGGCCAGCGCCTGATCGAGATCAATGGCAGTACCCGGTGTGGTCGCTGGCGCCACTAGCTCATTATCTTCTGCTACCACATCCCAGCGAGCAGACTGCTTGCGCTGATGATCAATCCATTCGTTGACCGCGATCTGCTTGAGCCACCCGGCAAACTTGGTAGGGTCTTTTAACGACCGAATGCGTCGCCACATCTTTAGAAACACGCGCTGCGACAAATCATCCGCCAGCGTCACGTCGCCGGAGAAGCGACGAAACAGGCCCCGTATCCAACCCTGCCGGCGCCGCACGAGTTCCTCGAACGCGTGGCGATCGCCGCGTGCGGCCAAACTCACGACGAGCGGCTCCGGGCCTTCACGATAGTGACTAGGTGATTCACGCATCGAGTGCGTTCACACACCCGTCTTTTCGCGGCTGACGTAGCGAGAAGCGAAATAGAGCCCGCCGCCGATGCACGCCACCAGCGCCGACACGCCCATTAACACCCAGCGCGCTTCCTCCGACACCATGCCAAGGAATGCACTAAAGATGAGCACCCCACCTGACACACCACCCATAATGTAGCTGCCGACGCGGAGCTCGCGCTCGCTGTCTTTGCGGTCACTCTTGCCGATGAGCTGCTCGACCATATCGGGGTCGATGTCGCGCCCGCTCTCAACGATACGCCGCAGCGTTTCCTGTTTGGTCTCTTTGCCCTTTACTTCGCTCCAGATGCCCGCGATGACACACGCCGCGATGAACATCCAGAACCCGAACATACCTAGATCACCCACTGTTTGTTGCTCCTGATAACTGCCCTGTTACTTGTAGAGACGGGACAGGCACATGTTTGGATGCAGGGGATCGAATCTTTTTTTGGGCCAACCAGAACCTAGTGCTTCAGCGCATCAATTTTCTCTTTGCTGTCGCTCATACCCAATCGTACCGCCGCATCGTAGGCACCTATCGCGAGTTCCGTCTCACCGATCGCCAAATAGCCGTCTCCAAGCGAGTCCCACACATTAGGCATCTCGGGAAACAATGTCATGTTCAACGCAAAAAGATTAAGCGCCCATCGATTGTTTTGTTCGCTGCCAGACTCTAACAACCTGTACCCCAATCGGTTGAGCGTATCGGGATCTGCGATCTCGCGCCGATAGTCCGCACGCAACATGCTCGCGAGTGTGGGTGCCTCTGAGATGGACTGCTCGCTCGTAAAGTCGAGCACGAACTGGTAGACGTTTTTTTTAACCGGCTTGGGCACGAAAACGGGATCGAACAGCATCTTTTCGATCGTCCAGGCTAGTTCCACTTGCCGACTGGCGGCATTGGTCGAAAAAATAATGACGGCATCGTCTTCGGGCAACCATAGGAAATCGTGAAAATAGGCACCGTTGCCACCGTTGTGACTCACGATCCTGGTATCACGATCGGAACTGAAGATTGCCCAGCCATAGGCATAGTAACTATCTCCACCCGCTGCCTCGACGATGTAAGGCGTCGTGAGTTGCCGGGTAAGTGCAGGAGACAATATCGTGTTAGTCACCAAAGCCATGTACCAGCGGTACATATCGTTCTGCGTTGAGTGAATGCCGCCATTGCCCTTCAAATGCCAAGAGACTAGCCCATCCTCGCGAAAGCGATGAATCATAGATCCGCGATCGAAAATGTTGCGGGTATAACCATGCGACAGATTGGCGTCATGCCACGTCGGCAAGAAATAGCCGGTTTGCGTCATACCCGCCGGCCCAAACAGGTGCTTGGCGAGAAACGCTTCGTAATCTTGCCCCGAGGTTAGCTCCACAACACGAGCCAGGATGCTATAACCTGCGTTCGAATAATTGTGCTTGACCCCGGGCTCGAACAGCAATGGTTGTTGAAGCAACGTCGCGAAGTAGGCTTCCGTCGACGTCTGCTCGAAATCACTGCCAATATCGTGCGGCAGACCTGATGAATGTGTCAGCAGCTGATGCAGCGTGATGTCCCGTTTATCTACCGGTACATCGGTGAAAAAACGTGTAATGGGATCCTCTAACGAGAGCGACGACTGCTCAGACAGCAATAGAATCGCTGTCGCCGTGAATTGCTTGGTCACCGAACCAATCGAGAACACCGTGTCAGGTGTGAAGGGTGTCGCATCGTCTTTAACCGCCCAGCCATAGCCTTGGTTGAGGACTATCTGTCCATCGACGGCGACTAACACTGCCCCAGAGAATCCATGGTCGACACCATTGCGCAAGAATTGATCAACGCGCTCGGCAGCCGCAATACGTTCCCGGTGGCCCGGTGTGACACAAGAGGATAAAAGAACGACCAGACCGATCGCGATGACGATGGATAGCAAACGTCTTGCGAACATCACAGTTTCCTAGACCTGAACGCGATCAGGAAGCAGCCAACACCACCAAATAACAACATCAGTGCAGGGATAATGAGATAGCGCATGGGCGAGTGGCCGCTCGATTCAATCACGCCGATGAGCTCGTAGTATCGCCGTCCATCCGGGGTCGACTCAACGAAGCTATGACCGCGACGTGTTGGAAGGAGCCGGTCATCTTGATCAATACGCGCGAGCATTTCTTCCTGTAGCTGCTTGTCCTCGGACCGGATTTTCTTGAACGCCTCGAGTGGCTCGCCAGCCTCAAGCACGCCCTCGGATCGATACTGAAACTGCCGTTCGGCGGTCGAAGGAATTAGCGCCCCACCGAGGCACGCGCCGCCTAACATGAGTGCCGCGAGCCCGGCTCGCATCCATTTGCGGGTGCTAGCGACCGCTTGCTCGTGTTGTCCGACGATTGCCGCTCGCACGCGCTTGATGTCATGCAACTCTTGAAGCTCCTGCGGCGCTACGATGCGCGCCAGCTCCTCGGCATCCAGCCCGAGCGACGCGACAAGTTTGTCGAACATCTCTTCGCTGGGATACGACTTACCGGTCTCGAGCTTGGATAGATAAGACTGTTCCATCCCGATTTGGTCCGCCGCTACAGGCTGTGTCCAGCCCTTGGCCTCTCTGGCCTGTTTTAGGTAATCACCAAACTTCATGCTGTCGCGTTAGCCCCCACCGTCATTGCCAAAATCTGAGCTTAGTCTTGCGTAGTCATTGCGAAACTAACAGATGAATATTCAGGAATACCCTGCTAATCCGATGAATAGTCTGGGTTGACTGACGGTGCAGCAGTGAGTGACGCCCAACGAACAGCTGATATCGGCACCTAGGCCGGTGCGTTGCCCGGCGTCAGCTCCGGGCGGGATTCGTTTTCCGGATCCCACTCGATTAAATTGATCGCATGACCATCCGGGTCACGGATGCCCATCTCTCGCTGCTTGGTGCGCCCCTGGTGCACCAGATTGACGGGCGCGGCGGTGATGCGACCACCCAAACGTTTCGTGTGCGCGACAATATGATCCAGATCGGAGCAATAGAACACGCTCACCGCCTCGCCGCGTTTGAGCTCCGCATCGCGCTCGCGCAGTGCATTCGGCTGCGGATTTGAGATCTCAAATAAACCGATCATGCCGTAACTCGGTGCATCCGGCGCCTTGACGATAACAGCGCGGCAGTTCGAACCTTCGGCCGAGCCCAGCAGATGCCAGACGGTAGGGTCACGCAATTCTCCGGACCAGAATACATCGGTCAAACCCAACACTTCCGCATAAAAAGCGCACGATCGATCAAGGTCTGAGACCATGATCGCGCTGCGCACCAACTGGCTGACTCTCATTCCGCTATCTCGCGATTGGGCAGCAGGTCTTTGCGAATAAGAAACCCAAAGTTGCCGAAATCGAAACTCACGGCATCGTCCCAAGCCGGCTCGGCAGCAATCGCACCGGCCATCACTTGATCAAACGCCATCAATACCTCGGCGAGCTGGCCAGGATGTTCACGGGGTGTGTTGTGGGCTGGGAACAACGCCGTAAGGCTGGGTGCAAGCGCAACGAGACGTTCCATCGATGCACGATAGCGTTGCATATCGGTTTCATCGGCGAACAACCAGATCGGCCCGGCGTAGTAGGAGTCACCCGTCCAAAGGAAACCGGTTGCGCGTTCCAGTAGAGCTGCAGAATCTTCGGTGTGACCGGGTATCGCAATGACTTCTATTGTGCGACCGCCCAAATCGAGTTGATCGCCGTCGGCGATGGTGCCGGTCGGCCTAAATGCTCGGATCACGTGATCCTCTGCCGTCAGTCCACTAGGCAGCGGCTTGCAGAGTGCAATGGGTGACGCCTCCAAACGCACACTATCGTCATCCACGCCTCGACTACGTGATCGCGTGAATGCGGTATCCATCACGCGAATGTCATCAAACTGATGGTTGCCGCCAATGTGGTCAATGTGGCTGTGCGAGTTGAGGACAGTCACCGGTAGCGCCGTCAGCTGATCGACAACCGCCCGGATATCCGCCATGCCATTGCCCGTATCGAACAGCAACGCACGGTCGGCGCCGACGATCAAATAAGAAATGACCTCCTGCCACTGGAACGGCTCATAGATGGCATAGGTATCCGCAGCGACCTCGTAGACTTCGAACCAATCGTTGCTGGCGGGGTGTTTTTCAAACTGCGCGTACGCCGGCCTAGGCAGTTTCTGACAGAACTCGGCAAGCTCAGAGGTTTCTTGTCGCGGTGCATTGTCACTCGCACAACCCGACACCAGGATTGCGCTAAAAAGCAGGATGCTTGTTGCGTGCTTCAACATGCGAAGACTGTAGCAGAAACACAAGCGAGCGACTCGTCGGCAACGAGATGACTGGTACAGCCGGCCTGTCTCATTGGCATCCACTCGGTCGCCTTAACGACACTGACGTTTCTAGTCTAGCGGTGACGCCAGATTTATCCCTTCGCTCATGTAAATATCATCGTAGCGGACACCGCCGTTGCCGTACGGCGCCTTCTTGGGCCCCGTGTTGCAGATCGTCATAAAAGAGGTGAGCGGCTGGGTACGTTGCAGGCGAAAGACAGCCCCGGTAAACACTTTTTGTTGTTGTTGAAACTCGCCGCCTCGAATATACAAGTCATAAGTTTGGCCGCCATCCGCCGGCACGGAATTATCAATGACATACCAAACCTCATACCATTCACCGGGAATGAGTGGCGAGGCTGGTAGTCCCGTTGCCGGATGGAGAATCTCCGCGTAACGCGTATTGCCACCGCCGAGTACTTGCAGAGTGCCGGGATTCTTGTAGCCGTTGGATTCGGGTTTATCGGTCACCCGGATCATTGGCTCGAATGCGTCGTAGCCCAACTCGCCGATGTCGGTCGCATTGCTCAGCCCAAATGAGTGGTTGTTCGGAAAATACTCCACATTGATGCGTGTGTAGAGCGTGTAAGTCTCACCAATCTCTATGGCGACCGGTAGAGGCCTGAATCCAATAGCCTTTCGATTACCTACCACGCCGTCCGCGGCAGGCTTCCTTAGTAGAAACTGATTGCCCAATGGCTCGTCACTTTGGATTTCTGCGACTTGTGGGTTCGGTACAAATGGATCGGTCTGGTTATCGACATCGAGGTGAGTCCACGCGTTAAGACCCGACTCGAAATTGTCCACGAGCAACCAGTCCTGTGTATTGACTTCTTTGCCACCTCGATGGGTAAGCGTGCAGGCACTAAGCAGCACCAACGAGAATACGAGTAATAGTCGGATCTTGAGCATATCGTGCTCAAACTTATCAGACTACGGACGTCTGGTCAGGCTACGGTTTAATCGCCAACACATTCGCTTTCAGTAAACGCAGGATCTTCTCCGCCGTATTACCAAGGACCCGACCCGCAAACTTTTTGCGCCCAATGCATCCAAGCACAACAACACCGGCACCGTTCTTGGCAGCGACATTGATCAGCGTTTTCTCCGGTTCGCCGGTGACGACGTGCATTTTGGTCACTTCGATACCGTTGTCAGCGAGTTTCTTGGTGAACGCTTTCGCGCGTGCCTGGCCTTTGCGTCGAAGCGTGTTGCGATCAATGAGATCAAGGTCATGCAATACCGTGGAGAAGGGTATGGCGTAAGTCACATGCAGCTCAGCACCCAACGCCTGTGCGAAGAAGTGCGCCGCCGCGACGATATCGAAGTTGAGGGCGCGCTTACTCGCAACCCGCGTACCCAGATCCACCGCCGCCAAAACGTGTTGGCTCTTTTTCCAACGCTTTTTCGCCAGCAATAAGACGGGGACCTTACAGAGGCGCAGCAGTTGCCAGTCTGTCGGTGTGTAGAACGCCGTCTCGCTGCGATGCCCGCCTTTGATCACCAGGTCGTATACGCCGTCCTCGGCAAGCGACGCCACGCGTTCTGCAACACGCTTTTCCCAGTGCACTTCGACACCAGTGCTGCGCTTCCCGCCAGCAGCCTTTAGCGCTGCCCGCAACTCTTTCTTATGCGATGCGATGAGCTTTTGCCGTGCTGAATCCAGTGAGCTGTCGTGTAGATCGATAGGGAGCCCCTGCAGGTGCTCATAGACAAAGCCAACGATATCCAACTTGGCCTTGAGGCGTGTTGCCATTTCCACGGCCTGTTGAATCGTGCCCTGATCTCTTCCGGCATCCGCCACCACCAAAATTCTCTTCATGACCTGTTCTCCTTGAGAAACGCACGATACGTGTGATTCAGTGTGCTTGAATGCACTCAGTTTGGCACATGATCTAGATCAAGTTGACTCCAGGTAGCAAAGCGTCGGCACTTATCGAAGGCGTTGGCGCACTAAAACACGATCGATATGTTGTACCCTTTGTGCCAGTTGCCACGCACCCGGGTGGCCACCATCAGCTACCTACACCAACAACAATGCGATCAGAACCATGGCCAAATGCTATAGATGCGAAGCAACACTGACGGGGGACTTCTGCGCGAAATGCGGTCATCCCGCAGAGCAGCCGCGATTGACGGGCACCTACCTCGCTTCGGAACTTGCCAGCATCTTCAACTTGGAACGCGGGTTTTTCTACACCATTCGAGAAATGATCCTGCGACCCGGTGTCGCTACGCGTGGCTTCGTGCTGAACGATCGCACGCGACTCGTCAAGCCGATTATTTTCGTCATCGTCTGTAGTTTCATCTACACATTCGGCCAACAGCTGTTTGGCTTCGAAGACGGCTATATCGTTTATGGCGACTCGGAACCGACGACAACACTCGCGATGTTCACGTGGATCTCTAACAACTACGGCTATGCGAACACCGGATTGGCGTTGTTTACCGCCGTCTGGGTGCGGCTGTGCTTCTCTCGCTACGGCCACACGATTTTCGAGATTCTGGTGATGCTTTGTTATGTGATTGGCATGATCATGTTGTTCATGACCGTGATCGGTATTGTTCAGGTGACGACAGGCCTGCCGATTTTCCAGCTGGGCGCAATCGGCACTTTCGTGTACGCACCGTGGGCGATTGCCCAATTTCTCGACAAGAGTAGGATCTGGAATTACCCGATTGCATTTTTGTGCAATATCGCAGGACTGTTGTCAGCTGTGTTTTTCGTCTTGCTGCTCGGCAACACGATCGATGCGTTGCGCGCCATCTAATCGAAGTAAGCCAAAGCGAAACGGCCGACTCGCCATCCAATTACAACCAGACAATCACTTTAGCGATAAGCCTTAGTCGTCACGGATGCTGACTCGCCCGGCGATGCCGTTTCGCCAGAGCACTAGCAGCAAGAGCAACCACCCGATTGAAACGATATCAGCCGATCCTCCGCCGCCGCCGCCGCCGCCAGATGGGGGCGTCTGCGGCGGTGTGGTCGGTGGCGGTGGTGGTGGTGGAGTTGCTGAGGAAAACGTTACAACGCCTCCACTCGTTGTCACCACACCATCCGCTCGGAAATCCAAATCGCCAGGACCACCATCAACTATCGCCATCGTTAATGAACGACGATCTGAAGAAAAAGCATAGTCAAATTGAGGTTCTTCCCACTCGTCGCCTTGCGATTGAGACCACCACTCTGCTTCAGCATCTTGCGGTGCGTCGAAGAATAGGGTGATCGTGGCCGTACCGCCAACATCCGTTTCGGTCTCGATATCAATTGCACCGAATGGAGCAGCAGTGGGCTGACCGACAAAAGCGGATTGTTCGATGCTGCGAGATCGTAATAGCACTAGACCAGGGGCCTCGATGCCAAAGGCATTAGCACTGCTCGCCAGGCCGCCGCCAGGCGTTGTTGCCGTCAAAAGGGTATCAGGGAAACCCCGCACCCCGTTGTCTCGCAAGTTGATTTCGACAGTTCGCTCTAGCTGCGTACCGTTGGTAGAAGTCGCTCTGTAGCTAAAACGAAGCACGTCATCTGCAGTTGTAGCCGGCGCTACGAAACGGTAAAACTCCCCTGCTCTGCCGCGACTTAGGTTGACGTTCGGGCCACTGAGCTGGACCCATTGCTTGTCCAGCGATAGTTCCCCTGGGAATATTGCAGTCACTGAGCCTAAATCTACATATTCTCCTTCGGTAGCTGATGTCGGTGGATTACCAATGAGTGCAGCGGCTTGGGTTTCGATATTCTCGGGCGAGTTAATTCTTGCGCTAACGCGCACAACACTGCCGTCGGGACATATTTCTTTGAGTTCCAGATCTGCCCGATCTGGTAGACCGTTAGCGTCCAGACTAACGTTAGAGATATTTAGCCACCCTTCGGTAAGTTGGAAGTCACACTGGAATCTGGTGGCACCCACTAAGACAACAGGTACGTCAGACGGCTCATCGTCTTCAAGTAAGAAAAACCCGGTTCGATATGGGGGTGATAGATCATTCGCTAGGAAGTTAATAGATACATCCCCACTACCGTCTGAGCCAGTCACCGTACGACGAGTCTCGGTATCCAGAATGAACCTGTTGGTCACTCCGCCTCGGTTCACGCCAGCTTCAATCAGTGAAGCGAGGACATTGCCGTTGGCGCTTCGCACCTCAGCAAAAACGGCAGTCAGAGGCTCATCTTGTCTTACGACACTCAGCGTCACTCGGTCTGTCGCTGACGCACCCGCCTGCGTCGTAACGGTGATTTCGAATTCCCGTTCACCGAGCGCCGCATCACTGGGCACACTTACTTCCGCAGATACACTCTGCGGCGATGAAATCGTCAGGGCCGGACCCGAAATCTGTGTCCATTGATAGCTCGAAATTGGTTCAGAGAGGCTAAACGAACGAGAGCCATCCAGCGCGATACTGTTACCTGCACGTACAACGAGATCATCTCCGGCATGTGCTTTCGGTATCGCCGGGCGCAGCGGCAAATTGCTGCCAATCCGAATCGAGCCGGTTAATGGCAAAGCGCCGGCGCATTGTTGCCAGAAGTCAATGGCAAGCGTGTTCAGAACTGGCCGGGGATCCGCCGAGGAATCGAAATCAACCTCCAGAATTTCGAACCATGCGTCGGAAGCATTACACTTTCGTAGTGCAAACTGAAAATCAAACAAGTCCCGGGTAGGCACGCGACCAAGTGTCTGTAACTGCGCGCCGAAAGCGCCGCGATAGATGCCAGGAGTAAGTGGCAAACCGTCTGCCAACTCAATCAGTGTGCGCGTAGCACGTTGATCAGTGACATCAATCGTCACCCTATCGTCGACCACTCGAACAGAGTTGACCACAGGCGATGAGACTAGTGTCTTCTCGCCGAAGCCCAATGGTTCGCCGGGCGGACTGTCAACGTAGACCTGTGCCAGTGCCGCTGGTGTCGTATCCCAAGAGACAGTTACCGTATCGGATTGTGTGTTGCCAGCCGAGTCTGTGATCGTGAGCTCGAAAACGGCACTACCGGGTGTTGAGGGAGCGCGGATGGAGGCAACCAATTCATCGGGGCTACTGATAGTAATCGGTGGCCCGGATATTTGCCGCCATTCGAATGTACTACCGCCCACACCAACGTAAGAGCCACTGCCATCAAGTTCAATGCGATCGCCAATCACCAAATTCGAGTCAAGTCCCGCAGAGATGAGATTTGCGTCTGGCTCCAAACCAACTGTGCTGTTGAATCGAAGTTGGCCGACGAGATCGGCTGCAAAATCGCAACTAAACTCAAAGTCAATCGCCGCTGATATCAGTTGACCATCGGTATCAACAACAAATTCATGTACAACAAAACTCCCGAATCCCGCGTTGCAACCGCGACCATCGCCACCGACCGAAATAAGCGGTAAGCCGTCTCCGGAACCTCTGGCGTTCAGGTACACACCGGGTTCTAGAACCGAAGGCAACTGTCCCACTGAACCAAAGCCGAAATTCCAGCTCCCAGCGCCATCAAAATTGAAGTTCATTCGGTCAGTGGTTATCGACGGAAGAATATCCCCTCTATTTGTATCGAAAACAGTTGGCTCGTCAGAAAACCCGAGCAAGAAGTCCACACCGGGCGGATTCTCTAGCCCCAGTGTAATAAAGCTCTTCGGATCGTCCGGCCCCAGTACTTGAATGGAGACCTCCTCCGTATCACGCCGACCGGCTACATCGACTAAGGTCAGCGCAAGCACGACAGGCGGCGAGTTGGCGGAAACATCGGGCGCAACAAACGAAGTCGACGTGGCGTTTACGTCCGAAAGATCGACGTCTGGTCCGGACACTTGATCCCAGATCACTTGGGAGAGCTCAGCGGACTCCGAGATCGATGCAAACGCGTTTAGCTCAACGGTCTGACCACTAAACCTAATTTGATCTTCACCGGGATTTGAACGAGGTGCCAAGTAGGTGATTGGCACTTGTGAATCGATACGAATCCTCGCAGAGACAAAATTGTCTGGACCACCTTCAAAACATCGGTAGAACAAATCGACCGCGAGCCGCTCAATCGCATTGTTCAGACCGCGGCCGATGTCGAGCAAGTCAAAGTATCCGACTCCTCGATTACAACTCCCGCCGACACTAAAGTCTAGTCCAGCGACTGCTGAAGACTGAAACGGGTATCGAGTTGCGAACCCGTACTGACCGACGCGCAACACCTCACCACGTGGCGGCGCGAGGGATAGACGCAAAAGGCCGTTGTCTGTGGGGATCTGCATTTGCACGCCAGCATTGCGTTGATCAATTGTGATTGCTGACACATCGATCGTGCCGTCGCGATTGCCGTTACCGACAAAACTCGTCACCGGCGAACGGACACGAAATTCGCTGGCGCTGACAAGCCCTGTACCGACAGTTACGATGATTTCGTCCCGTCCAACTTCTCCCACAGAGTCCGTTACCGTCAATTCAAACGTAAACAACTCCCATGCCGCATCGGTCACCGGTGGTGTGAAAAGCAATGTCTCGGAGCTAGCGTCCCCAATGTCCACTGGGATACCAGTCAGTTGGCGCCACTCGAAGCCGAACGGGCCAGCGTTCGTTGAAGCAACCGATACGGGCGAAATAGCGACGTTTTGACCTGCAGCGAAAGTCTGATCGTCACCAAGGTCTACCGTGACGCCGAGGTCGAAGTCGACATCCGAGTTAAACCTGACCTGGACGAAAACGCGCTCGGGTAGATTCTCACAAAAGAACACAGCATCAAGCGCCAGTGATTGAGGCAGTTCGCTTGCATCGTAGACAACCTCAAAGACTTCAAACTCGCCGGAGAGGACGTTGCAACCGGCACCATTCCCACCAATGGCAAACTGCGGCACACCCGCCTCGGCGAATGGGTAGCGAGTCGCCCCGCTGTACAATCGCTGCTCAAGCTGC
Source organism: Pseudomonadota bacterium (assembly GCA_039033995.1). GTDB lineage: Bacteria > Pseudomonadota > Gammaproteobacteria > Steroidobacterales > Woeseiaceae > CALBPI01. The sequence goes on along the minus strand of JBCCBP010000003.1, from coordinate 119,928 downwards.
ATGCCGTCTGGCGCTGCGAAATCAAGAGAGAAACGATTGCCCTCTGCGTCCTCAAGATCAAATCGAACACCACCCAGTCCGGCGCTCGGCTCAGACAGTGTGATGCTATCCACGGTATCGTCGAAAACGAAAGTCTGGCCATTACCAACAAGTGCGCCAGCCTCACTTTCGATTCGGACCTCTGATGCTAATGCAAAACATGGCCACGCCAACAACCCGCATAGCAGCGCGCGCAACACAGCGGAAAAACTAAGCCGGTGCCGTAATGCAAAGTCTCTCATCGTCCTTGGTATCACTCGAATCCACTACGTGGCAATGATAACGCAAATCCTCTACGGACAGCCCACAAGAGATGCATCTCGCACGCCGAAAACGTCAAGTCGTTATCGCAGCGACCCACACAAACTCATTCAGTCATGACCAATCATTCAGTGTAACCGTACACAAAACCCTTTCTGATTCTACATCGATCCCGCAACGGTTGAATACAGTCCGACCATAGCAAAGCCAAGAATCGTCAAAACAATCATTCCGAGCATGACATTTTGCATGACGGAGGAGCCAGAACGTTTCGGTTGATCGAACCATTCGCGATCGAGTTTCTTGACCCCGATGTAATGACCGAGATCGGCGGCATGCTCCCCACGTTGCAAAGCGCCCTCGCAAGCGACGATGAGATTTCTAAGTCCAGCCTCATCACCCAAGAGGTATCCGTCGTGATCGGCCCATTCGGCGCCGTCGATCAACTTTGCCGACGGTTGTTGGTTCGCTTCGCTCACTGGCTGTCCCCGTGCACCCAATTAGAAACGAGCACACTGCAACCGTTGATCGAGTGCCCCGATGCTCGTCCCTTTATGCTATCGCGTTTGGGGAAGGTTCAGAAGTCGAGCGTAAAGCGCAGCCATACACGAGAAGCCGCTTCGAACTGACCGAGCAAGCCGTTCGGATCGCCGTCAATCCAGTCATAGCCGGCGCTGACGCTGACGCGATCGGTTGCCTGCCAGGCTAAGGAAGGCCGCACGATCATGTCGCCATCCGTCAACGACTGCAGCCATTCGGTGCTGATGCGCAGCGTGTCGTTCGCGAAATCCTTGTGCGCCCGCAGCGTCGTCAGGACGTCGAGCTCGCGGCGCACAAGAATATCCGACGCATCCGTCAGATAGTCAGCGCCAACCTGTGCATTGATAAAAACGCCGTTGGCCGTTCGCCAGTCCAGTCCCGCACCTGCCAGCCAGCGTCCCGTCTCGACCACCACCGGCACACCGGCCTGCACCGCGTTGACAGGTTGCGCGTCGATATACGCGGCCTCCATTCGCCAAACCCGCTCGCCCGAAGTGTGTTGCCAGGTTGCGCCGATCAATGTGCGCTCGCGATAGGTCACTGCCACATTCGCACCATCCAGCTCAAACACCGGCTCGGTATCCGGACCATGGATTGCCACGAACCCAAGATCACCATTGCCGAGGGTACGTTCGGTGCGCACACCCCACGTCGCCTCGCCACTGCGACGTACGGTTAGCGGCGGCAACGCAGCACCGGGCGGAATACCGCCTCGTAGCCGCGGCGCCTGCGGGAAAAACGTGTCGCCCGGATTCGCAAATTGACCGGCGGTATCGTCCGGCGTCACGGCGAGATCCCAACGCCAGTCACCACCGCGAAACTTCAGGCGCGCGCCCCAGCGCGTCAGGCGTTCCGGTCTCTGCGGTGACAACACCGCATCACGACGCCGAGTCGCCGCATACCGATCCGTCACTTGTATGCCATCGAGCACGCCCCACGCGATCGCCTGTTTGCCGAGCGTCAGCACAGTCCCGCGCCGACGCCAGGTAACGACCGCCCGGTCGATTTCCACTCGCGCATCGCCACTCACTGCCGGGCGCGACAGACTTGAATAGGTATCTCGACTGCCGAGCCCGGTGCTGGCATCGGCGTATTCCAATCGCAGCGCACCATCGAACTGCCAACGACCCGGCATATCGATACGGGTATCCGCCAGCACGGTGAACCGATTAAGGGCCAACGAGGTATCGTCTGTTTCGACCCCGAACCAATAATCTGCGGCTAACGACGTCGACCGGACCCGCCAGTCGTCACCCGCATGGGCGAACATCGGCAGCACGCTCATCCATGCGATGAGTGCGGCGAAGCGCACAGTGTTATTCGACATCCGGTACACCGTATTCCAGGGACGTGGGCTCGAGTACTTCCATGTCGAGATCCGGCACATGGCGCATATCGGAAAACTGCACATGCGTCTCGTGACCGCTCTGTGCATTGCTGACCACAAAGTCGAGCGCCGTCCAGGCCCCGCCAATCAGATCCAACTCACGCACTTCGACATGCTTCAAGGGCTTACCGCGTGTATCGCGGTAGTCGATCTGCAACGGAAATCCCGTCTCGATATCCACCACTGCCGTGAACGCCGCATAGCCGAGCTCCTCGGCGATCGCAGATGACCTCGCTTTACCGGTTAGTACAGGCAGCTCGCGACCGTTCACTTGCGCGCTGCCGCCCACAGAGAACTCCCAGTCGTCGAGGCTGAATTTGAAGTTGTCTTTGATATCGCCGTAGGTCAGATCCGTACCGAGAAAGTAATCACCCCTATCGGAGGTCGGCAACCGTCTGACGCGCTCGGTGGCCGGCAGAAACAGCCAGTTTTCATCGGTCGACTGCACATGGTCGTAGCTCAGGAACGCGGTGTCTTCGATGCGCCCGGGTGCAGTGAAATAAATCGCGATACGCGTTGTATCGGCCTGTTCCGAATGGATCATCAGGGCTTCGCGATGCCGCATCCGACCCGCTTTGTTTTTTAATGCAAAGTGCATCGTACCGACCCTGCCCTCGTTGGCGGGCCGCTCGGCGACGAGCCGCGCCAGTGCCAGCGCGTCATACACCGGGGCCATTTCTGCCAACGACATCGGTGACGCCAGCACGAACATTGCGATGATGAACTTACGCATGTTGGTGCAACCGCCAGCTTGCGACCCGCGACGCCGTCGCGAGCAATCCCGGCACAATCACCAGCGCACCAAACAATGAGCCGATAGCACCGACAGAGACCAGCATGCCGAACCACCGCAGTGGCGGCGCAGAGCTGATACAGATCACGGCCAATGCGACACCGAGCGCTACCGCCGAATAGAAACAAGCACGGGCGACCACCTGATAGTCACCCTGCATGGCGGTGGCGATGTCATCACCAGCAGCCAGCCGACGACGCAAATGAGAGATAAGATGAATCCCGAAATCGACACCCAGGCCAGTGGCGATTGCCGTGGTCATCGACGTCGCGGGTGCGATATCCACGCCGAGTAGACCCATGGTCGCGTACACGGCAAGCACACCGACGACGAGCGGCATCATCGCCAGTGCGGCAAACACGAATGAACGAAAGACAATCAGCGCCGTGAACAATACCAAAGCGCTCGCGAGTCCCAACCCGATAAAGTGATTGTTTGCTAGCTGATCCATCCAGCCATTGTTCACAGCAACGCGACCGCTCACCTCCGCCCGCAAACCACTGTCGTTCGACCATGAGACCACCATCGACTCCAGTGCAGCGACCGTGTTGCTTGTCGCCGAGTAGCGATCGGTGGATAGCTGCGCACGTAACAGTGCCTTGTCGTAGTCGTAGCTGATCTCCTGCTTGAAATCTTCGGGCGCGCCGGACGCTTCATACAGAAACAGGTATTGCCCCGGGGCCCGCACTGACTCCGGCAAGGCGCCCGCCGCCGCACCGGTAAGCACGCTATGCATCAGACTCAGGTACTGATCGATGCCGCTGACTTTGGCGACTGGCGGCAGCCGCTGCATATCGTTGCGCAACTGTGCGATCTGGGCCAATGCATTCGGGGTCAACAAATCCTCGCCGGCTGGCGCCTGCACGACGACGTCCAGAAAGTTGATACCGCCCAGCGCCTCGTTGATCGCGATGTCGGCCCGGCGCACCGCGTCGTCGTCGACAAAGTACCGCTGTCGTTCGTAGTCGAAGGCAGCGTGGCCCGCATAAAAACCGAATATACCGATCACCGCCATCACGACCCACAACGCGGCGGTCGGCCGTGCGACAGCGAAGCTCGAAATCTGCGCTAACGCCCTGGTCAACACACTTGAATGCGCGGCGGAAGCGGATCGGGGTTTGACGTTGCCTAAGATCAGGATCGCCGGCAGCGCCGTCAAACTGAGCAACCATGCAGCAGCGACGCCCACCGCGGCAAACTGGCCAAACTCGCTAATCGGTTGCATGGCGGCGCCGAACGACAAACCGATGAACGCCGCAATCGTGGTGATGCTGGTAAGCGTGACAGGCAACCATGTGTGTTGTAGCGCTTCGAGAACCGCTGCGCGCGCATCCAGCGTGCGGCGCGCCTGCATATAGAAGGTCGAAATATGCAGCGTATCGGCAACCGCGATCGCCATGATGACAACCGGTAGTGCCGTCGTGATCAGATAGTAACGCGCGCCCATCCAGCCCATGCAGCCGATCGCGATAGCGGCCGAGCCGGCAATAACGAATAAGGGCCCGAGTAATGCCTTACCCGTTCGCAGCGCCACAAACAGAATCAATAGCACGGTGACGATTGCCGCCGGCACAAAGATGCGCGTATCGGTATCGACCATGCCCGACAAGCGAGCGTTCATTGCCGCGACGCCGGCGACATGCACCGTAAATACGTCTCCTGTCGCAGCGATCACAGCTGTCTTGATGGCCGCAATGGTTGCACCGGCATGGTCCGGATCTTCCACAGGTGCGATGATCGTCGCCATCCGAGCATCCGCGGATACGAGCAAACCCGTCAGCATCGGCATCGATTGATAGCGCGCCGCGGCAATCGCAACATCGCTCTCGCTGGCGATGGCATCGGGCAAGATGGATTCGACGATCAGATCACCGTCGTCGCTGCCAATCGCATTCTCGGAGGCAAGACTGACGACATCAGCATATTTGACGCCGTCGATATCGCGCACCGCGCTATCGGCACGTCGCAGCGCGTTCAACGCGTCAACGGAAAAAATGCTCTGGTCAGATGCGACCTGCAGCCCGATAACCACTGGATCTTCCAGACCAAACACATCGCGCGCCGCATCTCTGGCCAATGCAGCGGGATGGTTATCCGGCACAAACGCGTCGACCGATGGCTCCTTGCTGACGCCGCGAAGACCGATGCCGAACACAACGACAGACATCGCTGCCATGAATAACATCAGGCGCGGTCGATTCAAGGCTCGCTGCCACAGCGAAGATGACGCGTGCTTCGTTGAACTTTTGGACATTTTCATTCACTCTGCTTGAAGTTCAGCAGCACACGCATCTACTCACTGTCATCGACACTGTCGCTGTCGCACGCATGCTGTGAACCGCGGCTCGACCGCTGGTTTTTGTTGCTGTTGTATTAGCTATAACGCGATGCATTGCTATAACCGGACACTAGCAAGCCATTTTTTTTTGGGCGTCACCGAAAACCACGACACGCGATGACAGAACAGAGCACACCGCAAGCCGCGCTAACGGGGTATGCGAGCAACGAGCGAGACGTCGCAGAAGGCCTGTTCCGCGAGGGCTATCAGGTCTTGCTGACACTGGCGCGCTCACGACGACGCGGTGCACGTTTCAGCGATACGATGCAAACGAGCGATGTGTTGCACGAGAGTTTTTTGAAGCTGAGCGGCAAGCATGTCTGGCAATCGCAGGAGCATTTCATGCGTACGGCATCGCTCGCGATGCGTCAGGTCATCGTCGATCACGCGCGTGCTCGCCTGACCGACAAGCGGGGTGGCGGTCAGTCAACAGGGAGCCTCGAAGAGGCTGAGCAATTCAATGCCGAATTCAGTGAAACGCCCGAACAGATTATCGCGATCGCAGATCTGTTAGAGCGGCTGGAGCAAGAGAACCCACGTTGGATGCGGATTGTCGACGCGCGCTACTTCGCCGGCATGACGGAGGACGAGACCGCAGAAGCACTCGGGCTATCGACGCGCACGGTGCGCCGCGACTGGCGCGCCGCGCGAGACTGGCTGGCGAACGCGCTTGGCATTGCCGAATAGACGCCGGCTAGCGCTCTTCCAGCAGTCGAAAAAAGTAATACTGCAACGCGCTCTTGCGGATGCTTTCTTGCATCGCAGTGGTCGTCAGCATCTCGCTTGAGTCGTCTGCGGATTCGCCGAGCGTGCGCTCCATCAATGCCTGGGTGAGCAGCACATACTGTCGCCGTTCATCATCTTCGGCCAGGGTGTCGGTCAACGCCGCCGCGGCCGCGAGCGCTTCTGTCGCAACGACGGGCTGGTCTGCTGTTGCCGCTGTCAGCGCACGAATGCACTCGCCCATCACATGCAGCTTGGTGCCTGTCCCGCTATAGCGCTCGACCAATGGCACCGCTTGCTCGATGGCGCTCGCCGCCGCATCATGCCGACCACGCTCACTCTGTATCAGCGATTTCAGAAACAGCGCCCGCCCAAGCTGTAGACTTTCACCTTTCAGCGCGACATCTTCATTCAGAATTTTGTCAGCCAACACTTCGGCGGCATCGAGATCACGCTTCAACGACAACTCCTGTCCCGCGAGATTAAAACGCGCGATATCCCGACCATAGGCTGCCAGATTCGGGTTCTCTTCAAAGATTTGCACGGTCACACCAAAAGCGTCGTAGGCGCCCTCTCGGTCATCTTTGGCGAGCCTCAGGAAACCCAGTTGATTGTGGTGAAACAAGCGCTCAAACGGATCGGTGTCGGTTTCGATCAGCGCGAGCACCAGCGTCTCTGCATGGCTGATGTCCTCCGGTGCCTGCGTGATGCGCGCGAGCTTGAACGCATAGTTAAAGAGATTCGCGCGGTCATTCGGGTAGCGTGTTTCGTAGCGATCTACCAACGTACGCAACAGTTGCTCCGCTTCTTCTTCACGATCGCCTGCTTCCAGAATCAGGGCATAGACTTCTTCGCCGTTGTCGATCAGCGCCTGCGGGCCGAAACGCTCGGTCATCCACGGATCAAACACCTCCAGCGCCTGACGCGTATCGCCGCGGAAATAAAAGTTACGCCCAATCGCATAACTCAAAGACGCCGCCCGCAATGGGTCATCGGCGCGTCGATCCATCGCCTCCTGCCACCGCGACTTCATGAGCTGTGTCAGCCGTTCGGCATCTTCATCGCCGCCGAACGCGCGCTGCAAGACGTCGGAATAGGCCTCCTGCGCTTTCAGGTTGGCCTCGGTTCGCTCGTACTGAAACTCGAGCAACGTCAGGGCTTCAGTCGCCCGAGCGGCCTCGGCACGCGCTTCGTTGGCGTAGCGCAAGCTACTAACGACACCACCGGTTAGCGCCGCCACGAGAGCCACCGATAACGCACTGCCCAACGGATTGCGACGTAAGAACAAACCCAGCTTGTGAAGACCACTCGGTTCACGCGCGGAAACCGGACGGTGCTCGAGAAAATCCTGGACATCATCAGCGAGCATCGACGCACTGGCGTAGCGTGCCGCGCGATCAAATTGCAAACAGCGATCAAGGATAGCCTGTAAGTCGGCCGGCGCGACGGCTGCAGGCTGCACGGCACCATTGGGCTGCCGCGCCGGTAGTACGCCGGTGACGAGCAGGTGCAGCAACATGCCGAGCCCGTGTACGTCGGTGGCCACAGACAATGGTTCGCCAAGCAATTGCTCCGGTGCGGCATACGCAAGCGTTAACGGCCCGCCTTGGTCATCTTCGCCGCCGAGTTCCGACGCAATCCCAAAATCGATTAGACGAACCTGACCCGACTGGTCTACCAGCACGTTGGCCGCCTTCAGGTCGCGGTGCAGCACCAACTGCCCATGGGCGTAGTGAACAATGCGGCACAAGTCGACAAACAGCCGTAACTTCGACTGCAGCGACAGGGATTGGGCGTCAGCAAATTGATCGATCGGTTCACCGTCGACCAGCTCCATCGCGAGATAAGCGCGACCATCGTCGGTGACGCCGCCATCAATAATGCGGCTAATCCCAGGGTGCTCGAGCACAGCCAATCGTTTGCGCTCTTCAGCGAACCGCTCGCGACGATCTTGGGCGTCGGTATGCAGCACTTTCAGTGCAACGATTTGCTCGTAGACACCATCGGCACGCGTGGCGCGATAGACCTGGCCCATCCCGCCGCTGCCGATCAGCGTATCGACGCGCCAGACACTCAGCCGATCGCCGGCTTCCAGTACAGGTGCGGCCTCGCTGGCACCGGTTTGCATGAATCCGGCCGGTGCGCGGAGGCGCGTCATTAGAGTATTGAGTCGCTCGACGTCTGCTGGGCTAAGCGCGGCATCAGCCAGATACTGCCGGAGTTCGTCGGGACTGAGGGTCAGCGCCGTCTGCGCGGCGTTCGTCATCTGCTGCCAATCTGTCATCGGTCTGAGTTTAGCGCGGCAATATGCGAGCGTCGATCACGACCAGCGCCATATCAAAAAAGGCCGGACCGGGCTGAACCCGATCCGACCTCCCCCCCTGGCCACCCCGGGCCAATCTCCCTGAGAACCTGGTTCGAACCACTCGGCGCCTTGCGCCACAGCGTTCGTCGTCTTCTGAACAAAACGGACACCCACTCAGCCCTACTATTCACAGGCGTGGCGCTGTTGCAAACTCGCAACGCCGATATCCAGCAGTCGCGTGATGTCACTTTCGCGGCATTCCGTTTGATCAACCGAGACAATACACCGTGACGATCCATGCAATCAATGTCGATTATGTAGCGAATCTGCAACATGATTAACTTAATGGGCATGCCGCCACCCTTTGAACGAACGATGGAACGTGAACTCAGACGCATCGGTCACTCGAAAGGGCATCGCACCATACGCCCCGATAACTGGCCCGCGACTCCAGCTTGCGCGCTCGCAAGCCAATACTTGGAGCCATCAGACGGGTGAACTAATCGATTGATTCAGAAGCGAATCATAATTTGAATCCAGACGAATACCCATAAAAATAGACAAAATGTTGACAGTGGTATTGGACGGACTGTAATGTCCATATCGAGGTTCCGTCTAAGTTCTGCCGATGGTAAGCGCCTGTGCGCTGACAAGACTGTCGAACAAGACTCACGCACAGTCGGCGACGCGAGCCCGATAGTTTGGTCGCACTAGTACCCGCAATGATCGGGAAGGATTAATTCATGTACCCCATTACTCGTCTTTTTGAATCCGAACAGGCTGCGAATGCCGTAATTGACGCGCTTGTAGCGGGTGAAGAGCCTCGCGGCAGAAGCCTCGTGATAGGCGCATCGGACCCAAGCGCTGCGGCCAAACTTGATGCTGCCATCGCTGCCGGAAGCATCGAGGCCGTGCATCGCGATGCCCTGGCCGCCGGTCTAGCACGGGGGCGGACGATCCTGTCATCCCGCCCGTCTGAACTGAACACCGGCAGATTTGTCGAAAAAACCTTGAATGCGCACTGCGTCGATAGCGACGCGATCCGCGAATATACGCCGTCCAATGCAGCGCCTTTCTCTGATCTGTTAGGCATTCCTGTTTTGAGCGACAGCCGCTCCCAGACTGAGCTCGTGAAATTCGACAAAGATTCATCGTTCGGCATCAAGTTGATCAGCCATAAGGCGACACCGTTGTCGTCGATGTTTGGGCTACCCGTTCTGCGCGCGAGCAAAAGCGCCAAAGGCACGTCTATCTCCAAAATGTCACGTACAGCCGCGCCATTTTCATCGAAACTGGGCATGAAACTGGTCAGCAAGGGCAAATCAGCAAAAGGCTCATCGGTCGCCAAACTGTCCCGCAAAGCCGCGCCGTTCTCGGCGTTTCTGGGTTTGCGCGTATTGAGTAAGCGCGACTAACGGCCACCTGCGGGCGCTGGGTCGGCGCTGGCACTTGGTAACACCGCAACGGCACCTTCGGGTGCCGTTTTTGGTTGCCTCCACAGTGTCTAGCTACGCCATCTCGACATGTCATTTCAGCGTGACAGCGTTAAATGACAATTTTAATTGACATCTAGCCCTAGTTAGACGTACTGTCTAGGTGCCGTCGACCTTGATTGGTTTCGGTGACTCGCCCGACCTTTGTTGGGTGATGAGGCACTAGGGGCCTCGTTTGAGCTTAAGCATCAGAAATTTGGGAGACTAAAAATGTCTGACTCACCACGCCGTTGGTCCACCGGGCTAACACTTGGAGAAGCTGAAGAACTTCACAAGCACATCATCGATGGCTCACGTGTGTTCTTTTTCATCTCTGCAATCGCACACGTTCTCGTAGCGTTTCTCACCCCTTGGCTGGGTTAACAACATAAGGAGCACACCATGAATCAATCACGTATGTGGCTGGTTGTGAACCCGACCATCGGTATTCCGGTTTTCCTCGGAGCCGTAGCATTGATCTCGTTCACGATTCACTTCGCGGTTCTGGACAACACGTCCTGGTTCCCGGCGTTTTTCGGCGGCTAATGATGTCGTGACGTCTGGCGAAGCTTCGGCCCAGCCAGACTTCAACGACACCAATCAAACGGGATCCGGGCAACCGGATCCCGTTGTCTCACTCTAGCGGTAGAGTGTGCAATCGGGGACACGACAATGCGACTGAGCGAACGACTAACACATTGGTGGGTCGAGCTTGGCCCACGCTACCTTCCGTTTGCCGATGTGGCGACGGACGATCTCCCCTTACGACGCTTATTACGCCTGTCCCTCTTTCAGGTCAGCACTGGCATGGTGTTGGTGCTGCTGATCGGCACCCTAAACCGAGTCATGATTGTCGAACTGTCCGTACCCGCCTCGCTGGTCGGACTGATGTTGGCGCTGCCGCTCGTGTTCGCCCCTTTCAGAGCCCTGATAGGGCACCAATCAGACACACACCGTTGCGCACTTGGCTGGCGACGCGTGCCGTTTATCTGGAAAGGTACGCTGTGGCAATTCGGTGGTTTCGCCATCATGCCGTTAGCACTACTCGTACTGGCTGGCAAAATGGAAGCGGCCAATACGCCATTATGGATCGGCTACAGCTCGGCGGCGCTGTCATTCCTGCTTGTCGGCGCTGGTGTGCACACGGCCCAGACAGCCGGCCTTGCTCTCGCCACCGACTTGACGCCACGCGAGTCGCACGCCCGCGTCGTCGGTTTGATGTACGTAATGTTGCTCGTCGGTATGATCGCGAGCGCGTTGGTGTTTGGCGAGGCGCTGGAAAATTTCTCGCCTGGCCGACTGATTCAGGTTATCCAGGGCTGCGCACTCATTACGCTCGTATTAAATAGCGTCGCGATGTGGAAACAGGAAACGCGCGACCCGCGACGTCACAAAAAACCGAGCGAACCCGATCCGACCTTTACTGAATCGTGGCAAGAATTTTGCGCCGGCAGTGATACGCGACGGCGGCTAGCCATTGTCGGTGTCGGCACCATGGCATTCGCGATGGCGGATGTATTGCTTGAGCCATTTGGCGGGCAGGTGTTAGGCATGTCGGTCGCGGCCACAACCAAACTGACCGCACTGCTCGCACTTGGCGGGCTGATTGGATTCGCATTCGCGTCACGTCAGGTCAATCGCGGCAAAGACCCGTATATCATGGCGCAATACGGCACCATGATTGGCCTACCCGCTTTCGCACTCGTGATTGCCGCCGCGCCACTCGGCCAATTGTCGCTGTTCCTCGCCGGCAACTTCTTGATTGGCTTCGGTGGTGCACTGTTTGGTCACGGTACCCTGACCGCGACCATGCACCGTGCTCCGGAAAAACAGGCTGGACTCGCTGTTGGAGCCTGGGGTGCTGTGCAGGCGACAGCAGTCGGTGTCGCCATGGCATCCAGCGGCGCGTTGCGTGATCTCGCTGTACAGCTTTGGGGGGCCGGCGACGGCTTGTTTGGCTTGGGTGGCACGGCCACAGCCTACTTCGCCGTTTACGCCACCGAGATTACTCTGTTGATTGTGACTGCTCTCGCGACGATTCCGCTATTGCGTGGGGTACAGCAACGTCGTCAGCGCCGCAGTCGTGGCGATGACAATGAGCCATCTGAACCGATCACGTCGGGACGTACGGCATGACGATTCAAACGATCATTGAGTATCCGGATCCACGATTGCGCGAACACTCCCAACCGGTGACCCGCTTCGACCATCGGCTGAAGCAAACGGTCACCGATCTGATCGAGACGATGCACGATGCAAAATCGATTGGTCTTTGTGCCCCGCAGATCGACGTTCGAGAACAAGTCCTCGTGATGGATTTATCGGACGATCAATCGACGCCGGAAGTCTTTGTCAACCCGAAGATTATCGACCGTAAAGGTTTCGGTCTGATTGAAGAGCGGTGTGTATCAGTGCCGGGCGTTTCCGCAATCGTGATGCGGGCAGCACAAGTCCGCGTGCAGGCCCAGTCAGCGACGGGAGAGTCTTTCGAATGCGATCTCACCGGGATGCACGCGATGTGCCTGCAACATGAGATGGACCACTTCGACGGTAAGCTCGTCGCCGACCGTATGAACTGGTTCCGACGCAAGCGCTTACAATCACGCATGAAACAAGCCGCAACGGCTTGACCGACCCTTAGCCCACCACCGGTACCTTGCAAAGAATCGCGTCCGCCCTTGGCGTATGCCATGATGTGCGTGCGGCAGAAGCCGAATACGGGGGGATACGTATGGCATCACCAGACGCACAACTTGCGACGATGTTGAAGAACATCCCGGAGAAGACGGGAAAGACTCTCACGGCGTGGAAAACACTCATCGCAAAGAGTGGGCATGACAAACACGGTCAGATCGTAAAATGGCTGAAAGCCGAGCATGGCATCACCCACGGTTTCGCTAATCTGATCTCTGCAAAGTATCGCGAGTCCGGCGATGATGAGACAGACCTGATCGCCAGCCAGTACGCGGGCGCGAAGGCGGGACTCAAGCCCATCCATGACGTCATCGTGACTTTCGTCAAAACGCTGGGTGAAGACGTTGAGCTCGCGCCGAAGAAGACATCGCACAGCCTGCGTCGCAAAAAACAGTTCGCGTTGATCGTACCGGCCACCAAGACACGCATAGATCTCGGTCTTGCGTTAAAAGGTGAGGCCGCCGAGGGACGACTGGAGACGTATAACGCGATGTGCTCGCACCGAGTCAGATTAGAATCGGTGGCGGACTTCGATAAGGGCGTGAAAGACTGGCTGAGGACCGCTTATTCGCGCGCCGGGTAAGCACGCCCTTTTTTCTACCGAACGGCTATGGAGCACACATTGGAACCTATCGACGTCTACTGGTCTTTTCGGAGCCCGTACTCCTATCTGGCAACACCCGAATTGATGGCACTCGCCGATGACTACGCGGTCGATGTACGCCTGAGGGTAGTGCTACCCATCGCCATCCGGGCGAAGGCTGCCTTGTTTAATCGTGCCAATCGCAAACCCGCACTTTATATCGTGATGGACTCGCAGCGACGCGCCGCGTTTCTCGGCATGCCAATGCACTTTCCACCGAACCCGGACCCTGTTACTCAAGACTACGAAACGCTGGAAGTCGCCGAAGATCAGCCCTTGATCTTCCGGCTCTCAAAACTTGGCGTCGAAGCGCAGCGCCGCGGTAAAGGCATTGCTTTTGCCCATGCTGTCTCGCACCTGATTTACGGCGGTACACCAGACTGGGATAAAGGCGAACACCTCAATCAGGCGGCCGCTACCGCGGGCCTCGACCTGAGCGACATGGAGGCTGCGATTCTGGACGGCGACCACCTTGATGAGATCGAACAAAATCACACTGGCTTAGAGAACGCCGGACACTGGGGTGTGCCGACGATGGTCGTTCGCGATGAGCCTTTCTTTGGGCAGGATCGTCTGGACACACTGCGCTGGCGACTGGACCAATACGACCTGCAGCGCTGACCTATTGCTGCGCTCTACTGGCGCGCGTTAGACCGCAAACCCAGCATCACTGCGGCGGCGATCAAGCTCACGCCCGCGCCGCGTTCGATCCAGGCTCGATATTGACCCTTCAAGCGGGCAGCCAGCCAACTGGCGCCCTTGCCGTAGACTGCGAGAAAACAGCCGTCGACTAACAGATACGTGCCGCCGAGGATCACCATCTGCGGTGCTAATGGTGCGTCAGCGCTCAGGAACTGTGGAAACAGCGCCGCGAAGAATACGACCGCCTTCGGGTTCGCCGCAGAGGTGACGAAACCACGCAACCACAGGGTGCGCAACGCGGCCGGCCGGCTGCCCTCCGCCTCATCGTCGCGTTTGAACGACGCAAGAATCTGTCGCACGCCAACCCATATCAGATAAGTGACCCCGGCCCATTTCACGAACATAAACCCGAATTTCGACGCGGTGATGACCGCTGCCAAACCGAAACCGGCGAGCAGCATCTGGATCAAATTCGCGGTCAGATCGCCGGACGCCGTCGCCAGCGAACGGCTGAATCCGTTGCTCATGCTCACCGACAGCATCAACAAATGACTTGGCCCCGGTGTACTCATGAACAGGAGTACCGTGCCGACATACAGAACCCAAGTCTCTAAAGTCATTAGCGATTCCAACGTAAGGCAATAGGGAACCTAGTTTACGCGCCATCTTTGCGATTGACGAACCATTCGAGCGTGCCAGAGAAAGTCTCTCTTGGCATTTGGGGTTACTATCGCAACCGTTCCTGTACGTAGTTCGCGATGGTGTCAAAAACGACTCGGATACGTCGACTGGTGTGCAACTCCCGGTGAGTGATCAGCCAGACCGGGATCGGGATGCGCGGCAAACTCGGCAAAACCACCTCAAGCTCAGGACGCCCTGCTGCCATATCATCAGTCAACACAGCGAGACCAAGGCCGTACGTCGCAAGCGCGAGAATCAGCATGCCGGAGCCACAATAAACCCGGAAATTGTCGACGGTTACGGGTACTCCCATTTCGTTGTAAAACGGTACCAGCTGCTCGCGTGTCTCAAAGCCAATGAAATCCGCATTAACCAACTCCTCTGGTTTCGTCGGACGACCGATGCGGTCGAGATACTGGCGTGACGCGTAGATTCGACCACCGCTATCGCCGATATGGCGCGCGATTAAATCGCCGTGTTCCGGTCGCGCATGACGAATGGCGATATCGGCTTCTCGCCGATGTAGGTTGAGCGATTCATTCGCGGGAATCACCTCAAGATGAACGCCAGGCGCCTGCGCCCAAACTCGCTCGATGATCGCTGGCATGTGGTGTGCAGCAAACATTTCTGTCGCCGTCACACTGACATGCCCTTCCACTCGTGTGGCCTGACCCGAGGCCGCCAGCGAAACGCCGGCAGCAGCATCCCCCATCTTGCGGACATACCCGAGGAGTTCACGCCCGGAGTCCGTCAACGCCATCGATCGATGCGCGCGCTCAAATAGCGTCACATCGAGTTGCTCCTCTAGCGCTGCGACCTGTCGGCTCAGCGTCGGTTGCGTCCGGCCCAGTGCACGCGCCGCCGCCGACAATGAACCCTCCTCGGCCGTCGCCAGAAAGGCGAGAACATGATTCCAATCAAAATTGATCGCTTTCCAGTTCATACAAATATGTATACCACTTATCCAGTTTTTCGCAATTTCTATTTGTTATTTGCATACATAGAATGTACGCATTGTTTGGGAGCACCGCTATGTCATCAAGAAATTTGCAACACATTCCCGTGGCCGGTGGACGTCTCGGGTCCTGGCACTGGCGGATTGTCCGTGAGCCTCTGCCGCGAGATCAGTTGGCGCGTCGCTATGATCGAATGGCCCCGCGTTGGGGCCGTCTCGTGAACCGATTGGGCTATCGTCGCGCCTATCACGCGTTGTTCACCCAACTGATGAACAAATATCTGGCGCCGAGCACCGACAAGACACTAGCGGTGTTGGATTGCGGCATCGGTACCGGCTCCTACGCCGCTGCACTATGTGACGCCTCGCCTGTTTCTATCAGCCTGACCGGCGTCGACATTTCGACCGCGATGGTGTCTGCCGCAAAGACTCATTTGTCGAGTCGTGGCATTGACGCGGATGTCCGCCAAGCGAGCATCGAGCAGCTGCCATTCGAAGATCAATCATTCGACATCGTCATCGCCGCCCACGTATTGGAACATTTGCCTGATCCCGCAACGGCCTTCGCGGAGATGCGTCGTGTGTTGCGACCCGGCGGATGGGTGGTCTTGAGCCTGACTCGACGGTCGTTGCTAGGCACCTATGTGCAGACCAAGTGGCGTACCCACTGCGTGACCGCTGAGCAATGCCACCAATGGCTGGCTGAGGCGGGACTTCAACCGGTTCCGCTGCAGACAGAAGTCGGCGGTACCTATTCGAGAACTAGTTTGACTTGTCTGGGTCGAAAGAATGACGCCCAATCGCCATGGGAGACAACGGAATGACAACAATGACTGCCAGCACACACACCGCACGTTTCTGGGATCGTATCGCTGAGCGCTACGCGCGAAAACCGGTACCCAACGTCGAGGACTATGAGATCAAACTGCAGAAGACACGCGACGTGTTGCAACCGACCGACCGCGTGCTCGAAATCGGCTGCGGCACAGGCTCCACCGCGTTGCGACACGCGAACGATGCCGCGTTGATACATGCCGTCGATGTGTCACCGGAGATGGTGCGCATTGCGACGGAAAAGGCGCGCGCTGCGAGCATCGAGAATGTCACTTTCGAGGTCAGCGACATCGCATCATTGCCCGTCAGCGATGATCGCTACGACGTCATCATGGCGCACAGTGTGCTGCACCTGTTGCCAGACCTGCCAACCGTGTTCCGTCAAATGAGGCATTTGCTCAAGCCCGGCGGCCTGCTAATCGCCAACTCACAATGCATTGGCGATACGGCACCTTGGTTTGGTTTCATCGCCCCCATCGGCCGTGCACTGCGTCTGCTACCGCCGATCGCGATCTTCAAAGAAGACGACTATCGCGCCTGGATGACCGACGCTGGTTTCGATGTTCAGGAATGGTGGCAACCAAGGGCGAAAGCGAGCATTTACTCGATTGCACGCTCCGTTGAATAGGGCAGCTCGCGAAGTCTGTCAGTGAACAATGAGTAGACTGACGATCAGCTATACTCGATCACCAGTGATCTAAACTCTCAGGAGCAGCGCCATGACCGACCAGCGAATCGACGAAACCGTTTTTGATTTGTACGACGAGTACTGTCACGGCCATATCAGCCGACGCACGTTCTTTGAACGCGCAGGCGGCAGTGCGGCGGGTGCTGCGATGGCCGCTGCGATGCTGCCCAACTATGCAGACGCGCACGAAGTGTTATTTACCGACGAGCGCATCAAGGCAACCTGGGTCAACTACCCGTCACCGGGTGGCAGTAGCGGCGAAATGCGTGGCTACCTGGTGCAACCCAGCGGCGAAGGTCCATTCCCTGCGGTGCTCGTCATGCACGAAAACCGCGGACTGAACCCTTATATTCAAGACGTTGCGCGACGCGCCGCGGTCGCGGGTTTTCTCGCGCTCGCGCCGGACGGGCTCTACCCTGTCGGCGGCTACCCCGGCAACGATGATGAAGGTCGCACGCTACAACGCAATCTCGACGCCAGCAAACTCGCGCAAGACATGGAAAACAGTGCGCGCTTTGTCAAAGCACATGCCTTGTCGACAGGTGCGCTGGGTGTCACTGGATTTTGTTGGGGCGGCGGTATGTCCAATGCATTGGCAACGCGCATGGGTGGCGACCTGCAGGCAGCGGTTCCGTACTACGGCCGTGCCGCTGATACCGACAAAGTCGCCGATATCAGCGCCGCGGTCCAAGTGCACTACGCCGAGAACGACCCGCGCGTTAACGCGATGCGAGAGGATTACGAGGCGGCGTTACGCCGTCACGACGTGACCTTCGAGATGCACGAGTACGCTGACACGCGACACGGTTTCCACAACTACTCCACGCCGCGATACAAAGAAGCCGCGGCGAAACTGGCGTGGGAACGCACGATTGCCTTTTTCAAGCAACACCTCGCCTAGCCTGTTCAGACATCCTGTCGCTGCCAGCGACCGCGTCGAAATACGATGATCGCGAGAATACTGAAGGTCACCTCGGAGATCAGCAGCGCCCAGGCGACACCGGGCTCGGCGAACCATTGCGCGAACCACCATGCGAGTGGAATCTGCAGCAGCCAATAGGCGATAAAGTTCAACCATGTCGGCGTCGCTGTATCGCCCGCACCGTTGATGCCTTGCGTCAGGATCATGCCGATGGCCGCGATCGGCAAGCCAGCGCCGACGATGCGCAAACACATCGCGCCAATTGCAATGACGTCGGTATCTTTGGTGAAACCGCGTAGCAAGAACTCGGGAACACCGACAAAGACAATCGCCACCAGCGCCATGAAGGCGACGTTAGCCCACGTTGCCTGCCAGGCGGAACGCACGGCGCGTTCCGGCTGCTTCGCGCCGAGGTTCTGACCGACCAGCGTCGCCGCGGCATTACCCAGACCCCAGGCGGGAAGGAACACGAGATAAATCACGCGCATGGCGATCGTGAAGCCCGCTACCGCCTGCGTACCGAATACGGTCAAGACGCGCATCACCAACACCCAGCTCGACGTCACAATCAGATACTGACCAACGCCACCTGCCGAAACACGCAATAGCCGACGTAACATCGGCCAGCGCAGACGCAAGGCATGCCGTGTCATCCGCAAGCGACCGTGTGTGCGGCGTAGGCTCATGAGCTGATAGACAATACCGACGGTACGACCAATGGTCGTCGCGACCGCCGCGCCGGTGAGCCCCATCGCCGGAAACGGCCCCAGGCCAAAGATCAGACAGGGGTCGAGCACGATATTGATGGCATTGGCGATCCACAAACTACGCATCGCGATGGTCGCATCACCCGCACCACGAAAAATGGCGTTGAACAGAAACAGATAGAAGATGCTCGCAGAGCCCGCGAACATGACTGTCGTGTAGCGCGACCCGGTGGTAATGACCTCGTCCGATGCGCCCATCAACGTCAACAGCTCCGGTGCGTACCATCCGCCAATGACACCAATCAACGTGGCCAGTAGTGCAGCCACCCATAGCGACTGTCCCGCTACCGCAGCGGCGGCTCGACGACGACGTTCACCAACACGTCGCGCCACCATCGCCGTTGTCGCCATCGCAATACCAATGGAGACCGCGTACAGAATGGTCATCATCGCCTCGGTGATGCCCACGGTGCTTACGGCAGCCGGACCTAACCGAGCGACAAAAAAGATATCGACAACAGCGAAGATCGCCTCCATCGACATTTCGAGAATCATTGGAATGGCCAGCAGAACCAGCGCGCGTCGTATCGAACCACGCGTATAGTCTCGTTCTTCATCGCGCAGCGACTCGCGCAGTAAAGAGACTAGAGTCCGTGTTCGACGGCGAACCTGTAAAGACAACATGAGGATTTCCTGAGCTGCCAAGCGGCAGCGGTACACAACAGCAAATGGCCAGGCGAAAAGCCTGAAGGGTGT
Organism: Pseudomonadota bacterium; assembly: GCA_039033995.1. GTDB lineage: Bacteria > Pseudomonadota > Gammaproteobacteria > Steroidobacterales > Woeseiaceae > CALBPI01. Next base: position 100,548 of record JBCCBP010000003.1, on the reverse strand, counting down.
CAGCGTTGGTGGTTGACCGCGATGCGGTTAGTGCGAGACAGGAAGCCCTGAGTACTGGCCTTGCGTCAGACGCACGCGAATCATCGCGGCAAACACTGCGCTGATCGACTGTGACTGATTCATCGGCTGGTACCTAAGTTGCGATGGCATTGCGCCATCGAATGCGCGCAAGCATGCCTTAGTCGACAAAGCCTTGTCAACAAACAGACAAGATGGGTGCTTTAGCGATACCTTAGCCACGCATCACGACGCGACTCAGTCGTGGCTTTCACGTCATCTCGCAGAGAAAGCGCTACGGTATCCAATGGTGGTGCAGACAGCGTGAGATTCGTCGTGATCAGCTCATCGCGGCGGAACGCATGCACACGCACCTGGGCGCCCGGTTCAGACAGACGCAGCAATCGATCTAACCCCGCACGGTCTATTTTTTGGTGATCAACGGCAACCAACACATCGTTGGCTGATAACCCTGCGTGCGCGGCAGGACTATCGTTGATGACGGTGGCGATCCGTCCTGGCTGGCGCGGATCGAGTCTCAGCCCCATGTAGGCATGATAGTGCCCGCTATCCGCAGCCACACCACCGGCATCGTCCGCGCCGGTAGCCGCTTGCACTTCATAGCGCACGCCCACCGAGTCGAACAAAGCCGCGATATCAATATCGTCCGTACCGCGCACCGCATGATCGAAAAATGACTGCAGCGATTGACCGGCAAGTTCACTGGCAACACACTCGAGGCCATCTTCGGGCATGCCGCTACCGCCGTTGAGATAGAAACGTTGCCAGCATTCGCGCATCACGTCATCGAGCGTCGTCGATGTATCGCGTCGCAGCATCAAATCCAACGCCAATGCCACCAAAGCGCCTTTGGCGTAGTAGCTGATGATAGCGTTCGGCGCATTCTCGTCTTGCTTGTAGAACTTCGTCCACGCATCGAAACTCGATTCGCCAACCGGTTGCTGATGTCGACCCGGCGTTCGCAGGATACGCGTCAGGTTTTGTGCGAGCAGAACGAGATATTCGTCCGGCGAGATGACGCCGGCGCGCACCAAACCAAGGTCGTCGTAGTAAGACGTGATGCCTTCAAACACCCACAATAATTCGGTGTGCACTTCTCTCGACAGATCCATCGGCACGAAAGCAGCCGGCTTCAGCCGCTTAACGTTCCACAGGTGAAAGTACTCGTGACTGATCAAGCCGAGTAGCGTTCGATACGCCTTTTCGTCGGTTTGACCGAATGGCTGCGGCAACGCGCTGCGACTGATGGCAAGACTGCTCGCCCAACGATGCTCGAGACCGCCATACCCCTGATCCAACGCATAGGCCAGAAACACATAGCGATCGAGCTCCTGCGGCGTACCGAGCAGCGTGTGGTGGTGCGCACAAATGCGAGTACAGTCTTCTGCAAGACGCGTGTGATCGAATGTTGGCGCACCGCGCAGGAAAAACCGGTGCGGGATACCCGCCGCTTCGAATTCCACGCATTGCTGCACAGCAATCTCGAACGGGTGATCGATCAGCTCGTCATATTCGTCTGCGACATACTCGCCGAACCCCGCTCCGTCGATGTCAATGGGACGCATCGATGTCGCCACAATCGCCTCAGTGGGCAGGCCCGCCGGTCGCTCGACCGTGAGCAGGTGCGTGGCGTCATCCATGCCATCGACACGCGGCAACAGGCAGGCGCCATTAAAGTAAGCATGCGACTGATCGAGATGTGCACCACGGACAGAAAGATCCCAGCCATAGACTGTCATCGAGATCTGTACGGCTTGCCCTGCTGAGGCGACCGACCAGCGAGACTTGCCGACTCGCGTTACGGCGGTGCTGTCGCCGTTTTCCTCCCGCGCACTTAGATTGACAACATGCCGCGCATAGTCACGCACCATGTAGCTCCCGGGTATCCAGACTGGCAGCTCGAGTTGTATCGTTTGCCGCGCAATCTGCGGCACATCAATAGTGACATCAAACAGATGGGTCGAGGGTGCCGAGGCACCGACACGATAGCGCAGCTTGCTCATGCGCCGGTGACCGGCTCCGTTAGCTTCAGCGTCAGGCACTTGGCCGACCCGCCGGACTTCAAGAATTCCGAGAGGTCGATTTCGTGCACACGAAAACCGACGTTCATCAACTGTGCCTTGAGTGGTTCCGATGCACTGTTGACGAAAATCTCGTGCCCGACGTTAACCGCATTACAAGCGAAGTTGCCGGCATCGATGGTGTCGACGACGATACGCTTGTGTGGCGGTACACGCGTCTCAATCGCCATGCGCGAATCGAAATCGAAGGCCGGCGGGTGATACATCAGAAAGCCGTCGGTCAACGGACAAAAGCACGTATCGATGTGATAGAAACGCGGATCGACCAGTTTGATAGACACGAGTTCACGACCGAAAAAATCGGCGATCGCCGAATGTGCTTCGAGTTCTGTGCGGAAACCATAGCCTGTCCATAACCACGGCCCACCGCGATCGACCAGACAATCGCCTGCACCTTCGAAGCCCAGCTTTTCGTCAAGGTCAAGCAACTCAAATCCATTGTCACGAAACCACTGTTTGAAGTGCTGCTCTTCAGGGCGTCGCTCGTGCGGCATGAAATGACTAGCGATCGCTTTCTCGCCATAGACAGCGCCTGCGTTCGCAGTAAACACCATATCGGGTAGTTCGGGTTGCGCCGGCATTGTGACAACGTCGGCAAACTCGCTGATTTTCGCAACCAGCGTATCCCACTGCTGTGCAGCGAGTTGCTGATCCGGTTGACCTTCATTACCAGCCATCCACGGGTTAATCGCTTCGTTGACGGTGAAGTAGTCCGGCGGACACATCAGGATCTTGTCGCGTTGTTGAGTCATATTCGTCTCCCGCGCACAGCGCCTGCGCGCGCTAATCGAAAAGTCGCCTAGTCTACTGCGTTAACTACGGATTGTCTTGGTGGTAGATGCACCTCTGCCAACATGCAGCGCACGCCACCACCCGACTGGGTTTCGATATGCGCGATATCGGCGACGGCCAGATCCGCATAGCCCTCCAGCAAACCACGTTCTGCTCGCGTCAGTGCATCGCAGGCCTGCTGCGACATCGCAAGTACCTGGTCACCCTGATGATTATGTAACGCCAACATATTGCCGCAAAACGCACCGAGTTGAGCGTAGCTGATCGGCACGATTCGCTTTTCCAACGCCTCTAATTCGGCGAGCACTCGCGCCCGCTGATCGTCAGGAATAGACTCGTTGCAAATCACCGCAAACTCTCGACCGATGCTCATCATCACGTTGGTGTGATAAATGCGTTGGCCGGCGCTGTCCAGGCTATCGAACCGGACACTTCGAAAGCCGAGTTGCGCATCGAACGCATCGAGCGGTGCGCCGTGTGTCCGTGAAGACAGGCAAGCAAACGCGACCTTGTGATCGCGATCGAAGACAAGACTGCCAGTGCCTTCGAGAAACTGCGCAGATGCTTCAAACGTCGAAAGATCAATCTGTCGGGCGACGTCGAACCCATGCTGTTTCGTCAAGGCGACGACAATGTCCTGGCGTCGTTCGAGGCGCCGATTGACTGCCTCCATCGGATACAACACGACCGTGCCATCCGCATGCGTGCTGATCCAGTTATTCGGGAACACGGAATCCGGTGTATGCGGCTCCGGCGCATCCTCAATAACGATGCATCGCACGCCATGCCGATCGAGCTGCCTGACTAGCTCGTCAAACTGTTGTTGCGCCAATCGATTGGACGCCTCCGCGTCGGACCATGGCTGGATCGCCTGAAACGCATTGCTGGACGCTGTCTGCGGATTGGATTGGAATCGGCAAGGGCGCACCGCGAACACCGTGTTGGTGGTCTGCAAACCGCTCATTCGGTTACTCCGTCGGCTTTAGACGCGAGCGCTGTCGCGCGCGGAAACCGCAGCATGCCACCGCCGCAGCTCGGCGCAAGACTCGGGAATCGGCAGTTTGATCCAGGCACCCATGTCGATCGTGATGAGCGCGGTGATGTCGGCCATGCTGAAGCGATCGCCTGCAATAAACGCACGCCCTTTAAGATGCTGATCGAGCATCGCCATGAATTGCTCGGTACGCGCACGTCCTCTCGGCACAAGCTCGGGAATCTGGTCGTAGCCCTGTGGCCCTGTGACAGCCCGACCCTTGAAACCTTTTGCATGGTTACGAAACGACTCGGCAACGGCAGCGAGACCTTGCTGCTCGATACGCGCATTCCACATCAACACGTTGGCGCGGGAAGCGGCGTCATGTCCGATTAACGGCGGCTCGGGATACGTGTCTTCCAGGTAGCTGCAAATCGCTATGGTCTCGCTCAGTACCGTACCGTCGTCCAGTTCCAGAGCCGGCACCGTGCAATCGGGGTTCTTGGCCTTGAATTCCTCGGTCAGGTGTTCGCCACTACGAAGGTCGATCTGCTGGACCGGAATATCCACCCCCTTTTCGGCGATAAAGATTCGCACACGCCGTGGACTTGGCGCCGGTTGGCAATCGTAAAACAGCATTGGTAACCCCCACCACGCAAGACCTGTATCTCGTCAAGGATAGACCGATGCTGAAGTCGGCGCTAGCGGATGACACAGTTTTTCACCCGCCTTATGTTACGCGCTCGCTGTCCTCGTTGCCGCGACGAGACGGCGGCTCAGGGCACCCAGGCGTAACCGACTTTCATAAAGAAGCTGCGATCGGTTTGTGTCAACGACGCGAAGTCGTCGTCCTCCACGCGATTGTCTCCGTAGCCCAGAAAAAATACTGTCTGCGGATTGATCTTGTAAGAAAATAACAGCTGCGAGGATACGGAGCGTGAGGCGGGCTCGACCGGATCGATATACTTGGCAACGTTACGCTCGATATCGCGATGGGTCAGCACCAAACGCAGAAACGCTCGTGCATTGAACTGATACTGCGTACGGAAGTCGGTCAGATTGACGGTGAAGACATCGTCACCTTCGTGACTCAGTCGCTCCCACGTATGACGCAGACGGATCGACCACGCATCGCCGAATCGCTGGTTAATCCGTGGGCTGATGCGCGTGGATTTCCCGAGCCGAGCGTTGTCAAAATCGATCTGATCGCCAGTACGCGCGAACAAGCCGAGAAACGTCGCACCACTCGGGTTCATTTCCGCGTAGGTGTAGACCAGTGTCTCATCGTATAGAACACCATCGAACGCGCGGGTTCGATCCGCTGCACCGAATTCGATATACGAGCGCAGCGCAGCTTGAATCGACACCTCCATCTCAAGCTCTCGCTCAAGAAACTGACCATCACGCGTACGCGTGATGTCCCAGTCACCACCGATATCGATCTGGTTCCACCACTTTCCAGGCTCGGGATAAAACGTGCGGTACAAGCCCGCGATCGTGCGGTCATAATCCACTTGCGGGACAAAACCCAGGTCCGCCCGAAACCCTTCATCAAACCGTTGTTGTATCGCGAAGAAGCTCCAGTCGCGAGTGTTACGGGAAGCTCGCACCCGATACGCGAGGCCAGACGCCTTATCGTCATCCAGACCGAAATCCTGTACCGCCGCATCGGGGTATCGTGTGCTGGTGTCGAGTACCTGAAACTCAATTTCGTTGTAATCGTTAAACAGAAAACGACCGTCAAAGCCGACCACCGTATTGCGATAGTCATCGCCCCGACGGGAAGTCACGAGTGCACCCAGCCGACTGTTCTCGCCGACATCATACGCATAGCGACCGACGGCGATGTCGCTGGCCTGATCCAACGACGTTAAATCGCTGCCTTGATTACCGGGCAGCAACAGGTTGGTCAACGTGTCGTTGGCGGTAAACACGCCAAAGGTATGACCATTCGCCTTACCGGTAATTTTGAGACCATAGTCCGGGTCGGCAACGTTGCGCGTAAACACCGCATTGATGGGTGATGCGAAGAAGTCTGCACCCTCTAGAAAGAACGGTCGCCGCTCAGGGAAGAACAACGCGAATTGCTGGTTAATCTGCAATTGTGCGACATCCGCTTCGACCTGCGAGAAATCCGGATTCAACGTGGCCGTAAGTTGTACATCAGGTGTTATACCCCAGGTGATATCGAGCGCCGGTTCGAACGCTTCATCACCGCTTTGCAACGGTGCGTCGGTGCCTACGGCATCACCAATCGAATCATTGCGTACCGCCGTCATCGACGGTGCGATGACGAGATTCCTGCCCGCCGACGCATTGCGAAACCCGACCAATTTGTCCAGCTGACACAAATAGCACGGCACATCACGGTCCTGAATGTTGTTCGACAAGCGCAGCCGATTTTCACGTGGACGGAATCGCAACAAATCGACGCCGAACGTCTTCTCCGCATCACCCGCCGGAAACTGCAGGACACGAAACGGAATCTCGATCTCAACAACAAAGCCCTCTGCGTTGATGCTACCGGCCGACCCCCAGATCGAATTCCATGAGTCGTCTTCGTTGCCGTTGATGTCGTCAAGCGTCAGGTCCATCTGAATGCCGAGCGGATTGACGAAAAATTCGAATGCGCGGCGCTCGTCGTTGAAGGTGTCGAGCGCAATGCCAACGAAATCATCATTGAAGGCGGCATCTCGATCGCTGAGATACGCGACGATCTCATCCGGCTCCGGGTCGAGCGCGCGAAATCCAACCAGCAGCGCTTCGCCATTGTCAGCGAGATAGACCTCGGTGCGAACAGGCGCAGGGGTGTTTTCGGCGGGCCTCGTTTCGTAGTCCAGCGTGACCATGACGGCATCCGCCCAGAATGCTTCATCCAACTTCCCATCCAGCACAATGTCCGCGGTGACTTCCGGCACCCGGATCTCTGCCACGACGGGACTAAGAAACAAGAAGGAAAGCAAAAACGACCATCCGGAATATCTAGCCCAACGCCAATTCATACCTGCTAACCGTTACCAACCGTGTTTGTAGAGAGACGTCGTAGCGTCGAGATTGTTACTCACTTTGATGATCGGCACGGACAAAAGGTTTATGGCGTGTCCGAAAAGGTGGAATGTGCCCTCTGAAAACGAATGTCATTGTTGGTATTCTGGGGGTCAGTGCTAGCGAGGAAAAGGCAATAATGGGCACGCTAACAGCAGAACTTGATAACGGCGAAACAATCACTTATCGCGATAAAAAGCGCTGGCTGTGGCTACAGTCGGTGTTCTATCCGTTGTTTCCGTTGTTAGCGGTTATCCCACACGCACTGACCGGCAGCGAGCTTTGGCTGGCGCTGCCATTTTTCTACGGGTACGTATTCACGCCGATTATGGATCACCTGCTCGGCGAAGATACCAGCAACCCGCCGACCGCCGTCGTACCGCAGTTGGAGCGCGATAAGTACTACCGGATACTGACTTACATCACCGTACCTTTGCATTTTGTCAGCCTGATTATTGCGGCATGGTGGGCAGCGACACAGGACGTCAGCGCGCTTGGCTTTGTCGCGCTGGCATTCACCGCCGGCCTGGCCAGCGGTGTCGGCATCAATACCGGACACGAGCTGGGCCATAAGAAAACCCGGCTCGAGCGCAATCTCGCCAAGATCGTTCTGGCGGTACCCGCTTATGGGCATTTCTGGATCGAACACAACGGCGGCCACCATCGCGACGTGTCGACACCCGAGGATCCCGCGAGTGCACGCATGGGCGAGTCGATCTATCGGTTCGCGCTGCGAGAGATCCCCGGTGCGATGCGCCGCGCTTGGCAACTTGAAGCAGACCGACTGGCACGCCGCGGGCGCAGCGCCTGGCATCCTGACAACGCCATTTTGCAATCGCTCGCCATCACGCTGGTGCTACAAGGCGGGCTCATTGTCGTGCTCGGCTGGTCGATGCTGATTTTCCTGGCGATCCACAACGTCGTCGCCTGGTGGCAACTAACGTCAGCCAACTACATTGAGCATTACGGCCTGCTGCGCCAGAAGCTTGAAAATGGCCGCTACGAACGCTGCCAGCCATACCATTCCTGGAACAGCAACCATGTTTACAGCAACCTGCTGCTATTCCACCTTGAACGCCACTCGGATCACCACGCGTTCCCGGCACGGCGTTATCAGTCGCTCAGGCACTTTGATGATTTGCCGAACCTGCCGAACGGCTATTTTGGCATGTACCTGATCGCGTACATCCCCGCGCTTTGGTTCCGCGTTATGGACCAGCGATTACTAGACCTGCCTCACATTCAGGGAGACCTGAGCAAAGTGAATATCGACCCAAAACACCGCGCGCGTATCGAGGCACGCTATGGTGAGGTCGGCTAGTCGTCCTCGCCCGGCAGCAAATCGTCGGCGTCGATGCCGTGGCCTTTGTCGCGCTTGGATTGCAGATAGCGTCGGTTCCAGTCGCTGACACCAAACACGTGTTTTTCCGCGCTGAACTCGGTCAGCCCGGCGGCGCGGAGGTCTGCAATTTTCTTGGGGTTGTTGGTCAACAGGCGAAACGCTTTGTTGCCGACAAAATCATGCAATAACGCCGCCGCGACCGAGAAATCACGGCTATCGTCTGGCAGACCGAGCGAACGATTCGCCTGATAAGTATCTTCGCCGTCGTCCTGTAGCAAATAGGTGGCCGCCTTGGCCCACAGACCGATGCCACGACCTTCGTGACCGGCCATGTAAATCAATACACCGCCGTCCGGATGCGCAGCGATCTGTTGCAAAGCCGCGATCATCTGGGGTCCGCACTCACAGCGTTGCGAGCCAAAAACATCGCCCGTCAAACACGACGAGTGGACGCGTACAAGCGGCTGCAGAGCGCGCTGCGGATCGCCAAATTGCAGCACACTGTTCACCGCCATCGACGATGCCATCTCTGCAAACAAGTGCTGACCGCCCTGCTCGCGTAGCGAGGCTGCCAGCGCCTCAACCTTGCCGAGCTCGGCGTTTCTGACCGCCGCAAACCACTGAAATGTCTCCTGCCAACCATCGAGGTGCACCGGCAGCGGGATCGGGCCCAGGATATTGATGCCGAGGTTTTCCGGGTCGATGGGCGCATCCGGGTCCATCGCCGCACCTTGGGCATCGATGCGGCGCAATTTACCGCCTGCGACGAGGCGGGCGCGTACGGTCGGATCAAGATAGGTGTGCATATCGGACCAGCGTGATTCGGGCCCGCTATTCTAAGTGACAGCCCACAAAAAAAGCCACCGACCCGAGGGCCGGTGGCTTCCTTTAGATCACCAAGCGTTGGTTTAGAACGCTTGCTTCAGGCGAAGGTAGATCATCCGCCCGCGTGGATCATGCACCTTCGAATCGAAGCCGCCATTGGTGAACACCTGCGGCGGCTCTTCGCCACCCGCGTTGATGACACCCAAGGTCAGTATCGGCGCCACTTCGCGATCCAGCAGTACCGCGGTGTCAACCGAGTACTGAGCATCGATCGTGGTCTGAGAGTCGATCTCGAAGAAGCCAGCACCGCACGCACCAGCAACAGGCAACGTTGCATCGGAGCAGTTTTGGTCATCGTCGTAGGCACTGGTGTAGCGGACGAACAAGTTCGCGGAATGCGCACCGTTCAACCAACCAATACCAGCGTTGAAACGCAGTTCCGGTGTCGACGTACCGAAGTTGGTGAAGTTCCGACGTCCGGCGCCATCAACGTTGCCTGCTTGCGGATCTTCGAGGTCATACTTCGTAATGAACGTGCCTTCGATGAACGGCTGGAACTCGCCGGCATTGGTCGACCAGTCGTACTTCGCCTTGAAGTCGATACCGGACGTCTCGACGGAGCTCGCGTTGACAAAGCCAACGTTGATTTGCGTGACCGGCGATCCCGGTCCCGCGACGCGTTGAACGCGCGACGGATCGTCGAAGAACTCGGTCAGTACCGCCTGGAAGTTCTCCTGAATGATCACATCGGTGAACTCAAACGACCAAAAATCAAGGTCGAAGGTCAGGCCGTCGATCGGTTCAAAAGAAGCACCGATGTTGTACGCATCAGATTCTTCCGGCACCAGATCCGGGTTCGCGGATGAGCGGACCGCAGCGAAGTTCAGGCCCGGGTTCAGCGGATCCGAAATCTGGTTCAGCGACGTGCTACCACCATTGGTCTGAAACAGCGACGGTGCGCGGAACGAGGTTGAGAACGAGGCGCGTGCCGTGAAGTTATCCGTCGGACGGAAAATCGCCGCGATCTTCGGATCGGTCGTGCTGCCAATCGCACCACCATAATCCTCGTATCTGACAGCAATCTGTACGTCGAGGGTATCCGCTAACGGCAGACCCAATTCGAAGAATGCAGCATTGACGTCGCGGTTACCGGTGAAATCCGGGTTCCCGATCACAAACGCGAAGGCATCCGCATTCGCCAGACTGTTGTAGTCGTGAATCAGCTCTTCCTTACGATACTGCGCGCCGATCGCGATGCTGGCAGCACCTGCCGGCATCTCGAACAGCTCGCCAGAGACAACACCTTCGATCGTCTGCAGTTCAGACGTGGTGTCCAATACCTGCTGCGCCGTGAAGCTGTTGATCACGTCTTGCGAATTGTTATTCAAGACATACGAACTCGCGAACGGATTGAAGTACTGACAAGCACCGACGCCGGGCAGCGCGGCCGGATTCGTAGGACCCGCACAACGCGTGCCGCCGAAGCCGTTCAACGCGTCCTGGAAGTCCTGTGCCAGGGTATCGGCCGTCGTGTTCACGCCTTCGTTCTTCGCGCCCACGTAGCCCAGTGTCCAGTACCAACCGTTGCTCAGCTCACCTTCTAGACCGAGCGCCGTGCGCCAGGTATCGATCTCGTTGATCGATGGCGCTGCCGTACCACCATTACCGATTGCACGTCCGAAGTAATTGACCGTTTGTCCGAACGGGTTGTTCGGATGCGTCGCCGGCACGGTCGGGAAACGCAAGTTAGGGAACGTCGGTGAGTTGCCACGCTGCGAGCGGTTGCGCGCAAAGCCGAACTCAGCCGTCGCGGTGATGGCATCGGTGAGCTGATAGAAGCCCTTGGCGAAACCATTCAAGCGTGTCTCGTCCGCCTGCAGGTTAAAGAAGTCACCAAAATCAAACTGACAAAGGCCGACATCCAGACCGGGCACGGTTCCCGGCGGTGCCAGCAACACCGGAATACCACCGATTTCGCTACCGTCGATGGCCGACGTCGCACAACCCGTTGGGTCAATAAATGGCGTCGCGCCAATAAAGTATGAGCCTGGTCCACCCAGGTTACTGGAATCATCCTGTGGTCGGCTGAGACGCTTCTCAGCGGTTGTCAGCGGCGTACGATCGGTGAAGCTTAGAGCGGCGATCAGGCTGCTACGCTCGCCTTGCGCGCCGTACAAGCCTTGAATCACATACTCACTGGCATCACCTTCATCCGAAATGAACTGATAATCCGCGGTCAGCTCGAGACCTTCAAAGTTATCGCGGGTCAGGAAGTTGACCACACCGGCGACCGCATCCGATCCGTACAATGCTGCAGCACCGTCTTTCAGGATTTCGATGTTGTCTACGGCGATCATCGGTACCAACGAACTGGTATCGACAAAGTTCAGACCGTCGTTAGTCGGCAAGCCGGTCAACACCTGGCGTTTGCCGTTCAGCAATACCAGAGTCGATGCGACGCCGAGACCACGCAGGTTGAAGTTAGACGTGCCTACCGTCGAGTTTTGTGTAAACGCGTCCGGGTTGTTTTGCGAACCCGTATTGATAGTCAGCGTCTGCACAATATCCGCGATATTCTTCGCGCCTATTGCTTCGATCGCTGTAGCGTCGACCGACTCGATCGGTGATGGTGAATCGAATTGCGACGTGCGCCGGATATACGACCCGGTGACGACGACTTCTTCGATTGGTTCAGCGCCCTGACCAGAGTCCTGCGCGATTGCAGGTGCAGCCAGAATCGCCATACAAGATAGCGGCAACGCCGCAACCCATGACGGTATGTGTTTCACAAATTTTACCCCCCGCTCACAAGAAGCGATTAAAAGCGGTCTCTCCCGAAGACCGGTGCACACAGATCAGTGTTCTCTGTATCAGTGTTGTTATACGCCAACGACACCCTGAGACGCAAATAGAACAGCTACTTCAGCGTTGTTTTTTTGCATCGCAACAATTTCTTTGCACCAGTTCGGTGCCGTTCAACGTGAGGCGTTTTGGCGAAGCGAGGGGCGCAAGGGTAAAGCCGTCACCCTGAAACAGAAAAGGCGGGTCATTGACCCGCCTTTTCTTTCAAACGTTGTCCAACAGAACTAGTACGTCCATTGCGCACTGATGCCGAACGTAGAGCCCGGATCCTGCTCGAAGGTCACAATGCCTTCGCGCTCGATCTGAATTGTCTCGCCCAGAATATTCTGCAGTTTCGCTTTGACCGTCAGTCGATCGGTCGGATACCAGCTATACGTCGCATCCACACCGTGAAACGGTTGCTCGAAACCATCTGGCGCACCATTTCGACCCGATACGAACAAACGCTCACCGAATACGTTGTAGACCAGGGTCGCCGCATGCTTGCCGTTTTCAGAGTCGAAACCAAACGTAATGTTGGCAACATAATCGGACGCAGAAGTGAGCTTGCGCACCGGGTTGGTCGGCGCATCGGCCTGCTCACCCGCGACAAGTTCCGAGTCCTGCAAAGTCACATTACCGGAGATGAAAAACCCGTCGAACGCGCTGCCGAGGAAATCGAGGTTGTTCACCGCTTCCAGCTCAACACCGTAAACCTCCGCCGATTCCGCGTTGATAATTTCGCGGGCGATGGTCGTGTCACTCGCCGCGGATTCGAAGAATTCGATCGGATTGTCGATGTCCTTGTAGAAGAACGTCGCGGTATAACTATTGCCGTTATTCAGGAACCATTCGGCGCGAACATCGAAGTTGGTAATCGAGGCCGGACGTACGCCAGGGTTACCGTCAACCAGATCATTGGTGATCGGGTCGATGTAACTAGCATCGGTGATTTCTCGGAGGTCAGGACGCACCGCGGTTTCGCTGTAGCCAAACCGCAGCTGGAACGTCTCTGCCAACCAGGATGACATATACGTCAATGCCAGCGACGGGAAGAGGTCGTCTTGCTGGAATACACCATTGCGCAACGTCTCGACGTCGGTGGTCACTTGCGGATCCGATTCCGAGAATCCCAGTGGGTTCCAGTCGACCGCTGCCTGACGATAGTCTTCCCAACGAAGTCCTGCAGCTACGCGCCAGCGGTCGTCGAATGTCCAGTCAACAGCCGCAAACGCCGCGTCGGTCATGGTCGCCGCCAGATAACTCTGGTTGTTGGTTCCCTGACGGTTGAACACGAAGTTGTTGTCCGTATTCAGCACATTCGCGCTGGAAAATACGTCGCCCAATGGCCCCGTAAGAATCGAAGGGTCGGCCACACTCAACGCACCGAGGCTGAACTCGTACTGCCGGTAGACGCGCGCCTTCTGATCCGCGTCAAAGCCGAAGCTGACATCAAAAACGCTGCGCTCCGTATTAAACGGCATATTGAACTTGATACCACTGCTTTCTACTTCGTCGTCGAGATTCGTAAAGCGAAACAGCGCCGCCGTCGCATCCAGTGCCACTTGCGAACTCTGCACGAGCCCGGTATCACGATCCGTCACCGTCTGCGCAGCGATATTGACCTGGTTCGGTATATCGGTGCGCGCATTAGACTCCGAGTAGTACCAGGTGACCTCTGTATCTTCCGGCAGCAAGCTGAATACCTTGCTGATCACACCAAACCGCTCCCGTGTCTCAGAACCGATACGATGCTCACCGGTGAGCTGGTTGACCACCATGTCGCGCTCTTCGAACAACAAGCGATAGTCGCGGAAGCCAATACCATCCGACTTTTCGCGGTTCTCATTGAAGAAGTCGCGAATAGCGGTCTCGTCATCGGTGTTGCGCAGGTAGAGCGAGGTAAACGACAGGCTGTGCTCATCGGTGAAGGTCACACCGACGTTGCCGAGACCCGAAATATTGACCGAGCGCCGAGCTTCGAGCTCGTTGTCGGTCCGTTCTTCCGGGAAATTGAAGTTGGTCGAGTTGCGCTGAATCTCGCGCCATTCCTGACCATAGGAACCGCCGACCAGAAAACCAACCTCCCAGTCGGCGTTTAGCGTGTAGCGGTTACCGACACTGGCACGGAAATCCATATCTGGCGTTGGGTCGCGCTCTTCCAGACTGATGCCGCGGTTCAGCATCAGGCCGAGCTGGCGGTTGACCAATTGCGCGTCTGCCAGTGATGTCGCGCTGTCCTGTCGTCTCAGCTGCGACAAGATGCCCTGCGTATCAACATTACCCTGAAACGAGGTCACATCGTTCAGCAATTGTGACGACAAAGCGCGCGATCCATCGTCGGTGCCGAAATCGTCATCGCTACCACCCGCATAGGTGAACACGTTGCCGCTTACCGCCGAGTTGGTGCCGGTACCGATTTCAAAGGTTAGAACGAAATCGTCCGGGATGTCTTTGGTCCGAATATCGACCGAACCACCGGCAAAGTTGGCGGACATATCCGCCGTATACGCTTTTTGTACACGCAATGACTCAACGATTGACGTCGGGAAGATATTGAGCGGAATCACGTTCCGGGTCAGATCCGGCGAAGGAATCCGAGCGCCATTGAGCGTGCTTTGCGAATAGCGTTCGCCGAGACCGCGTATGTAGACGAATTTGTCATTGACGACCGACAATCCCGGTACGCGCTTCAGTGCAACGGCCACGGTTGAGTCACCCACACGGCTGATCGCATCGGCACCCAGCAAGTCAGTCACTGCAGCATCGTCCATGCGCTCTACGACCAATCCCTGCGTGCTATCCAGCAAACGGCCAGTGGCGACAATCTCCTCGATTGGAGTGTTCAGTTGTGGTCGCACGATCGCAGGCTGGCTGTCAGAGGCAGCGTCCTCATTCTCGTCCTGAGCTAGCACCGGGTTCGAAACCATAACGGCACCAACCATTGCGATTGTCAGCCTGAACGTTGCATTAATCTGTTTCATAACTTGACCTTAGTTACCTGGCACCCTGATTTATCCAAGAGGGCTGCCACTTTTTACGACCAAGGCGCCGCACTCTTCAGAGGGCGACGCCTTAGTCAGCTCTGTGTCATCCGATCACGTCCTCAACAACGTGATCGCAGTGCATTATTAAGGCGTTGGCTCAAACCACAGCGCCTGACCACGGTTGGCCGGATCGAGGCCGTACGACCATCCCGCCGTCCAGTCGGTCTCGCTCAGGCTCAGGCCGCCGAGGAACGTGCCACTCGTCGGCGTTGCATTGGCGTTCGGCGCTGCGCCGTCGACCTGCGATGTTGCGAAGTCGATTGAGTAGACAGGAATCGTGCCTTCGAGCAGTTGCAGATCTGCGTCAGCGTTGGCCGTTGCATCAACCGCGCCCGAAATCGTAGCGAACGCGCCAGTAGCAGAAGCAAAGGACAACTCCGTCGTGGTGCCATCCGGGAATGTCTGGCCACGCGTCTGCTCTTCGCAGGCGTAGATGACCGAGTTCAGCTGTAGATCACCGTCTTGTGCCGCATCCTGCGAACGGTTGTCGATACGCAGGCAGTAGTTGTCGTTCGCCGATGTCGCGTCGGTCGCGCCGAATGATCCGATAACCAATGAGTTATTGATGGTCGGGAACAAACCTTCGCGCAAACGCCAGCCCGCACCCGGATCGTGTGTCGCTGTGGCAATGCCGTTCGGCGAGATGATGCAGGTCAGGTTGTTGATGGTCGGGCGTGAGTTCAGGCCTTGTGCAATGACCGCTTCTACTTCGGTATCGGTCAGGCTGCTGAATGAGCCAATACCGTCCGCTTCGATGCAGTGGTTGCCGTCGGTTGCAGACTGGATAACCAATGCGTTCGTAATTGTGCCGGAGTAGCCTTCATCGATGTCGATCGCGTCATCGCGCACGTACAAACCGATGAAGTTGGTGAAGTTCACCGCGCCACCGAACATCTCGATGCCATCGTCAAACGTTGAGTAAACCTGCAGGTTGTTCACAATCGTGTTCGAACCGACAGCACCAAATGAGATGCCGTTCAGCTCGTCACCGTTGCCGACAGTCGCGCCGGTGTGCTTGACAACGACGTACTCGAGTCGGCCCGAGCTGTCTTCGTTGTTGTCGCCACCATACTGAGACTCGTCAAGACCCGCGGCGCCTTCAGCGTCAACATGGCAGTCTGAGGTTGCGAGGTCACCACCCGCCACGGTGCCCGTGTAATCACACTTGTTCGTGACACCAAAGCCATTGATGACCATACCGCCCCACTGTTGCACGTCTTCCGGGCCGACCGTACCGTTGATATCAGAAACCGAGGTAAACGTGATCGGCGCATCAGCACGGCCAACTGCAAACAGTTGTGAGCCGCGGTTGATGATCATGAAATCCGCGCTGGACTGGAAGGCCAATGTCGCGCCCGCTTCGACGGTCAAAACCGGGCCGTCGCCACCTTCGCGGATGCCAGCAGCCGCCAGATCAGCATCGGTGTCGTAGGTTTCGCCGACGAACAAGCTGCCTTCGAACACGTGCGCACCACCGCCAGACAGCGCAGGGATGGTCAGATCAACAGTCAAGTTGTTACCCGCGTCGACGAACGACGGAGCATAAACGCAGTTCGTACCGTCGAAAGAACCGGTAATCTCCTGGCCACCTGAATTCGTGTAAGCAGCGCAGACCGAGTTCGGGTCGTTACTACCACCCGACTGGTTATTCGTGGTGTTGTTACTGTTCTGTACCTGAGTGGTCGGCTCGATATTGATATCGCCGCCGCCGCAGCCTGCCAGCACTGCCAGAGCGATCACGCTCGGCGCCATGGTCAAACGCTTCATTACTCGTACTCCCAAAGTTTTCATGTCTAAAAAAGCTGCTTTGCAAGTGCACTTTCGCGCCCGTAATCCGGACCGCAAGGGGTTGACGACGACCTAGCAAACCGTTCGACAAGACACACACCTGCTTTGTGACGGCGCCAACAGTAGGTGGCATGCATGAACTTAAAGTGACAGGTTTGTTACAGAAATATGACAGGCCAGAACTGTTGTTTTGATGCATCGTGCGGTGACCGGAAACAAGCGTTTAGCGTGGGTTTTTCACGACGAATCTGGGGGAAGGTCAGCGACCTCTGGATCGCCGACGCGAATCGGGTTAGCTTTCGCGCAATGACAATCCAGACAATCCAGGTTTCGGGAGTCCCGGAACACTTCAATCTACCGTGGCGGCTGCTGGAAGCGACCCCTTTCGCCGACACGCTCGGCTATCGGGTCAACTGGCGTGATGTGCGCGAGGGCACCGGCGAGATGATCGCTCAGCTCCGGTCCGGTCAGTGCGATATGGCGCTGCTGCTGACCGAAGGCGCTGTCGCCGGCATCGGCAACGGCGGGGGCTATCGCATCGTCGGCGAGTACATCGCATCGCCACTGCGCTGGGGCATTCATGCTGCGGCAGACTCCGACCTTCAAGACGATACCAACCTGGATGGTCGCTCATTCGCCATCAGCCGCTTCGGCTCCGGCTCACACCTGATGGCGGCGCTCTATGCCCGCCAACAGGGCTGGCGGACAAAGCCGGAGTACGTCGTCGTGGATCATCTCACGGGCGCGCAAACCGCGCTGCAAGCTGGCAATGCTGAACTGTTTCTCTGGGAGCAGTTTACGACGCAGCCACTGGTGGACGAAGGCGTGTTCCGGCGCGTTGGCGTCGTGCCGACCCCGTGGCCTTGTTTTGTGGCCTGTTTGTCTGACAAGAGCGAGATCCCGCCACAGGCCGCGTTGGCGCTACTCAAACTGGCACTGGCTACCGCCAATCTACTGGTGGTTCGACCGGACATCGCGGACGTATTCGCCGATCGATATCGACTGCGTCGTTCGCAGGTCACTGAATGGTTGGCACTGACGCGCTGGTCCGACTCCGGAGTTCTGGCACCCAAATGGATCGTCGAAGCCAGTGACGCGTTGCTACAAGTTGGTTTAATCGACGCGCCGGTGGAACCGACCGCAGCCATGGTCGCTAGCTGACCTGCGATGACTTATCCGCCGGCGCGTTTCACCCAGGCGCTATCGTGCGGCGCAAAGCCCTGTTTGGGATAATAGTCGACCGCTTGCGGCGCACTGAGCAGGATAAGGCTGCAATCCGGCGCTAACCGGCTTGCCGTGTGATCGATCAGTGCACGGCCGATCCCACGGCCAGCATAGTCTTTCAGCACACAGAGATCTGACAAGTAACAACAATAAGCGAAATCGGTCACAGACCGCGCAACGCCAACTAGCGTGTCGCCGGACCAGGCCGTCATCATGATATCGGCGTTTAGAACCATTGATGCGATGCGTGCACGATCATCGACCGGGCGCCGATCTGCCAGGCCCGAACCGAGTAGAACGGCGAGAAACTGATCCGCATCGATCGGCTCTTCATCGGTATAAATAAACTGGCTCATACGTCGCGGGCGTCCTTCGGTTAGCTGGAAGACCGCGCCAAGCAGTTGCTGTCGCGGTCGGCGGACGCAAGCTTAGCGTATCTGCCCAACGATTGCCGTGCCCACAAAAACGTCCACCCTGGCTTTGATCAGATAACGACAGGATCCGGACAGTCTACGGCGCCGACAGATCACGCTGACACCCAAGGGGCGTCGTCTGGTAACACGCATCAAAGCGGCGTTTGGCGAACGCTGATCCTGTATAGTTTGGCCGACGACGCGGGGGCGCTATGACTATCAGCACATTTCATTTGTTCAAGATCGGTATCGGGCCGTCCAGCTCGCACACGGTCGGACCCATGCTGGCGTCGGCACAATTTGTCGCCGGCCTGCGGACAGAACAACTTCTACCACGAACGGCACGGGTGCAAGTGCAGTTGTTCGGGTCTCTGGGTGCAACCGGTCGCGGGCACGGCACCCACAAAGCCGTGCAGTTGGGCTTGATGGGACTACAACCCGACGCGATAGATCCCGATCAGATTCCCGGGATACTCGCGGACATCGAATCTCGCAAGCGCATCGAGCTCGCAGGCGGGCGCGAGATTCGCTTCTCGCCCAAAGACGATCTTAAATTTCGGGTTCGTCAGCGCCTGCCCTACCACCCTAACGCGATGCGGCTGACCGCGACAGACGATAAGGGCGACGTACTGAGCGAGCGCGCCTATTACTCGATCGGCGGCGGCTTCGTCGTCGATGAAGAGCAAGCCCGCGATGGGGTGATCGTTGCGGACGAAGTACCGCTGCGATACCCCTTCCGCACCGCCAGTGAACTGCTCGCCATCTGCGCATCGCAGGACCTCGCGATTTCTGATGTCATGCGCAGCAACGAACTCGCCTGGCAAGACAGCGATCAGATCGACAACGGTCTCGATGCGATCTGGCAGGCGATGCAGGATTGTGTCCAACGTGGATGCCAGACGGATGGCGTGCTACCGGGCCTCAAGGTTCGACGACGCGCCGCTGCGCTGCACGAACAACTTAGAGCGCGCCCTGAGGCCGGCTTATCGGATCCGCTCTTGATCATGGACTGGGTCAATTTGTACGCATTGGCTGTCAATGAAGAAAACGCGGCCGGTGGTCGTGTGGTAACCGCGCCGACCAATGGTGCCGCCGGCATCATACCGGCTGTTTTGCATTACTATGCGCGCTTCATCCCGGGTGCCGACCAGGACGGCGTAAGGCGATTTCTGCTGACCTGCGGCGCTATCGGATTGCTGTTCAAGGAAAACGCGTCGATTAGCGGCGCGGAAGTGGGCTGTCAGGGCGAGGTCGGCTCGGCCTGCTCAATGGCTGCGGGCGCGTTAGCGGAGGTACTCGGCGGCACGCCCGCACAGTGCGAAAATGCTGCCGAGATTGCGATGGAACATAACCTCGGACTCACCTGCGACCCGATCGCTGGGTTGGTACAGGTACCCTGCATCGAGCGCAATGCGATGGCGGCCGTCAAAGCGATCAACGCCGCGCGGCTCGCGCTACGCGGCGATGGCGATCACATGGTGTCTCTCGATAAAGTCATAGAGACCATGCGCGAAACCGGCCGCGACATGAAAGACAAGTACAAGGAAACGGCGCGCGGCGGGCTGGCCGCCAGCGTGGTTGAGGTGCCGGTTAGTTACGTGGACTGCTGAGTAGGCGCAATGCCACGGCATGCCCTTCCCGGGTGGCTGCCATCACACTGCGCGGCGCGTAGCAGTCGCCGATCACATCGACAGGAATGCCGGTCTTTTTCAGCTCGGGCAACAGCGTCAGATTCGGCGCCCTCGATGTCGCGAAAGTGACGCCTGCCATCTCTTCAATCGAATCGCGATCGCCGTTAAACACGTTCGCGAAACAGAACCGACCGTCATCGAAAGTCTGATCCGCGACAGGCTCAGCGCAGGTCACCAACCTGACACGCTTCTCGTGCAGGCGCTGATAAATGCCCTGACGAGTGACCAATGCGACATCGGTGGCAATACGCTCGCGCGGTGTCACGATGACGACCTCGGAAAAATAATCCGCGCAGTATTCGGCTAACGCATAGGTCATTTCGGTGTGGTCACGATCATGCACGATAAGGCGACCATCACTCGCGGCTGGCGTCTGCAAAAACTCGCGCGCGAAAGACCGCAGATCGGTAATGAGTCCTTCCTCGCGCCACATCGGATCGAGCCAGTCCGGCGTGACCGGTGTTGACCCTGTGGCAAGGACAATCGCCTCTGGCTGAGTCTCAATGATGCTGTCGAGGGTCGCCATCTCGCCGAAACGTAATTCGGCATCAGACTTCTGCAGCCGCAACATCTGGTAGTCGTAAATGCTGCTGAGGTTTTCACCACCGGGCAACTCAGCATGCAGACGGGTGCTACCACCGCCCTCTTCGCCATGACCGATGACAGTGACCTGTGCGCCGGCTTCCGCCAGAATCCATGCCGCCTCGAGGCCTGCGATGCCATTACCCACCACGGTGACACGCCGGACAGCGCCTTCGTCGCGTGCCGGCTGCCAATCGGCTTCCTTTGCAAAACCGACGCGTGGGTTGTTGTCGCAACCAAGAACATTGGTCTCGATGATGGCGCGCCAGCAAGTATTGCAGGACACACAATAGCGAACGTCGGCATCGCGGCCCGCCAGAAACTTGTTCGGCCAGGAAGGATCGGTGATCAACGCGCGGCCGATCATCGCCAGATCGGCACTGCCGTCGGTTAACTGCCGCTCTGCCTGATGCGCATCAAGAATGTAGCCGAGCGCACCCGTCATAATGCCAGGGTGCGTCTGTCGCAAGCGGCGACTCCCTGAAGCATACGGAACCGGCTGCCCGTGCGCGTCAGGCAGGTGACGATACAGCGTATTCGCGTGCGTACCCCAGGCAAACGTCCAGAAGTCGGGGTCGATCTGATCGCCGACGTAACGCGCAATTGCCTCGGCCTCGTCGAGATCGATACTGCCCGGCACGCCGTCCTGACCAGGCAGTTTGACGCCAAGCATGAAGTCGTCCGGCACCGCGTCACGGATCGCTTGAAACAACGTGACCAAGAAGCGCGCACGCCCCGCCAGATCACCGCCGAATTGATCGCCCCGCCGATTGGACCACGGCGACAAGAATTGGTGGATCAGGTGGCCATGACAGGCAACGATTTCCGCACCCGCGATCCCGATCTCGGCCAGACGCCGACAGCTATCCGCCATCTCGCTGATCATTTGCTCAATCGTGTCTGCAGACATCGGATGAGGTACGGTCCAACTGATATCATCTGGCAGCGCGCTGGCGCCGTATGCCTGATCCACGCGGCCCGCTTCGTGACGACCGCGCCCGCGATCCTGCACCTGAATGATCAACGCGCAATCGTTGGCGTTAGCGTGATCAGCCAGCGGGCGCAGTGCTTCCAGCGCACGACCATCAAACACACTCAATCGGACCGGCGAGCATTGCGAGGACGCTGTGTTGACCGGCTCGGTGATGATCGCGCCACAACCGCCGTCGATACGGTTGCGGTGATAGTGAATAAAACGCTCGCTAACGAGACCGTCGGTGATGTAGCGCGTCGTCATAGACGCATGCACGATACGGTTTTTTAAAGTGCGCCCACCGACGGTGAGCGGAGAAAACAGCGTCGGAAAGTGCTCGAGACCGGGCGCTGCCAGATCGCCGGGCCGGGCTACCACAGGATGGGTTTGGCAACGCCAAACAGCGCCGCCAGTAACGTACATGCGTAGATGCCAATAACGCTGCGGTAGGTCGTATCCATCGCCGAACTGATGCGGGACTCAAGTTCCGGACTCGAGCCTTTCTCAGCAAGCTCCATGAACCCCCCGACCGCCGGCAAAAAGGCTTTTTCCAGCCACAGCACCATCACGAAGATCACGGCCAGCAGGCCAAGCTTCGCGAATAGCCAGCTCGACAACACGACAGGCGCTCCGCTCACCGTTGCCGCGATCGCCGCCACAAACAACGCAAGCCAGACATAGTGAATTACCGTTTCCGCGCGCTCCACCCAATGTGGTGCCTGTTCTGCGCGCACCCGCGCCATCATGGCAATGAACCAAACGGTGATCAGACCCCAAATCGCAAACCGTAACCACAAGGGCAGCACCAGCCAGCCTTGCTGTAATGACAAGTAATAGCCGGTAGCAACCGCCACGACCATGCTGACTCGCGGGAACTTATCGATAATCATCGCGACGCTGAGCATGCTCATTCGTGTCTCGACGCCGTAGGTCGATCGCTGGGCATGCTTGCCGAGAATATAGACACCGACGTCTGCGCCCAGCCAGAACACAAACGCCAGCACATGGACAAAGATGACCAATGACATGAAGGTCATTCTTTGCACCCGTCGGCGACATTGTCGGCAATCTCCGCATCGCGTTCGCGCTGAATCTCCGCGCGCGTCGTGAAGTTGGCATCGAGCGTGCGCAATACCGTGCGCAGCAGCTCGGCACGGCGGGCTTCGAGCTCGGCCGCCTGTGAGTCGTCCGGCACCCATTGCTCGAGTTTGCCCTGCAAACCCGGCGCGTGCTCTTCGAGCAGTGTCTCCAGGGCGTTGACACGATCCTTGACGATCCACAGTTCGGCGGTGAGTTCAATGATCATCGTAACGATCGAATCGATCGCTTTGTCTTCAAAAAACGCCGGACGTCGTCCACGCGCTGTCATCGGCATCCGGCTCATGATTTGAACGCGCCAAAACCGTACCAGACGATGCCATCGGTCAGGCGGCCAGTCTTGTCATCAAAATGTGCATCGGCGTGCACGGCTTGTTCGAACACGCCGGGCTCACTCATTGCCACGCTGGGCATCACCGTATCGAAGTATTTATCCGCATCAAAACCGGCCTGGACGACCAGGTCCTGGTAGTTCTGGTCGCGGAATGCCTTATAAAACGGCTCCTGATTGTAGTAGCAGTCCCAATCGAGATAGAACGCGTCATAGGGTGCAGACTGGTTGTTCGGTGGCAGCTCCATCGTCAGCAACATACCGCCGGGCTTCAGCACACGATGCACTTCTTTCAGCACAGCGCGGATATCCTTGATCGGCAACTCGTGCAGGAACATCGAGTTGAACACCACATCGAAATGATTGTCCGGGTAATCCAGCGCGGTCGCATTCATTTGCCGGAAATGGACCGGTAGCCCCAGTGCCTGCGCGCGTGCGTGGCCATAACGCAAGGCTGGCGCTGCGACGTCGATCGCGTGCACCTCGGCATCCGGGAACGTGCGTACCCAGGGCAATGTGTTGTGCCCGATCGTGCAACCCACATCGAGAATCCGCTGGGGCTTCAGATCCGGGTAGCGCACCTTGACGAACGCTGACATCGAATCGCCAATATCACATAGATGTTCGCCCATCAAGTTGGCCGAGAAGACATTCAGCCCCTGATCGTAGACCGCGCCCGTCGCAACGTCGTCGGCCAAAAACTCGCTGTGATAACAGCCGGGCGCCAGGTGCACATCCAGTGAGGTTACCGTCTTGGGCATCGGAAGATCGGGATCGAGTATGAGTGAGCCCGCTTGTTTGCCCGCATCGAATTGCTTGGCCTTGTCGGCCAACGACTCCAGCTGCCGATCAACGGCTGGAATGACCGATCGCCAGACCATTTCCTGCGCGTTGTAGCGGATGCTGCTGTAGAACCGGAAGTAGTCATGCGACTTCATCAGTTTATGCACTTCCGGCCCGCTTTCTGGCAGACGACCATTTTCGCGCTCAAACTCGGGCGCAACCTGTCCGTGGTATTCCGCGTGCATCGCGTCGGCCATGTCACGCATGACGTGGCTGCGCAAACTGGAAACGAAATCGCGCCGCGCGCGCTCGTCTCGCGTCATCTCAATCGTCATGTCATGTTCAATATCGCGGATCATATCGCTACACCTCAGAGGTAGAAGTTGCATGGGTACGAATACCGGACACCGGACCCTGCGCGCCTAGCACAGGCACAACGTGCGTTCGAACCCGGTGGTAGTAACCGGCTAGACCATACAAAAACAGGGCTATGATGGTCAACGGAAATGTTATAGATTGCAGACATTATGACATTTCATGCGGTGACGTGGCAGTCCTGTGCTTGCTGTTGCGTGCTCGCTCATTCGGAGGAATCTCGTCATGACTACACTCGTCGTGCTTTTTAGCCTGAAAACGGATGCGGATCGCGCCGCCTATGAGCAATGGGCGATCAATACCGATCTAAAAACCGTCCGCACGCTGCAATCGGTCGACCGATTCGATGTACTGCGCAGCGAGGGCTTGCTCGGTAAGGATGACGCAGCCCCCTACGAATATATCGAGCTGATCGAAGTGAACGACATGGCAACGTTCGGCCAGGAGGTGGGCACCGAGGCGATGCGCGCGGTGGCCGGCGAATTCCGTGAGTTTGCCGACAATCCGCTGTTCATTCGTTGTCAGTCGATCGAAGCGTAGAGGAAGACTGATGAGTGATTTGAAAGGCAAGGTGGCACTCTGCACGGGTAGCGCACGCGAAAAAGGCCTTGGTAAGGCGATCCTCGACGAGCTCGCACGTCGGGGGGCAGACGTCGTTGTGACCGATCTCGGCAAACCTGGGGCACAACTCGACGACGGCGATATCGGCAATACCGATGAGATGCTCGCTACCGCCCGTCTATTGGCGGCACATGGCACGCGGGTTATTTCTTATCCCTGCGATATACGCAAACCGGCCGAGGTACAGGCGCTGTTCGACTATACCGAAGAGCAACTTGGCGGCGTCGATATCCTCGTCAACAACGCCGGCGTCGGCTTCGTCATGAAGCCGATTCTCGACCTCAGTGTCGATGACTGGAATCTGGTGATGGACGTAAACCTCACCGGTGCATTTCTGTGTACACAAGCCGCGGCTCGACACATGATCAATAAGGGTAACGGCGGCAGAATTATCAATATTGCGAGCCAGGCCGCCAAATCAGGCTTCCCGCATATGGCGCCGTACGTTGCGTCAAAACACGGTATGGTCGGACTGACCCGCACATCCGCCATCGATCTCGGCAAGCACGGCATCACCGTCAACGCCGTTTGCCCCAACCATGTGACGACCGGCCTTGGCGCAAAACAAAACGAGTACTTCGCGAAGTATCGCGGCATGAGCGTCAAGGACTACCGCCAGTCCATTGCTGATCGTAATCCTTTGGGCCGGCCCGGTTTTCCGGAAGACACAGCAGCAGCGGTAGCATTCCTGGCAAGCGATGCTGCCTGTTACATCACCGGTGAGGCGTTGAACGTTAGCGGTGGTGAGGAGATGCACTAGCCCCGACAGAACAGATCTCGTCCCCGCGCGACGCTGAGGCAGGACGTAGGCGGCGCGACCGTTCGCGCGACGCCGACGTGAGACCACTAGCGCAGATACTGGGCCAGGAAGGGATTCAACATGCGATCGTCCGGGTCCATCTGTCTGCGAATTTTCTTGAAGAAATCCAGACGAGAGCCAAACGCGGTGCTGGTGTAGGCCGGTTCTGCGCAACGGCTCTGATTAAACAACGGCACACCTCCCCAGCGCTGAGCAAACTCAGCGAAGTCCATCGCATAGTCTTCCCACATCGTGTGGGGATTGCTGACGACGCGAAGCGCAAACATCGGTTGCTCGAAACACGGCGATAGCAGACCGGACTGATCCGCCGGCAAGCGCATACCGACCAGCGGCATATCGCAGCGAAACTTATTGGCTTTGTAGTATTCGGTCGCGAATGCGCGATACGCCTCGAGCAACATCGCGACGTTTTCGATAGGGAAACACCAGCTCGTGTATTGCAACGGCGGCGCAACGAAACGACCGCTCGTCTGGGTGCGGTATTCCACCGCGCTACTTCCGCCTTCGGTCAGCGTATTGGTTAAGACACTGCGCCCGAAACCATGCAATCCATCGACTAAACTGTAACGGATGCTCGCGATCGGCACGATGCGACTGAGCTTACTGCACATCGACGGCAGCACAGCACTTTCACCCCAGTCCTTAACATGCCAGGCAAGACTGCGCACCGGCTGATCGCCTTCGGCAGCGCGGCGCAGCTCTGCGTAGATCACATTCTTGAACGGCAGGAAGAAAAACTTGATACCCACCTGCTGACCCGCCAGGGTCTTCGCAGCCTGCGCGAACGTCGTGATATCCATCTTGCGCTGCTTCAGCACAAAGGTCTGGGCTTCGCGCACACGAAACGTCACTTCGGCAATGACGCCGAGCAGCCCCATGCTGAGCCGTAGCACACGCAACAGGTTGCCCTGAGAGTCGTCGACCATCAGCAGCTTGCCGTTAGGTGTCACCACTTTCATCGAGATCACTTGCGACGCGATAAACGCATCGCGACCGTCGTGTGACGGACCGAAACAACCGCTCGCGACAACGCCACCGACGGTACGCCGTACCAGATCCATCGTGCCGGCAATCTCTTTGCCGAGCGGCGTCAGGTAATCGGCTAACTCGCGCAGGGTCACGCCCGCCTGCACGGTGACCGTGTCATCGGTGACCGATTTGATCTTGGTCAGACCAGTGGTATCGATAACGGTGCCACCAATGGCAGCGGTGCATTGCGTCGAGGTGCTGTTGGCACCCATCGGCCTGATTGGTTTCGGGAACCGGTTAGCCGGATCCATGATGTGCAGCAGTTGCTTGATCGATTTTGGCTTTTCGACCTGCGATCGCGACTCGATGGTGGTGTTCTTCGCCGTCGCCCCAGTGCGCCATTTACTTTTGTTGTCATTCGCCATCGATTGCTGCCCAACGGTTAGTAACCGGCGGCATGACGAACGGACGAGGGGGTTAGACATCTATCGCGAACGCGCAGACGGCAACCCCGCTGTCGTAGGCGTCATACCCTTAGACCGGTGGTTTTGCGACCCGTGCTTTCGCACGGTGTGCCCTAGCCACTGAGACTGTCACACCCCATAAGAATGTGTCAACGACGGACCGCCAGCAATGTGAGTTATGACAAGTTTTGCTCAATAACTAGTCGAAAGTGACCACCGACCGGATACTCTCACCCGCGTGCATCAAGTCGAACGCGCGATTGATGTCCGCCAGCGGCATCGTGTACGTCACCATCGGGTCGATAACGATGTCGCCCGCCAGATACTTTTCGACATAATCTGGCAACTCGGTGCGTCCCTTAACGCCGCCGAACGCGGTACCTCGCCAGACTCGCCCTGTCACCAGCTGAAACGGACGGGTACTGATCTCCTGGCCGGCACCGGCGACTCCGATAATCGTGGACTCGCCCCAACCCTTATGGCAGCACTCCAGTGCGGAACGCATCAGGTCGACGTTGCCGACACATTCGAACGAATAATCGACGCCGCCGTCAGTCATATCGACGATCACGTCCTGAATCGGTCCGGCATGGTCCTTCGGATTGACGCAATCGGTCGCCCCGAGCATTCTGGCCATCTCAAATTTATCGTTGTTGATGTCCACGACGATGATGCGACTGGCGCCGGCCATCACGGCCCCTTGCACAACACTGAGACCGATGCCACCCAAACCGAACACGCCGACTGTGGCACCCGCTTCGACTTTTGCGGTGTTCAGTACGGCACCAATGCCCGTGGTAATCCCGCAGCCCAGCAGACAAACCTTATCGAGCGGGGCTTGCTTGTTGATCTTTGCGAGCGAGATTTCCGGCAACACCGTGTACTCCGAGAAGGTCGATGTCCCCATGTAATGCGCGATGGGTTCACCGTCCAATGAGAACCTTGAGGTCCCATCCGGCATTAAACCCTGGCCTTGTGTCTCTCGAATTCGCTGACACAGATTGGTTTTGCCGGACTGACAAAACTTACAGGTACGACATTCGGGCGTGTACAGCGGAATGACATGATCGCCGACGCTGACAGAGGTCACGCCGTCGCCGATTTCCTCGACGACCCCGGCGCCCTCATGGCCCAGAATCGCTGGAAAGATACCCTCCGGATCCTCGCCAGACAGGGTAAAAGCATCCGTGTGACAAACGCCACTGGCCACAATCCTCACCAATACTTCGCCGGCCTTCGGTGGCGCGACATCAACCGTTTCCAGACTCAGCGGCGCCCCCGCCTTAATTGCTACTGCAGCTTGTGACTTCATTTTTTGCCCCCCTAATTTGGACGATACGTTGCCGTCAGCCCTATATATACACCTCTGTCAGGGCCTGATTCAAAATAGCGGCCGCCAAAAGCATTGATGCGGGTGTTGGCCGCATACGCGACGTTCATTGCGTTGGTCATCGACACAAACGGCGCGATTCTCCATCGGCCATGCGTACGACTGAGCCCCGCACGCAGATTCACGAGCGTGTAGCGATGGCTCTCTGCGGTATTCGCGTTATCGAGTGTGACCGCGCCCACTCGATTCGCCTCGGCAACGAGAAACCAATCGGTCGGCGCATCGTAACGCCACTGAACAAAACTGATATGACGTGCAGTACCCGGCGTCCGATTGCCCGAAAAGTCAGCGCCATCGCGTTGCACAAACTGGTCAAATCGGAAATCCGACCACGTGTGCGAAACACGGGTTTGCATGCCCTCGCCCCACCACCGATGCCAACTGAACTCGAGACCTTGTCGATCGCTGCTACCGGCATTTTCGAAAAAATCCCGGCCTGGTGCATCGGGCAATTCAAACGGAATGAGCTCATCCTGAAGATCGATCATGAACGCAGCCAGTGACCACCGTTGGCGATCGCTGCGTCCCCAGCGAATACCTAACTCCCGGTGCAATGCCACTGCAGGGTCGAGCGCCGAATTGAAGCCGCCGCCGACCGGATTCGCCAACTCGGTAGTGGTCGGCGATTCGAATGACCGCGCAACATTGGCGTACAGCGTAACATCATCCGCAGGACGCCACGTCGCTGCCAATACTGGACTGGTCTGCTGTATGGTGACCACACCACCATCATCGCCATCTGCAAGAAACCGATCAGTCACCCGATAGCGCAACCGGTCATGGCGCAGTCCCAGTGTTAAGCGCATCGCGGGCGTCAGATCGACCCGCCACTCACCAAACACGCCGGTGCTGTGGACACGTTCGGCCTGATCGAGCGTGGGCGCCCCACGCAGCCCCGACACATTGACAAACCGCAGGCGATCGTCGCTCTGCCGATCCACATCGACACCCAACGCCCATTGTGTCGTGCGTTTGCCCCAGGCGCCGGGCTGGCGCAACACCGCACCAGCGCCCCAGTAGTCACGCTGCAGATCGATCGCACCGCCATTACCGAACGGCAGCAGCGCTGCAAAGTCACGCTGCAGACCGTATGCCCGTGCCTCCCACTGGCCACCGCGTTCCATGTCCTGTCGATAACGCACGCCGATGCGTGTTTGGCGCAGCACTTCGCCGGCATCGAAACTGACATTGCGATCGCGTGCCGCCGTGGGCGCATTATTCAGCTGTTCACGATCGACGCCACCGGGATCATCCGCTTCGGGCTGGTCCGTGTAATGCGCACTGATCAACCACTCGCCGTCGAAGCGATCGCGGCGTGCCAGACGTGCGGTCACCTGACGATTACGCGCCGCATTCTGCTCACGATAGCCATCCACGGTTTGCTGATTGATATTCAGCAGATAGCGCCAGTCAGCAGCCTTTCCTGACAACTTGGCCTGCCAACGACGATAGCCATCAGCGCCACTCGCGGCCGATAACGACAGTTCGGGTGCGTCACGACCCAATTCACTCTCGATCAGAATGACACCGCCGCCGGCATTACCATACAAGGCAGAAACACCACCGCGCAGCACTTCGACGCGCGCCACGCTACCGAGATCAATACCATCAATACCGCCCTGCCCGTCCGCGAGTGTTTCGGGAATGCCATCGACGATTATCCGGATACCGCGAATACCGAATGCTGCACGCGCCCCGAAGCCGCGCATCGAAATCCGCAAGTCCTGAGCGAAGTTAAAGCGATTCTGCAGTAATAGCCCAGGCACACCGAGCAGCGACTCATCGAGCCCCAGCAGAGGCTGAGCGACCTGCACATCATCGCCGCTGATCACATCCGCGGCATACGGCAGCTCGGCCAGCGATAAGTCGGTGCGCGACGCGCTGACGACCACCTCATCAATCTGCTCGGTCGTCTGCTGAGCGAATGCAGCCGTCGGTAACGCAACGAACAGCGCCGCAAGCCAGGGGTTTCTAAAAATGATCGTTCTCCTGTGCGAGATAGGGGCGCGCCAGCGCATTCGCTACCCGCCTGCCGAGGCGTATGCTACCGTTTCGTCCCCGGTTTTCCGAATCACGATTGTGACTCCCTGTTAGGAGAAGATGATGAACAAACTCGTCTTGTTGGCGATGATTCTGGTACTCGGTGCCTGCGGCACCAATAGCGACTCCAGTGTTGTGGAAGAATCAGGCGCATCCGAGCCGAACGACAACGCCGTCAAGCTGCCAGGAAAACCACCATTCAATGCCGTTGCTGTGACCACGTTCGACGAGCCCTGGGCTATGACGTTCCTGCCGGACGGGCGGCTGCTTGTGACCGAGAAGCCCGGTAGTCTCTACTGGGTCACACAAGATGGCCAAAAATCGGCACCGATCACGGGCGCGCCGGATGTCGACTACGGTAACCAGGGCGGGCTTGGCGACATCGTGCTGCACCCCGATTTCGCGAATAACAACATCGTTTACCTGAGCTTTGCCGAAGCGGGTGATAACAACACGCGCGGTGCCGCGGTCATGCGCGCCACGCTCAACGTCACCGCCGCTGGCGGTAGCTTGACCGATTCGAGCATCATTTGGCGTCAGGTGCCCAAGGTGACCGGTCGCGGCCATTTTGGCCACCGAATCGCGTTTGCCGACGACGGCATGATGTATATCTCGTCGGGCGAGCGGCAAAAGTTTGACCCGTCTCAAGACATGCAAAGCAACATGGGCAAGGTAGTGCGTTTGTTCGACGACGGTCGCGTGCCGGAGGACAATCCCTTCTCTGACCAGGGCGGCGTGACGGCGCAAATCTGGAGTCTTGGCCACCGCAATCCGCTGGGCCTCGCATTCGATAGCGAAGGTCGGCTGTGGAATACGGAAATGGGCCCTCGACATGGTGACGAATTGAACCTGGTCAAGCCCGGCGCCAATTATGGCTACCCGCTGGTATCGAATGGTGACCACTACAACGGCAACCAGATCCCCGACCACGAGACACGCCCGGACCTCGACGCGCCGGCCGCGTACTGGGTCCCGGCCATCTCTCCTGCCGGGCTGATGTTCTATTCCGGTGATCTGTTCGAAGACTGGCAAGGCGATGCCTTCATTGGCGGTCTTTCATCACAGGCGCTGGTGCGGGTCGAATTCGAGGGTGACTCGGCAAAAGAGGCGGAGCGCTATCCGATGGGCACTCGGGTACGGGAAATCGAGCAGGGGCCGAACGGCGCCATCTGGATTCTCGAGGACGGTGACGGCGGACGCCTGATGAAACTGACACCAGCGTCCTGATCTGACCGGCGTGCAAAACTGGATCGAGAGCGGGCGTATCGTTGACCTGATGCTGCTCGTCGTCGCCATCGAGATCTGCGTGCTGCTGGCCTACCGAGTCCGCACTGGGCGCGGCTTAAGCCTGCCTGCGGTGATCTTCAATATCGGCGCGGGCGGCAGTCTGATGGTCGCACTGAAACTGAAGTTTGCAGGCGCCGAATGGCTATGGATTGCCGGCGCACTGGTCGCTGCCCTCGTGTTTCATGTCAGCGATCTGGCCTATCGATGGCGGCAATCAACCCATCACACGGTTGGCTAACCGAGCACGCTGTCGTTCGATACGAAACTGGTGATAGAGCAGATAGCTGATACCGATCACCGTCGGCGTCGCCCACAGGAATGGATTGAACGCGGCCTTTGGCAGAAGATTGACGGCGCCGAAGGCCAGGAAGGCCGTGTAGACCGAAATCCCTGCCCCGACCAGGCCCCGCGAGTGCTGAATTAACCACTCCTGCGGCGGCGGGTTGTCGGTCATCACGAAACGCGTGTTCAGGATGGCAGCGGCTAAGCCAACGATCGACATGCCAGGCAGCAGATACTGCTGGACGCTGATGCCCTGCCAGAAGCAATTGGCCGCGGTCACAAAGGTGGCCAACTGAGCAAACAGAATAATGCCATTGCGATTGCGCAGGTGATTACGCCGGTTGCGAATACAACACAAGCCATACCAAGCCAGATTCATCGTCATGACGGCCAGATACAACATCATCCAGCCGAAGATAGCGCGGATCAACGCGATGTCATCAAAGAACGGATGCGTCTCGAGAGGCGCGATGAGTGTACAAATGCTGATACCGACAGCGATTGTGCCCGTCGCCAATAACGCGTACGCAAATATCTTGCCCCACTGCTTGTGCAGCGGGCTGCCCTTGCGTCCCAGCACCGGCACCCACAGTGTCAGCAGCCCCACGCTGCCTGTGATGATGTGAGCGGTTACCAGATGGTGAAACAGCGTTTCGCTGATCGCTGTCATTTTTTCGGCCGTCTATCCGATGTTCTGCTGTCGTGTCCCCATGAGCGAGTTTATACTAAATGACAATGAATACGTTCTTCGGTACGGCGCATGGCGAATAAGCGCGCCATTGTTATCGGTTCTGGCTTTGGTGGTCTGGCTGCGGCTATCCGTCTTGGAGCTCGTGGCTACGACGTCGAGGTTATTGAGAAGCTCGACGCGCCTGGCGGCCGGGCCTATGTCTACAAGCAAGATGGCTTCGTGTTCGACGGCGGCCCGACGATTATCACGGCACCCTTCCTGTTTGAAGAACTGTGGTCACTCTGCGGCCGCAATATGGCGGACGATATCGACCTGCGTGAGATCGACCCCTTCTACCGCATCCGTTTTGACGATGGCGACGTGTTCGACTACAGCGGCGACCAAGACGCCATGATCGAGCAGGTCAAGCGATTTTCGCCCGACGATGTCGATGGCTATCTGAAATTCCTGCGTGCCAGCGAGCGCGTATATGGCGTCGGTTTCGAAGACCTGCTGCACGTCTCGTTCGGCAAATTCACAGACATGCTGAGAGTATTGCCGGATCTGATTCGCGTGCAGTTCTACCGGTCGGTGTATGGCTTGGTGTCCCGCTACATCAAACATCCGAAGCTGCGTATGGTGTTCAGCTTCCATCCGCTTCTGGTGGGTGGTAATCCATTCACAACGACCGCCGTCTATGTGTTGATCGCGCATCTCGAGCGCAGTCACGGCGTGCACTTCGCCATGGGCGGCACCGGCAGTCTGATCAATGGACTTGTCAACCTGATCGAAAGCCAGGGTAATCGTATTCGCTACAACGCAGCGGTGCAGCAAATCACTGTCGAAAACGGGCGCGCGACAGGGGTCGAACTCGAGGGTGGCGAGAAGCTCACTGCGGACATCGTCGTCTCCAATGCAGACTCCGCCGCAACCTACAAGCACCTGTTGTCGAACACACCGCGTCGGCGATGGACAGACAAGCGGCTAGCGCGCGCGAAGTATTCCATGAGTTTGTTTGTCTGGTACTTCGGCACCAATCGACGCTATGAGGATGTCGACCACCATATGATCCTGCTGGGGCCGCGCTACAAACAATTGCTGGTCGATATCTTCGACCAGAAGCGGCTGGCGGATGACTTCAGCCTCTACCTGCACCGCCCGACAGCGACTGATACATCGCTGGCACCGGATGGTTGCGATGCCTTTTATGTGCTGTCGCCGGTGCCGCATCTGGGCGGCGACATCGACTGGTCGGTGATGGGAGAAACCTATCGCGCCGCGATTGCCAAGAGTCTGTCCGAGACGGTGCTACCGGGGCTGGAGGATGCCGTCGTCACGTCACATCTATTGACCCCGGATGGCTTTGAAGACCGGTTGTCCTCGGTCAATGGTGCGGCCTTCGGCCTGCAGCCGACCCTGATGCAAACCGCCTGGTTTCGGCCGCACAATCGCAGTGAAGAGGTCGACAATCTGTATATCGTCGGCGCTGGCACCCACCCCGGCGCTGGGCTGCCCGGCGTTGTCTCATCCGCCAAAGTGCTCGACCAGGTCGTACCCGACCCTTGAGGCATGAGCGTTCTCAGGACCTGGCGCGGCAAGACCAGGATCACCGACGGCGATGCCTACGAGCGTTTCATGATCGAACGAGCCGCACCTGACTATCAATCGATAGACGGCCTGCTACGACTCTTTTTCACCCGGCAAGACGACGGCGAATATTCGCACTTCCTGCTGGTGACCTTATGGCGAGATCTCGACGCGGTGCAAGCCTTCGCAGGCGCTGACGCGACGCGCGCCAAGTACTATCCAGAAGACGCACGCTATCTAATTGATCCCGGTCCTGGCGCAAACAACTGGCGCATTTTTCATTCGGAGTGATCAGCCATCTGCAGCAGTAGTTGCTTACTGGGTTCGTCGGCCGGATAGAAGCTCTCGATCCTAAGCTCGTCAACGGTGACATCAAGCGGCGTTCCGAATGTTGCGATGACGGACATAAGACTGATGCGAGCCGACGGTAAGCGCAAGGTCAGTGGCAGAATCGGCAACAGCGGCTGTGCCACTTCCGCGCCGACCGTTTCAGAGGACACCAACGTCAGCACGTCGGCAAGCTCGGCGCGCTGGTCGGGATCGCCAATACTCTGCAGATCACTGCGGATGCGGTAGGCAAAACTCGCAGCAAGCTCGCCGAGATTCTCGATGTACGGGCGCATGCCGTCCGGATGAAACGTCAACCGGGCGAGGCTGCGCGCACCGCTGGGGTCCACTCGCTGCCAAAGTGCATCGACGTTACCAAACACTGTGAGTATGCGCGATGCACTGGTATTCAACATGACGACGCGCCAACACCGGTCGAGAACAAAGGCAGGGTAAGGGTCATGGTGAGCCAGCATCGCCTCCAAGGCATCACGGATCGGTCGCATTTGCTCTGCATCGACCTGACGCTCGCTGTAGATCGCCGCAAAGCCCGCACTCCCCAATAGCGTGTTGCGCTCTCGCAGCGGCACATCAAGCGCTTCGGCGAGACGCACGACCATATCGCGACTGGGCGCGCTCTTGCCCGTCTCGAGCCAGCTGACGTGACGCTGCGAGACACCGGCGGTCAACGCAAGGTCGAGTTGCGACAAATGTCGCGTGGCGCGCCAGTGCTTCAATTGTTCGGCAAATGCAGTGTGCACGTCCACCTCCTGCTGCAGAGCGTAAGTGCCAAGGATAACGCCAACAATAACCTCTGACGTCATTGCGGCACCCCGCAGCAGCGGCGATAGTCAGCGCCGCACACAATGAGGAGATCGATATGTTGGTCAGAAAAATCGGCTTAACTGCTTTGCTGCTGCCATTCGCCGCGATCACGGCGTTGGCGATCAAAGACTTCGGTATCGTTGGTATTTTCGAGCACTTTCTGGCCAATTCAGCAGGTTGGCAGGGCTTTGCCGATCTCGTGGTCGCGCTGGTGCTCGTAATGAGCTGGATGATCGCTGACGCACGACGGCTGGGGCGAAACGTCTGGCCGTTTATCGGTGTGACGCTGGTACTCGGCTCGTTTGGACCGCTCGCCTACCTATTGACCCGCGGCAACGCCGCAACGCATGCATCGAATTAGTCGAGACCGAGATCGTGGCGCACACAAGCCGCCGCGAGCCGACCCGACATCGCGGTCATCGGCACACCGGCTCCCGGGTGTACGCTGCCACCTGCTAAATAAAGACCCGGTTGACGCGAACGGCTGCCGGGTCGCGAGAAGCTGCCCATGGCGCCGTGGGTGGGGCGACCGTACAGCGCGCCATCCGTCGCTGGAAACAGACCCGCAAAGTCGGCAGGTTGGGTCACAACGGCATCGCCGGGCGCAAATTGCAGTGTCAGCCCTGCCCGCGCCAGATTGTCGAGCATGGCGGCTTCGGCGGCGTCCAACTCGGCATCGGACAGCGGGCGCGCCGGCGCGTTGATCAGTGCCAGCAGGCGTTCCGTTGTTTGCTTGGTCGGTGCGTTGTCGTCGTGCCGATCCTGTGCACAGATATAGACCGTCGGCGACGCCGTGACCGCCTGACGCTCGAATATCGCCGCGAACTCGTCTGTGTATTGGTCGCCGAACAACACCGTATGGTGCGCAAGCGGAAAACCATGCACTTCCGCGACCATGCTCCATGTGATCGCAGACAACGATCGCACGTCTTTTGGCGGCGCCGGAATGGCCCGCTCGTAGCCTGAGCCCAGCATGCCTTCAGCCAGCGCGCGACAGTCACCGGCAAACACGACTGCGTCGGCCGACAACGACTCGCCGTCCTCGAGCAACACCCCGGTGACGCGCCCGCCATAGCGCAGCAGTTGTTGCACACCACATTCGAGACGTAGTGCGGCGCCTGCCTGGGTCGCACAGTCGGCGAGTGTATTGGCTAACGCCTGCATGCCACCATCGACATACCAGACGCCGGCGCGCTCCGCGTGTGCGATCAATTGTAGAGTCGCTGGCGCCTTAAACGGCGACGATCCGCAGTACGTCGCATAGCGGCCGAACAGTTGCACCAGGCGAGGATCGCTAAAACGCTTCTGCAGGTCGCGCCACAAAGACACGAACGGCTTCGTTGCAAGCAAGTCGGGCAGCCCCCGCAAACCGACCCGCTGGGCGAGTTCCAGCTGATTCGGTCGCTGAGCGCGCATGAATGGCAAATCGAGCGTGTCAAAAATCTTCGCCGAATCTCGCGCGAACTCGAGATAGGCACGGGCATCGGCAGCACCGCACAGATCACGGATAGCATCAGCACTTTTGCGGGGGTCAGCGAACAAATCGAGGCGACTGCCGTCGCTCCAACCATGCCGAGCGAGCAAATCGGCCGCCCTTAACGAAAGATGGTCATCTAGCGCCAGACCCGCCTCTGCAAATAAGTCGTCGAATATCCAGCGCATCGTGAATACAGTCGGGCCTGAGTCGATCAGCCGCCCCGCCACGTTAATCTGACGCATCTTGCCGCCGGGGCTTGCGTGTTTTTCAACCAGCGTTACGCGCACCCCACGGGCGCTGAGATCCAGCGCGGCTGCGAGTCCGCCAATCCCCGCACCGACTACGATGACGTGGCGGCTCATCGTGGATCACTCCGACGGCGCACCCGGCATCGTATCTCCTGGGCGGGTCGGGTGGTCAGCCGCGCGACCGGCCTGACCTGTTCGGCGTCTTCGATATCGAAATCGAAGCGACGTACGAGCTCCGCGATAATCAAGGCACTCTCGATCGTTGCGAATGCGGCGCCAACACAAATACGTGGACCAAGTCCGAACGACATGAAGGCCCCTTTGTCGGCCTCCTGCTCGTTGTCGCCGTGAAAACGAAGCGGATCAAACTGATTGGCATCCCGCCACAGATCTCGATTGCGATGTGCTGTCCATGGCGACAGCATCAGCATCGCACCGCGCTTGACCGGAATGTCGCCGATACGAGTGGCTT
The DNA here is from genome assembly GCA_039033995.1 of Pseudomonadota bacterium. Taxonomy (GTDB): domain Bacteria; phylum Pseudomonadota; class Gammaproteobacteria; order Steroidobacterales; family Woeseiaceae; genus CALBPI01. The sequence goes on along the minus strand of JBCCBP010000003.1, from coordinate 62,847 downwards.
CCGCGGCGACCCGCGGAATAAAAGTAATCGGTGGATAAAGGCGCAACGTTTCTCGAAACACACTGCGAATCTTTGTGAGCTGCTTGACCGCGCTGAAGCTCACCGGCTCGCCCTGGGTGACCGTATCGACTTCCATGCGGAGCATCTCCGCGATCTCCGGTCGCATTGCCAGAATAAAAAACACCCACGTCAACACACTAGCAGTGGTCTCGTGCCCCGCCAGAAAAAACACGCCGATCTGATCGATGATTTCCTCGCGGCTGAAACCCTGACCGGAAGCGGGGTCGCGGGCAGCGACGATCGCTGATGCGATATCATCGCGCGCCTCGCCGTCCAGGTGCGGGGCGAGCAACTCCCCGATGCGCGCGCGTATCTGTTCGCAGGCTCTGAGCACTGCCTTTGGCTGACGAACGTCAGACCACGGCTTCGCAAAAATAAGCTGCCAAAGGTTCACGTTGGCGACGCTGGCTTCGAATACGCCGAACGCGTCAAACACCTCTCGCGCTGTCTTACCTTGCAGTGACGTAGAAAAAATCGTGCGGCAAATGATGTCGGCTGTTAGTTCGCTCATCGCGAAATCCAGCGAGAAAGACTGCTGTGATTCAGACAACGCCTGCAGTCGCGCACAATACTCATCGACCCCCGCCTGCATTTCGGCAAACGCGCGATTGATGCGCATATGTGAAAAGGCGGGATCGACCATCTGCCGCTGTCGCTGCCAGGTCGCACCACTCGACACAAAGATCGAGTCACCGACCAGCGGTGCCAGTGCGCCGACCATCAAATCGTTCTTGGGGAAAATTTGCAGCGGATCCGTTAACACGTTGCGCGCCAGCTCAGGATCGTTGATCAACAGAATGGAGCGACGCGAATAGCCAAGATGTGTCACCGGTAGACGGTAGGCAGCCTCCGGCACCAGTGATAACAAGTCGCCATCACCCTGGCGCATGACTCGCCACAGCGATCGCAACGGGGTCAGCGGTGTGGGTGCAGGAGGTGTGTAGAGCATGGCGATACAACAGGAGGCGCAGCAATCGCTAGTGTAGCCTGATCGTCAATGGACTGACATGCCCGCGATTGCGCTGGCCAAAGCGGCATGGCAACCTGCTGCGGCAATGATGCAACGGCTCACAAACTCGTGACGACAGCACCGACGGTATTGCTGACACTCGGTCGACTGCCGCCGGCGGTCGATATCGCACGTAGCTTCGCGAAAGCCGGGTGGCGTGTGTTGGTGGCAGAGCCGTTTCGCTGGCATCTGGCAAGAACATCGAATGCGGTGACGCAGAGCTTCGTTGTGCCACCGCCGCACGAATCGCGTCAGGCATACAGCGAGGCGCTTCTCGACATCATTCGTCGCGAACGGGTGGACCTTTTGCTGCCGATCTCCGAAGAGACGATGCATGTCGCCACACTGACAGCGTCATTGCCGTCGCATTGTCAGTGGTTCGGCAGTGACGCTCGGCTGATTCATGAGCTGCACTCGAAGTTCGGTTTTACGCGATTGGCGCGCAGTGCCGGGCTCGCCGTCCCCGAAACACTGTATGCAACAGCGCCAGAAACCACCGCGCTGGTCGACAGCGGCGACACCATTGTCAAGCCTGAGTATTCGTGCTCGGGCCGCCACGTGCAGCGCTTTTCGAAAGGCGCATCACTGCCTCGGCTTGCACCGAAGATGCTCGTCCAACGTGCCATCGATGGTGACGAATTCAGCGCTTTCGCAATCGCCCGCAACGGTGAGCCACTGTGCATCGTCGTGTATCGCGCCGTACTGAGGCATGGCAGCGTCGCCGTCGTCTTTGAGCGCATCGAACAGACCGCTGTCAGCGATTGGCTTGTGACACTGATTCGGTCGCTTCAGTTCACAGGGTTTATCGCGATCGACGCGATTGTTGACGCGACAGGCAATGCCTACGCCATCGAATGCAATCCCCGCGCGACCAGTGGTGTGCACTTTGTCGCAACACAGTGCCTCGCCGGCCTCATTGGTGGTGACGAAATCGAGGCCAGTTGGCGGCCCCAACGTCGCCTGCAGGAATTCTGGTCGACCTGGACCCATTTGTTGAGCGTGCTCGGGCAACGTGAGCAACGGCACGATACTTGGCGCGCGATCCGCAGCGCCCGTGACGTCTCCTGGGACCGTGGCGACCCGTGGGTGTTCCCGTTAGCGACATTTTCGACCTGGCCGATCATCTCGCGCGCTATTCGACAACGCGCAACCTTCGCCGAGGTCTTGGCATTGGATATCGAATGGCCGCCCGCTGATGAAGCCTGAGGCCACAGAGACAATTTGGCGAGATGGCGCGGTACGCCTCGAACTGTCGCCTTTCGTCAGCGACGAATGGCTCGACTATGTGACGGCTGTTTGGTTTGGTGATGCAGCGCGGCGCTATCAGCGGCGCAATGTTCGTGAACAGGTTGCTCGTTTCGAGAATCCGCGCTTCTTGTCGTTGCGCTATGCCGGCAAACTCATTGGCACTTATCTCATCGACCTACAGTCACTGTCCTGCGACGGGCAACCGGTGACCGGATTTTACCGCGGACTACTTGCCGTCGACGCGACGTTTCGCTCTCAACACTTAGGCAGCGCCATCACCGATGCTGCGCTCGAGTGGATTCGCCAGCAAACAACCTCTGGCGCAACGCTCACCTACGGCTGTATCGACGAGCACAACAAGCGCTCAATCACGCTCCTCACCGAGCGTGGCATGCAATCGCTGGCCGTGCTCAGACAACGCTTGTTTTATCGACAATTCAAACGACAGCCACTAGCGACGGCGCGTGTGACCGAGGGGCTCACCGACAACGCCTTGGCGGATCTGACAGCATCGAGCGAGCACACCGTTACACCAGCTAGCTGGCGCTATGGAAACTGGATTACGGTCGACGACAACAGCACGCGACGCATTGCCGCGCGATTCGCTGTGAACGAACTCGCTCTGGCGCCGATGACGGGCATCACCGGATTCGTCATCAATCGCCTGATGCCGCTATTCCCGCCTGGGCGGCGACGCTTCAACCCGCACGCGTTTCGCTATATCTCGATTTCTGACCCGGTGAATGGCGCTGGGCCGAAGGCGAGCTGGGACGCGCTGATCGAGCATCTGATGGTGATCCACGACTGTCATTTCGTGTGCCTGATCAGTGATGCCGAGGACCCCTCCGGTAATGCGCTGCTGGACAGTGGCGCACTAGGCGGGAAAGCACGCGACAAGGCGAGCACCATCGGTATTTTCGGTCAATGGCTGAATGCGCTGGAGCGACCAGACGATATTCGCTTCCGTCTGGCCGCCCGCGATTTGTAGATCAGGTCTTGGATGCGTCCACAATGGCCTGAATAGAGCTATCCAATGTCGTGTTGAATTCGTCATCCGACTGTTGCGCGCTCAAGCCTTCCGACAGCGCACGCGAGAAACTGGCGATCATGCCGTTTTGGCGAGCCAGTCGCGCGTTGGCCTCATCACGACTGTAGCCACCGGACAAAGCAACCACTTTCAGTACATTCGAATGATTGATGCAATCCTGATAGAGATTATCTTCTTCCGGTAACGTGAGCTTCAGCATGACCAGCTGGCCAGACTCCAGCTGATTCAGATGATTCATGATGGCCGATTTGAGAAGCGTCTCTGCCTCTGCTTTATCGGGGCAATGAATATCCACCTCGGGCTCAATGATCGGCACGAGGCCGGCATTGACAATCTGCAAGCCAATCTCGAACTGCTGTGCGACGATGGCACCGATGCCCGACGCATTCGCTTGCTTGATAACCGAGCGCATTTTGGTGCCAAAAATACCCTTGGCCTTGGCTTTCTCCAGCAACGCATCCAGCGTTGGCATCGGTTTCATCAACTGGACACCATCCGCCTCATCGGCAAGACCCTTGTCCACTTTCAGCAGCGGCACCACATTGTTGTGTTGCCATAAGTATTGCGCGGTCGGCATGCCATCAATCTCGCGGTCCATCGTATTCTCGAACAGAATCGCCGCAAGAATTCGCTCCCCATTGAAGGCTGGGCTCTTGATGATGCGCGTGCGCATCTCGTGCACGAGCGAAAACATTTCCTCATCGTTGCTCCAGGCGTCTTCCGCGACACCGTACAAGCCCAGCGCCTTCGGCGTACTCCCGCCGCTCTGGTCCAGCGCCGCGATGAAACCCGCGTCGTTTCGGAATTTGGCTAATTGATCGTCAAAGTCACTCAATGTTCTGCCCCCGCAAGTGGCCGTCATAAAGGCCCCAATTTTACGTCAATTCGATGGCATACGCAGGCTCTGCCGGCTCAAGATCTCTGGCGCCGAGCAAAAGAAAGCACTATTTCGCGCTATCTCCGGTAGAGAATTTGTCGTTATGGCGCCCCCTTTCAGATCAGACTTCGTTATGCCGACGCTGTCGATATCGCGCTGGCAGTGCCGCTTGCTTTTTTTATATATGTCGATTACTCTGGACATATAGACTAACGAGGAGATAGTAATGGCGCGCATGCACATACACGTCGGTGTCGATGACATCCAGAAAAACGTCAACTTCTACACCACGCTGTTTGGTGTAGCACCGGATCAGCACGAAAACGACTACGCGAAATGGATGCTGGATGACCCTAAGGTCAACTTCGCCATCTCGGCACGGGCGCGTCAGCATGGCGTGGATCACCTCGGCATTCAGGTTGAGACCGAGTCGGAGCTTGAACAATTGCGTACGCGGCTGGAGGCCGCCAACATCGAACAGTGGCATGAAGGGAAAGTTCAGTGTTGTTACGCGGCGTCTGACAAATCGTGGGCGCAGGATCCAAACGGGGTTGCCTGGGAAGCGTTCACGAGTATGGCGCGTGTCGCGACCTACTACGGTGACGATGCACCGACGCAGGTACCCGAACAATGTGCAACCCTGACAGAATCACCTTAATGTTATAACTTAATAACATTTGGGGTATGCTCTAGGCTGACCGGCGACGACCGTTGTAGGAGCAGTGAATGAACAAACCCTGGATGATTGGATGGATCGCATTTGCGATGCTCGGCGCGCACGCCGAAACCGTCACACTGACCGGCGATGCCGCCTATTCTGCAGCCCAGAAAGGCACTTGCGGCACAACCGAGGCCGGTGTTGTTCGCTACGGCTTCTGGGAAGGCCGCGCTTACAGTCGCGTTCCCGGAGAAAAAGATCGGCATTTGTTCGATGTCATGGGCGTCAACGTGCGTCAGTGTGGACACCTGCAGGATGCAACCAAAGGCCGCGGGTTCCGCTCCGTTTCGCGGGAAATTATGGTCTATATGGATCCAGACACCGGGGAGGTTATCGATCGCTGGGAAAACCCGTGGACAGGCAAAACCGTGGAGGTCCTGCATGTCGCCAATGACCCAGTAAACATGCGAGCACCGCGGTTTGAGTTCAACGGTGACGGCAAGTCGACACTATCACGCAGTTTCCGGCGTTACGGCGATATGGCCGTTTCGTCTTACGAAATCCCGTTGTTTTACGATAACCCGTTGGCGGGCGACTACCAGCAATATGTGGGTGGCACCTATCACGCGATGGAGATTTTTGACACTTTTTACGATGCCGACAAGATGCTCGACGGTGACGTGGCCTCGGTAGGCGACTCGCGACTGGCATGGGTACGTGTCGCTCAATGGCTGCCTTGGTTGGAGATGGGCAGCAGGCCGGGATTGATGGTGTTCAATGCGACCGGGTTCAGCACCTTCGACAAAGCGAGCCTGCCGAAGGCCTTGATCGACGTCGTCGATACGCGTTTTCCCGAATACTGGACGCCGCCGCCAACCGAAGATCCGCGGCCCAACGAAACCTCCTGGACCGTGTTCCAGAAATGGAAAGCCAATCAGGCCGATGACTGAACTGTGATGCGGGCGGATGCGGGAACTCACGCGCTTTGCTATGTTCTAATTTGTTGACGCTAGTCAGAGGGACCGCAATGAACAAGACCGCCGTGATGATTGTACTGGCCGGCCTGACACTAGGCGGCTGCGCGCAACAACAGCCTCGGGCAACAGACGCACCGACGCTTGGCGAACAGGTCGCTACCGATCTGTTGGGCATCGGCTTGAGTTTCGCGCTGGACGACCAAGTCTCGCATGACGGCGAGATCATCTCGGTCAATGCGGAATGCGCACCCACCGCGAACTGTCGCGGCATTCGTGAAGCAACGCGCGATCAGATCCGTCAGGTCGCAGACCCCTACGAGCAACTGCAGAGCCAGCGCGAGCGCCAGGCCGCGATGACGCTGCGCGGTGACTTTTCCCAATGGTTCGCGGCCAATGACGCGCTCACCGCGGCGGTTTTTGCAGCCGGCGACGGGGCAGAACAAGCATCGGTGCAACAACCGACCCGTGTTCCGTCCATCGTCCTGCGCGATCCCGACGAGATCTACTAGCCGGCCAGATTAACTAAGAATAATGAGCAACGATGAGTTAGCGTCGCTCACCCGGTCGATAGCGCCGCTCTGCGCGACGCAGCACGTCCTCTCGATAGTACGCCGCGGCTTTCCAAGCTTGCTCCGCGTAGCGCTCCGCCTGATCAACAAAGTGCGATGAGCGCGAATCGTTGCTCTGACCACCGACGAGAATCGTCTTCGCACGTACCCGGTCACCAAATTCGACCGCGGCAGCAAAGCTGTTGCCATTCGTGCCATAGAGTTTCTTGGTACCCGGTTTACGACTCGCGCCAAAATCCGCGAGTGCGCCCCAACGACTATGCGCGAAGCCGATGGCCAGGCTGGGTGCCGTGTCGTCAAAGCCGAGACTGATGGCGCCCGTCTGACGCTGGAAGCGATTGAGCTTCCCCCAAGGTTGCCGCCAGCCGCCGAAATCGCGGGTCAGCGTTGCGAGCGTCTCCTGAAGCGTTGCCAATTGCGCTTCTGCAGACGTGTTCTCTGGCAACGCATTGATCCATTCCATCTCGCTCGTCTCTGGTGGTCTGGGGTATAGCGCCAGCAGCCGCTCACCATAAAAATGGGCCACTGTCATCGCGACGGAGTCGACGCTGGTTGTTAAGTCCCAGTCATCTAGAAGTGCGATTGCAGCTTCAGTATCAGCATTCGGTATTGCGGCCTCCGCTGCCGCGTTGACCAGTCCGTTTCGCAACGACTCAAACCCAGGTAGATAAGGGTCGTGGGCCAATGAAATCAGACCATCGAGCGTCAGCGCCTCAATATTTTCCAACACGGCAACCGCGTGTACGCCGCGAAAATTCTCGGCATCAGGCGCCATGTAGCGTGGGAAGTCATCGGGGTCGGGGCTGAATTCACCGGCCGCTGTAAATGGCGTGGAATTGGCATTTTGAATCCAGCCGTTGGGCGGGTTCAGCAGCGTAATCGTCTCGTCCACGCTGTGCAGCCCCTGCCAGTCCGTCGCCGGATCTGCGCCGTCGACGGGTTTCGAGTAGTCGAACGACGGATCCCGTCGCGGCACGAAGTTGCCGTGAAAGTAAGCAATATTGCCTTCGCTATCGGCAAACACCGTGTTGTTCGATGAGTTGGTGCGTATGTCCATCATCTCGCGGAACTCGCGATAATTCGCCAGCTTTGTGCGTTGGTAGGACTGGCGCAGCGCATTGACCGGATCCCAATTGATACGCGTCACGACCCAACGTCCGTCGAACGTGTGTGTCACCGGACCATGATGACTGCGATACATCGTAAACGACCGCTCGGCGAGACCGCCCTTTGCCGCGTACTGCAGTGTCACGGGTATCGCAGTCACGCGTCGCCATTCGTCGCCGTAGCGGTACTCAAATCCGTCTGTCGTCTCGCGCGTATCCAGCACAAACTCGTCCATAAAGTCGACGTAGGTCGAGGTGTGCATCCAACCCGTGTTTTCGTTGAAACCCTGATAGACAAAAAACTGGCCCCAGGTGACTGCACCGTAGGCATTCAGCCCCTCTTCGCTGACCGCGTGCACCTCACCGCGAAAATAGAATGAAGTATGCGGATTGATCAGCAACAACGTGTTCCCGTTCTCGGTCCGGTCACCCGATATCGCAAAACCATTCGACCCGCCCGGCGCCGAGAAAGCTGCGGCTTCGGTCTGCTCGGCGACCATCGCCGCCACCGGGTCGAGACCGCCATAAAACTCCGCAATCCGCGCCAGTGGAATCTGTTCAATGTCACCACCAATGGAGCCCTCGCTGAAGAACATCGGCATCCAGGGCTCAAATCGTGTGATCAACCGAGGCTTGACGTTCGGGTGTGTTTCCAAAAAATAATTCAGGCCATCAGCCCATGCATCACACAGTGCCTGCAACCAGACAGGTGCGGTCGCATACGCCGCTTTGGCCTCGGCATGGGTCATGTACAGTCGCGCGCGAAGATCACTGTACAGCGCCGCCTCACCTTCGACCTCAGCCAGGCGACCGATCGCCCAGATGTAGTTTCGCTCGATACGCGGAAAGTCGTCTTCCGCTTGTGCATACAACAAACCGAACACAGTATCGGCATCCGTCTTGCCGTAGACGTGTGGCACGCCAAAGTCATCGCGGATGATTTCGACCCGGTCAGCGATCGCCTGCCAGCGCTCGCGCTCGGACACAGGTCTGTCGACATTCACCGCGCAGGCGGCGAGCATGCCAGCGAACATCAAGCCAACGAATGCCTTCTTCGTCATCTGTCCCACTCCTGTCAATCTGACGCGCGTCGAGTATAGCGTGCGCAGCCGACCATCTGACTAAGCGCTTTTCGATACCGATTCGTGCGGTCTGTAATCGGCTCGCAAAGCGGCGACGTCGGCGCCGCTGGGTCCTTGAAAAACGTCGAGCCCGAACTCAGGCAGTATCGCGAGCAAATGATCAAACAGATCTGCCTGTATGCGTTCGTACTCCGCCCAGGCGGTGGTTGCCGTGAAGCAATAGATTTCGATCGGAATGCCATCCGAACCCGGCTGTAGCTGCCGAACCAGCAGTGTCATGTCCTTATGGATACGCGGGTGATGACGAAGGTAGTTGATCAGGTAGGCACGCAAGGTACCGAGGTTGGTCAGACGCCGCATATTGACGTCGGCCGCCGTCTCTTCGGGCAACGCATCGTTAAAAGACTGCAGTGACTCACGTTTGCCGACGATGTAGTCCTTCAGCAATACGAAACGTTTGAATCGAACAATCTCCTCGTCGGTCAGAAATCGGACGGTTCGCATATCAATACGCAGAGACCGTTTGATACGACGACCGCCCGACTGTTGCATGCCGCGCCAGTTAATAAACGACTCCGCAATCAGCTTATGCGTCGGAATCGTCGTAATGGTCTTGTCCCAGTTCTGCACCCGCACGGTATGCAACGCCACATCGATTACATCGCCATCGGCATTGAACTGCGGCATTTCGATCCAGTCACCGACACGGATCATGTCAAGACTCGACAACTGGACGCTGGCGACGAGCGACAGAATCGTGTCCTTGAATACCAGCAACAGGACGGCGGTCATCGCACCGAAACCACTCAGCAGAATGACGGGCGATTTATCGATCAGCGCAGACACGACGAGGATCGCACCGAGACAGTACAACACCAGTTTGGTGACCTGGATGTAGCCTTTGATGGGTCGTTCCACCGCGTGACCACCGCTTTCATACAACGCGTTTACGGCGCTCAAGGTCGCACTCAGGGTTCGAATGATGGCCAGGATGCCGTAGGCAAAGGCGACATTGCGTACCACCGTTTGCACGGATTCCGATAGATCCGGTACCAACCCAATGCCAAAATAGGCAGCCGCTGCGGTCAGCACATGCGCCAGTCGGCCGAACACACCCTGCTCGACGAGAGCATCATCCCACCGGGATGAAGTCTGACGCGCGAGCGCACGCGCCACGTGCTTGAGGCGACGCCGGGCCACGACATCGACGATCCAGACGACGATCAACAAGACGAACAAACCGATCGCCGGAACCAGCATCGGATGAATGGCTCTGATTAAATCGAGAAGCGCAATGGGCAGCGTCGTTAAATCGTCCGGCATTCAATGATCCTCGGTCAGGGTTTAGTGCTCGCGCGAGTCCCGAAGGCGAGGCGATGGCGCACCTGCTCGGACCCGTCATCGCCCTGCCACGCAGGGCAGCAATCGGTCGCATGATCGCGCGCAGAATCCATTATCATCCACCGATGCCATTGCCATCGAAGTCCCAGCCCGCGTTTGCGGAATTCATCATCATGATGGCACTGACCATGTCGCTGGTGGCGTTGTCGATTGATACGATGCTGCCTGCGCACGGCATTATCGGCGTCGAGTTTGCCCTTGGCAATATCAACGATACGCAGTTCATGGTCTATATGCTGTTCATCGGTCTCGGCTTTGGACAACTCCTGTTTGGCCCGTTGGCAGATAATCTCGGCCGCATCCCGGCGATCTTTCTGGGCTTATCCTGTTTCGCGGTAGGTACGGTGGTCTCACTGCTCGCCACCGACTACACGATCATGCTACTCGGCCGCCTGTTGCAAGGTGTGGGCGTCGCCGGACCGCGCACGATCACCGTCGCAGTAGTGCGTGACCTGTACAAGGGCCGACGCATGGCGAGCGTCATGTCGTTCATCATGTCGATCTTCATACTGGTGCCAGCCATCGCGCCGGCGCTTGGGCAGGCCATCATGCTGATCGCGGATTGGCGCAGTATCTTCTGGTCGTTCCTCGGCCTTGCGGCACTAGTCGGCTGGTGGTTCGCCGTACGGCAGCCGGAGACCCTCAAACCCGAGCACCGCCAGGCGCTCGATGCAACAACCTTGTGGCGCAATGCCCGTCGCGTGTTTCGGAGTCGCGTCGCGATGGGCTATACACTGGCCGCCGCACTGATCTCCGGTGCGTTTGTTGGATTCCTCGCTACCGCACAGCAGATCCTGCAGGTGCAGTACGAACTCGGGGTCAGGTTTCCGTTGTATTTTGCGCCGCTGGCGCTTTGCGTTGGCGCCAGCCAGCTGATCAACGCCCGTATCGTGATGCGCTACGGCATGCGGGCATTGGCGACTACCGCGGCGATAGCCGTCAGCCTGATCGCCCTGTTGTTGCTGGTGGCAACGTTCGCGTCGGATGGCTTACCGCCGCTAGCGCTGACGATGGCCGGCCTGATGGCGCTGCTGCTGTGCATTGGGTTTCTGTTCGGCAACCTGAATGCACTGGCGATGGAACCGATGGGACATATCGCGGGTACCGCCGCCGCCATCATCGGCGCTCTCACCACTTTGCTGTCGTCGGCGATCGGCGTCGGCAGCGGAATCCTCTACAACGAAACGCTGTACCCGCTGAGTGGTTCCTTTTTGCTGTTTGGCTTGCTAACCGGTCTCACTATTGTCTTGACAGACCGCAATGCTCCGCCCGCAGCGGCTACTCTAGACTGAAGGTCAGGCCAGCATTCGCCACCAGCCGATCGATCAGCTTCTGCCCCATCGCCGACGCCGTCGTATGGATACCAGCTGGCGTATCGGTCGCATCCTTGACGAGGCAAAGCGCCGCTTCGGACAACATCTTGGACGTTGATCCATAACCGGGGTCACGGTCACCGGTAACCGCAAACTTGATCGGACCGTCTGCGGTATCTGCGATAAACAGCATGTCGTAAAAGCCGTTCTCGCGTTCTTCCTTGTCCGGGCCTTCACCCGGCTTGGGCCCATCTTTACTCGACATGTCGTCACGGTCTGCCAGTGCCTTGGCAATGTGCTCGCCTTTGTCACCAGGCCCTGTCAGGACCATTTCGTCGTAGACGAAATCGCGACCATACGGGAAGCCGAGCAACGCGTTCGAACGATGCACGTTGCGCGTGTTGATCGTCGCCATGATGAACGGGGTCACCCAACTGCCGAGATCTTCCTCGTAGTAGGGCTTGTTGCCATGCGGTTGCGCCGGCCCGTCGAAGTCGGGGACCAGTGAGAACGGATCGCGCAGCAGCGCCAAAATTTCAGGGTCTCTCGCCGCGGCCAGCGTCGCCTTGAAACTCGCTGCAGTACCGCCGGAAAACGTACCTTGCATCTTGCGCACCCGGCAACGGATTCGCGCCGACGGCACACCGGTTTGCTCGATGCAGTGTTGCTGCAATTTCCAGACACCCAGGTCGGACGGAATCGAATCGAACCCCGAAGAAAAAACGATTCTTGCGCCGCTCGCCTTCGCGGTCGACTCATGCGCATCGATCATGTGCCGCATCCAGACCGGCTCTCCGCACAGGTCGAGATAGTCAGTACCGGTCTTTGCACAAACCGCGAGCAGTGTATTGCCGTACGTTTGGTAGGGGCCGACGGTGGTAATAATCGCTTTACCGCGAGCCACCATCGCCTGCAGTGAAGCCTCGTCATCGCCATCCGCAACGATCAGCGGGGTATCCGCCGCAATGCCCATTTCGTCGCGCACCTGAGCCAGCTTGTCGGCATTGCGGCCGGCCATCGCCCAACGCACGGTGTCGTCATCGCCGTAACGCTGCTGCAAATATTCAGCGACCAGTCGACCGGTGAATCCGCTCGCGCCGTAGACAATGACGTCAAAATCTCTTTCTGTACTCATTTAATCTGTTCCTGTTTGCGGTGCATCGCCGATAATGCCTTTCGCATCAATATCCAGCGACGTGTGGCGATCTATATATTCCTGCAGTTTTTCTGACGCGCGCTCACCGAACAACAATCGGCAGGCTTCGTGCAACCCCGGTGCGCTGATGATTTCCTCTTCACGCACGACCATCGTAATTTTGGAGCGACGGCGAAGGAAATCCTCGAGCCGCGTCACCATTTCACGGCGACCAGTGTACTCCACCTCGCAGCGCAGATAATCGGTATTGTTCATCAGCGGCTCAGCGCGCTCCGGATTTTCGCGAATCCGCTCCAGCATCCCGATCGCATTGGCACCATAACGACGCCAGAACCGCTCCGTCAGCGGCTCCGTCGAATTGGGATGCGTGAACGCATCGAGCGCCATCAGCGCGGCCTGTCGCATGAATTCGCGACGCGCTTCATCGCCGGCCTCTCCGTACCAGGCGCCCTCGGGTTGCGACAGGCTGACACCGAGTTCGGCGACATGCTCACACACCTCATCGCCGACGTTCAGACAATCCGTCAGCTTGCCGCCGAAGATACTAAGATGCGCACGGGCACTGTCGACGTCGATCGCATGCTTACGCGACAACTCGAGCCAGTCTCCCGTTGCATCACCCGACGCTACTACCAGCGGTCGCACACCGCAGCGCTCAGAAATAATGTCATCACGCGTAAGCGGTTCAGCCAGATTCAGCAGATGATTGGCGTTGTCGAGAACGAACTGGCGATCTTCTTCGGTCACCACAGTTTCCCAGCTCTCCACGCGCGTGTCCGTTGTACCGATACAGGTTCGATTGCCCATCGGAATGGCAAAATACAATCGTCCGTCGCTGGCGAACGACGTCAGAATGCGTTTGGTTTCTGTGACACGATCGACGATTAGGTGAATACCCTTTGAGAACACGTGATGATGCTTGGTCGACTGCTCACTGAGCTGGTTCAGACTGTCGACCTCAGGACCGCATGCGTTGACAAAAACATCCGATGTACAGCGGAATGTCTCGCCCGTCTCTTCATTGCGCAAATCGATATGCCAGACACCATCGACGCGATCTGCATCGGTCACGCGGACATAGTTGGCGGCTATGGCGCCGCTGTCCATGGCATCGCGAACAAAGTTGAAAACGAATCGCGCATCATTGTCGTACAGATAGCAGTCGCTGTATTCCATACCGCCGGTGGTTGCGTCCGCGCGCAGCACAGGCTCACGCCGAATCAAACTGCGCAGCGACAGGTAGCTGGGCGCGCGCGTTGCAAAGCGGCCAAACAACCAATAGACCAGCGCACCGGCGTACAGCATGAAGCGCGGCCAGCGAAACCCCTTCGGGACGGCGGCGAGAAAACGCGCTTCCTTGACAGTGGATGGGTACGCGCGCATCAGTCGATTGCGACTGGCGCATAAGTTCCAGACCAGACCGATCTCGCGATTCTCGAGATATTTGATGCCACCCCAGGCCAGATTTGAGGATTGAGAACTAGTCTCGCCGGCAAAGTCACCGGCGTCCACGATAGCGGTATCGACGCCACGTGCCGCCAGCGCCGCTGCACTAACGGCACCGTTAATACCGGCACCGGCCACGAAGACGGCGAAGTGCCCGCCGTTAAGCTTGCGCAGATTGGTTTCACGTAGCGGTGATGTCATCGGCAGCGATTCTCCAAACCGGGAAAGAGGACAAATTCCTGCGCGCAGCGGTACGCGTGAGCGCGTAGCTATGCCGCGGCAATCATAGCATCGCCCAGCGTTCGTTCGAAGCGCCAAGAATCGCTACCAAAAAACACATGCATTACCAAAAAGTGCTCAGTTTTTTGGCCTGAGTGCAGGGCTCGATTATAGTTGGACGGCTGGACGCCAGTCTCGGTTTGCAACACCAAATCATGCTGGCGACTGCGGGGGGAACAGCACCGAAAAAGGCATCGTGCAATGGGGAACAATACAACTTCCAAAGCGCGGCACTGGCGCATAGACAGTGCTGCTACATCCTGTCTGATCACAGCCGATCGCGGCATGCCGCGTATACTGTACTGGGGCAAAAAACTCGCAGACGATGAACCATTGGACGCGCTGGCGCATGCCCTGCAGCGGCCTGCCGTTCCCGGTTCACTGGATATTGCGGAAGCGTTGACACTGCTGCCGGAAGGCGGCACGGGATTCTCAGGTCACCCTGGCATCGTCGTGCACCGTAACGGCGCCCACTCCATCAGTCAGCTGCAGATCGATGCCGTCGAACAGTCTGCTTACGAGATCCAATTCACCTGCCGCGAGCATGCCGCTGAGTTCAGCGTCACACTCACACTGAAGCTGGACCCCCATTCTGGCGTTCTCAGCTTCCGCAACAGCATGCAGAACGCAGGACACGACGATCTGCACATCGACTGGTTTGCCAGCGCCGTCTTGCCATTACCCGCAAACCATTGCGAAACCTGGTCGATGACCGGTCGCTGGGCGCAGGAGTTTCGGCTGCAGCGCGTGCCCATCGGTCATGACGCGCTGGTGCGATGCAACCGTATGGGCCGCACGTCGCACGCCAGCTTCCCGGGCATGATTACCGGCAGCCAGGCCTTTAACGCCGAGCAGGGTGATGTCGTTGCAATGCATCTGGCCTGGAGCGGCAATCATCGCGTGATGGTGGCCCGCGCTCGTGACGGCTTACCGTTAGCGCAGCTTGGTGTTCTACTGTCGCCAGGTGAAACGGTTTTGGCGCCCGGCGACGCGTGGCAGGCGCCTGTCGCACACTTTGCACGCAGCGACGATGGCTACAATGGCTGCATGCAGGCGATGCACCGGTTTGTCCGACAGCACGTGCTGTCGACCAGTCAACAACAGACACCCAGGCTCGTGCACTACAACACCTGGGAGGCTTGCTACTTCGACCACAGCGAGGAAAAAACGCTGGCGCTCGTAAAAGAAGCCAAAGCGATGGGCGCGGAGCGGTTTATCCTGGACGACGGCTGGTTTGAATGCCGCAACGACGATACAGCCGGTCTCGGCAATTGGTCGGTCGACGCGGCCAAGTATCCGAATGGACTCGAGCCGATCTTCGATGCCGTACGCGACGCGGGTATGCAGCCAGGCCTTTGGATCGAGCCAGAGATGATCAACGCCGACAGTGACACATTCCGCGAACATCCGGAGTGGGTGCTAGGCGACCCGAACCGCGAGCAACCACTCGGTCGCAATCAATATGTCCTGAACCTCTGCTTACCGGAAGTCTTCGACTTTCTGCTGGGACACATCCTGACTGTCATCCGCCGCTATCAACTCGGCTATTTGAAGTGGGACATGAACCGCGACCTGACCCACGCCATTGTCAATCATCGTCAGGGCAGCGAGAAGATCACCCGCGCCGTCTATCGATTGCTGGCCGCCGTGCGTGACGCACATCCGGAGGTAGAGATCGAAGTGTGTTCATCGGGCGGCGCTCGTGCCGACTTCGGCGCCCTGTCGCATGGAGATCGTATCTGGACCTCAGACAATCACGATCCACATGACCGGCAACGCATCCAGCATGGCTTCAGTCTGTTTTTCCCTCCGGAAGTCATGGGTGCGCACGTCGGCAGCCATCACAGCGACACGACCGGACGCCAGCACTCAATGGCATTTCGGATCGCCAACGCGCTGGTCGGACATTTTGGCGTCGAGCCGAACAAGAGCGGGCTGAGCGACCAGGACATCGCGGTGCTCAGGGCGGCCAGCGTCTGGTACAAAACCCATCGAGACTGGATACACGCGGGCGAAACCTCTTTCATGGCGCATCCGGAAACACACCTGATCGTGCGCCGTGAAGTGGCGAATGATCAACGGCGCGCACTGATTATTGCTGCTTTGCTCGACACACCAGAACAAGCGGTGCTGGCACCGATTCGCTGCACCGGACTGCAGCCTGAATTAAGCTATCGGGTATCCCGTCTGGACCCGGAGACATTTGTGCAAACCAACATCGTGTCGATGCGCGGCGACAGCCTGGCGCAAACCGGTTTTCAGCCACCGTTGATGCAAGCCGACAGCGCGGTCTGCTGGCTGCTGGAAGCGGTCGACGACTGATGGCCAGCCCTCAGTTAGGGGTCTGCTATTACCCGGAGCATTGGCCCAGCTCGCGTTGGCAAACCGATGCCCGCCAGATGATGGCGCAAGGCATCTCGCTGGTCCGGATCGGCGAATTCGCCTGGTCGCGCATCGAGCCCGTGCATGGTCAGTTCGAGTGGGACTGGCTGGATCGCGCAATCGACACACTGGCGGCGGAAGGCTTGCGTGTTGTGCTCGGCACACCCACCGCCTGCCCACCGATCTGGCTGGTCAAGACTCACCCGGATATCCTGCCGGTCGGCGAGGACGGGCGCGTACGCCAGTTCGGGTCGCGCCGACACTACAGTTTTTCGAGTGAGGTCTACCGAGAGCACAGCCGGCGTATCACCAAGGTACTGGCGGAACGGTACGGTCAGCACCCCGCACTGATTGGCTGGCAGCTGGATAACGAGTACGGCTGCCACGACACAACCCTGTGCTATTCAGAGCAGGCGTTGCAAGCATTCCACCACTGGCTGCAGCGGCGTTATCACACCATTGAGGCGCTCAATGCCGCGTGGGGGAATGTTTTCTGGAGCCAGGAATACACGCATTTCCGTGACATCGGGCTACCGCTCGCGGTGACCGAGACCAATCCTGCGCATCGCCTCGCGTTCCGTCGCTTCTCATCGGATCAGGTACGCTCCTTCAGCGACGAGCAGGCAGCGATACTGCGAGAACATTCGCGTGCTGACGTCTGGCTTTCCCACAATTTCATGGGCGATTTCGTCGATTTCGATCACTACCCGGTCATGCAGGCGCTGGACATCGCCACGTGGGACAGCTACCCGCTCGGGTTTCTCGATCAGGGCTGGTTCGACGAAGAAACCAAACGACGCTTTCGACGCACCGGCCACCCGGACTGGGCCGCCTTCCATCATGACCTTTACCGCGGTGTCGGACGCGGCCGATTCGCTGTCATGGAACAACAGCCTGGCGCCGTCAATTGGGCGCCCAACAACGCCGAACCGTTGCCGGGAATGGTGCGCCTGTGGAGCCTCGAAGCGCTGGCCCACGGTGCCGAATTCGTCTCCTGGTTTCGTTGGCGTCAGGCACCGTTCGCTCAGGAACAGATGCATGCAGGATTACTGCTGAGCGATGCAACGCAGTCCGCCGGTGGCGAAGAAGCCGCACAGGTCGCGCAAGCGTTAGCACAATTATCCCGGCAATCCACAGAGCAAGCACCGGTCGCGTTGTTGTTTGACTACGAAGCTTGCTGGCTTACCGAGATCCAGCCTCACCAGGCGGACTACAACGCCCTGCGATGCGCGTTCGAATATTACAGCGCTGCGCGATCGCTGGGCCTCGACATCGATATCCTGCCGCCCGACGCTGACTTGGCGGGCTACGAGTTGATTCTGCTGCCGTGCTTGCCGTTCATCAACGAAGCGTTAGTCGCGCAGTTGCGCGCCACATCGGCGGCGATCGTCATTGGCCCTCGTGCCGGCAGCAAGACAGACGATTGCACGATACCCGAGGCACTGCCGCCGGCGGCGCTCAGCACGCTGATCGATATTCGCATCGTCAGCGTCGACGCGATCCGCAGTGGCACGGTCTACCCGTTGCGGCATGAGCCGGACAGCCATGCAACACGATGGATCGAAACGATCGATACGCCGCTGGAGCCGCATTGGAAAACCAGCGATGGTCGCGGCGTGTTGTATCAGCATGAGCGTGTTTGCTATCTCGCCACTTGCCTGAACCATGATGCACTGGTTGAGTTAATCGCCGCACATTGTGTCCAGGCGGGCATCGACACGCTACCTCTTACCGATGAGGTGCGTGTGCGGCGCATCGGCCAACACGTGTTTGTTTTCAATTACTCCGCCGAGACCAATGCCGCCCCGGTGGCGGGCGAGCCACTACTCGGCGAACGCATACTGCCGCCGGCAGGTGTCAGCGTCTTTCCACTCGCGTCATGACTCCTGAGTCCATTGCTCTACAAAACGCGGCGCGTTTTGCCGATCTCTTTGCGGCCGCGCCGACGCTTGCCGCATTTTCGCCTGGGCGAGTGAACTTTATCGGCGAGCACACGGACTACACCAATGGGCTGTGCATGCCGTTCGCCATCGATCGCTTTGTCGTCGTGCTCGGCGCACTTGCCGATAGGTCAGGCACAGCGCGTATCCGGTTGCGGTCGCTGACCAACAGCGATGTCATCGAGATTCCGCTCGAAGACGGCGCTCAGCGACCCAGCGACGACTGGAGCACCTATGCTCGCGGCGTGCTGTTCGGACTGCACGAACGCGGTGTGACGGTGCCTTCGCTCGACGTGCTGGTGGTTGGCAACCTGCCCGTTGGCGCCGGCCTCTCGAGCAGCGCGGCTCTGGAAGTCGCGTTAATCCGGTTGTTTCTAAAGGCCGCCGAACAAACACTGCCCGACGATGAAATCATGTTGATTGCACAACAGGCCGAGCACGACTTCGCCGGTGTTCCCTGTGGCCTGCTCGATCAGTTCAGTGTCGTCGCTGGCAGGGAGAGTCAACTATTGCTGTTCGACAGTCGCGAGCGTTCTGGCACAGCGGTACCCATCGCGCGTCATGAGCTGACGTTCCTGGTGATCGACAGCCAGGTCAATCACTCGCTGTCCGATGGCGCCTATGCGGAACGGCGTTCGCAGTGCGAGCAACTGGAGGACCTGCTGCAGAAGAGTCTTCGCGACGCCGGGCTGGCAGAGCTCGAGCGCGCCACTGATGATCCCATCCTGCTCAAACGCGGCCGACACATCATCAGCGAAAACCAGCGCGTGCTTGATATGCGACTGGCACTCGCCAATGGAGACTGGACCCGGGTTGGCGCGCTGTTATTCGAGGGACACGCAAGCCTGCGAGACGATTTCGAAGTCAGTTGCGCAGAGACCGACTTGCTCGTGGCGCTGGCCAGTGACTTCCAGCAAAAGGGGCTGGTTGGCGCCCGTATGACAGGCGGTGGTTTCGGCGGCTCCGTGATCGCGTTGGTACCGGAATCCAGCGCAGACGCTCTGGGCACCGAGATTGCCCGACGCTACAAGGCTGCAACCGGACTCATGACGACCCCACTGAAAGTCACGCCGGCCAACGGCGCTGGCATCATCGATCAAGGAGCCTGGCAATGAGTGACGCCACACCACACCGACGCTTTAACCTCCTGAACGGCAGTTGGGTACTCGTCTCTCCACATCGGACGGCGAGACCGTGGCAAGGACAAACGGAAGCCGTCGCGGACGACAACGAACCGCGCTATGTCGCCGACTGCTATTTGTGCCCCGGCAATGCGCGGGTGGGCGGAGAAACCAATCCGGACTACGCCGATGTCTATGTGTTTGACAATGACTACCCGGCATTGCTGGATCATAGTCAGCCACCGACGCCTGCGGAAGATCCGCTGTTGATCAGTGCGCCCGTCACTGGCACTTGCCGTGTGATCTGCTACAGCCCACGGCATGATCTGACGATGGCCAGCATGCCGAGTCGCGACATTCGCGCCGTCGTCGATGCTTGGGCAGCGCAGTACGAGGAACTGTCCGCGCAGTATCGCTGGGTGCAGATTTTCGAGAACCGCGGAGAGATGATGGGCTGCTCCAATCCGCACCCGCACGGTCAAATCTGGGCGACCGACACTTTACCCACCGAAGCAGAGCGCGAGCTGGCGCAACAACAAGCCTACCGTTTGCAACATGGCCGTGATTTGCTGGAAGACTACGTCGCACGGGAGCAACGCGAAGAAACACGCGTCCTGATCGATACCGATCACTGGCTGGTGGTCGTGCCGTATTGGGCGGTATGGCCTTTCGAAACGTTGGTTGTTGCCAAAGACGCTGTCGCGACGATGTCGACGCTGACGGACAACGCGCGCGACGATCTGGCTGAAGTGTTACGCCGTCTATGCGCCACCTACAATCAGGTTTTCGCCGCGCCTTTCCCTTATTCGATGGGCTGGCACAACGCGCCGGCGGGTGACATGACAGGGTGGCGATTGCACGCACACTTTTACCCGCCACTACTGCGCTCAGCGACCATCCGCAAATTCATGGTCGGTTATGAGCTACTGGGGGAAGCCCAGCGTGATCTGACCCCGGAGGCGGCGGCAACTCGTCTCCGCGAGGTGTTGGTGGACTAAATTCTGAACGCCTCAGTCAGGCGGATCGGTACGCTGCACCAGATGTGCGGCGAGTGGATCGATGACATCGGCGACATCGCCAAAAAAATCGCGCACCGCTTGTTTGCGAAACAGATACCACCACAGCCACAGGCAGATTGGCACGAGAGGCGTCGCGAACGACAATTCGTCTTCCGACCAAGCGAGCAACCCCAACCCCAGAGTTGGCAACACCGCACAACCCAGAAAAAACCATCGTCTCGCTGACGGTATGCCACGCCAAAGACCCCTCGCCAGTCGCCAGGTAACAAAACCGACTACAGCGATACCCGTCGCGACAAAGACCCGAATGTCTGCCATCTGTACGGACCAGTCATCGATGGTCAGGGATGACTCATCGGAAATGAGCAGACAAAGAACGAAAATCAGCGACCACAAGACAGTGATCAGGTGCAAACCGATGGCGACGACCGCAAGCAGCAGCGGACGAGGCGAAGTTGCTCCTGACATCAATCCGACGATGGTGGCGTGTGGTCAACGACAATGAGCTCCTCAAGGTCGAAGCCGCGCGCTACCGCTGCTGCCTTAAAACGCTCGAGCACTGCCGGCCCCGGCTTCGGTGTGCGGGCAAGCAGCCAAAGGTAGTTTCGGTTCGGCCCTGACACGAAAGCGTACCGATAGTCGGTGTCGAGCTCGAACACAACATACGACCCGTAGAATGGACCGAAAAAAGACACCTTGAGGAAAGCGACATCCGGAGACTCGACGAAAAACGCCTTGCCCTCCGCACTGTCCCAACGTTGGGAAGCAGTATCGAAACCACGATTCATAACGCTGATACCGCCGTCTTCACGAATCGCATAGGTGGCACTGACATTGCTGAGCCCCCGCTCGAACCGATGGTCGAGTCGAGCTATTTCGTACCAGGTACCGAGGTAACGCTGTTGATCGAAACCGGACACCGGCGTGATGCCATCCGGGACATTGACACAGGCGGTAAGCCAGACAATCGAAATCAGCAGACAAAGGCGTCTATGCATCAATCGCTAACCTGAACGCCTTTCCAGAAAGCGACGTGCCCGGCGATATTGGCGGCAGCGGTCTTCGGCGTTGCGTAATACCAAGCTGCGTTCTCATTGCGTTGGCCATCGACAACGAGTGTGAAATAGTTCGCCGTACCCTTCCATGGACAGCCGGTGGTATGCGCGCTGTCTTCAAGGTAGCGCGGATCGACCGCATCGCGCGGGAAATAGTGATTCCCCTCAACCACGACGGTGTTGTCCGATTCCGCGACGACCGTGTTATTCCATATGGCTTTCATTGTCTGCTCCTTTAACGGCACTTTGATACCAGGTGAGCGGCTTTTGCGTGGTACGTGTTACCAGCCGCTTCGCCTCAAGATCGAGCTGTACAGTCTTCAACCACCAGCCGGCGGTCTTTCCGCCCGGAAACAAGGTCTCGGGCAAATGAGGACGAACGGCGGCCAGCGCTAACTGTTGTGTTAAACCCGGCGGTTTGTCCGGCAGCACAGCCAGATAGGCCTGACGCATCGCATGATACTTCTCCGCATTGACCCGTGTCGTGTGGCCCGGCACATTGACGTTCTGGACCACGACCTTGTTGTCGCGACTCAAGATGGCCTCTCCGAATGCTGCCGCGCCAGCGACTGAAGCTCACGGATACAACGTAACAAATTGAATATTGCCCAACCTGCCAACGCGATACCGAATCCCAGCATGCCACTAAGGACCGTCTGATCCGCGAGCCTCGGGTGAAAGACGCCCTCGGGACCGCTGATTTTCGCGTAGATCGCCAGTACGACGAGACCCACGCCGATAGCGTCGAAAATAGCGTAGCGGACGAGTTTCTTGACTAACACCCGCGCCTCGGCCTTTGCATCCAGCATGATTACGCTCTCCTTATTGCCGCTCGATTGTCCAGAAAACCGAGCACAACGCAAACGCGCC
The DNA here is from genome assembly GCA_039033995.1 of Pseudomonadota bacterium. Lineage (GTDB taxonomy): Bacteria > Pseudomonadota > Gammaproteobacteria > Steroidobacterales > Woeseiaceae > CALBPI01. Next base: position 40,231 of record JBCCBP010000003.1, on the reverse strand, counting down.
CTATTGACCGCGTTGACGCCACGCGAACACAAACTGCGCAAGCCAGGCGGGCGCAATACAGACCGCCAACAGATACGCAAAGCGCTCGGGGACTATCAGTCCAGCAACGCCGATCAGGGCAAGCACGATGAGCCCATGGCCTAAGCGCCGCCAGACGCCCGTCGCATGCCGCCAAAAAAAACAGCCTGCGGCGGCAGCCCCGAACAAAAGCAGCGAGAACTTCAAGGTAACGGGCAACCACAACCAGGGCAATCCCGCAGCGGTATCAAGGTCGCGCGTAATCGAGAGCAAGATAGCGTTCTCGATGGCATCACAGGGGCCCGATAGTCCGACCAATAGAGCAACAATGCGCCAATTCCGGCGACCGGTTGCACGGGCCGCAGACCAGAAAAAACACGCCAGGAATGCAGCATAAGCGGTCATGAATGCAAAGTCCCAGTAGTTTCCACGATCCATTTGCCGGACCCGCGCGGGTCGCTCCAGATCGTTTTTTTCACCAAACACGAGCGGCAGATCTTCTTTGCTACGTGCGAACTCAAAGGCATACACCGGCACCGCATAGCCGGGCGCAAAGTCGCCACCGGTTTTGGGGAACACTTGTGCGATAACGATGGTCAGCAGGATCACGGCCACACCTGACCAAACCACCCAGGACCAAAGTGTCACCCTCGCGTCACTCATCCTGTCTCCTCAGATTGACAGCGTCGTGCGGCAGCGAACGCCGATGCGACCAGCGCGTCAAAGCGCGCTTGCGCTGCATCGCTCGACATTCGCAAAGCAGTCAAAGACGCACCGTCGCCATCCAGAGAAAGTAAGCGCCGTATCCCCTCCGCCTCGCCACGCAGCATGGCATTGCGAGCCGTGATCAATTGCTGTAGCCAATAGACATCCGTGGCCGGATCGAGAAGATCGATCAACTGCGCCAGTACGTCGGTTAAGGATTGTTGACTAGTCATGTTTTTCCCGCCGACCACTGCGCAATGAATCTGCGCAGAAAACAATCACCGCGACCCAGATGAACAGAAAACAGACAATGCGTGGTGCCGTCAGCGTTTCCCCACTCCACCAGCCGATCAGAAACTGCAGCGTCGGGCCGATGTATTGCAAAAAACCAATCGTTGACAGGCGCAAGCGGCGCGCTGCAAGCGCAAAACACAAAAGCGGCAATACCGTGACTGGACCGGCAACCACCAACAGAAATTGCAGACCGGCCGGAGCACTCAAAAAAACGGACTCACCCTGCTGCATCAACCAGCCAAACCAGGCCAGCGCCAGTGGCAGCAGTAGTAACGTTTCTACAAAGAGGCCCGGCATCGCACCGATCACAACCTGCTTTCGGATCACACCGTATATCGTGAACGAGATCGCGAGAATGAGTGAGATCCACGGAAACTCACCGCCACTCACCGTTAACACCATGACACCGATCGTGGCCAGTGCGACCGCGATCAACTGCGCCACCCGCAAGCGCTCGCCGAAGAACACGACGCCTACCAACACATACAACAACGGATTGATGTAATAGCCGAGACTGGCCTGGAAAATCTGTGCCTGCTGAACCGCAATAATATAGACCAGCCAGTTGACGCCGATGAACGTGGCCGCCAATGCCAGCCAAGCGAGTGTACGCCATGAGCGAAACACGGCACGTACATCGGACCACTGATGACGTGAGGCGATGATCAGGGCACCGAAAGGCACGCTCCAGATAATCCGGTGCAGTAGTATTTCCGATGATGACACCGTCGCGAGCAGCAGTAGATAGAGCGGCATGAACCCCCACATGACGTAGGCTGCCACGGCGGCGAGTACGCCCTCGCGTTGCTGCCCCGTTGTTTCGGTCGTCACACCAATTCCAAAATGAATACCTATTCAATGCCATCGCGAGCGCGAACGCGGTAGCATAAAGACTCGGGGGGAGAGCCGCAATCGCATGACAACACTGAGAGCACACCGATTTGGCGAGTGGACGGATGGTCAGTCTGTCGACTGTCTGGTGTTGGCCAATGACAGCGGCATGCAGGCCCATCTGGTTCCGGTTGGCGCCAGCCTGCAGTCGTTGCTGGTAGCAGACCGCGACGGCGAACTGCGCGATGTAGTGTTGGGATACGATGATGTCGCAGGCTACGCAGAGAACGAGCCTTACCTCGGCTGCACGGTGGGGCGATTCGCCAACCGTATCGCAAACGCGCGCTGCGACATCGATGGCACTGCTACAACGCTTACAGCGAATGCGGGTGATGACCATCTGCATGGCGGCAGTACGGGCATCAGTCGTCGGCTTTGGGCAGCCGCGATGGAACAAGACCCAAGCACCGGTCTTGCCAGCGCAAGCTTCTACGTGGAGAGCCCGCATGGAGAGGATGGCTATCCCGGCAATGTGACGTTACGCGTGCGATACACGCTCGATCAGCAAAACAGTTTGCACATCGAATATTTCGCACGCACCGACCTGCCGACGATCATCAATCTGACCAACCACAGCTATTTCAATCTTAACGGACACAACGCAGGCGATATCGGCGAGCACACCCTGCGCCTGTTCGCCGCACAGTACACACCCAGCAACGCGCGTCTGCTGCCTACCGGCGAGATAGCGAATGCCACCGGCGCACTGGATTTCTCAACCACTAAACCCCTCGCCGCGGGCTTCAGTGACGAGACACTCGCCGATATCGGCGGCTATGACCACAATTTCGTGATCGATCGCTCCGACAAGCGCCTGACACTGGCTGCCGTGCTTGCATCACCTGCCAGCGGCATCCGTATGGCTGTGACGACCAGCGAGCCGGCCGTTCAGCTCTACACCGCCAATACGCTAGCCGTCGATTGCGGCAAAGGTGGCGTCGGCTACCTCCGCCATGAAGCTGTCTGCCTGGAGACCCAGCGGTTTCCGGACGCACCCAATCAGCCCACGTTTCCACCAGCCATGCTGTTGCCGGATGCGTTGTTCTACAGCAAGACCATTTATCGTTTCGATACGCTACGGCGGTAATCCTGATGCTCCAACCGATACGCACACTGCGCCGTACGTTGATGGGGATCACGCTCTGTTGTGCATCCGCGTGGGCGGACTACGGCGACTACCGGAGCCACCGCGTTGAAGGGCAAACACTGATAGTCGACACAACGCTCGGACAACTGAGCGTATCCGTGGTGCATCCCACTGCAATGTATCTGCATTTCGCCGAGCCCGGCCGACGCCAACTACCGGGCTATGCCTTGTCCGGCGACAGCGTCCCATCGGCGGTGGTCGTCAGCGAAACGGATCAATCGCTGATGTTCACCACGGCAGCGCTCAGTCTGTCTCTCAGCAAGGAGACCATGACCGCCGCCTTTTTTCTCGAGGGCGAACCCTTGGTCACAGAGGCCGCGGGCTATTATGCCTTTGAGACGGTGCGCGGCTTTCGCTTCGCACTGCAGGACGGAGAAAAAATACTGGGTGGCGGGGAGCGCGTGCTCGGCATGGATCGACGCGGGGAACGCATGCCGCTCTACAACCGCGCCCACTACGGCTACAACGGCGCGTCATCACAAATGTATTACAGCCTTCCGGCTGTCATGTCCGATCGCAATTATGCGTTGGTGTTTGACAACAGTGCTCGAGGGGCACTGGACATTGGGCATACGCGAAAGGATATTCTTGGCTTCGAAGCCAGCGCCGGACGCACGGCCTACCTAATCAGCGCAGGTACCAGCATGCCCTCGCTGGTGGAGTCTTTGACAGCGGCTGTCGGCAGGCAACCGTTGCCCCCGCGCTGGGCTTTCGGGAACTTTGCATCGCGCTTTGGCTACCACAGCGAGGCAGAGACACGTGCCGTTGTTGAACGGTTCAGACAGCAGTCGATACCACTCGATGCCGTAGTGCTCGATCTGTACTGGTTCGGCCCGGACATCATAGGCCATATGGGACGACTCGACTGGGACCGAAACGCATTTCCGGACCCGGAGCGCATGCTGCGCGACTTCGCACAGGACGGCATCAAGACGGTGCTGATATCAGAACCTTTTATTCTGACATCGTCGACTCGTTGGGATGAAGCACAAGAAGCTGGCATCCTCGCGCGTTCGATCGATGGCGGCGCAAGACTGTTCGATTTCTATTTCGGTAACACCGGCTTGGTCGACGTGTTTGCAGACCCGGCGCGACGCTGGCTCTGGAACATCTATCGCGACCTTCACGATCAGGGTGTGGCCGGCATCTGGGGTGACCTGGGCGAGCCCGAAGTCCACCCGGCGGATACGCTGCACACGATTAGCGATTCTGACCAGCAGGCAACCGCCGACGAGGTTCACAATGTCTATGGTCATGAATGGGCCCGCCTCGTGTACGAAAACCACCGGCGCGATTATCCCACCGAGCGACCGTTCATCATGATGCGATCCGGCTTCATCGGCACGCAACGCTACGGCATCATTCCATGGACCGGCGACGTCGAGCGCTCTTGGAGCGGATTGCAAACTCAGACCGAATTGAGCCTGCAGATGGGCTTGTTCGGGCTGGGCTACATCCATTCGGATCTCGGTGGCTTCGCCGGCGGCGATTCCTTCGACCGCGAGCTGTACACGCGCTGGCTGCAAATGGGCACCTACCAGCCGGTGTTTCGCCCTCACGCTCAGGAACACATCGCGCCCGAGCCGATTTTTCACGACCGCCGCACCCGAAAACTGGCAAAAGCCGCAATCGATCAACGGTATCGTCTGCTGCCGTATTTACAAACTCTGGCTTTCGAAAACACAATCACGGGCCTGCCGTTCGTGCGTCCTTTGATGTTCGATGATCCCGCACTGTTCGATCACACGGCAAGCTACCTGTTTGGCAATGCGTTTCATGTCACACCCATTACCGAGCCCGGCGTTCGTGCGACCGAGATCACGTTGCCGTCAGGCGTGTGGTTCGACTTCGCCGACGATACGCGGCTAGAAGGTGGCGTGCATCGCGTCGCAGCACCGTTGCAACGAATTCCGGTGATGGTTCGGGCCGGCGCCTTCGTGCCAATGACGCCACTGGTGCAAACAACGCAAGACTACAGTAGCGAATCCCTGATACTGCATTACTACGACGATCGCAGCGTCACACTCGCGGGCGGCCAGTTGTTTGAGGACGACGGCGAGAGCCCGACCAGCATCGAAGATGGCACTTACGACCTGCTTCGCTTCGCCGCAGCAAGAGATGATCGACAGCTTGTATTGGAACTGGCGCGACTCGGTCGCGGCTACGCCGGCATGCCTGTTGCCAGGAACATTACGTTGGTGGTGCATAACCAGGAAGAACCACCGGCCCAGATCCTGCTGGACGGCGTGCCATTGGTCGAACCGGCGGACAGTGACTATGACTCCCGTCGCAAACAGCTACGCATTCGCCTGACGCAGGCCGACGCAACTCGCACCGTGGTAATCCGTTATGCCCCTTAAACTCGCGCTGACAATTCTACCGGCGCTGTTCATTGTCGCGTGCCAACCAGAACCTGTTCCCCCTGTGGCTACAGAGCAATCCGTTCAGGTAAACGCCAAGCCGGTGGTCTACCAGGTGTTTACACGCCTGTTCGGCAACAAGGAAACACAGAACATCCCGTGGGGCACGATCGAACAGAATGGGGTCGGTAAATTCTCCGACATCAATGATGCGGCGCTAGTCGGCCTTCGCGAACTCGGCGTCACGCATGTCTGGTACACCGGCGTCCCGCATCACGCGGTGATCAGAGACTATCGTGACTACGGTATCTCGGATGACGATCCGGACGTGGTCAAGGGCCGCGCGGGCTCCCCGTACGCCGTCAAGGACTATTACAACGTCAACCCTGACCTCGCTGATGATCCCGCTGAACGCCTCGCCGAATTCGATGCATTGATCGCACGAACACACGGCCATGGCATGCAGGTACTGATCGATATCGTGCCAAACCACGTAGCGCGCGACTATCGCTCGCTGAATCGACCGAAAGGTGTTCAAGACTTTGGTGCCAGTGACAATGTCGCCGTGACGTATGCGCGTGACAACAACTTTTATTACGTCACAGGAGAGGCGTTCCGCGTGCCGGCGCCTCAGGCCGATTATCAACCGCTCGGCGGACAATCGCACCCGCTAGCCGATAGCGAATTTACAGAAAACCCAGCCAAGTGGACTGGCAACGGTGCACGTGCCGCCCAACCGAGCCATAACGACTGGTATGAAACCGTCAAAATAAACTACGGTGTGCGTCCGGACGGCAGCTTCGACTTCGACGATCTCCCGCGCGAGTACGCGACGCGTGACTGTGCCGCCATCAATGCATTCTGGGCGGAACGGGACGTACCCGACAGCTGGGAAAAGTTTCGCGATATCACGGCGTTCTGGCTGGACAGAGGCGTTGACGGCTTTCGCTTTGACATGGCAGAGATGGTGCCTGTCGCGTTCTGGAGCTATCTGAACTGCGGCATCAAGGCACGCAATCCGGACGCGTTCTTGCTCGCGGAGGTCTACAACCCGGACTTGTACCGCGACTACCTGCAGCGCGGCAAAATGGATTACCTCTATGACAAGGTCGGCTTTTACGACACGCTCAGACCGGTCATGGAAGGTCGTGCCGGCACCGATCCACTGGTGGCAACCCATGCGACCGTCGCCGATATCGAGGCGCACATGCTGCACTTTCTCGAGAATCATGACGAGCAACGTATTGCCAGTAGCGCATTCGCTGGTGACGCCGATATGGGTAAACCCGCGTTGGTGGTTTCCGCGTTGATCAGTCGCGCACCGACGATGATCTACTTCGGGCAAGAGGTTGGCGAGCCAGGTGACGGTGATGCCGGTTTCGGCGATCCGACACGAACCACGATCTTCGACTATTGGGGGGTACCCCATCATCAGGCGTGGATGAATGGCGGCAAGTTTGACGGCGGCCAGCTCTCCGCATCACAGCGAGAACTGCGTCGCTTTTATCAGAAAGTTCTGCAGATCAGTGCGACACACCCGGCGATGCTTGGCAGCTACAGCGACCTTCACCAGCACAGTCGATCAAACAGCGACAGCTACACCGACCGGCAGTTCAGTTTCCTGCGTCACCACGACGAGACCGCGCTGATCGTTATCGCTAATTTCTCGCGCGACCCGACCGAATTTACGTTGGCCGTTCCAGCGCAGGATATCGAGCGACTAGGACTGGCCGACGGCGAGTACGCAGCGCGAGATTTGCTGAACAATCAAGTTGTGGTGATCGAGGTCAAAAACGGGCTTGGTCGGGCCGCAATTGCCCTCGGCCCGCTCGACTCAACCGTGTTGCAGCTGGATCAAACCGTCGTCAACCAGCCGTGAACATCTTCCCGTTCACCGGCATGCACGTCGGATAACGCCTCGCGCAGTTTCAGCGTATTGCGGTAGCCGCTGTCTGGATTCACCGCGTGGGTGTTGCCCTGGTAGACCATGCTACCTATCGGCGTCAAACTCGCCGCGGTGCCCGACAATGCGGCATCGGTCGTCGGCAACGCAGCCAGAAGCTCTGCCACCGAGAAGTTGCGTTGCTCAACCCGGAGGCCGAGATCGGCTGCCAGCGTCAGCGTGGACGCACGGGTCACGCCGTGCAGAAAAGACGAGTCAAGCGGTTTGGTCAGCACCGAGTCTTCGCTAATAAGCAGAAAATTGGCAGCACCGGTTTCCTGAACATCATCGCTCGGGCAGAACAGGACCTGGTCGACCCCAAATTCGGCCTTTGCGGCCAGCGTAGGCCCTAGTGCCGCGGCGTAGTTGCCGCCGGTCTTCGTGCTGCCAAGCTGACGCGTTGAGCGTGCGTTTTGATCATCGATCAAAATCTTCAGCGGCCGGACGCCACCCGCGAAGTAGTCGCCGACCGGAGACGCCAGTACAAACAGCTTGGCTGTCACGCTCGGGGAAGCTGCCGCGCCGATATTGGGCAATGTTCCGACCAGCGTCGGTCGAAGATACAGCGCGCCGGGCATGGCCGGGACATGCTCGCGATTGGCGCGAATCACGTCCAGTACCATAGACGTCAGCAATTCGGTTGGCGGTACCGGCAGGCACAACGACGCGGCGCTCTTCTGCATACGAGCGACATGATCCGCCAGGCGGAATACATGAATCGAGCCATCCGCCCAGCGATACGCCTTGAAACCCTCGAAACACGTGCTCGCGTAGTGCAGAACATGCGCGGCCGGATGCATCGGAATGGGCGCAAGCGGCTGTACCGCGCTGTCAGCCCAGGCCTCTCCATCGAAATCGGCAACCACAAACTGATCGCAAAATTCAGAACCGAACGCTGTCATTGATCGCCCTATTCGCTCTGTCGGCGAGCGTGTTACAAACAGGCAAGAAGGATAGCTGCGCACCCCATCCCACTCAAGAGCTGCAGTGACAAAATCCTGACCATCCTGCTGACTCACCAGGCCTGCGGCCAGACTGCTACACTCACGCCATGACAGCCGATCCGATCAATTCCTTTGCAGCGCTCCGACGTCTGATTCACTACGCGAGCGAGTACCGCCTGCGCATTTGGTTCGCGGGTTTCTGCTCGGTCATGAACAAACTGTTCGACGTCATGCCGGAGATTCTGATTGGCATTGCTATCGATGTGGTCGTGCGCCAGCAAGACTCGTTCGTCGCGGCCGCCGGGATTACGGACCCCAAGCATCAGATGCTGTTGCTGGCCTTGCTGACACTCGCGATCTGGATCGGCGAGTCTATCTTCGAATACCTGCTGCTCGTGTCATGGCGTAATCTCGCACAGGATCTACAGCACAAGATGCGCATCGATGCCTACCGGCATACACAACAACTGGACCTGGCCTGGTTCGAGAATATGCGCGCCGGCACCCTGGTCGCCATCATCAATGACGACGTGAACCAATTGGAACGCTTCCTCGACAACGGCGCCAACAGCCTGATTCAGGTCGCAACCACGTTGCTCGCTGTCGGCGGTGTCTTTTTCGCGGTGTCGCCCGGCATCGCACTGATCGCGTTCACGCCGATCCCGGTGATCGTCATTGGCGCGTTCTATTTCCAGCGCCGCGCGCAACCGTTGTATGCCGATGTCCGCGAACGCGTTGGCCAGCTCGCCAGTCGCCTCGCTGCCAACCTCGGCGCCATCATGACGATCAAGAGCTTCGCGACAGAAGACAAAGAGGTCGCGCGCGTGGCTGAACAGAGCCTCGAATATGTGCATGCGAATCGTCGCGCTATTCGGGTCAGCTCAGCGTTTATCCCGGTGATCCGTATGGCGATCCTCGCCGGGTTTGTCGCCACCTTTCTGTTTGGCGGTTATCAGGTGTTAAACGGAACACTGAATGTCGGCGCCTACGGTGTGTTGGTTTTTCTGACGCAACGCCTGCTATGGCCGCTGACCGATTTGGCCAACACCGTCGATCTGTACGAGCGTGCTATGGCCTCGACCCGGCGTATCCTCGATCTGATCGAGGTACCCGTAAAAATCCGTGACCGTGAAGATGCGGTCGCTTTGCGCGATCCGCGAGGTCGCATCGAGTTTGAGAATCTACACTTTGCTTATCGAGATGATGTGCCGGTGCTGCGCGACATCAACATCGACATCCCGGCTGGCAATACAATTGCATTGGTCGGTCAGACGGGCTCCGGCAAAAGTACGATCATCAAGCTGTTGTTGCGCTTTTACGCGCCACAGGCCGGTCAGATTCGCCTCGACGAGCAACCGCTCGAGTCACTCAGTCTCGACAGCCTGCGCCGACACATTGGGCTGGTGAGTCAGGACGTATTCCTGTTCCACGGCACGATTCGCGACAACATCGCGTATGGCCGCGAGGACGCCAGCGAGCAGGAAATCCTGGATGCCGCACGAGCTGCCGAAGCGTTGGAGTTCATCGACAGATTACCTGACGGGCTCAACACAATGGTTGGCGAACAGGGCCAGAAACTATCGGGCGGACAACGGCAACGATTATCGATCGCAAGAGCATTGCTGAAAGATCCTGCCGTACTGATCCTCGATGAAGCGACCTCGGCGGTCGACAATGAGACCGAAGCCGCGATTCAGCGCTCGTTGTTGAAAATCTCGCAAGACCGCACGACCATTGTCATCGCACACCGGCTGTCAACCATTGTCACCGCCGACAAGATTTATGTATTGGATAAAGGTGCCATTGCCGAGGCCGGCACCCATCGCCAGCTAAAGGATCGTGGCGGCATCTACAGCCATCTCTGGCAGGTACAAACCGGTCGTAGCGCAGACTAGCGCATCAGGCGCCGCGTAGTTCCGCGAGCAATTTCTCAAGTTTCGGTAGGTATACAAACGCATCATCGGCATCTGTCCAGAGATCCTCTGCACGACTCGCCGCATCCTGCGCCATGCCGCGTTCGCCTGCCGAGAGATACGCTTCTGCCAGAAACATGTATGCCATGGCTAAACCGGGGAATTCGTTGACGACCTTTTTCAGGCCGAGAATCGCGGCCTCGGTCTCGCCGGCCTGTCTCAGCAGATCGTACATCGTCGCGCGCATACCGAGGCTTTCAGAGGCCGACAACACGTTCAGAAAAGAGCTTTCCGAAATCTCAATTGCTTCCTCGACTGCCTCTCTCGCCGTGTCGTTGTCGCCTTCGAAGATCGCGATCTGTGCTTGGCCACTCAGCAGCAAAATCCGCATCGTTTCGTTCTCGGGCTGGCCTTGAAAATACTCGGCTGCTGCATTGAACGCGTCGATATACTCATCTTTGCGCCCGGCCGCGATCAATACACTGGCCTCATACCAGCGCGCGAAACTGTCAAACGGCGGTTGCAACCCCTCTCGCAACGCCACCAACTCGCGCATGACCTGGTCGACATCTTCGCCGGCATACGCCCGCATCATGATGGCCGGTGCTTCCAGCTGCATCGTGTAGAACAATGGGGGTAACGTACGTCGCGCGGCATCGTCAGCATCGACCATCATCTGTACGGCGTCACTGTAGCGGCCCTGCAAAGAGGCCAGCTGTACACCGACGGTCACGACGCGAATGCGCTCTTCATCGGTCAGCTCGCTGTCGAGCAAGGTCGCCAAACGATCTGTCGCGTTAGCGAATTCGCCCTTACGCATCAGGACGGAAATAATGCCTAACGCTGGCGAAATCGAGTTGCTATCGCGGTAACCCGCACCTTCAAACGCTTCGATCGCCTGATCGTAATCGCCTTTTGCGGCGTAAATCTCGGCGAGCTTCGATTGTCCATCGGCCGATTCAGGACGCGCATTGGCGTATTCCTCGGCGTAAGCAGCAGCGGCATCGAGATTGCCGCGCTGAATCTCGATGTTGGCCATGCGTAGCAGGACGTCATCGGCAGACGGATTGATTTCGCGGACGCGTTTCAACGCGGCCAGCGCGGCATCCAGATTCGATGTCTGGCGCTCTTCCATCGCTGCCAACCGATAGAACGCGAACTCGTTGTCAGGCTCCACCCGGGTCCAGGCACGAGCGATCTTGATGGCCTCGCCCCATTGCTGGCGCACGGCTTCACGATTGATGCGGACCTGAAAGCGCGATTCAGTCGACAGGCGGAAATCGTATTGCAGCGCATTGTCGAGCGCGATCTCTGCCGAAGGCCGATCACCGTTCTGGAAGTGGAAAATCCCGAGTAGTGCATACGCTTCGGCAAACTGCGGATCGACTTCTGTCGCTTCAGCCAGGGGCGCACCCCATGCGGCGAGATCCTGGTCGATATCGCCTGTAATGCGCGACTGAATATAGCGCTCAATGGCCTCGGTGCTCGGCGACATGGTCTCCGCGACCGGTACGTCGGTCAAAGTCGGCGGTGTATCGAACTGGTCTCGCAATACCTGCTGGGCGGCAGCGGAAATCTTGTCCACGGTGGCGAGCATGGTTTCCTCGACGAACGTCTCTTCGCCGTCGATCAATACCTGACCCGAGATCGCATCGTGCAGCGCATAGTCGAACACCATGCTCTGGCCATCATCGGCGTCGCGCAATGTCGAACGCATCAGAAAATTGAAGCGCATCTCGCCGGCCAAATCGAGCTGCAAGGTCAGCGGTTCACCGGTGCCGCGGTCAAAGCCAGACTGACGCATACGCTCCATCGCGTAGCCAATGGAGAACGGCGAAACCGCGCCGATCCGCGAACTCGCACGATCGATATCCTGACTGATCAAAAATGGCAACGCGTAGGCAAACCAATCCGGCGCGTCCGCCGTATTGTTAGGCGCAAAAAACACAAGGATCCGCTGCGAGCTGTCCCGACTGACTTGTACCGTTTGTTCGCTGGCCGTCGCTGCGACCGCATTTTCCTGTCCGACACCGCGCTCCGGCACGAGCACAACAGCGACCGCCGCGATAACGACGTTCGCGGTGATAAATATCTTTTCAAGGGTGGTCGATGTGTCTTTACCAGGCGCACCGTGTGTCCAGGCAAACAATGCGATCGATGGCAGCAGCGTTGCCATGAACACAAAAATATAGGCGGTGAGTCTGGCAGGAAGCGTAAACTGATCGGTCAGCCATTCACCGATTTCGATCGCCATCCAGACGGCGGCGATGTACAGGCCAAGGTACTGCGGCACCCGCCGGTATAACAACTCTGAAAAGAAGCCACTCTGCTCGCTCATATCGTGCGCCCGACACCCTTTACCACGGCGCCAGTTTCACGCCGCCAATGAACAAACATACGGTGCCCGGCCTCGCTTCTCAAGCGATTTTTGCAACGCAACAAAAAGCCGCGGCATAACCCTTCCGGATTATGCCGCGGCTGATCTTGATTGGCTCGCTCGCGATTAGTCGAGTTCGCGAATCCAGCGGCGAATGGTGCCTTGTGTACAACCGAACTCGCGCTCGGTCGGCGCCGCGCCAACTTCATCCAGAATCTGGTTGCACGAACAGCCGGCTGTGTCTTCGGTGGTCGGATTGGTATACGGCACTCTGTCCTCGCCAAAGAACAGCGTTAGCTGGTCATCAAACACCAGATCCTCGTTGAACAGCGCCAGTCTTCTGAAGAACAGGAAACCGGCGGTTGTTGTTTCCGGAATCATCGTTCCGGGGCAGACATCCCGATTGTCAGGAACACCATCACTATCACTGTCCGTGGTCAGATAAACGACCAGTCCATCGTGATCCGACGAGCGCAGCGCATCGCCTGCCGTCTCAATATCAAGTAACGGCGCATCGGCATTGCCGCGACCAAACATGAAACCGCGCAGTGAGGATTCCAGCGACTGCGAAATCAGCGCGTGGTCAAGTGCTTGTGCAGAGCCTCGGAAAACAAACGAATAACGTTCATCTTCCGCAATCGAAGTGGTCAGATTGACCAGATTCGGCTCAACCAGATCTTCGCCTGACAACAAACTCGCCGACGGATCAACGTCGCCCGTGATCTGACCCATCACGTCGACAAATCCATCGCTGAATTCGAACGCATTGAAATCACCGAGCACCACGAGGCGCACGCCAGAGTCTGCATCCTGCAGGGCCTGAATTTCTCGCGCCAGCGACTGCGCCTGTGCGAGACGCTTCGCGCGGACCCGCTCCCCGCTGGATGCCGAATCGACTCCACCGAGAGAACGGTTGTGCACGGCGATCGCAACGATCGGCAGATCGTTGCCGTCCGCGATGTAGCGAGCCGCTAACAGCAGCGGCGGCCGATCGTTCAGCAGACTGCCGTCGAACTCGAGGATCTCATCCCGACCGAGTTGACGAACGTCGTCGACGGCGATCGATGCGCGCACCATGAAACCGACGTCGATCGTGCCAACATCGTTACCCTCGATCAGTACATTGCTGTAGGTGACAGTCGGGTCCAGTGCATTGATCGTTGCTGCCAGATCATCGAGCGCATTCAGGCCTTCGACCTCCTGCACAGACAGCACATCCGGCGCATCGAGCACGTCGACCACGTAGCGCGCCAGCTTGTCGAGACGCGTCGCATACTCCGCTTCATCGATCACGACATCATCCCGTGTACGACCATCGGCTGCACTGTCCGCAGGATCGTCGATGCTGTCGAATAGGCGGAACATGTTCAGGCTGCCGACTGTGAACTCGCCTTCCGCCCGCGCACGGACCGGAACCGGCAGAGCCGCAGCTTCAACCGTCAATTCGCTCGGCCATAACTCGTAGCCACCGAATTCGAAGCCAATGACGCCGGTCGCCGAGAACGTGGACCCGGCAGGAATCGCCTGGTTCGGCAGGCCGAGCTTATCCGGATCCAGCTCAAACACTTCGGGGTTACCATCCCAGATCGGAATATCTCCGCCGATACCCGGGAAAGCAACGCCGGGTTCGCGGAACGCGCGCTCGTCGCGGGCAACAATGAACACCTCGGCGAGTGGGTCACTACCGAAAGACTGGTTCGGCGCTGTCACCGTGCCACTCGGCACCGTGACGAGCATGCCCTCCCAACACTCAAACTCGATCGCGCAATTGCTGATGGTCGGGTCTGCGGAAGGTCGGGTGGCATCGAGCACAATCGGTGCGGGGAGTGCTGCGCCGCTGCCCGTCACTGTCACCACACTGTCGGTATCAAACTCGGTCAGACCGAAAAACTCCTGCACGCTGCCCTCAACATCGACGATATCGCCGACCGCGACGTTGGGCACAGTTTCGAGGAACACGAAGATGCCGTCCGAGGTATCGACATCGCCATCGCTGCGACCCTCTGGCGTCTGCATGAAAAAGCCGTCCGGAGCCAGCGCAGTCACGACATTACCGAGGCTGCGCACTGTCTCACCAACGAAAGGCGAGGCGCTGCCTGTGCCCTGGATTTCGTAAATCTCTGCTTCGATGACCTCGGGGACGACCTCTTCGAAGCCTTGCAGGATCAAAATATTCTGGAATGCGAATGCCTCGGAACCGCCATCGGTCTGTACGGTCAGCGTCAGGCTCAACGTCGCGCCCTCGCCCTCGAGTGCGGTGGTGAACGGCGTCAAAACGTTGCTGAGCAGCTCGCCGTCGACTGTCATTGGGTCATTCAGCGTGATTGCGGCACCGCCAGCGAGCACATAGGTTTGCGACGTCGACTCATCGGCCACGCCAGCAAATGCAGTCAGTGCCGGGCCACCGTCGATGCTGTACGTGTAGCTGAACGTATCGCTCGATTCGAAATCACCCATCGCGCCGATGTCGATAGACAGCCCGAGCTGTTCTGCACCACTGACATCAAAGGTCCAGGTCGCGGAGACCGGGCCGTTGTTGTCGCTGTTTTGTGTATCCGTCGCACCGAAGAACTGGTCGAGGTTGTTATCGTCGACAATGCCGAGCGTATCGTTCGGGAATGTCGCCAACGAGTCGTCGAGTACCGAGAACGGAATGCTGGCAGAAACACCGCGCTGATAAACCTGGAAGCCATCGCCGGCAGAGCCAAAGGCACCCTCAAACGGGTTCTGGAAATCAATCAAGTTCTGACTGGTCGAGTCGACCAGATCGAAGGCGACAACATCGCTAGTCGATGCGCCGGCCTCAACAGCGATGTTGCGAAGTGCAAATGCCTCTGAACCGCCGTCAGTGCGAACCGTCAGCGTGACTGTCAGCTCATCGCCGGTGCCGGCAATCGCAGTTGCAAAGGTGGCAAAGTTGTTATCGAGCAGCTCGCCCTGCAAGGTCGCCGGGTCATTCAGTGTCACCATCGTGCCACTGGCGAGGGTGTAGTCCTGAGCGATGCTCTCATCGATCGCCACTTCGAAAGCGGTCAATACGTCGCCGCCGTCGATCTGGTAGGTCACAACAAAGGTATCGCTCGATTCGAAATCGCCCATCGCCGCGAAGTCGATCGACAGACCGAGGTCGGTCGCGCCAGCGATCGAGAAGACCCAGGTCGCGCTGACCGGGATGCCAGCCGTATCGCCGTTGACCGTATCGGTCGCGCCAAAAAACGGCACGTCATCAGTCTCATCGACAATCCCGAGCGAGTCAGTCGGGAATATGCTGATGGAGTCGTCCGCCAGCGAAAACGGAATGGTCGGCGATACGCCGCGCTGATAAATCTGGAAACCGTCACCGGCGGACGAAAAAGCGTCGGTCGACGGGTTGTCGTAACTCAACAGGTTCAGGCTTTCGCCATCCAGTAAATCACCAGCAATGATGTCGGCGCCCGCTGTGGTCGTGGCGGCAAACGCCATGGCGCTCGCCGCTACCGCGCGAATTATTGTTCTCATGTATCGCTCCGATTGTAGATATTTCAGCCCATACTCGGCAGAAATGGGGGGTTGTGCGTAGATAATACGCGGCCGAATGCGACAGCAATATGTCATGCCATGTCTGGCAATGCGCGCGCTTGATAAATCTTGTACTTGCGCGCGCAGGCAACGGGCATAATGACGCAGTACCGCGCATCTAAACGCATTATGTCGAATAACAATCCCATACTGATCATCGATGATGACGAGCAACTCGTCGAAATGCTGGCGGAGGTGCTGCGGCTTGAGGGATATCCGATCCTGACCGCTCACGACGGCCTGTCCGGGCTCGAGATGTTGAAAGAACATCCGGAAACCGACGCGGTCATTCTCGATGTGATGATGCCAGGCATCGATGGCTTTGAAACACTACAGCGACTGCGCCGCGTGTCGACGGTGCCGGTGATCATGCTGACTGCACGCGGCGAGAGTGAGGACCGCATACTGGGTCTCGAACATGGCGCCGATGACTACTTGCCAAAGCCGTTCAAGCCGCGAGAGCTTGTCTTGCGGCTTGAGTTGATCAGTCGACGGCGCCGCACACCGAGCGAGCATACGCCACTGAGCTGGCACGGACTCACCCTCGACCTGTCGAGCCTGTCCGCTCGTTTGAACGATCAGCCTCTGGCTCTGACGGGAGCCGAATTTCGGATTCTTGAGTACCTGCTACGCGACCCCGGTCAAGTCTGCGGTCGAGATGCACTGAGTCAGTTTGCGCTCGGTCGCCGCCCTTCCCCGTATGATCGCGCGTTGGACACGCACATCAGCAATCTGCGTCATAAGCTTGGTGGCAAAAACGGGCAGATTGTCATCAAGAGCATTCGTGGTGCCGGCTACACGTTGCTGCTGCAATCGGACGACACATGAAGAGCATTTTTTGGAAGGTGTTTCTGTCATTCTGGCTGGTGCTTGCGGTTGTGCTCGCGGTCATGCTGCAGATTAGCCACTATATCGCCAGCGAACGTGCAACCCAGGTCAGTGAACTTCGCCGCATCGATATCGTTCGAGACGTTGACGATGCACTCTCTCGCGATGGTAAGGAAGGCTTCCGACGGTGGCTTTCCAGTGCCGTACTACCGCCGGCACAAACCGTCTACCTGCTCGATGATCAAGGCGACGATATTCTCGGCCGTGCGATGCCCGAGAGCGTGACGCGGAATTTTCGCCGTAGTCAGCAGCGCCGACCTGCCCCCCCCGGTCGCGGTGGGCGCGGTGGACGCGGTCGTCCACCGGTGCTGGAAGACCCGTCCGGCGTCAGTTATCTGTTTATGTTTGGACCGACGCGACCGCCTGTGCTCGGTATCCTCAGTCTGCCAAAAGTGCGCATGGTGCTATTCCTCGCCGCGCTGCTCGTCAGTGCGCTGGTCTGTTTTGCACTCACTCGCTATCTGACAGCGCCGCTGAAACCGATTATGCGAGCGTCGGAAGCGCTGTCGGACGGCAACCTCGATGCCCGCGTTGGCGATGCGGTCACCAGTGGCGACGAGCTCGGCGCACTCGCCCGTCAATTCGATGACATGGCCGCCGCCCTCGAGCGCCAGGCAGAGTTGCAGCGAGATTTACTGCGTAACGTATCGCATGAATTACGCTCACCGTTGGCACGTATCACGATTGCGCTCGACCTGGCGGCAAGGCAGCCCGGCGCCATCGAAGCCCATCTGGCGAGGATCGAGACCGAAACCGAACATATGGATCGACTGACCGGCCAGGTGTTGGATCTCGCCAGAGCGCAAGCGGATGACGGCGACAAGCCATCGATAAGTCTGGTGCCGATCCTAGAGCGTGTCGTCGACAACGCCAATTTCGAAGGCGCGCCACGCGATATTGTCATCGAGCTCGATGCTGCGGCCGCGCTACCGGAGGTGCCCGGGGATGCCGAGCTGCTGCATAGTGCGCTCGACAATGTCGTCCGTAACGCACTACGTGCCAGCGCTGCCGGGCAGGTGATCCGGGTCACCGCAAAGGCGGTGACAGACGGTGCCGTTATCGAGGTGATCGACAATGGTGCCGGCATTCAGGACGGTGCCCTGCTGAGAACTCTGTTCGAGCCTTTCAGAAAAGGCGCACGCAGCGACGGTGCGGGCGTCGGACTGGCACTAACGGCGCAAGTGATCGAACGGCATAACGGCACAATCATCGCGAACAACCGGACCGCACCAGAGCACGGTCTCACCGTGACGATCACGCTGCCCGCGAAGACCTGACGACGAACTCGACGACTATGGCGTCTCTTCCAACGCTTCGGTCAACATCGCCAGCAACTGCTCGTCGCTGTAACGGTGTGGTCCCCATTGGTTGAGTTGCACGAGCTGCTGAATCTTGGTCGCGATCGTAACCTGTTGCTCCTCGGCACTCGGCACCACCATGTAGCGCCGCAACGGTGCTTCGTCGAACAACGCATGCATGTACGCCGCTGAGACTTCATCGGGCAGTTTGAAAGACAGCTCACGCTCGGTGGTCGCGGCAAGCTGTGCCTCCATCGTCGGCGTCATCTCGCCACCTTCCGCGATGATCCGATCGAACCGACGCAACAAAGCACTGCGACGGATATGTGACTGATAATTGCCGGGTTCGATGACACTGACCGAGACGCCGTGTGCCGCCATTTCTCCGGCCAGTGCATCGGTGAACGCCTCGATCCAGTGTTTGCTGCCGCTATACGCATTGCCCGCGGGCCAGGCCAGCGTGCCGGCGATGGAGCCCGTCGTCGCGATGCGACCTTTGGATTCGATGACGAGTGGTGCCAGCGTACGCGTGACGCGATAGACGCCCTCGACATTCACATCGTAGATAAACGTCTGCTCATCAACCGGCGTACTCAGTACCGGACCGCCACCACCGACACCGGCATTGTTGACCAGCGCGTAGAGCCCCGTGCCACGCTTGCGGATCAGCGCCGCGACGGCATCGATCTCTTCCTGGTGACGGACATCGAGACGCACCGCGGTGATGTTGTCGATCGCGTCGAGTGCAGCGAGATCCTCGGCCTTACGCGCGCCGGCATACACGTGATAACCGCTGCTTGCGAGCGTTTCGGCAAGATTGCGGCCAATGCCGGTGCTGGCGCCGGTCACCAGAATCGATTTTTGCTGATCGGTCGCGTCCGCACCGTGGGCGGAGATAGTCAGCGACAGCGCTGCCACTACAGTCAAGATGAAACAATTCACAGCACGAAACATGAGTACTCTCCTGATCAACGAATGGCGGAAGCGTAGCACACGCACTGGTGCGGACCGCCGCGTCTGCTGGTGCATGAACGCGCCGCTACAACCAGACTCGGTGCATCGGTAATTGTCGACGGAAACGATATGTGCCGAAAATCACACGGTAGAAAAACCACGGAATGATCACGGCGCCGATCCCGTAAAGCAGGAACGTCGCGGCGATCGATAAAGGGGCATCGGTATTGACACCGGCAAAAGCGAGCCCGAGCAGACCGAGACCTGTCACTGCGATAAGCGCGAGTATCGCGAGGGTGGCGAGCTGCCAGTGAATATGAGAGCGCAGCTCGACGTGCGGCACGCGTGATCGCGCCCACAACAAATAGCCAATATTGGCGATCGCTAACAGCGGAATAATGAGCATCGCCCACTGCAGTGCATAGGCCACAAGCACTCGTTGCTCTTGCGCCTCAATCGTTGGCGTTACTCCGTCCGTCGTCGTCATACTGACCCATCCACCGGCAACCGCGACTTTTTCGCGTTAATCGCGCATGAACCCGCCGCCGTTAACATGCAGCACCTGCCCCGTAATGTACCGCGCGCTGTCTGACAACAAGAATAGCAGCGGCCCTACAATGTCCTCAGCAACAGCCATCCGACCCAACGGTATGCGTGCGTTGTAGGCATCTGCGTCGAAGCGCTCGGGTGCTCCGTGTTCACTCGCGCCTGCCGCTTTGCCACCGCGAATAAACGCGGTATCGACCGCGCCGGGCGCGATACCGTTAACGGTCACTCGCGGCGCCAATTCCGCTGCCAGGGTTCGAACGAGGGCATTGAGCCCCGCTTTCGCGGCACCGTAGGCCGCATAGCCGGGCGCGCCTAGCTGGCCAATCGCCGTCGACAACACAACGATGCGCGCCGCATCGGCCAGCAACGGTACCGCTTCGCGCAGCGCGAGCGTCGGACCGCGCAGATTGCCCGTCAGGATGTCGTCGAACCGCGCGGTATCGAGCGTTGCAACCGTATCGTGACCCAGCGTGTATCCCGAACAAACGGCGATTGCGTCCAGATGTTCCGTCGCCGAACGGAGTTCTGCAAACGCAGCCTGGATCGACGCTTCGTCTCTGAGGTCCACCGGAATAGTCGGACAGCGGAGCTCGGACTCTCGCGCCATGACCTCGGCCAGGTCCATCACCCAAACGCTCAAACCCGCGTCAAGCGCCGCGCCAGTTAGTGCGCGACCGATGCCACCGAAACCGCCGATGACCAGCAAGCGACTGCCAGCCACCGGCGCCAACCGATGAAAGTCCGGGCTATCCACCTAGTCAGCGCGCCAGGCGTCGGTCGTGGCAAACCGAATTTGTGGGTCAGAGCTTGCGACCAAGGCGCTTCTCCACCAGGCGTTTTTCCCATCCGGCGCTGAACAGGCCAATCACCTCATACGCTACGAGCGCATGCAGTATCACGCCAACGCCCCAGCCGACGAAGCCCCAAACCAGCTTCGGATCCGTGAACCGGCCGAGTGCAAGAAAACTCACCAGAAAAATCGCGTACATACCCGCGTGTGAATAAAATTCCTTCAGCCCTTTGACGTATTGCAGCGCAAGCTTCTCGTCGTCGGCAATGACAGGCTTGTCGAGGGTCGATGATGATTCGGATTGAGAGGACATGTTCGTTGCTCCTGTGCGTAGAGATTGTTGATCTACCTCGAACACGGCCGCCAGTGATTTGGCAGTCTCCAGACTGGGCATAGCGCCCCGCTCCACACGTTGGATCGTGCGCACGCTGATGCCGGAAAGCGCTGAAAGCTGTTCCTGGGACCATCCGCGTTGCAATCTGAGTTTTCTGACAATCATTCGGCGCTGCTCCGTGTTGAGGCCGCACAAGATTCCGTCAATGCCGGCCGCGCAACCACGACAAACACCCGTCATCCACCCGACAGGCGGGCGTCACGGACCCCAATATCGCATAAAGATCAACGAGATGCCGGAAACGCGCCCGTCGAACCGGTGCAGAGCAACGGGGCTCGCGACCGATGCGCCCTACACCACCTCGCGGAGCGAGGATCCGTCTTCTAGGGCAGACAGTCGGTCGGGAGGACCGGCGCTGGCAACAAGCGTACGAAATCGAACGTCGCGCGCAGATCCGCTGGTGCTGCGAAGGCGTTGGCCACCAAACCAACCTGCAACTGCAACGGCAGATCGGCCCGCGCGAAACTGGCGGTCTCGATCCAGTCCGGATCGCCGTCGAGCAGTCGATAGCTGTAGAACTGATCGCCGATGCGACACAACACGAGGTCTCCACGGTTGCTGCCGGCATCGATAATCAGCGTCGACGTCGCATCGACCGTATCTTTCGTTTCACTGCCGACACCGCCGGCGACGCGGTCATCCTGGCGCCCCGTGTTCACCATGACATGGTTTTCCGGATCGGTGACGCCCGCGGGGTCGCGTGCCATCAAACCCGCCGAATTGAAGTCTGACCCCGGCGCCTGTCCCGGGCTCGTTACGCTATCCGCAAGCACACGGACATGCACCGCAAAATCGCCATTCATCGTCTTGAACACGAGCGGCGCATCGCCATCCGCAAACCACCCCGGCGTTTGTGTCGGCACGATAGTCAGCTCGCCCACCGTCGACTGGTTGATGTCGAGCGTTGTGTACTGCGCGGCGGTGCCTTCGACCTGATGACGAACCGACCAATCCATCAATGAATCGACGTTGAACTCGTCGCTGAAGGTGTCGACTGCCGGCCCACTGGACACGACAAACGCAACGCTGCTCGACTCGGGCACCGACGTGCCGGCAAGCGGTGTCTGGCTAATCACATAACCGGTCGCCACCGTATCGCTGGCTTGCGCGGTAATCGAACCCACCGTCAACGTGTCGTTAGTGAGCGTGGACGAAGCAACGCCGCGCGCCAGACCGCCGATATCCGGCACGCTGACCATCACCGGACCCAGCGACACCACAAAATCGACGGCAGTGCCAACGATGGCGATCTCCGCGGCGACCGGCGACTGACTAATGACGACACCGGCAGGCACCGTCATGCTGTTCTGCTCGGTTACGGTGCCGACAACCAACTCACCATTCACGATCGCCGTTTCGGCGGCTGCCCGTGTCAGGCCCACAACATTCGGCACCGGCACGGTCGGTGGCCCGAGCGAGACGACAAAGTTGACGACTGTACCTTCCGGTACGTTCAACCCGCCATTCGGGTCCTGGCTGATAACGCTGCCTTCAGGGACATTGAAATCATTCGCTTCGGTCACCTCACCGACTACGAGGTTCACGGCAATGAGTGCGGCCTCCGCATCGGCCCGCGTTAAACCGACGAGATTTGGTGTCGGCACCGGTGGTCCCAGCGAGACGACAAAGTCGAGCGGCGTATCCGGTTCGACCAGCGTACCGGGCGGCGTGCCCTGACTGATGACCTCAAACTGTGGGATCACGTTATCAAAGCGACGCGTCACGACACCGATTTCGAGTCCGGCGTTCGGTAACACTGCATTCGCCTGGTCTTCGGTCAAACCGACGATGTTCGGCACAGGCAATGGATTCGCGCCGACAGAAATCACGAGACTCACGGCAGTGGTACCGGCGACCAGCGTCATCGGCGCGGGGTCTTGTGTGATGACACCACCGGCTGCGACGTCCACGCTCGCCTCAGTGGTGATCTCGCCGACGACAAGCCCCAGATCGGTCAATGCCATCGTCGCCTGAGCTTCACTCAGGCCCGCAAGATCCGGTACGGCGATATTGGCCGGTCCGAGCGACACCACGAGATCCACCGCTGTGTTGGCGCTGACCATCGCACCGCCAATCGGCGTTTGCTCGATGATGCTGCCGAACGGCACGACATCGCTGGCTTCACCGCTAACCGTGCCCACCTGCAGCGTCGCGTCGGTAATATCGGTGACCGCCTGGGCCTCAGGCAAATCAAGCACATTCGGCACGCTAACATCGGCGGGCCCCGTCGATAGCACCAGCGTGACGCCAGAACCACGCGCGAGTGAGTTGCCGGCTGCCGGGATGGTGCGAACGACCTCGCCCGTTGGAATATTGAGGTTAGGCTCTGACAGTATCGCCGCGACGGTCAGACCGGCATCGATGATCGCAGCTTCGGCTGCCGCTTCATTGCTGCCGGCCGTCTCTGGCACGACCACGCTGGCAGTGCCACTGGAAATCACGATGTTGATCGTTGTGTCTGGCAGCACAACGGTGCCAGCCGGCGGATTGGTGCGTACAACGCTACCGATCGGAATGTCATCACTCGACTGACTCGTCACGGTGCCGATGCGCAGACCGGCATCACGCAACATCTGTTCCGCAGCCGTTTGCTCGATACCCGAGGTGTCCGGCGTGGTGATACCCAGATCGTTCACCTCGACCGCCGTCTCGGTCGGAGAACAGGCTGCCAGCATTCCCAGCAGCAAAAAGCTCATTGTGATTCGAACAAGGTTCATGGTGTCACCCGAACGGCCGCGCCGTATTGCGTTTCGGTTGCAAATTTCAATGAAGCAGTGTGCAAGCTGCGTCGGCATGACACGCGGGTCTATTTCACAAAATACGTTTTTTCTGGCTGGGTTATGTCTAATTCGCTGCGAAACGGTCGCTCTGGATGCGGCGTGCGCCAATTTGAGCCGTTTTCAGTCGTGACTACGCCTTTGCTAGGTAGGGCGCCACCACGCGTCTGCCTAACCAAAAGGGGTAAATCATGAAATCAAAAACACGACCCGGATTGTGGCGCGCCTTGCTCGCGAGCCTGCTACTCACCTTGGCCGCTTGCGGCAGCAGCGGTGACGACGGCCCGCCGCCGATTGACACGGACAACGACGGCATCGCCGACATACAAGACACGGACGACGACAACGATGGTGTTGCCGACAGCGCCGATGCGTTCCCGCTGGACGCCAGTGAGAGCGCTGACTTCGATGGCGATGGCACCGGCGACAACGCCGATCCCGACGATGACAACGACGGTGTCGACGACACGGCTGATGCGTTTCCGAACGATGCCAACGAGAGCGCCGATTCAGATAGCGACGGTATCGGGGACAACGCGGACGCATTTCCGACCGACCCGAATGAATCGGCTGACTTCGACAACGATGGCGTCGGCGACAATGCCGACACCGATGACGACAACGATGGCGTCGAGGACACGGTTGACGCGTTCCCGAGAGACCCCGCCGAGAGCGTCGACACCGATGGCGACGGTACCGGCAACAACGCCGATACCGATGACGACAATGACAATGTCGACGACGCTGCCGATGCATTCCCGCTCGATCCTGCTGAATCCGTCGACACGGACGGCGACGGCATCGGCAACAATGCGGACGACGATGACGACGGTGACAATGTCGCCGACAGCGACGATGACTTCCCGCTCAATCCTGCGCGCAGCAAACCGATCGAACCGCTGTTCGTCGATGCCAGCGGTGCGTTGTCGCTGCCCGATACGCCGGCAGCGAATCAGTTACTCTGGGTTGTTGAGCAACTGGCTGCCACCACAACGTCTGCTGCCGATATCGAAGCGCGTTTCGCCCCATCAGCGCTAGCCGCATTCCCGGTCGAGGAGTGGCAGGCGTTCTTTGACAGCCTGCGTAGTGTGATCCCCAACGGCACCGTTCAGGACATCATCACGATGAGCCCGACCAGCGCGCGTGTTTTGATTGGCAACGCAGGCAATCCGGCCAGTGGGCGCTTCATGGTGATCGGTACGACCTACGAGAGCGGACTGATCGACTTTTTCGGCGCCAACGCCTTCCCACTGAACGGCTCCAACACCGGCGCCGCCGATCAAAGTCTGACCTACGCAACGGCAGCAGACAAACTCGCGACGATCGCAGAGGATGTCGGTGTGCTTGTCGCCGAAATTGACGATACGAATCAATGCACTCCGATCTTTGCGCGCAACGCGGAACGTCCGTTTGGCATCGCATCGATTTTCAAAGTGTTCACGATGGGCGCCGTCGTTGAAGCGCTGAACAACGATGATCTGGCAGCCGATCAGCTGATTCCGATCATCGCGGACAATCTGGTACTCGGTGGCACGATCAATGATGAGGTCGGCGCGATGGCCTCCATCGCAGACTTGGCCGCCATGATGCTCGGCATCAGCGACAACACGGCGACTGAGCACCTCTTCAAACTCGTCGGTCGTGCTGCGCACGCGGCGATCCTCGACCAGTTCGGCCATGCCAATCAGGATGCGATGGAGCCGTTCCTATCGATGAACGAAGCGTTCCACCTCTACTTCACGGTACCGGAGAATGATGCGCTGGCGTATCTGACGTTGTCGGAGCAGGCGCAGCGTGACTACGTCGATGATGTCCTAACACCGCTCGGGCCCGTCACGGTGTTCAACCGTTCGAATCCAGCCGTACTCGTGCGTGGCCTGTGGCAGGCGAGTCCGACCGATGTCTGCAATGCGATGGCAGGCATGCGCCAATTCAGCGATGTCAGCCCGGGATTCGAAGTCGCCGATTTCGCCTACGGGGCAGAGACGTTAGTGGTGAACCTGCGCGACAAATGGGAACGCGTCTGGTTCAAAGGTGGCAGCCTCAGCGACGGAACAGGCCTGCGCGTGCTGACCTACGGCTGGCTGCTGGAGAGCGACGCGCGCGGCACATTCGCGGTGATCATCATGACCAACAACGACTCGGGCGGTGGCGCTCGTATCGATCAGTCGGCTGTCACTTCGGTGTCTTCGCGCATCCTCGACCTCGTCGATGCGGACAACTAGCTATACATCCGGCAAGCCGGGGGCGGAGATCGTCAGACATCCGTCCCCTGGCTTGCGGCCGGCAGGGGACAGGCATCGCATGGATCAGACAGACGAGGAGCTACGAGCGCTGAAGCGAGCGCGGCGGTTACTCCGCATCTGTGATATCGCGGCCACCAAGACGGGTCGCGAACGTCGGGTGTACTTGCAACGCGCGTGTTTTGGCGACCCGGAACTGCTCGCAGAAGCCGAATCCATTCTCGCCACGGTCACGACGTCAGGCAAGTTCCTGCTCGACTTTGACCTGTTTCCATCACTCCCGCCGAGCAAAGAGTGATGAGGCGCTTCAACGCGGGTCAAGAGCACTCGGACAGAATGGCGCGAATATCGTCCGGCTGACCCTGGTCAAACTCAGCCAGTCCAAAGCGCGCTTCGATGTTCAGCCATTTCTCAAGCGCGCGGCCAAACCAGTGACATGCCTCATCGCCGCGCTCGGCGATACGATAAATATCGCCCATCATGTAGTAACTGATCGCCAGCGATCGTTGCGGCGCTGACGTCTCCGTATCGGCCTTGGCCTGTTGCTCAAACCAGTCGTTGGTTTCATTCATCAGGCGCACAGCGGTATCCCCATCACCGGATTGCACCAGCGCCATCGCCTGCGATGCACGCAGGATGGCGAGCCGACGTGCGGCCGATGAGTCGTCGGGGTCGCGTGCCACGGTCAGGGCAACCAGTTCGACCGCTTTCGCGTAGTCGGTCGCCGCGAGCTCGGGCGCCTCGGTATCCACATGACTGTTGCCGCGCGACCAATACGCCGTTGACAGCTTGCTCGCGACCGCCTGGTCTTCGCCGGCTAGTGACAACGCGCGCTCGTAGGCGGCGATCGCAGCACCATAGTCTGCCTTCGCCGCCGGATACTCATCGATCCAGTAGTGCGATTCACCACGCAATTGCAGCGCATCTCCAGCGATGACCGACGCCGCTGCATTCAGCCCATCCGTCTGTCCCATATCTGCCAGCAGATCGCTGGCCAGCGCAATGGCGGCGGGGTACTCGCTCGCCCATTTCTCGACGTTGGCGAGCCGTAGTCGCGTCTCGAAAGCATCGATGTCGATCAACGGATCCTCTGGTGCGAGTTCTCGGCTTGTCGCTAGATACGTCGTCGCCTCTGCCAGCGCCGCACGTGCCGCATCAGGATCGTTATCGACGGTTAACGACGTCATGCCGCGATTGGACAACAACATGCCGTAACGCTGCCAGACCGTCGCGTCCTGCGCATGGTTCGCCGTTAGTGACTCGAACAATGCTTTTGCCGCCACAAAGGCAGCCTCGGCCTTATCACGATCCTCCGCATCCGCGACCGCTTCGCGATTCAGGATCGTATACAACCGCGAGTAACCTTCTGCGGCGTCCATCTGCACAGCAAAAGGCGCATTGCTGCTGGCCGCCAGGTTTTGCAAATAGTCTTGGGCGGTGGTCGCCAAATCGGCACGGATCGTCGACGTGCCCGGGATCCGCGCGACGTCATCGTAGACATCAAACATCATCGTCCGTGCCAACGTTCTGACCTGATCGAAACGTGCCGCTGCCTCGCTGCGCGCGGCCTCGGCTCGCATGAACGACCACGAAGAGGCCACCAGTCCGGCGACCAGCGACGCCAGCAGCGCGACACTAAAGACCACCGCGAGCTTGTTGCGCGCCACAAAACGTTGCAGTCGATACGTCCAGGTATCTGCTCTTGCCATGACCGGATCGCCATCCAGGTAACGCTGCAAATCCAGGCTGAACGCAGACACGGAGGGATAGCGCGCATCGGGCTCCGACTCCAGCGCTTTTGCCAGAATATTATCGAGATCACCCTGCAGCGTTCTCGCCAGCCGTTCTGGCGTGCTCGCACGCGCGGCCGCGACAGCATCGCGCAGCGTGGCGTCCGACATCATGGCGAGCCGACGGCTCGCGCGCGGCGTATCCAGCGCGGTTAGCGATGCCGCCATCGCGGCGACGGACCGCGTGTCCAGTTGATACGGCCGTTCGCCCGCCAGCAATTCATAGGCGAGTACACCGAGTGAATAGACATCGCTGAGCGTCGTCACGCGGTTATGCAGGATCTGCTCGGGGCTGGCGTAGTTCGGCGTCATGGCCTGACGACCTATCTGGGTCAGGTCAGCGCTACCGTCACCGTCGTCATCGATCATTTTGGCTATGCCGAAGTCCAGCAACTTCGGAATACCATCTGGTGTGACCAGTACATTCGACGGTTTCAAGTCACGATGTACAACGAGGTTCTGATGCGCGGACTGTACCGCCATCGCAACCTTACGAATCATCGCAATGCGATCTGCGACAGAAGCCTGTTGTTGATCGAGATAGTCATCGACAGGTATGCCCTCGATGAACTCCATGACCAGAAATGGCACGCCATTGACTGACCCACCATCGATCAGTTGTGCGATATACGGATGGTTCAGACTCGCCAGAATCTCGCGCTCCGCATGAAAGCGCCGAACCAGATCTTCGGCCATAAAACGCCCGCGGATCACCTTGATCGCGACTGTCTGCGTAAAGTCGTCATGGCTGCGCGTGGCGCGATACACGGCGCCCATGCCGCCGGCACCGAGTCGTTCCTGCAGCGTGTAGTCGCCGAGTTGACGACCGGACCAGTCTGATTCCGGATCGGCCAGTTGCGCATCGATGACATCGCCGGCCTGAGTCATCGCATCGAGCACCGATTTCACCTGTTGTTGCAGGTTGGTATCCGCCCCGCAAAGTTCCTGCAGAACAGCGGGACGTTCTGTTTCGGAAGCTGCCAGCCATTGATCGCAAATCGACAACACGGTGCGGGTGCGGCTATCGCTCATGACGGAGCATCCGCGTTCATCTGCTGATACAACCAGGCACGCGCGACCTGCCAGCTTCGCTTCACTGTGGCTGGCGACTTGTTCATCAGCGTGGCGACTTCATCGACGGTCAGACCACCAAAGAAACGGAGTTCGACCAGTAGCGCACGCTCGGGATCCGCGGCGGCCAATCGGTCCAGTGCCTCGTTCAGTGCCAACATGTCGGTCTTGGGTGCGGACTGCTGATGCAGCGCGTCGGACATCGTGACCTGCAGACCACCGTCGCGTTTTTGCGAGGTGCGGCGGCGTGCTTCATCGACCAGAAATTCGCGCATCGCTCTGGCCGCCATCGCCAGAAAATGCTGACGGTTCTGCCATTGAATGCGATCCAGCGACGAGAGTTTTAGATAGGCTTCATTGACCAGCATGGTCGGCTGGACCAGCGCGTTGGCGCGCTCGCCAGCGAGATGCCGGGCGGCTATCTGGCGCAGCTCTGCGTAAATCTGTTCGACCACTTGGCTACGAACATTCGGCTCTGCGCTGCCCCAGTCTTGTAAAAGATCAGTGAGATCGGTCACGACAGGTCTTCTTGTTGGTTATCGCCGGGCCATGGGGGCGGCTTCGGTCGTCGCGAGTATCACTGTAGCCTAAATCGCCGAGATTGACGAAATGCGCTCTGCGGATACGCAGCCATAACGCGATCGGGAGTGGGCTAAACGATCGGCCAGAGTAGCAAGGCACCCAGCACAAACACAGCCAACAACAGTGTTTGCAAGGTAATCGCGATGATTGGTGCGACTCCGACCGACACCAGGCCGCCCAACGATGTCTTGACGCCCAGTGCCGCCACAGCCCAGACCAGGCAGAACTTGGATAGCTGACTGAGCAGCTCAGCGACCGCGACCGGCACCAAACCGGTTGAGTTGAGCAACATCAGCACAACGAATCCGATCAGAAAAAACGGCAGGCCCGGTGTTTGTCCGGCAGCGGCTCGTTGTTCGCGAAAATAGAACGAAAGAATCGCGACGACCGGAATCAGACAAGCCACGCGCATCAGTTTGACTAACGTCGCCGTTTGCCCCGCCTCGTCGGAGATCATGTAGCCCGCACCGACCACCTGCGCCACATCATGAATCGTCGCGCCAACGAACACACCCGCGGTGACGTCGTCGAATCCCAGTGCGCGCGTCAACAACGGATACGCCACCATAGCGACCGTGCTGAGTGCCGTGACGCCGATGACCGTCAGAATCGTCTGCTCTTCCAGACGCTTGTGTTGCGGCAACACCGCCGACACCGCGAGCGCGGCCGAAGCACCACAAATCGCGACAGCGCCCGCGCACAACGCAGCGAAATCGGCTTTCAGACCCAGCAATCGAGCGGCGAGGACACCGCCCGTCATGACGACGGTGATACCGGCGACGACCAGCGCCAGCGTCGGCAAGCCGAGGCTCATCACATCTCCGATCGTAAGCCGCAGCCCGAGTAGCGCGACACCAAACCGCAGCACTTTTTTAGCGCCAAAGGCGATGCCAGGCGCGAAGGTCGGGCGCGTGCCCAACCGATACAGCGGCATGCCCAACAGCAACGCGTACAGCATCACCGAGAATCCCAGCCACTGCTGAACGGCGTACGCGAGCAACGCGAGTCCTGCGGCCAGCAACAGTCCTGGCAGCAACCCCATCAGCTGTCTCGCGGCAGAGGTTTCCGTCATCTCAGCGCAGCATGGCGTTGACAGTAATCGACGAGCTCATCGAGCGCTGCATCACTGACCACGGCCCGCTGGTCGTAGACTTTGCTCGCATTCGCAGAAGAGGGTCTAACGAACTCGACGTGCATCGGTTGCACCTGTTGATTGAACTGCGCGACGACGTTCTCTTCGGTCCGCCCACGTTCGCGCACGTCGCGCTCGATACGACGATCGAGACGGGTATCCGCAGCGCATTGGATGTACACGCTGTGATCGAGCTGCTGCAGCACAGCGTCACTGTCCAGAATCAGAATGCCATCGACGAGAATGACGGGACGTGGTTCGATTTCCCGGAAAGTGTCGGGTTTGCGCACGTGCAGCGCGAAGTCGTACTGCGGACTGCGAATCGTCTCGCCTTGCTTGATGCGCGCCAGATCGCTCGCCAGCAGCTCGAACTCGAGCGCATCCGGATGATCAAAGTTGAATTTCAGGTTGTCTTTGGCGGCCGCTGGCTTGCTGAAATAGTAATCGTCCTGCAGCACGACAGCGCAGTTGTGAGCACCCAGGCGCTCTGCCAGCCGCTTGAGCAACCGCGTCTTCCCCGAGCAACTGCCGCCGGCGATGCCAATGATCGTAACCGTATTCATTGGCGCCGCATTGTCGCGCAGTGGGCGCCAGGAATCTACGGCCAACGGCACCGAGCCACAAGATAAACGGGCGAAGAAAGTCGGCCGATCAATGCGGTGACGCAAGCTGATCCAGATAAAAACGCGCCGCATGGGCTACATGGCGAAACCGATCGCCACCAAGATGCTTACCGCCGTACCAGCGACTCACGACAACGATATGTTCGGTCAGATTGGTTTGCTGCAGCACACGCGCAATTACAGCGCCGGCGCCGGTCTCGCCATCGTCGCGTTTGATAACACCATCGCCGACGAGCAGTGCCCAGCTGTGGTGCGTCGCTTTCGCAAAGCGCTTTTTGTGAGCGACCAGACGCTTGACGAACTGCTCGGCGTCAGTCGCGTTTTGGCACGCGCCACCGGAGACCGCGTAGCGAGACCCGCGGTCCTCGATCACGCGCTCAAACACCTGCATGACAGTTCGTCCTGTTGGCCATCTGCTCTTCCGCGTTGGCAATCGACCGAGCAGCCGCTATGCTCGCTACCCAGTCTCGAGGGGGAAAGGCTATGACGTTAGCATTGGTATGTATAGGTCTGTTGGGCGTATTGGTATTTGCGTTGGGGTTTGGTGTATCGATGCAGCGTCGCAGCGCCAAGATGGGCGCAGGCGTGCCGGACGATCCAACCAGTCCGCTGCTGAAATGGTCTCGAGCGCACGGTAACACCTGCGAGTATGCGGCGATGCTAGCCGTTCTGATGTACCTGCTCGCGCTAACGCCGCAGCCGGCGTTTGTCTACACGATGATGGTCATGGCGACGTTTAGTCGCTACCTGTTCGCAGCCGGTATGATCCTGCCTGCGACATTAGCGAAACCCAACCCGATGCGGTTCCTGGGGGCATTGGGAACCTACTTGTTCGGGCTGGGCCTCGCCGTGATGTTGTTGGTTAGCGTACTGGCTTAAGCACGCCAGCCAACCGTTACGCCTCCGGCGTTTCTTCGAGCTGACCTTCCATGCGCTGGATACGCCGGTTCACACGGCGTTCCTTGCGCTCGGCCTTGAGCTCTGCCAATCGCGCGGCTTGCTCGTCCGTCAGCACAGCAGCGATCTGGGTTTCGGTCTCCTCGCGCAGGCTGCGCATGGCGGCACGCGCTTCCGAGCGCTGATTCAGCGTGTAGCTATCACCGATCTCCTGCCGTTTTGCGGCAGCTTCGGTCAGGATCGCTTCAATTTGAGGCACCTGATCATCAAACAGACCGAGCTCTTCAGTCATACGCTCCACCTTCTGTTGCGGGGAAGCGTTTCGTTTGCCACGATTGTCCGCAGCAGCATTCGCGACCACGAGCGCGCCAGCGAGCACACCAGTAATCAGCAGGGTTTGGATTCGCATTATCGGATCTCCTGTTTCAACTTCGAGCTTAGTGTGACAAAGCAGCGCCGTAAGTTGTGTCAGCGAGTGTCAAGAAAACTCAAGGCGCGGCGACCCCCGATTCAGCAGAAACCGCGCTGATTCACCCAATCAGCCGAGGAAAGCACCAATGCAGTATTTACACACCATGGTTCGTGTCACCGATCTGGATGCCTCACTGCGGTTCTATTGCGACCTGCTCGGCCTCGAAGAACTGAGTCGCTACGACAACGACGGCGGCCGTTTCACGCTGGTGTTTCTCGCCGCGCCGGACGATGTGGCGCTGGCTCGCGAACGGCGTGCACCGATGATTGAACTCACCTACAACTGGGATCCGGAAGACTACGACGGCGGTAGAAATTTCGGTCATCTCGCGTACCGCGTTGATGATATCTACGGCTTGTGCCAACGCCTGATGGACGCGGGCGTCACCATCAACCGACCGCCTCGTGACGGCCACATGGCATTCGTGCGCTCACCCGACAACATCTCGATCGAGTTGCTACAGAATGGTGACGCGCTCGATCCCGTGGAGCCCTGGGTCTCCATGCCCAACACCGGTAGCTGGTAGTCCCGCGCATGCGGCTCGAGCGTTGTTACAACACACGCCAGTTTCGTGCATTGGCGAAACGCCGGTTGCCCGCACCGCTGTTCCACTATATCGATGGCGGCGCCGACGACGAGACGACGTTGCAGCGCAATACGACGGCCTTCGACAGCGTCGATCTCATCCCGAATGTGTTGGCGGGCATCGACAACGTCGATCTCAGCACCAACGTGCTCGGCTGCCAGCTCAAACTGCCTTTGTTCTTCTCACCGACTGCGATGCAATGTCTGTTTCACCACGACGGCGAGCTCGCGATCGCCCGGGCGGCTGATCGCTATGGCTCGATGTTCGGTGTATCGACCATCGGCACTCGCAGCATCGAGGAGCTCGGCGCGTTCAATGGCGCCGGCAAGCTGTTTCAGATCTACCTGCACCATGATGACGGCCTGAATCGCGACTTGGTGGCACGCTGCCGCGCCGCCAATTTTGATGCGCTGGCGTTGACGGTCGATACCATCGTCGCCGGCAATCGCGAACGCGATTACATGACCGGCATGACGACGCCACCGCGCCTGACGCTCAAGAGCCTCGCAAGCTTCGCCACGCATCCGCAATGGGCGTGGCACTACCTGACCAAGCCCGCGTTTGACCTGCCAAACGTCTCTCCCTACCTGCCCGCCGGACAGTCGCTATCGTCGTCCGTGGTCAGCTACATCAATGAACAAATGCGTTCATCGATCACGTGGGACCAGGCGGCCGATCTGATCGCGTTATGGGATGGACCTTTCGCGATCAAAGGCATCATGTCAGTGGCCGACGCACGGCGTGCCATTGAGATCGGTGCATCGGCGATCATGATTTCCAACCACGGCGGACGTCAGCTGGACGGTTCTCGGTCACCATTTGATCAGCTACGTGCCATTGTGGATGCCGTCGGTGGCCAGATCGAGATTATTCTCGACGGAGGCATCCGCCGCGGCACGCACGTGTTGAAAGCGCTGGCCTCTGGCGCGACGGCCTGTTCTGGCGGGCGGTTTTATTTGTACGCACTGGCGGGCGCTGGCACAGCGGGCGTCGACCGCGCGATGGCCCTGATGCGCGACGAAATCGAGCGCGACCTGAAGCTGATGGGCTGCAGTAGCCTGGCCGAGCTGACGCCAGACATGCTCGCGCAGCGGACCTGACGACGCCAACCGCAGTGGCGGTGTAGAATGTTCCACGGGGAGAACACTATGCACAGAATTTCAACGCTACGGCGCTGGCTCTCGGCCGCCGCGCTAGCTCCGCTTCTGGTGGGCTGCGTCACCAATCCAGTGACCGGAAAATCCGAGATTTCTATCGTCAGCGCGGCACAAGAGCTGCAGATTGGCCAGCAGAATTACCTGCCGATGCAACAAAGCCAGGGCGGTGAGTTCCGGCTCGATCCAAGTGTCGGCCAATATGTCGCCGAAATCGGCAACCGCATTGCGTTGAAGAGCCCGCGTGACCTGCCCTACGAATTTGTCGTACTGAACAACTCGGTACCCAACGCCTGGGCGCTGCCCGGCGGCAAAATCGCGATCAACCGCGGGCTTTTGACGCGCATGTCATCTGAGGCGGAGCTCGCCGCAGTGCTCGGCCATGAGATCGTGCACGCGGCCGCCAAGCACAGCGCCAAACAGATTCAGCGCGGTATGTTGCTGCAGGCCCTGGTCGTCGGCACAGCCGTCGTCACGAGCGACAGCGACTATGGCAACCTCGCGGCCGGTGCGGCCAATATCGGCGCGCAACTGCTGAACCAGTCGTACAGCCGCAAAGCGGAGCTCGAGTCAGACTTCTACGGCATGCAGTACATGGCCGCCGCCGGCTATGACCCACAAGGTGCTGTCGACCTGCAGGAGACGTTTCTGCGTCTATCGCAGGAAAGCGGGCGCAGCAGCGGGCCCAATCTGCTTGCCAGTCACCCGCCGAGCCAGCAACGCCTCGCCACCAATAACATCACCGCCGACGAGCTCAGAGCGAGCGGTCAGGCCGGCGATCTGGTCGGGCGTGACAATTACCGCAGCCGATTGCGCAAGCTGCTCGATGCCACGCCGGCCTACAATGCCTATGACGAGGGCCGCAAGGCACTCGCCGCCAAAGATTACGCAACAGCGAACGCCAAGGCGCGCCAGGCGATTAGCCTTGAGCCGCGTGAGGCCAGCTTCTACGCATTACTCGGCGACGTCGCCCTGCTGCAGGACAACACCGGGACCGCGATCAACGAATACACCCGCGCCCTCGATCGCGATGCCACGTTTTTCTACTACCATTTGCAGCGCGGACTCGCCCGCAAACGCGCCGGACAAACCACGGCCGCCGAACGCGATCTGCAAGCCAGTCTGAAATTGTTCCAGACCGGACCGGCCATGTTGGCACTCGGCGAGATCTCGGCGGGACGCAATGACCTCGACAACGCACGCCGCTATTTCACGGCAGCGGCGGGCGCACCGGGACAATCCGGACAAGCCGCTCAGGCCGCATTGATGCGGATGGATTTCGCGCGCAACCCGGGTGCTTTCCTGCAGGTGCGCAGCGGCACGGATGGCAACGGCCAATTGTTGATCGCGATCAACAATCCGAATCCGCTGGCTGTACGCAACATTCAGGTCCGTATTCGCTACCTCGATAGCGAGGGCCGTACACGCGACGTCAGCCGGCGCTTTAATGGCACACTAGCCGCGCAGCAAAACACCACTGTCGCCACCGGACTGGGTCCGTTTCAGTCCGCACAACAATTTGATGTGCAGCTCACAGGCGCTGCACTCGCCGAATAAACCGTAAGGGGAGATCCACCATGACAAACACGCCGATGCAATATCTCGACAAGGCGATGGGCAAGCTACGCGACCTCGGACTCGTACCGGAGAAAACAGACGAGGCGCCAGTGATCGCGCTGATCGAGCGTATTACGCAGCTCGACGAAGACAAGACGCTGGCCATCGCGCGCACACTGAATCAGGCAACGTTGTTTAACGAAGTCGTGCGCGAGCAAATCGAAGCGATGCGCATCGGTCAGCGCTATAAGGAAATTACCGAGGCGTTCGATACGATTCGTGACGACGCGAAAGGCATGGTCGATCAACTCGAGGACGGCGAAATCGATCTCTGGGAGCGCGCACAAAACGTCTGGATGAAAGTAACCCGCGGCGATATCCCCGCACGTTTTAACAAGATCAAGGACACGTATCTCGAAGTCGCCGAGGATTCGCGCGACCAGATCGATCGCGAACGCGTAATCCTGGATGCCTATCGCGACTTCCGCGGCGCATTGAAAGAGTCCGAAGTACTCGCCATTCAGGTTCTTAAAAAGGCCGAGGCGGCGCTCGAGACCGAGAAATCTGCACTGCAGGATGCGGTCAAAGCCATCGAGACGTCGGAAACCGATGATCGCGAAGTGATGGCGAAGCTCGAACTCGCCCGCGATGCGCAGCTGCGTAAGCTGCAACAGGCCGACGAGCGCTACCAGATTTCGAAAGACCTCTCCGACAACCTGACGGTGTCTTACAACACCAGCGAAACCGTCATGGCGCGTTTGCTGCAAACGACGAACGCCAAGGAGCGCGTTTACTCTCAGGCGGTCATGTTCTTCGGCACTAACGAAACCGTGTTCACCGCGTTGTCCGCGTCGTTCACTGGCCTGCACGGCCTGCATGAAAGCACCGAGACGCTGAAGTCGATGAAAGAAGGGGTCAGCAAGAGTCTTGAGGTGCTCGCAGATATCGGCGGCAAAGTACAAGAAGAGGCGATCAAGGAAGGCTACGGCCCGACGATTCGCGCCGATGCGGTCAAAGCACTGGTTGATTCCGTCGTGAATTTCCAGGAGCGCTCGGTCACGCTGATCGAAGAAATGCGCGATGCAGCGACCCGTAACGCCGAAGAGATTCGTTCCGCGGTCGAAGATGGCAAGCGTCGTATGGCCGCGTTGGCCAACAAGGGCAACGCATTGGTGCTACCGACCGAAGTCTAGTCACAAGCAACCACCGTCAAGATGTCTGAGCCGGAACTGCAACAGCAGGACGTCGCGTTAAGCGATGTCATGTTGGCCATGGATGTGGTCGACATGCTGCGTCACGAGGATAAACTCGTCGCGCGTGCGCTGAACGAAAGCGCACGCGAGCGCGCGTTGATCGAGCGTGTGCGCAAAGCCTACGCGGCTCAGGGCATCGCGGTCGACGACGCGATGATCGCCAATGGCGTTGCTGCCCTAAAGGAACAGGAATACGCCTACGCACCGCCAGAAGGCGGTTTCAAGACCCGGCTGTTGATGGCCTGGATCAACCGGCGGCGTATTGGCGGTGGCATCGGCGCGCTGGCAGCTCTGTTTGGCATCATCGCTGGCGGTTGGTACGGCTTCGTCGAGTACCCGGAAAAGCGCGAGCGCGCCGAAGCCGTCAGTCAGCTGAATAATCGTGTCATCGCCACCAAGACGGATATCGACGAGCTGATCACCCAACGCGACCGGCTGGTGGCGCGCTGGCAGGACGAACAGCGGCGGCGACCGGATGGCGAACTATCGGGTGCGTTTGACCAATTGTCGCGGCGCATCGAAGGCGGTCTCGATCTGTCAGAGCAACAGCTCGAAAGCGCGCTGTCCATGCAAACCGCTGGCGTCGATGTCGATACGCTGGATACGCGTCGCGTCATGCTGAACGAGAAACTGGCTCTGCAGGATCAATACCTCCGCGCGGCGCGGCGCGCGTTGACCGACACTGACACGGCACTCGCGGATCTCGAGCGCCTCGACCAGTTGCCAGCGAGGTTGACACTACTACATAGCGAAGCGCGCGATATCGCGATTCCCGACACCGTCGATGCCGAGATCGACGCCCTGTTCGCTGCGGCGACGGGGGCACTGCGGCGCGGCGACTTCGAGAGCGCCGACGATGGCGCCGATGCGCTGACTGGCATGATCGAAAAACTGGAACAGGATTTTCGCATCCGCATCGTGTCACGTCCGGGCGAACTCAGTGGCGTTATCCGTGAACCGCCGAACAACCGCCGGGCGAGCAACTACTACCTGATCGTCGAAGCGATCGACGACAACAATCGCGCGGTCACCGTGCGCATCGATTCGGAAGAGGATGGCAGTCAGGCACAGGTTAGCCGCTGGGGTGTCCGGGTTTCCGAATCGGTCTTCGATCGGGTCCGACGCGACAAACAGGATGACGGCATCATTCAGGCGGCCGCAGCAGGCAGCAAGCGCCGTGGCTATCTCGATATCGAATACAGCCTGAATACACTGGGCGGCACGATCCACCGCTGGGAGGCACCGCGATGAGCAGCGGTCGCGCGTTATTGGCCGACATCGATCGAGCGCTGACGGAAAGCCGGCAGGCGTACCGCAAGGCCGATATCGAATTGCAGCGAGCCAGCGCAGAGCTGGCGCGCAGTCGTCAGGCCGAAGCGAGAATTTACCGTCGCCTCGCCAAACGACGGTTGGCGGATCTCGATGACGAGAGCTTCGCGGACGCATTGGACAAAGCCGATAAACTGGCCGCGCAATTGCTGCGCGAACGCGACACGCAGTTGGCCGATCTGCAGGAGCGCATCGATCACATGGACGCTGCGATCAACGATCTCGGAGAACAGCGTACGAGTGCAGAACTTGCGCTGGCCGGCCATGAGCAGTCACTCGAGGACTTGCTGGCCGACGTCGACGCGACGCTGCAGAACGATGCGCACTACGAGACGCTCCGCGACGACGCTCAGCGTGCCTTGGACACCGCGGCAGCGGCAGAGGAAAAAACCGCAGAAGCGAGCGCACGCCGAGAGGCTAAAAAGGTTCCTTTCGAAGCCGATCCGATGTTCATGTACTTGTGGCAGCGTCACTACGGCACATCGGCATACCGCGCAGGCTTTTTCTCACGGTTTATGGATCGCGCCGTCGCACGGCATATTCGTTATGAGCGTGCACGCCAGAACTACCACCTGCTGCACGAGATCCCGAAACGCCTCGCAGCACACACGGAGCGACTCGATCAGGCCGCTGCAGAAGCTGCGGTCGCTCTAGCGGATTACGAACGTCAAGCAGACGTCGCGGCAGGGGCTGAGCCACTGGAGCAGCGTGTCGCTGACGCACAGCAGTCGCTCGATGCACTCGATGCAAAGATCACCGAACAAGAGCAGGCATTCGCGTCCGCTATCGAGGAGCGCGAAGCGTTTGGTAGCGGCGATGATCCGCTGTTCCGACAAGCCATGACGGTACTGACGCAGCAGTTCAGCGCAGAACCGATCCCGCAGCTACAGCGAGAGGCGGCGCTAACGCCCGACCGCGATGATGATGCCTGGATCGACGAACTCGGTGGCCTGCGCGACGATCAACGTCGGTTGGAGCAATACCTCGACGATCACCGTGGGCTGCACCGCAAGCACACGCAACGCATCAACGAGCTCGCCTCGATCCGGGATCGGTACAAGCGCAAGAATTACGATGCGTTCAACAGCCGTATCGATCGTCATAGCCGCTTGAACACCATGCTGAGTGAGTTCATGCACGGCCTGCTCTCCAGCGAGCAGCTGTGGCGCAGCATTCGGCATGCCCAGCGATTCAAGAAAGTCCGCCAGCGCCATCATCATGGCCGCCGTGGCCCGAACCTTGGCAGCGCTCGGATGCCACGTATGCCGCGCGGGGTACGCATGCCGCGCAGCGTGGGCCGCAGCGGCGGCGGCGGCGGTTTTCGCACCAAAGGCGGCTTCTAGCTCGCATTTGCACTGCACTGAGGCACAGCCAACTAGCAACGCCCCGCTTTGGTGCGACCAGCGACACCCAGCGTCCGCGCGAGCCCTCTAGCGTTTAAAAAAAACCATTTTTATTCAGTGGTTTAGTGAGTTTCTTGTTGTGTGAGAAAAGCTGGCACAGGGTTTGCTATATGTATTACAAGCAGTAAATGACTGCACAATCTTGCCGGCCCGGGGCGCTGTTTCTGTGATATTTACCCCCCGTCATCAAATTTCGCATCGGGTCGGCAAACCACTATAAAAAAGGCGCTGCATCATCGATGCGGCGCCATTTTCTTACCCGGTAGACCCTGAGCTATTCAGGTGCGGCAGCACCGTTTGCAGTTGATTCAGTCACAACCACCGTCGGTGTCTTAGCCGT